>DASXOJ010000083.1:0-141596 GCA_036494465.1 Pseudonocardiaceae bacterium
GGCGGGCGAGTTCGATCGCCCGGTGATCCTGTTCTCCGGCGGCAAGGACTCGACGCTGCTGCTGCACCTGGCGATCAAGGCGTTCTGGCCGGCTCCGGTGCCGTTCCCGCTGTTGCACGTGGACACCGGTCACAACTTCGAGGAGGTCATCGAGTTCCGCGACCGGATCGTCGAGCAGCACGGGCTGCGGTTGATCGTGGCAAAGGTGCAGGACTGGATCGACGACGGCCGCCTCACCGAACGCCTTGACGGCTCCCGCAACCCGCTGCAAACCGTGCCGCTGCTGGACACCATCAACGAGCACCGCTTCGACGCGGTGTTCGGCGGCGGCAGGCGCGACGAGGAACGGGCCCGAGCCAAGGAGCGGATCTTCAGCCTGCGCAACGCCTTCGGCCAGTGGGATCCGCGCAGGCAGCGCCCGGAACTGTGGAACCTGTACAACGGGCGGCACAAGGCGGGCGAGCACGTCCGGGTGTTCCCGCTGTCCAACTGGACCGAGCTGGACGTGTGGCGCTACATCGAACGCGAGCGCATCGGCCTGCCTGCGCTGTACTTCGCGCACCGCCGTCCGGTCTACGAACGCGGCGGCATGCTGCTCACCTCGGGCCCGTGGGGCGGGCCAGGGAAAAGTGAAGAAGTAGTGGAGAAGACCGTGCGCTACCGGACGGTCGGCGACGGATCCTGCACGGGCGCGGTCGAATCGGACGCGGACACCGTCGCCGACATCATCGCGGAGGTCGCGGCCAGCAGGCTGACCGAGCGCGGCGCCACCCGCGCCGACGACCGGATTTCCGAAGCCGCCATGGAGGATCGCAAACGGGAGGGCTACTTCTGATGGATGATCTACTCCGGCTCGCCACCGCGGGCAGCGTAGACGACGGAAAGTCCACTTTGGTCGGACGTCTCCTCTACGACACCAAGTCGGTGCTCGCCGACCAGCTCGACGCGATCCACCGGGCCAGCGTCGACCGGGGCCTGACCACGCCCGATCTCTCCCTGCTCGTGGACGGCCTGCGGTCCGAACGCGAACAGGGCATCACCATCGACGTGGCATACCGGTACTTCGCGACGCCCCACCGCTCGTTCATCCTCGCCGACACACCGGGCCACGTGCAGTACACCCGCAACACGGTCACCGGCGCGTCGACGGCGAACGCGGCGATCCTGCTGATCGACGCGCGGCATGGCGTCCTTGAGCAGACCCGCAGGCACGCGGCCGTGCTCGCGTTGCTCGGCGTGCCACAGCTGGTGCTCGCGGTGAACAAGATCGACCTGGTCGGCTTCGACGAGACCTGTTTCGCCACCATCGCCAAGGAATTCCTGGCGCACGCGACCGCACTGGGCTACCGCGACGCGGACGTGATCGCGATCCCGGTTTCGGCTCTGCTTGGCGACAACGTGGTCGAGCCGTCGGTCAACATGCCGTGGTGGAGCGGGCCGACTCTGTTGCACCACCTGGAAAACCTGCCGGTCACGAGTGATTCGCCGGACGCGCCGCTGCGCTTCCCTGTGCAGTTCGTGATCCGGCCCGGAACCGAGGAGCACCGTGACTACCGCGGCTACGCGGGGCAGATCGCGGCAGGCACGGCGCACCCCGGCGACGAGGTGGTGATCCTGCCCGCAGGAAGGCGCAGCACCATCGCGGGCATCGACACCATGGACGGCGCGCTCGCGTCGGCCGGTCCCGGCGCCTCGGTGACACTGCGGCTGACCGACGACATCGACGTCGGCCGGGGCGACCTGATCGCGGCCGCGACCGACGTACCCGAACTCGCCACCGAGTTGGACGCGACGCTGTGCTGGTTGACCGAGGCGCCGCTGCGGGCCGGCATGCGCGTACTGGTCAAGCACGGCACGCGCACCACGCAGGCCCGGATCACGTGCCTGCGCAACCGGTTCGACGAACAGAACCTGACCAGCCTGCCCAGCCCGGAGTTCCTGCGGCTCAACGAGATCGGCCAGGTCGAGCTCGCCACCGCCGAACCACTACCGGTCGACGACTACACCACCAGCAGGCGCACCGGCTGCTTCCTGGTGATCGACCCGCAGGATGGCACCACGCTGGCGGCGGGACTGCTCGGCAAGCCCGCCTGGGGCCGCGTCCCGGCGGCCCTCTGATGACCGCGACCCTGCCAGCACCGGCGGCGACGAGACCAGTGGTAGCCATGTCCGGGGTGGGCAAGTCCTTCGGGTGCGGGTCATCCGGCGTGACCGCGCTGACCGGGGTCGACCTGCGGGTCGACCCCGGTGAGTTCGTGTGCCTGCTGGGCGCGTCCGGCTGCGGCAAATCCACCCTGCTCAACCTGATCGCCGGGCTGGACGCGCCCAGCGCGGGCACCATCGACCTGCACTCCGCCCGGCCCGCGGTGATGTTCCAGGAAGCCGCGCTGATGCCGTGGCTGACCGCGGCAGGCAACGTCGAACTGGCGTTGCGGCTGGCAGGCGTACGGCGGGCGGCGCGCCGCGCGCGCACCGAGGAACTGCTGGAACTGGTGCGGTTGGGCGGGGTGGGCCGCAAGCGACCGCACGAGCTCTCCGGCGGGATGCGGCAGCGGGTCGCGCTGGCGCGGGCGTTGGCGGGCGTCGACAGCAGCACGGGTCCCGGGCTGGTGCTGATGGACGAACCGTTCTCCGCGTTGGACGCGATCACCCGGGACGTGTTGCAGGCCGAATTGTTGCGGGTTTGGTCTGCCACCGGCAGCGCGGTCCTGTTCGTCACGCACGACGTGCGCGAGGCGGTCCGGCTCGGTCAACGGGTGGTGCTGCTCTCGTCGCGGCCGGGCCGGGTGGTGCGGGAATGGCGGCTCGGGGAGGAGTCCGAGGCCGAGACCATCGCCGAGATCAACGAACGGCTCCGGGAGGTGATCTCCCGCCATGCCAGACACTGAGCTCGCCGAGGATGTCGTCGGTGGCCTGGACGCGTTGGAAACTCCGGAGACGTCGACCAATCCGCGCTGGCGCCGGATCGCGAGAACCGTCCTGCCGCCGATCATCGCCGCCGTCGTGTTCATCGCGATCTGGCAGGCGTTGTGGGCGTCCGCGATCTGGCCCGAATACCAGCTTCCGGCGCCCGCCGCCGTCGGCCGCGAACTGCTCGACCAAGCGCGCGGCGCGCACGCGCTGGGCATCATCTGGGTATCCATCCACCGCGCCGCGCTCGGCTTCGTCATGGGCGTCGCGATCGGCACGCCGCTCGGTCTGGCACTGGCCAGGGCGCCGGTACTGCGCTCGGCGGTCGCGCCGTTCCTGTCCGGGTTGCAGAGCCTCCCGTCGGTAGCCTGGGTGCCCGCCGCGATCCTCTGGTTCGGCATCCAGCCCAGCGCCGTCTACTTCGTGGTACTGCTCGGTTCGGTGCCCTCGATCGCCAACGGCATGCTCGCGGGCGTCGACCAGATCCCGCCGATCCTGCTTCGGGTCGGCACCGTGCTCGGCGCGGGCCGCTTCGCCAGCGCCCGGCACATCCTGTTGCCCGCCGCGCTGCCCGGTTACCTCGCAGGGCTCAAGCAGGGCTGGGCGTTCTCCTGGCGCTCGCTGATGGCCGCCGAGCTCATTGCCAACTCGCCGCAACTGGGCGAGGGACTCGGCCAGTACCTGCAGAACGGCCAGTCGCTGAGCGACATGCCGACCGTGATCGCGGCGATCGTGCTGATCCTGCTCGTCGGCATCGGCGTCGAACTGCTGGTCTTCCGCCCGTTGGAACGCTCGGTGCTGCGCTCGCGCGGTTTCTGACCTCACCGCCGCTCGACAGCGGCTGTGCGGAAGAACTTCACCGCTCGTGACGGCGCCATAACTGTTCGGCAATGCCCGCGCGTTTGCCTGTACGCATGTCCATCTACGAGCAGATCGGCGGTCAGGAAGCCCTGATCGTCGTGGTCGACGATTTCTACGTCCGGGTGCTCGCCGACGAGGCGTTGGCGGGGTTCTTCGCGGGCAGCAACATGTCGCGGTTGAAGGGCAAGCAGGTCGAGTTCTTCGCGGCCGCGCTGGGCGGGCCGGACCAGTACTCGGGGTTGCCCATGAAGGACGCGCACCGGGGACGCGGGATCGGCATGTCGCACTTCCAACTGGTGGCCGGGCACCTCGCTGCCGCGCTCGCGGCGGCGGGTGTGCCTGCCGAACTGGTCGAGCAGATCATCGGGGCGATCGCCCCACTCGCCGAGGACATCGTGGCCGCGAACGCGGCGTGAGCCTCACGAGCCTCACGAGCGGAGGGGTTGGCGTCGCCGCCCCGATGACGGGTTGGTCCGGGCGAGCCGGCCGGTTGGCGCAGACCGGCGGCTCAGTCCCGTATGTGAGTTGCGAGTTTCCCTTCGGGACCTCCTTCTCGTTAGCGGCTCCCCAATACCCGGGCTCAGCGCTGAATACAGCGAAAACATCGGACGTCCGGCCAAGCTGACTTGTGGACATGCACCGCAGCGGCCTCCTCGCCCTCTCTCGCGTCCAGCACCCTCCTATCGGTATCGGCAAAACACTTCCATCACGTCTCGAACTGGACTGAACCACCTGCAAACGTTTACAACCGAACGACACCGATCGCGTCCTCGGTCAATATTCATCCCATGATTTCATCGATCGAGCAGGCTCTTGTCGTTTTCACAGCCGTCAGCGGAGCGGACCAGTGCCACCCGTGATCTAGAATCGGTTCAGCCGCACCGAGTGATCGAGTGGGAGGCAACGTGCCGGTCACGATCCGCGATGTGGCGCGGGAAGCCAAGGTCTCGGTTGCCACCGTTTCCCGGGCGCTGAGCTCGCCACACCAGGTCAACCAGGTCACCCGTGAACGCGTGCTCGCGATCGCCGACCAGTTCGGCTACCGGCCAAGCCCGGCCGCGCGCAGCCTGATCACCGGCAAGACCGGCAATATCGGCCTGGTCATGCCCGATCTCGCCAACCCGTTCTTCACCGGCGTTCTCAAGAACGTCCAGTCCCGCGCGCATCAGTCCGGCTACGGCGTGTTCATCGGCGACAGCGACGAAGATCCCGCCGTCGAGGAGGAACTCGTCCGCTCGATGGCCAAGCAGGTCGACGGCGTGTTGCTCTGCTCGCCGGGGATCAAGGACTCGCAGATCACCGCGCTGGCCGAGAACACCACGCTGGTGCTGCTCAACCGGCGGGTGCGCGGCATCTCCGCCGCGTTGATGGACAGCGCGGGCGGCATGCGCCAGTCCATCGAGCACCTGGCCGCGCTGGGCCACAAGCGCATCGCGTTCCTGTCCGGCCCGCGCGCCTCCTGGTCCAACAAACACCGGCTGCGCGGACTGCGCGCGGCGCTGGAGAAGACCAACGTCGAGGTGCTCACCCTCGGCCCGTTCGCGCCCCGCTACTCCGGCGGCGTCCAGGCCGCCGACCTCGCGCTGGCCGAGAAGGTCACCGCGATCATCGCCTACAACGACATCATGGCGCTCGGCGCGCTCGCCCGCTTCCACGAACGCGGCATCGACGTGCCCGGCGAACTCAGCCTCACCAGCTTCGACGACCTCGTCTACGCGGCTGTCTCCGCGCCCGCGCTCACCACCGTCGCCATGCCGGTCGACGCGGCCGGGCGGCTCGCCGTCGAACTGCTGCTCTCGCGCCTGTCCGACCCCGGATCGCCGGTCGTGCACCAGGAACTGCCCACCCAGCTCATCGTCCGCGGCACTACTGGGAAGCCGCCGCGAACTCGATGAGACCAGTCACGGCCCGAAAGATGTCGGTCGCTGCCGGTAGCGTGACCGACGTAATGGATCACCTGGACCGGACGAGTACGCGGAATTCGAGCGACGAATCGCCCGGTGGCGTGCCGAAAGAGCCGAGATCCGTTGGACAGCACCGCGCCTGGACCTCAGCGCCGTCACTGAAGCGCTGGCAGAAATCACCGCCCGCCTGGACCGCATCGAGGCCCCCGCGTCAATGACTGCCAAGCACGCTCGCGCGGCTGATCGTGGCCGGACTACCGGGTGGCCGCCGCGAACTCGATGATCGAGCGGCGCCCGACTTTCGTGACGGGGCCCAGCACCAGCCCCACCGACTCGGCGAGGGCGCGTAGCTGGTCCAGTGTCCGGTTGCGGCCGCGGACGTAGGTGAGCATGGTCAGGTCGCCGACGGTGTCCCTGGTGCCGCCCTTGATGTCGTCCGCCGCCTCCTCGATGACGAGCACGGTGCCGGTCTCGCCCGCCGCCTCGGCGCAGCGGCGCAGGATGCGGGTGGCGTCCTCGTCGGGCCAGTCGTGCAGGACCGACGAGACCAGGTAGCCGCCCGCGCCAGCCGGCAGTGCGTCGAACGCGCTGCCGGCGACGGTGTCGGCGCGGTCGGTCAGGTCGGCCGCGGCGATGGCGTGGTCGGCTCGGGTGACGGCGCCGGGCAGGTCGAGAACGGTGCCACGCAGGCCGGGGTTGGCGCGCAGGATCGCGATGAGCATGGCGCCGTTGCCGCCGCCGACGTCGATCAGGTGGCCGAGCGCGCCCCATGGGTACGCGCTCGCGATCGCGGGCGCGTCAGCGACGAGCCGGGCGCCCATCAGGCCGTCGAAGGACGCGGACAGTTCGGCGTTGGCGGCGAGGTCGTCCCAGAAGCCGCGGCCGAACTGGCGCGGGTAGGCGGGTTCGCCGGTGCGGACGGTGTGCAGCAGATGCACGAAGCAGGTGTCCGCGCGGCCGATGGCGCCGTCGAGGTCGAGCCAGCGGCGGATGCCGTCCGGGTGGTCCTCGCGGAGGCGTTCGCCGAGGTCGGCCAGGTCGAAGGTGTCGAGGTCGGGCCGGGTCAGCACGTTCGCGGTCGACAGGTGGCGCAGCAGCCTGCCCAGGGCGTCCTCGTCTGCATCGACCGCTGCCGCGAGCGCGGCGGTGGTTCGGGTGCCTGCGGCGATGTGGTCGGCGATGCGCAGGGTCGCGGCGACCCTGATGGCCATCGGGGTGAGCAGGTCGGCCGCCGCCCACAACGCACCGCCCCACCCCAGTGATTCGTCGGTCATTGTTACCACCGTAGTGACCCCGGGCACATGTCACCCTCACTGATACGAACCAGTTGCCTGGGTGGACAATATGACTCGTGCCTTTCCGCACAGCGTTCGCGCATCTGGGTCCCCGAGCCACCCTGCTCGCGGTCACCCACCCGGCCAGCACGGTGTGGCCGGACAGCGCCCGAACGCGTTCCACCGGCCGCTTCGGCGGTTAACCACGACCTCTCCCCAGCCCTCGGCGCAGCCACATCCCGCGCCGAGGGCTGGTGGCGTTGTCGGACCGGCTCAACCCAGCAGAAATCAGGGAAAACAGAGAAAATGAGCGGACACTTGGACCAGGCAGCCGCAGTGCTGAATTCGGCAGCACAACAGGTCCCGGTCGAAACCGTCCTCGGTGCGGAGAACCAACTCACCACGGTTACCGCCTACATCCAGACCGCGGGTGGCCACATCGCGGAGAGCCTGAGCAGCAAGGCGCTTGCCATGCAACAGGAGGCGCACGAGTTCGCGGGCAGGCTCGTCGCGTTGCGGGGCGACCTGGAAGAGGCGGCACGGCAGGTGCTGGCCAGCGGTTCCTGAGCGGTATCCGGCGCGGCCGGGAGGGGGCGTCCCCGGCCGCGCCACTTGCAGAACGCAATTCTTAGCCAGTCATTAATGTCGAAATGTGGACGAAACACCAAGCAAGGGTCTAACTGCTAGCTTTTCCCGCTATGGGGGTGACCCTCGATACCCAGCCGATCATCGATCGGCCCACCACACCTGCCGATCCCGGTGACGTTCCCGGTCGGCGCGCCCGGCGCTGGCCGGGCGCTCTCGCCATCCTCGGCGGCGTCGCGCTGATCGGCGCGCACGCGAGCGTCTACGGCCAGTGGATGGTCGACGACGC
The DNA here is from genome assembly GCA_036494465.1 of Pseudonocardiaceae bacterium. GTDB lineage: Bacteria > Actinomycetota > Actinomycetes > Mycobacteriales > Pseudonocardiaceae > CAJCJE01. Next base: position 7,824 of record DASXOJ010000083.1, read on the forward strand.
CAGCATCACCTTCGCCTACGCGCGCAGCGTCGCCGAGGGTTACGGACCGGTGTTGCAGCCCGGCGCGGTCCCGGTCGAGGGCTACTCGAACACGACCTGGATGCTGCTGCTGGCCTTCGGCCGGTTGATCGGACTTTTCGATCACGGCGCCATCTTCGGCATCCCGGACTACGTGCTGTTCCCCAAGGCGCTGGCGCTGCTGTGCTGCGGCGGGATCCTGTTCGCCTTCCACAGCGCGACCAAGATACTGTTCCCGCGCTACCCGTGGCTGGTTACGCTCGCCGGGGGCGCCCTGCTGGCCGCCAACCCGTCGTTCGTCATCTGGTGCTTCTCCGGCCTGGAGAACCCGCTCTACGCGCTGCTCATCGTCACCAGCGCGGTACTGATGCTGCGCGCGGTCGTCAACCACCGGTTGCTGACCACCAAGGTCGCGGTGCTCACTGCGTTGCTGGCTTTCGCCGCCGCGCTGACCAGGCCGGACGGCATGATCTACGCGACCGCGTATCCGCTGCTCGCGGTGGTGTTCCTGCACCGCTACGCGTGGCGGCCGACGCTGCTCGCGGCCGGCAAGTCGATGCTCTCGTTCGGTGTCCCGTATGGACTGTTCCTGCTCTGGCGGCACCACGAATTCGGTCTATGGGTGACAAACACGACGGTCGCCAAGAACCAGAGCACGCCGCACCTGCTCAGCCTTTCGCGCGGTTCGGACCTGATCGGCTACCTCGGCTGGATGGCCGTGCTGGTCGCGGTCGGGTGCGTCGGCATCGTGCTCAGCCAACGGTCGCGGGTGCGTGCCGGAATCGTCGCGGTAGCGGTGCCGCTGGTGCTGGCGATCGTGGCGTACTGCGTGCTCGCCTCGGACTGGATGGGCGAATACCGCTTTGCCACGCCGGTCTGGGCGCTGGGCACACTGGTGACGGTCATCGCGGTCGCGCACGTCGCCGCGACCGCGCGCTTCCGGGGCCGGGTAGCGCTGATCGTCGTCTCGGTGTTCGCGCTGGCGGTGAGTGGTGACGTGGCCATGCACAATGCCAGGCAGTTCGCGGCACAGCCCACGTTGCCGATGTGCACGGTGGCCGATCGCTACGAGATGATGAACGGCTACGCGGACATTCTCGGCATCACCAAGGGCACCGAACTGGTGCCGGACATCGGCGGCACATCGCTGACGGCGAAACTCCAGATCATCGACCTGGCCGGGTTGGCCAACGGGCCGCTGGCGAAGTTGCAGGGCGCGCACGACATGGCCGGGGTGCGCAACTATGTGTTCGACGTGGCAAAGCCGACGTTCCTGAACTTCCACGCGCCGTGGAGCGTGTCCACCAAGCTGTATGAGGACCCGCGCCTGTTCGCCGAGTACGACCAGATCTTCAGCACGCCCAAGGCGGTCGACGACTCGGACTGGGTGCGCAAGGACGTGGTGGGTTCACCGGCGAAACTGGCGGAACTGCGCGCCTACGCTGCGAAGACCTACGACAAGCACTGGGACTACCAGCCCGCCTACATCGCCAGCGGCTGCGGGAACACACTGCGTCCTGGCCAGCTGCCACCGTCGAACTACGCCACCATCAACAACTGAACGAGGGAGGCAACCGCGCGGGTGCCTCCCTCGTCAGCGAAAGCTCACTGCTCGCGCATCGCGCGGATCGACTCCTTCAGCGAACCCATGGTGGCCATGACCGCGCTCGGCTCGTAGCCGCAGTGCGCCATGCAGTTGTTGCAGCGTTCGTCCTTGCCGCGACCGTACTTCTCCCACTCGGTGGTCTCGATGAGCTCCTTGTACGTCTTCACGTACCCGTCGTTCATCAGGTAGCAGGGTTTCTGCCAGCCGAGCAGCGAGTAGGACGGGATGCCCCACGCGGTGCATTCGAAGTCGACCTTGCCTTCGAGGAAGTCCAGGAACAGCGGCGAGTGCGACAGGCGCCACTTCTTGCGCCGACCGTCCGCGAACGCCTTCTTGAACAGCTCGCGGGTCTCCTGCACGCCGAGGAAGTGGTCCTGATCGGGCGCCTTCTCGTACGCGTACGCGGGCGAGAGCATCATGCTGTCGACCTTGACCTCGTCGTTGAGGAAGTTCATCACGTCGATGATCGTCTGCGGAGTGTCGGTGTTGAAGAAGGTCGAGTTCGTGGTGACCCGGAAACCCTTCTCCTTCAGGAACTTGATCGCCGCGATCGCCTCGTCGAAGACGCCTTCCTTGTCCACCGACTCGTCGTGCCGCTCCTTCAGGCCGTCGATGTGCACGGCGAACTGGAAGTAGCGCGATGGCTTGAAGTTGAACTTGTCGAAGCGCTTGCGCACCAGCATCGCGTTGGTGCACAGGATCACGAACTTCTTGCGCTTGACGAGTTCGTTGACCATCTCGTCGATCTGCGGGTGCATCAGCGGTTCGCCGCCCGCGATGGACACCATCGGCGCGCCGCTCTCCATCACCGCACCGACCGCCTGTTCGACGGGCATCCGCTGCTTGAGGACGTTGTGCGGCTGCTGGATCTTGCCGCAGCCCTGGCAGGCGAGGTTGCACGCGAACAGAGGTTCCAGCTCGACCACGAGCGGATACTTCTTGCGCCCGAGCACCTTGTTCTTCGCGATGTACGCACCTGTCCTGATGGCTTGGCGCATGGGCACCGGCATTGTTACCGAACCTCCTTGGGAAGCGTGAAGCGGATGGTCTCCGTGGTGACCGTCCGCTCGGTGACCTCAAGTCGGCCGAGCCCGCCGAGGGCGGTGACCAACTCATCGACGAGTTTGTGCGGCGCGGACGCGCCCGCGGACAGGCCGATGGTGTGTGCGTCGCGCAGCCAACCGAGGTCGACGTGCTCGACGCCATCGACGAGGTATGCCGCCGTACCGTCACGTTCGGCCACCTCGACGAGCCGCCGCGAGTTCGACGAGTTCGCCGAGCCCACGACGAGAACGAGATCGGCGCCATCCGCGACACCGCGCACCGCCAGCTGACGATTGGTGGTGGCGTAGCAGATGTCGTCCGAGTTCGGACCGTTCAGGTCCGGGAATTTGGTGCGCAGCGCGTCCAGCACGCCTTCTGCTTCGTCCGCGGCCAGCGTGGTCTGCATGAGGTAGCTGACCTTGCGCGGATCCGGCACCTGGATCGAGTCCACATCGGAGGGTTCCTCGACCAGGATGGTGCTGGCGGGTTCCTCCCCCAGTGTGCCCTCGGTTTCCTCGTGCCCGGCGTGCCCGATGAACAGGACCGTGTTGCCCTGCCTGGCGAACCGCTTCGCCTCGGAGTGCACCTTGGCGACCAGTGGGCAGGTCGCGTCGATCACGTCGAGCTGTTTGGTCACGGCCTCGGCGCGCACGCTGGGTGCGACGCCGTGCGCGGAGAACACGACCGTGGCACCGTCCGGCACCTCGTCGAGTTCCTCGACGAACACCGCACCGCGCTCTTCGAGTTCCTCGACGACCTTCTTGTTGTGCACGATCTCCTTGCGGACGTAGACCGGGCCGTCCCGGTCCACCAGCAGTTTGTCCACGATGTCGATCGCTCGTTCCACGCCGGCGCAGAACGAGCGCGGCCCGGCCAGCACGATCTTGCGGTCCCCGGTCACCGAAGCCCAGGCGTGCAACACCGGCCCGACCTTGGCCAGCGCCTGGTAGGCGGTGTATCCGCCGGTCAGCGTGGCCGGGCTGAGCAACGGTTTGCCCGGCGTGTCCACGATGACCCGGACCACCGCCAGCGGACCATCACCCGCCGCCTCGGCCAGGAAGGCCGATTCCATGTCGACCGCGAGCGCGCCGGAGGACGCCAGTTCCGCGCGTTCGGCGCCGTGCACGACGTGGTCGGCGGACCGGATCGGTCCGGTGTGGACGGTGAGTCCGGCGGCGCGCAGCGCGGTGGCGAGCAGCGGCGCGCTCGGGCAGGCCCGCACGGTGTCGCCGGTGCGCACCTCGGTGGCCACCACGACGTCACCGGGGGCGAGGTCGTTGGTGAGTGCGCCACCGAACCCGGCGACCGCGAATGCCTTGGCCTGCCTGGATTGCAGCGTCGGCACGGCCCGTTTCGAGCGGGCCGGGCCCATGCCGGTACGTAGCACGACGTCGCGGGGCAGGCCACGGCGCAGTGCCCTGGCCTCCAGCCCCAACGCGGCCGCGACGAGCAGTTCCGCCATCAGATCGCCGCCTCGGTGTTGAGGAACCGGCCGAGCGCGGAGAGCGGGAACACCATCCGGTACAGGTGGTAGTTGAGGTAGAAGTCGCCGGGGAAACCGGTGCCGGTGAAGTAGTCCTCGTCCCAGCCGCCGTCGGAACGCTGCGTGTCACCGAGGTAGTCGATGCCACGCCGGACCGCGTCACCACGTTCGCCCGCCGCGAGCAGCGCCATCAGCGCCCACGCGGTCTGCGACGGCGTCGAGTGGCCCTTGCCCGCCCAGGACTTGTCGACGTAGGAGCGCAGGTCCTCGCCCCAGCCGCCGTCGGTGTTCTGGTGCCGTTCCAGCCAGGACACCGCGCGCCGGATCACCGGGTCTGCTGTGCCAATACCGGCCTTCACCAGCGCGGGCACGACCGCGCCGCAGCCGTAGACATAGTTGGCGCCCCACCGGCCGAACCAGGACCCGTCGTCCTCCTGGCTGCGCAGCAGCCAGCGAACGCCGCGCTGGGTGACCTCGGCGTCGGCCATGCCTTCCTCGGCGAGCATCTCCACCACGTGCGCGGTCACGTCCGCGGACGGCGGGTCGATGACCGCGCCGAAGTCGCAGAACGGCAGCTTCGTGGTGAGCGTCTGGGTGTTGTCCGCGTCGAACGCGCCCCAGCCGCCGTCCTTGCACTGCATGGCGATCAGCCAGTCGACCGCGCGCTCGATCGCGGATTTCGCCGCGACCGAGTCGGAGTTGCCCGCCCTGCGCAGCGCCAGCACGACCTCGGCGGTGTCGTCGGTGTCCGGGTAGTTGTCGTTCTGGAACTCGAACGCCCAGCCACCCGGGGTCACGCCCGGCCGCTTGACCGCCCAGTCACTGGCGACCCTGATCTCCTCGGCGATGACCCAGTCCGCGGCCTTCACCATGGCCGGGTGGTCCGGTTCGACGCCCGCGTCGAGCAGGCCGGTCATGGCAAGGCAGGTGTCCCACACCGGCGACTGGCAGGCTTCCATCCAGCGGATCGGCCCGTTGGGCGTCTCCTCCCAGACGGTGAACCCGTCCAGGCCCTTGATCGCCTTCTCCAGCACCGGATGGTCGAGCGCGTAGCCCATCAGGTGCAGCGCCATGATCGAGTACACCCACGGCGGCTGGATGCCGCCCCAGCACCCGTCGGCCTCCTGGTGGGCCACAATCCACTCGACGCCTTGCTTCATCGCCAGCGAACGCAGCGGTTTGACCGGCAGCTTCTCGTAACCGTGCAGCACCTTGTCCAACTGCTCGAACGCGTTGGCGAAGGAGATCAGCGGCAGGCGCTTCTTGGGCCGCCTGCCGACGTACAGTTCGGCCAGGTCGAAACCGAGCGAGCGCACCGGTTTCTTGGCGCACACGATGGTCAGCGGGACGACCGTCTGGCGCGCCCACTGGCCCCAGTCATAGATGTTGAGCGGGAACCAGGACGGCAGGAAGATCATTTCCGGCGGCATGACCGGCAGGTCGTCCCAGGACCACTCGCCGAACAGCGCCAGCCAGATCCGGGTGAACACCCGGCTGTTCTCGATGCCCCCATGCTCGACGATGTAGTCGCGCGCGGTGATCATGTGCGGCTCGTCCTGCGCGTCACCGGCCAGCCGCAGCGCGACGTACGCCTCGATGGTGGTGGACAGGTCGGCAGGGCCCTCGTGGAAGTTCGACCAGGTGCCGTCCGCGCGCTGCTGGCTGCGGATCCACCGGGCGGCGGGCACGGTGACCTCGTCGGTGAGCAGACCGAGGAACTGGCGCAGCATCAGGTCTTCCGCGTCCATGGTCACGTTGGTCTGCAGGTCGCCCTTCCACCAACCGTCACTGTCCTGAAGGGACAGCAGGTAGCCGGTGGCCCGCTCGGTGGTGCGCCGTGCGCGGGTGACGAGTGTGTCCGGTTCGGACTGAACCGTGGTCATCGATCCCTCCTGGTGACAAAAAGTGCCGTGGCGCGGAGGGCTTCGACGACGGTCATCGGGGCGTCGGGAAGGCCGTCCAGGCAGTTCTGCGCGGTGCGGATGTGCCGGTCGGCTTCGGCCTCGGCCCACTTCAGGCCGCCCGCTTCTTCGATCAGCGCGGCCATCAGGGTCAGCGACGCCTCGTCGTCGACGGCGTCCGGCCGGAAGTACAGTTCGCGCAGGGCATTCCCGGCCTCGGTGCCGGAGTTGAGCGCGGCGACGACCGGCAGTGACTTCTTGCGGCAGCGCAGATCCGCGAGCCGCGCCTTGCCGGTGACGGCGGGCGAACCCCAGATGCCGAGCAGGTCGTCCACGAGTTGGAAGGCGAGGCCGAGGTGGTCACCGAAGTCGGCGAGCAGCTTGACCGTCGGCTGCGCGGCACCGACCGCGAGCGCGCCGATCGACGACGCGCAACGCATCAGCGCACCGGTCTTGCCTGCGGCCATGTGCACGCACTCGTCCAGCGTCACGTCCTGACGCTGCTCGAACTCCACATCGGAGCTCTGCCCGGTGATCAGGTCCTGCACGGCTTCGTTCAGGCAGCCGACGACCTCGCTGGCGACAGTGACCTCACTGCCCCGGCGCGCGGTCTCGACAGCCAGGGTGAGCAGTGCGTCACCGGCCAGAATGGCTGCCGGCACACCGAAAACGCGCCACGCGGTCTGCCGGTGGCGGCGCTCCACGTCGCCGTCCATCACGTCGTCGTGCAGCAGCGAGAAGTTGTGCACCAGTTCGACGGCGACGGCGGCAGGCACGGCGAGGCCCGGGTCCGAGGTGATCGCCTGCGCGGACAGCAGGGTCAGCGCGGGCCGCAGCGCCTTGCCGCCGTTGCCGGGTGTGTCGTTGCCCTGCTCGTCGGCCCAGCCGAAGTGGTAGCGGGAGATCCGGCGCATGGCAGGCGTCAGTTCGTCGACTGCCCTGCGCAGCGCCGGTTCGATCACGTCCCTCGCGGCCGTCACCTCGGCAGGCATCGTCGCGGTCATGCGGCGCTCCCCAACACAGCGCGGGACAACCGCGCCTTCACGATCCGAGCAGCTTCGTTTCCGCTTCGCACCGCACCCTCCATCGTGTCGGGCCAGCCGGTGGCGGTCCACGCACCGGCGAGAACACAACCGGGGAGCAGGGTCTGCGCCTTCTGCCGCCACCGGGCGCTGCCCGGTGCCTGGTGGAAGGTCGCCCTGCGTTCCCGGGTAACGAAGAACTCCGTACAACGCGCCGGCTCGGCCAACGGGAACAACCTGGCCAGTTCCGGCAGGAACACCTCTTTGAGCTTCGCGACCGGTTCGTCGATCCACTCCCCCGCCGCGGACAGCGAAACGGCCAGGTACTGCCCGTTCGCCACGTTGGAAATGTCGGTGCGGTCGAACACCCACTGCACCGACGAACCGACGATCGCGACGAAGGAATGCTCGGTGACCTTGCGGTCGTAGACGGCGTGCACGTTGACGATCGCCGCGGAGCCCAGCTTCGCGGGCGCCGCCGGTTCGGCCAGCGCGCCCTCGGGCAGCACGGCGGAAACCGCCTCCGAAGGCACCGCGACGACCACCGCGTCGGCGGTCAGCGTCTCGCCGTCGATGTCCACTTCGTACTGCTCGCCGACGGGGCGGATGTCGCGGGCCGAGGTACGGAGCCGGATGTCCGCGCCCTTGCTGTTCAGGTACGCGGCGGCCGGGTCGCCGTGCAGTTCGCTCAACGGGATCCGCGGCACGCCGATGTCGGCGGCGTCCGCGCGGTCGAGCAGTGCGGTGCGGAACACCATGGCGCACAACGCGAGCGAGGCATCGTCCGCGTCGGTGTTCAGCGCGGCGATGCAGACCAGGTTCCACAGCGCGTCGATGGCGTCCTTGCGCTGCCCGTACTGCGCGAGCCAGGATCCGAAACTGCGCTCGTCCAACCGGGGATCGGCCGGATTCAACGTGCGCAGCTTCGCAACCGCGAGCCCAACGCGCGCCCGGTCCGCAATGGACAGCAGCCCATACCTGCTCAGGGCCGCGCCGAGGTGTAGCGGCGCGGGCAACCCGGTCCGGTAGAGCTCGCCGTGCCTGCCGTTCGCGTGCACGACCGGAATCCGGAACCGGTCCTGGATGCCGATCTTGTCCCGAACCCCGATCGTGCTCAGGAAGTCCAGGTACTCGGTGTAGCAGCGCAACAGCACGTGCTGCCCGTTGTCCACGGTCAACCCGTCCCGGTCGAACGAGAACGTGGCGCCGCCCAGCCGAGCCCGCGCTTCCAGCAACGTCACCTTGGTGCCGTCGGCGACCAGCGCGGTGGCGGCGGCGAGACCAGCGAGCCCGCCACCGACCACGACGACATGCTTGGTCACGGCGTCGCTCCCGCGAGACTGCGACCGGCGACGATGGCTTTTTCCCAGCCAGGCAGCGAAACCCGGCCACCCAGCACCAGCCACGGACGCGCCATGATCCGGCCGAGCAGCCGGTGGTAGATGCCCGCCATCGCGCCGCAACACGCGCGGCTGCGCCGGTCCAGCATCGGCAGCAGGCGCAGGCCCTCAGCGTAGATCGCCCGCGCGCGGGCCGCCTCGAACTCGATCAGCGCGACCAGGCCGGTCTCGTCGTCGACCAGCTTGCCGTGCTCGTCGATGTCCAGGGTGACGCCGAACCGGTCGAGGTCTTCCTTGGGCAGGTAGATCCGGCCGTTGCCGCGGTCCTCGACGATGTCGCGCAGGATGTTGGTCAGCTGCAACGCCAGCCCGAGCGAGTCCGCGATCGGTTGCGCCGTCGCGAGATCGGTGGTGCCGAACACCGCGAGCGAGAGGCGGCCGATCGTGCTGGCCACGCAGTAGCAGTAGTACTTGAGGTCCTCGAAGGTCTCGTAGTGCGTACCGCGCACGTCCGCCTCGCACCCGGTGATCAGGTCGTCGAAGGCGGACAGCGGCAGCCCGGTGGTGCGCGCCGCGTGCGCGAGCGCGATCAGCACCGGATCGTCACCGGGCTCGTCGAGCCGGTGCAGGTCGGTGCGCACCTGGGCCAAACCGGCGATGCGCTGCTCGGCGGGGGCGTCGCTGTCGCCGATGTCGTCGACCCGGCGGGCGAACGCGTACACCGCGGACAGGGCGCGGCGCTTCTGCGGCGGCAGCAGCTTGATGCCGTAGGAGAAGTTACGGGCCTGTTGGGTGGTGATCGCCTCGCACCGGGCGTAGGCGGACTCGACGGACGTTGCCGTCACCTGGGTCATCGGGTTCCTCCGGTGGCGAGCAGGCTCGCCCAGTGGCGCATTGTGGACAGTTTCCCGGGTTTGGGGGTGCCCGCGAGCACGTCGTAACCGGCTGCGGCGATCGCTTCCGAGGTGGCGACGCCGCCCGCGACGTAACCGGCGATGGCCAGCCGGGCCATGCCGCGCAGGCTGCCGACCAGCGGCCTGCCCTCGTCGAGCAGGCGCAGCGCGCGCTGGGTCTCGAACGCGAGCAGCGCGCGCACTTCCGTGCTGGCGGTCGGTCCTTTGAGGTCGGACTGCTCGACGCCGAACCGGTCCAGGTCCTCCTGTGGCATGTAGACCCTGCCCTTGTCGGTGAGGTCCTCCACCACGTCCTGGCAGTGCTCCAGGATCTGCAACGCGGTGCAGATCCGGTCGGAGAGCACCATCCGGTCCGGGGTCGCCTGGCCGAACACGTAGAGCACGAGGTGTCCCACCGGGTTCGCGGACAGCTCGCAGTAGCGGACGAGGTCCGCGTACGTGGCGTAGTTGTGCACGAACTGGTCCTGGCGGTTGGCCTCGATCAGCGCGTCGAACGGCTCCCTCGGGATCCGGCAGGTCTGGATCGTCCTGGCAAGATCGGCTAGCATCCCTTGCTCCGGCATCCGGCCCGCGTAGATCCGGTCGAGATCCCGGGACACCTTGTCCAGCAAGGTGATCCGGTTGCCGGTCGCTTCGTCGCCGATATCGTCGACGAGGCGCGCGTACACGTAGATGGCGAGCAGATGTTGTCGGATTCCCGGCGGCAGGAACCTGGCGGCGACCGAGAAGTTTTCGTCGCCCGCCTGGTCGAGTGGGGAATCCGTGGTACGGTGAGATAAATTCGTCTCAGCGTTTTTGGAGGCAGGCCAATAGCGGTGCACGATGGCAGCTGACCAGTCTCGACATGCCTTCCAAGGTGCCGACACCACAAGAACCTCCACGTCCGGTCACGTAGCGTCCATACTGCGGTGCTCCGTCGAGTCTCGCAGCGTGAAAAGCCGCGTCTTTCGGCCGAGCCAGGGCGTGAAAAATGTCGGCACGTGCGCACGCGAGACCCCCGCGCCTCGTCGTGTGGCCCGGCCTTGTCTCTCTCCGCCCTGATCACCTGTCGTTCGTGCAGTTGGACTGCTGCGTAATACAGGTAATATGCCTGTACCGTACACGTAGGCCACCGATGGTGGAAGTACCGCGAAGGGCGGTTTGGGGCGTGTCACACCGGTCGATCTCAGGTGCACCTGCCAGCTCCCGGACGCACCGGAGAGGCTTGCGCAGCACCACATCGCCCGACTCGGTCGAGGTGATCGAGACGGAGATGACCCGGCTCGCGCGCACCCTCGCTGTCCTCGCCCGGCACGCCGAACCCGAGCTCAACCTGGACCGCGCCGGGTACCTCCTGCTGCGCACCCTGGACCGGATCGGCCCCGCCAGCATCAACACGCTCGCCGCCGCGGTCGGCCTGGACGCGTCCACCGTGACCAGGCAGGTCGCCACCATGAAGGACCTCGGTCTTGTCGAGCGCAGGACCAACCCCGGCGACCGCCGCTCGTGCATCATCAGCCCGACCGCCGAAGGCGCCGAACTGATGAGCACCATGTGCCGTCAGCGCCGCACCAGCCTCGACACGGTGGTCGGCGACTGGGCCGACGACGAGCGATCGATGCTCGGCAGACTGCTCGCCAAACTCAACGACTCGATCGTCAGGGCGACCGGTTGCGCGGAGACCGCGCTGGGTCAGACGGCGGGCTGAACCCCAGCCACCGCTGAGCGAACCTTCACCGTAGCTACACGTAGTAGACGATCTGGAAGTACAGCCCCAGGGGCGTCTGCCGGATCGGCACGGTTCGGGCCGCGCCGGTGGCGTCGGTGTAGGTGACCACCTGACCGAGGACCGCATCATTGGCCGCACCGTTGTCCGCGCGGTTGAGCGGCCACATGTTGTCGTAGTCGTCGGCGCCGGACCACTGCAGATCGCGTACGTGATCGGCCTCGTCCGATCCCCACGCATAGCCTCGTTCGCGTAGCAGAGCCCGGAAGCCACGCTGCGTGCTCTCCCCGCGGAAGCTCGCCGACACCCGCTGCCAGGGCTTGCCGCCGAGCTGTGGATAGTTCCGGCTGCCGGGCGCGACGCCGATCCGCAGCGCGCGCTCCCCGTTGCCCCGGTCAGTCGCGCGTCTGCGCACGTCGGCGAGGCCGCTGCCGCGGTCCGGCACGGTCACCCAACTGGGGCGGCCGAGGTAGCGAGCGAGCCCGTCGTCGAGCACCACAGCGCGGTACCGAACGGGACTCTTGTACCAGCCCATCGGGATCGGCGCGCTGGGCGAGCGGCCGGTCGGCGGCTTCGGGCCGCCAGGACCGCTCGGCGCACCAGGGCCGCTCGGTCCAGCCGGAGCGCCCGTGGCCGGATCGAGGTGCGTGGTACTGCGCGCGGTGGTGAGCATGCCGTGCACCAGCGCGATGATGTCGGTGGTGCGCTTGGACATCGTCACCTTGCTGGTCCGGCTGCCCGCGTTGTCGAACCGGACGTCCAGGTTCGCGCCGAACTCCCAGTCCTTGGCGTACTGAGCGAGCTGCCAGTCCTCGCGCCAGTGCGCGCCGAGCAGGTTGGCGGCCAGGAACGCGGTCAGGTCGAAGCGCAGTGGGACGGTCAGGGTGAGCGCGGGATGGTCCTGGAAGTGGTACCTGCCATCGACGTTGTAGATGCCGACCGTGTCGTGGAAGGCCAGTTGCGCGCCCGCGCCGGCGCGCGCGGTCAATCCGGCGCGGACCCCGGCCACGTCGAACAGCCCGGCGACCGACGCGGCCGCGCTCAGCTCGGCGCTCAGCTCCACCGTGCCACCGATGCGCCCGGCGACGTCCAGGTCGGCCCTGCCGAAGAAGTTCCGCACGATCCCGGCGACGTCGTCAAGGTCCCGGTTGGTCTGCTGGTCCTGGCCGGGGTTGCCGAAGAGCTCGAACCTGCGGACGCGGCTCGCCTCGTCCTCGGACAGGCCGATGGTGATGTTGTGCAGCCACCCGTCGTAGGAGCCACCCAGTTCGGCATGGGCGTGCGCGTTCCCGTCGACCTTGAGCACGACGCCGAGTTCGGGGACGACGAGCGCCTCCAGCAGCGTGGCGTTCGCCGCATAGTCCAGCAGCGGCTGGACGAAGGTCTGCGTCGGCAGGAAGTGCCAGTCCGGCAGGTGCATGACGACCTCGCCGAGCCGGCCAGGACCGATCGACGGCTGGGCCTGCCGCGGCCGGTCGAGCACCGGTTGGCTGGGCAGGTCGGCGTCCGGGGTTCTGGCCAGTACCGGTCCGCCGACAGCTCGGGTCGCGCCCGCGTGACCGGACGCGATCCGGGCAGCGTGCGCCTCGACCGCGTCGCCGGGGTTGGTCATCGGCAGATGACGGCTCGGTTCAGCGTGCCCCTGCTGGATGACGTGCGTCAGTTCGTGGGTGAGCAGACGCCGGCCGGTCGCGGTGTGCGGGGCGTAGCTGCCCTCGGCGAACACGATGTGCCTGCCGACGGTGTAGGCCCGCGCGGAAACGGCTCGGGCCGACTCGGCGGCGGGTCCGTCCGAATGCACCCGGACCCGGCTGAAGTCGGTGTCGAACCGCGTCTGCATCCGCGCTCCGGTGTCCGCGTCCAGCGGTTGTCCCGCCGTGGCCAGGACTTCGTGCACGATCTCCGGGACCTGCCCGACTTCGGGCCGCGCGGGTTCGGGCTGGTGCTGGACGGGCTGGGCGAAGGACATGCCGCCTCCGGTTGCCGGTGGTGCGCACCAGCATGGGCGGCAGGCGTCACCGCGGCGTCAACTCGGGCAACCGCAGCTGCTGCGCCGGACCAACGTGGTCGGCAGCACGAGCTCACGCTCGGCCGGGTGGTCGCCGTCGATCAACGCGTAGAGCATCTCGAAGGCGGTCGCGCCGAGTTGCTGGATCGGTTGCCGGACCGTGGTCAGTCGCGGGCGCAGGTGCCGGGCGACCGGGATGTCGTCGAACCCGGTGACCGCGACGTCCTCGGGAACCCGGATGCCGTGTTCGGCCAACGCGTACAGCACGCCGATCGCGGTCTGGTCGTTCGCGCACATGATCACGTCGGGTAGCGGCTCGCCGTCCGCGATCAGTTGGTCGACGACCTTGGCGCCACCGGACGCCATGTAGTTGCCCTGCCATCTGGCACCAGTGCGCAGTTTGATACCCGCGTCTTCGGTTTGCGCTTCGATGGCGGCGGCGCGGTCGATGTTGTCCGGGCTGTCGGCATGCCCTGCGACGTAGGCGATGTCGGTGAAACCGTGGTCCACGACCAGGTGCTGGGTCAGTTCGCGCATGCCCGCGGTGTTGTCCGCGCGGACGTTGATGCTCGCCGCGGTCGGCGTGCCGACCAGGGTGACGATCGGAACACGCTTGGCGAGCCGGATGATGCCCTCCGGGCCGAGCACCTTGTCGTGCACGATCAGGCCGTCGGACTTGCCCGCCATGGCCGCGACCCTCGGCTGGCGACCGGGCTCGTAGACGTCGACCGAGCTGAGCAACAGGTCGAACCCGCGCTCCCGCGCGGCCAGTTCGACGCCCCGGTTGATCACCTCGGCGAACAGCAGCGAGCCGTCCTCGTCGGCGAAGCCGGAGCCGGACATGCTCTGCTGGAAGGGTCTGCGGAACACCACGCCGACGACTTCCTTGAGCCTGCTGCTCAACGCGCGCGCAGCGCCATCCGGTACGAAGTCCAGTTCGCGCACGGCAGCCATGACGCGCTCGCGGGTTTCCGGGCGCGGCGATTCGAGACCGTTGAGCACCCTGGACACCGAGGCGATCGACACGCCCGCGTGCCGGGCTACGTCGTAGATGGTCAGCGGATTCCCCGACGACGGCATCTTTACCGGCCTCCCCCTCGACATTCCCCCGACATTACCGTGGTCATCGGACAATCCCATGAAAACGTTTCCCGGGTAGCCGGGATCACATCCGATCCCCGGGCAGGATGCCTGCCAGGCCGTCCAGGAACCGGGCCAGGCTGAACTCGAACAGCTTCGGCAACTCGACGTCGACATTCTCCCGCGCGATGCGGGACAGCACCGGAAACCCTTGCGCGCGCAACACCTCGGAGAACGCGGGCTCGTTCTCCGACATCCACTGATCGCTGTTCATGCCGGTGTCCTGCTGGGCTTGTTCCTCCGGCTCCAGATTGACCGCGGTGCCGCGCACCAGACTGGCCAGGCTGACCGCGATGTAGACCATGTCCTCGCTGGACACGCCGTAGCCGTCCAGCGCGGCCAGTGACCATTCGGTGTATCGCATGGCGCGCGGGGCGAGCGGCGGCCGGGTGAAGGACATGGCTTCGGCGAGCCAGGGATGGCGCTGGTAGAAGGTCCATTGCAGCCGCGCCATCAGATCCAGCCTGGCCCGCCAACCGGAATCCGGCATGGGCGGCAGTTCGTCGTCGCCGAACGCCTCGTCGACCATGGCGGCGATGAGTTCGTCCTTGCCGGGCAGGTAGTGGTAGATGGACATGGTCGCCATGCCCAGGTCGCCCGCGATGCGCCGCATGGACACGCCGACAAGCCCTTCCACGTCCGCGATCGCGATGGCGGCGGCGACGATCCGGTCCTTGGCTTGATCGGGTTGTTCCGCCGGCTTGGCGCGTTTCGACGGGGTGCGCGCCGGTTCGGCGACGACGGTGCCGACCCGGGCCTTGGCGATGACAAGGCCCTCGTCGCGCAGGGTGGTGAGCACCCTGGTCGCGGTGACGATGGCGACGCCGAACTCCTGCGCGATCTGCCGGGTGGACGGCACCCGGTCGCCGGGGCGCAGGCCGCCTGCGGTGATCCGCTTGCGCAGGGTGGCGGCGATGCGCTGGTACGGCGGTTCGGTCACCGAGCACCTCCTGTACTAGTACACAACCCCTGGAAACCATAGCCGAACCCGATACAGCGGAGCACCTGTCCTAGTACAGATGGCACCGGAAAAGCCCTTTCTTGCAACGAAAACACCTCCTGTTGTAGCGTGCACTCATCATCTCGTACAGCGTACAAACAGAAGGAGTCGGCATGACCGGCAAGACCATCCTCATCTCCGGGGCCAGCATTGCCGGACCGGCACTCGCCTACTGGCTGCGACGCCACGGCTTCCAGCCGACCATCGTCGAGCGCGCGTCCGCCCCGCGCCCCGGCGGCCAGGCGGTCGACATCCGGGGGGCGGCCGTCGACGTTGTCGACCGGATGGGTCTGCTGGAGGAGGTCCGCGCCAACGACACCGCCATCAAGGGTATGTCCTATGTGGACTCCGAAGGCAGGACGATCGCGAACCTGGGCGCGGCCTTCGGCGTCGTCGACAAGCGCGACGTGGAAATCGCCAAAGGCGAACTCACCCGGATCCTCTACGCGGCGACCCGCGAGCACGTCGAATACCTCTTCGGCGACGCGATCACCGGCCTGACCGAGGACGCGAACGGCGTCGCGGTCACCTTCGAGCACGCCGCCCCGCGCCGGTTCGACCTGGTCATCGGCGCGGACGGGCTGCACTCCAACGTCCGGTCGCTGACCTTCGGCGAGGAGGCGACGTTCCTGCACCACCTCGGCCTGTACGTGTCGATCTTCAGCACCCCCAACGCGACCGGCCTTGACCACCAGCAGCAGATCCACGCCACGCCCGGCTGCGTCGCCACGCTCACCAGCTCCCGGGACCGCGAGGCTGCCAAGGCCGTGTTCTTCTTCGGCTCCGGCCAGCTGACCTACCACCACCGCGACACCGCGACCCAGCAGCGGCTGCTGACCGAAGCGTTCGCGGACACCGGCTGGGAGGTGCCGCGCCTGCTGCGGGCGATGCCCGAGGCGCCCGACTTCTACTTCGACTCGGTCAGCCAGATCCGGATGCACACCTGGCACCAGGGCCGGGTCGCGCTGGTCGGCGACGCCGCCTACGCCTCATCGGCACTGTCCGGGCAGGGCACCGGCCTGGCCCTGGTCGGCGCGTACGTGCTGGCAGGCGAGCTGGCCGCGGCGGACGGCGACCACGAAATCGCGTTCGCCAGCTACGAGGCGGCGATGCGCACCTACGTCGAGAAGAACCAGAAGCTCGGCACCGGCAACGTCCAGCGGTTCGCCCCGGCCACCTCGGCCGCGATCCGGATGCAGAACATCTCCCTGAAGATGCTCAAGTACCTGCCGTTCAAAGCGCTGATGATGAAGGCGATGACCAAGGGCGTCGCCGATGCGGCCAACTCGATCACCATTTCGGACTATGCTCGACCCACCGCACCTGCCCAGCCGGTTCCGCCGTTTCGAAAAATGGCCCAAACAACCTGCTGACCTGGCTATTCAAGCGGAAATCAAGAATCGTCCCTTTGCCACACCGCACTCTGGTATCTGCGTCCCCCCGGCCGGGGAGGGACGGGTGGACGCAAGCGGGCGCCCCAGCGAGGAGGACCCCCCTCGACCCGCCCGCATCGTCTCCGGGAACCGCCGAACTCGGAGACGACGGGATGGCCACAGCGCAGTACGCCGTGGCCATCCCCCTTTCTCGTCTCCGGGTAGGGTTGGCCCGGCCCTTATCTGCCTGCTTGGAGACCGTGACCCCATGCTCGACCGTGCCGTGATCGACTCGCTGTTCCCCGCCGACCTGCCCGAACCCGCGCACTGGGAGCAGCGGTTCCCGGCGCGGACGCTGCCCGAGGGCGCGAAGGTCACCCGGTTCGGTCCATCGCCCACCGGCTTCCTGCACATCGGCGCGGTCTACACCGCGATGATCGACCGGGACGTGGCCACCCACTCGAACGGCGTCTACGTGCTGCGCGTCGAGGACACCGACAGCGCGCGCGAGGTCGAAGGGGCCGTCGAGCAGTTCGACCGGGCCTTCGACTACTTCCGCATCCAGCCCGACGAGGAACAGGGCCGCGGCGACTACGGCCCGTACCACCAGTCGCAGCGCGCCGACATCTACGCGAGCTTCGTGCGTGAGCTGATCCGCGATGGCAAGGCGTACCCGTGCTTCGCCACCAAGGACGAGCTCGCCGACATCACCGCGCGCCAGCAGGGCGCCAAGATCCCGACCGGCTACTACGGCCGCTGGGCCATCTGGCGCGACGCGGACCCGGCCGACGTGCAGGCCAAACTGGCCGCGGGCGCGCCCTACGTGATCCGTTTCCGCGCTCCCGAGCTGAGCAACGCCAACCAGCGGGTCAGCTACGTTGACGCGATCCGGGGCAAGCTGGAACACGAGACCAACCGCAACGACGTGGTGATCCTGAAGTCCTCGGACACCTCGCCGCGGCTGCCCACCTACCACTTCGCGCACGCGATCGACGACCACCTGATGCGCGTCAACCTGGTGATCCGGTCCGAGGAATGGCTCTCCTCGGTGCCGCTGCACCTGCAACTGTTCACCGCGCTCGGGTTCGAGCAGGTCACCTACGCGCACATCGCGCCGTTGATGAAGCAGATCAGCGGCGGCAAGCGCAAGCTGTCCAAGCGCAAGGACCCGGAAGCCAGCGTCGACTTCTACCTGCAGGCCGGCTACCCGGCCGACGCGGTGCTCTACTACCTGCGCGGCCTGGCCAACGGTGCGCTCGGCGAGATGCCGCTGGCGCAGGCGCTGAGCACCCCGATCGACCTGGACAAGGCGAGTGTTGCCGGGCCGCTGGTCGACCTGGTGAAGCTGGAGGACATCAGCGCCGACCACATCGCCACTCTCTCCGGCGAGCAGATCCTGGCCGCCATGCACGACTGGGCGGGCAAGTACGACGCGGACCTGATCCCGGTGCTCGACGCGCAGCGCGAACTCGCGCTGCGCGCGCTGGACGTGGAGCGGGTGAACGTGGAGAACCCGCGCAAGGACCTGCGCAAGTGGTCGGACTTCCGGCCCGCGTACGGGTTCTTCTTCCCGGAGCTGTTCACCCCGGTGACCGGCCCGGACGACGAGCGGCTCGCCGAACTGAAGCTGCCCGCGAACGTGATCAGCGAGTTCATCGGCGATTTCGTGGCGAACTACCAGCAGCTGGCCGACTCGGGCGAGTGGTTCAACCAGATCCGCGAGCTCGCCGCCAAGCTCGGTTTCGCGCCGAACGCCAAGGAGTACAAGAAGAACCCGGACGCCTACCCGGGTTCGATCCGCGAGGCGTCGCAGCTGGTCCGGGTCGCGTTGACCGGGTCGACCCGCAGCCCTGATCTGCACGCGATCACCCAGGCGATCGGTGCGGACGAGGTGCTGCGCAGGCTGCGCGCCGCCACCGGCAACTAAGGAGTCCGCAATGGACAATGCCCGGTTACGCACCGCGAACCTCGCCATAGCGCAGGAGTTCCGGGCGAACGGCGGCAAGGTCGCGATGTTCAGCGACCGGGAGATCCTGCTGCTCACCACCACCGGCGCGAAGTCGGGCGACCCCCGGCTCTCGCCGCTGGCATACGTGACCGACGGATCACCGGACCGGCTGGTGATCTTCGCGTCGCACATGGGCGCCGACCACCACCCCGGCTGGTACCACAACCTGGTGGCCAACCCGGAGGTCACCGTCGAGGTGGGAGCCGAGCAGTTCACCGCGACGGCGAGCACCGCGACCGGTGCCGAGCACGACCGCCTCTACCAGCTGTTCACCTCGCAACTGGACGGCACCGATGACCACCAGGGCCGCACCAGCCGGACCATCCCGATGGTCGTGCTGGAACGGGCGCGGTAGCGAACGAATCGTTCCCGCCGAGTTACGCCCTCAGAGCATGCCTTACTTCGCTGAACTCGCCGCCGACAGCTACGGCACCGGATCCGCGGCGGCACCGCTCGTGCTGGTGCACGGCCTGACCTACGACCGCGCCACCTGGGGCCCTGCCCTCACCGAACTCGGCCGCCTCGACCCCACGCGTCGCGCGGTCGCGTTCGACCTGCCCGGCCACGGCGAATCGCCGCGTCGGGACAGCTATCTGCTCACCGAGATCGCGCCGTTGCTGCACGACGCGATCACCGAAGCGGGCCTCGCCGATCCGGTGCTGGTCGGGCATTCCCTCGGCGGCGTACTGGCTACGCACCACGCCGCCCGCTTCCCGGTGCGCGCGGTGGTCAACGTGGACCAGCCGTTGCGGGTCGCCGGGTTCGCCGACCTGTTGCGCCGGAACGAACCCGTCCTGCGCGGCCCGGACTGGGCCACGTTCTGGGCGAAAATGACCGGCGGCATGCACATCGACCTGCTGCCCGCGAACACGCGCGGACTGGTCGAATCGGCGGTCGCGCGCCAGGACCAGTTGCTCGGCTACTGGCGGGAGCTGCTGGAAACCCCGAACGCCGACCTCGACCGGCAGCGCAGATCCGAACTCACCACCGTCGCCGGGCAGCGGATCCCCTACCACTACGTGACCGGCGCCGAACCGAGCCAGGCGTACGTCGACTGGCTCACCGCGCTCGTGCCCGACGTGCGGGTGACCGTGTTGCCGGACAGCGGCCACTTCCCACAGCTCGGCCACCCGGCCGCGTTCGCGAAACTGCTGGATTCGATCCGTTAGTCCGATTCGCCGCTAGGCTTCGACGCATGACCGTCGAGATCCGGCCCTATCGCGACAGCGACCGGGCCGCCGCCTACGACATCTGTGTCGAGACGTCCGGTGCAGGCAAAGGGATCCGGGGCCGGTTCAGCTCGGACGACCTGGTGCCCGACTACGTCACGGGCCCATACCTGTACCTGTCACCAGAACACGCCTACGTGCTGGACAACGGCGAGCGCGCGGTCGGCTACGTGATCGGCACCGCGAACACGGCCGAGTTCGTGGCCGGTTACCAGCAGCGGTGGGTGCCGAAGCTGCTCGGGCGCTACCGGCCGTTGTCCGGCCCGCCGGTGACCGACGAGGACCAGCGCATCCACAAGCTGTTCCACCCGGAGCACTGGCTGCGGCCCGAACTGGTGCCGCACCCTGCGCACCTGCACGTCAACCTGCTCGCCGGTTACCGGGGCGCGGGCCACGGGCGGGCATTGCTCGACATGTTCCTGGCCTCGGTCGCGCTGGCCGGGGCGCGGTCGTGTTTCCTCAGCTACCGCACGGAAAACCTGGCGGCGCGGGCGTTCTACGCCCGGCTCGGCTGGCAGCCGCTCGACGTGACAGGCGCCGCGCCCGGCACCTTCCTGACCCACCCCACCGGTTAGCCGGGCAGTGCGACCGTCGCGTCCACCTCGACCAGCAGGTCCGGGCGGAACAGACCGGCGACGCCGACCAGGGTGCTGGCCGGTCGGACCGCGCCGAGCACCGGCACGATCTGCTGCTCGATGGCCGCGCGCACCGCGGGCACACCGGTCGGCGCGTCCACCACGTACCAGCCGAACTTGACCACGTCCGGCCAGTCCGCGCCGAGTTCGCGGATGACCGCGTGCAGGTTGGCCAGCGCCTGCGCGGCCTGAGCCGTCACGTCGCCCGCGCCGACCAGGTCACCGTTCGCGTCCAGGGCGATCTGCCCTGCGACGAAGGCGATCCGGCCGGTCACGGTCACCGCGTGCGCGTAGTTGGGGCTGGTGGCCACGCCCGCGACGGTCGTGGTGCGGCTCTCGATCGGCATCAGCGGTTCACTCCAAACTGGACAGGAACTGGTCGAGGAGCCGGATTTGGACTTCCGGTGGGAAAAGTTCCGAATCGAACAGTACTTGGACGACGAGCCCATGGGCGAACGCGGCGCAGCGCACCGCGAGATCAGCCGGATCGGCCGCCGCCAGCTGTCTCCGCTGGACGGCCGTTTCGATGTGCCCGCGCAACCTCTCGCGCCAGCGCACGTACCGCGCGCCGTGCAGTGTGCCGAGTTCCGGATCACCGATGCCCGCGTCCCACGAACTGACCCAGACCCGGCTCATCTCCGCCAGTTCCGGGGTCAGCGGCAGCACGTCGAGCAGCGCGGCACGCAATGCGACGCGCCCTTCGGCGTCCGCCTGCCTGCGCGGATACGCCTGGTTGCGTTCCTCCGCGACGTCGAGCGCGTACTGGACCAGGGCGCGCTTGTGCGGGAAGTAGTGCGTGAGCAGGCCGGTCGACGAGCCGAGTTCGGCGGCGACCGCGCGCAGGGTGAGGCCACCGAAGCCGCGGGTGGCGACCACCCGCCACACCGCCTCCGACGCCCGCAGGGCACAGGTGTCGGAGGCGGTGTGGCTCGCTCTCACCCTGACCGACGACATCGAACTGCGTGGCCTGGAACCGTGGCAGGGCGAGGTGTTCTTCGCGCACATCGAGGCGAACCGGGCACACCTGGACCCGTGGCTGTCCTGGATTGAGTCCATTGTGGATATACCGTCGGCGACCGCGTGGTTGCAGCGCTACGCGGACAAGCAGTCCCGCGACGAGGGCCGGATCTTCGGCATCTGGCGCGACACGGAACTGCTCGGATCGGTGCTGTTCCGCACCTTCGACACGGAGTCGGGCGGTTGCGAGATCAGCTGCTGGCTGGGCAAGGGCGCCGAGGGCAAGGGCCTGATGACGTTGGCGGCGCGCAGGCTGATGGACTGGGCGTTCGGTGTGCGCGGGATGACCAGGGTGGAATGGTGGACCATTCCGGACAACGCGCGCAGCATCGCCGTCGCGCAGCGGCTCGGCATGACCAAGGAAGGCGTGCTACGCAAGTCCTTCGCGCACAACGGCGTGCACTACGACGCGGTCGTGCTGGCCGTCCTCGCGGACGAGTGGCACAAGATCAACACCTTTGAGTGAACGGTGCCACCTCGGCGCTGCGCATCAGGCGCGCGCCGACCGGGATGCCGACCGTCAGCGCCGTGACCAGCATGAACGACACCGGCAGGGAAGCCGCCCCGGCGATCGACCCGACTGCTCCAGGCGCGACCAGGCTGGAGCCGTAAGACACCGTCGCCATGCCCGCGATCGCCTGAGCGGGCCGCGGCCCCAGATGCCCGGCGGCGGCGAACGACAGCGGTACGACCAGCGCGATGCCCAGGCCGAGCAGGACGAATCCCCCAATCGACAAGGGAGCGGCGCGGGCAATGATGACGATCATGCCGCCGCCAACGGCAACCAGGCCCCCGGCGCGCACCGTGCGAACCGGGCCGAACCGCTGGACAACCCGATCTCCGCTGAGCCGGGCTACCGCCATCGTGCAGGCGAAGACCGTGTACCCGATGGCGGCAAGGCCCTGGCTGGTGTGCACCACCCGGTTGAGATAGATGGCTGTCCAGTTGGTGCACGAGCCCTCGGCGAAGGCGGCGCCGAACGCCACGAGGCCGATCAGCAGCACGGTCCCGGTGGGCAGCGAGAACCGGGGCGGTTTCGGGGCGGTCTGACCGGAGCCGCCCATGGCATCCGCCGGGTCGGGCGGCAGGGCCGAGGCGCTCAACGGTCCCAGCACCGCCAGGACCACGGCGGCCGTGACCAGATGGGCCTGAAACCCGATGCCGAGGGACGTGACGAGTGCTCCGATGCCGGATCCGCCGGCCGCGCCGACGCTCCAGAGCCCGTGCAGACTCGACATGATCGGCTTGCCGAGCCGCTTTTCCGCCATGACCGCCTGCGAATTGATCGCCACGTCCGCCAGGCCGGCGGCGAGTCCGACACCGAGGAAGGCCACCAGAAGAACCGGCAGATCCGGGGCGATGGCGGGCAGGGCCAGCACCACTCCCCACACCGCCATCCACACCCGAGTGGCGTTCCGTTCACCGAGCCGATGGACAACCCGGCCCGCGAAGGGCATGACGGCGATGGCACCGACGGCCTGCATCGTCAGCGCGAGTCCGAGCGATGCGGTCGAGAGCCGGAGATGATCGGACAGCGCCGGTAGCCGTGCGGCCAACGTCCCGGCGACCGCCCCGTTCAGCATGAAAACGGCGCTGACGGCCAGCCGTCCCCGGTCGAGCTTCACACCGCGCCCCCGTCGCCTTACCACCTGCGAAACCTTCGTCACGCTCGAAGTGTCACTGTCTGACTAGTCCTCGATGAACCGGGCCAGCAGTTTCGTGAGCTGAGCTCGTTCGGCCGGGTCGAAACCGGCCAGCAGTTCGCGGCCGACCGCGCGCGCGTCGCGTTCGGCGCGGACGAAGACCTCTTCGCCGTGCGGGGTCAGCGCGACCGCGTGTGCGCGGCGGTCGTGCTCGTCGGGCCTGCGCACGCACAGGTCGCGCGCTTCCAGGTCGTCGATCGAGCGGACCATCGCGGACTTGTCGCTGCCCAGGTGGTCGATCAACTGGCGCTGACTGAGCGGGCCGAGCCTGCGCAACAGCAGCAGCACGCCGAAGTGCTTACCCTGGATGTCCAGCGGTTTCAGGGCGTCGTTGAACGCCTCGGCCGCCTTGCGGTGCGCCTTGCGCAACAAGACACCGATTTCGTAGTCCCGGCCGTCCTCGCCCATCTCGTCAGTATAGTGTCATCTCAGATACTCTCATTTGAGATTATCTCTTCTGGAACCGCCGTACTAGGGGGATCAATGACCTGGCACTACTGGCCCTACCGGATCACGCTGTCCGTCGCCGCCGTGCTGCTGTTCAACCAGTCGGTGTTCGCCGGACAGTTCCTCGGCGGCAGCTACCCGTCGCTGGCCACCCACCGCGAGAACGCCACCTACGCGGGCATCGCCGTGCTCGCCGCGGGCATCGCCGCGATCGCGATCCGCTGGCCGGGCAAGGGGCCGTGGTGGCCGATCGCGGCGACGTTCGGCCTGTTCGGCCTGATCGCGTTGCAGATCGTGCTGGGCTTCCTGCGCCTGCTGGAGATCCACATCCCGCTCGGCGTGTCGATCATCGTGCTGGCGGTGCTGCTGCTGTTCTGGGCCTGGCGCAAGCGCCCCGCCGACATCGAGGTCGCGCGATGAGCCCGTTGAGCAGGCGCGGATTCATCGGACTGGTCGCTGGCGCAGGCGCGGCGGCCGGGGTGGGCGTGCCGCTGCTGTCCGGCATCGCAGGCGCCGCGTCCACCGGGGTCGCGCTGACCAGCCAGTTGCCCCTCCCCCGCCCCTTCACCGTGCCGCTCACGCTGCCGCCGGTGCTCCGGCCGACCCGCTCGGACGCCGACGGCGACCACTACGAGATCACCCAGCGGGCGGCGTCGGTGGAGATCCTGCCCGGCCTGCGCACCACGATCTGGGGCTACAACGGGATCTTCCCCGGCCCGACGATCGAATCCACCAGCGGCAGACCGGCGATCGTGCACCACACCAACCAACTCCCGGTGCCGGTCGTTGTGCACCTGCACGGTGGGCACACACCCGAGGACAGCGACGGTTACCCGACCGATTTCATCCTGCCCGGCAACGGATTCAACCCGGTGATGCCCGACATGCCAGGTATGGCGCCGGATCCGCTGGCGAAGATCACCACCGGCGAGCGCACCTACACGTTTCCGTTGGCGCAGCGGGCAACCGCGCTCTGGTACCACGATCACCGGATGGCGTTCACCGGCGCGAGCGTATGGCGCGGCCTGGCCGGTTTCCACCTCATCCGGGACGCCGAGGAGAACGCGTTGCCGCTGCCGCGTGGTGCCCGCGAACTGCCGCTGTTGATAGCGGACCGCGCGTTCAACGCCGACGGATCGCTGCGCTACCCGAGCAAGGACCCGAGCCTGCTGATGCTGCCCGGCGTCGAACAGCAGTACACGGGCGGCGTGCTCGCGGACGTGATCCTGGTGAACGGGCGACCGTGGCCGGTGGCGAACGTGGACCGGGCCCGTTACCGGTTGCGGCTGCTCAACGCGTCCAATGCGCGCCGCTACCAGTTGACCCTCGACCCGCCCCCGCCCGGCGGCAACGCCTTCACCCAGATCGGCTCGGACGGTGGCCTGCTCACCGCGCCGGTGCCGCACGAGGCCATCGAGATGGCGCCCGCCGAACGGTTCGACGTGATCGTGGACTTCGGCAGGTACCCGCCGGGCACGGAAGTGGTGCTGGCCAACGGGTTCGGCAGCGGATCGACCGGCGTGGTGATGAAGTTCCTGGTCGGTTCGGCGACCGGCGACCCGAGTCGCATCCCGGACACCTTGAGCACGATCACCCCACTCGACCCCGCGCACGCCGACGTCACCCGCGACTTCCACTTCGCCGACGCTGGCGACCAGTCGGGCTGGTACATCAACGGTCAGCCGTACTCGCCGACGAACATCGCGGCCGCGCCGAAACTCGGCAGCACCGAGGTGTGGCGGCTGGTCGCCGACTTCGCGCACCCGATCCACCTGCACCTGGTGCACTTCCAGGTGCTCTCGCGCGGGTTGAAAGGACCGGGCGAATACGACAGGGGCTGGAAGGACGTGATCGACCTGCGGCCCGCAGAAGAGGCCACGATCATCGCGCGATTCGACGACCACCCCGGCCGGTTCGTGTTCCACTGCCACAACCTCGAACACGAGGACATGGCCATGATGGGCAATTTCAGGGTGAGCTGAGCTTGCTCAGCGCGGTCTGGAACGACGACTCGACCCGTTCGCGCTCGTCGCCCGCGCCGATCAGCAGCGCGATGGTCAGCGGCGCGAGCACCTCGATCAGGCCGTTGCCCGCATCGCCGAAGTAGCCAGCCATCTCCAGCAGCACGTAACCGTGGATCGCGCTCCACACCTGGGCGGCGAACGCGACCGTGTCCGGCACCGAGATCCGGTGCGCGGCCGCGGCGCGTTCGGTCAGCCTGGCCAGGATGGCGAACGCCTCGGCGCCCTCCGGCAGGGCACTCGGCGAGCCGGTGACGGTGAGGTCGCGGAAGTTCTCCTGGTCGCTGCTGGGCGTGGAAACGCCGAACATCATCCGGTACAGGTGCGGGTTGTCCAGGGCGAAGCGGCGGTAGGCGACGCCCTGCCCGAACAGGTCGGCGACGGGGTCGTCGGTGTGCCCGGCAGCCTCCAGCGCGGTCGCGAAGCGGTGCAGACCTTCCACGACGACCGCGGTGCGCAGGTCGATCATGCTGCCGAAGTGCGTGTAGACCGCCATCGTCGAGCTGCCCACCTCGGCGGCGACCCTGCGCACCTGCAGCGCGTCCGGCCCGTCCGTGTCGAGCAGTCGCATGGCCGCGTCGAGTACGCGGCTCCTCGTGTCCGATGGCGCTTTGGCGGGCATGGTTGCCATCCTGCCATAACCCTGTTATTTTTTGCCCATAACAGCGTTATGCCTCTGAGAGGATCGCCATGGGCAACCCGTATCTCCAGGGCAACTTCGCCCCGTTGGAGCGCGAGCACACCATCACCGAACTGGACGTCACCGGGCACATCCCCGAGCACCTGGACGGCCGCTACCTGCGCAACGGCCCCAACCCGGCGCAGGAGGTCGACCCGGACGCGTACCACTGGTTCACCGGCGACGCGATGGTGCACGGCGTGCGGATCCGCGACGGCAAGGCCGAGTGGTACCGCAACCGCTGGGTGCGCTCCGCGCCGGTCGCGCTGGCGATGGGCGAGAAACCGGTGCCGCGCAAGCAGTCCGCAGGCTGGGCGGACACCGGCCCGAACACCAACGTCATCGGCCACGCAGGCAAGACGCTCGCCCTGGTGGAGAGCGGCATTGTCAACTACGAGCTGTCCGAGGAGCTCGACACGGTCGGCCAGTGCGACTTCGACGGCACCATCACCGGCGGCTACACCGCACACCCCAAACGCGATCCGCGAACCGGTGACCTGCACGCGGTGTCGTACTTCTGGGGACGTGGCAAGCGGGTGCAGTACTCGGTGATCGGACCGGACGGGCGCGCGAAGCGCACGGTCGAGATCGATGTCACCGGCAGCCCGATGATGCACGACTTCTCGCTGACCGAGCGGCACGTGATCTTCTACGACCTCCCGGTCACCCTCGACACCAGGCCGATCGTGCGCGCCTACGTGCCCGCGCCGCTGCGTGCGCCGGTCGGGTTGGTGCTGAGTTCGTTGATGGGCAAGGTGAAGGCGCCCGATCCGCTGACCGCGCGAGCCGGTGCGACCGTGCGCGGCAACGGTCCGATGCCGTATCACTGGGACCCGAAGTATCCGGCCCGGATCGGCGTGATGCCGCGCGAGGGCGGCAACGCGGAGGTGCGCTGGTTCGACATCGCGCCCTGCTACGTCTACCACCCGCTCAACGCCTACGACGACGGCGATTCGATCGTGCTCGACGTGGTCCGGCACGAGCGCACCTTCGACACGGACGCCAACGGCCCGTTCGAAAGCCCGATCACACTGGACCGGTGGCGGGTGGATCTGAGCGCGGGCAAGGTGTTGGAGGACCGGCTTGACGACCGGCCGCAGGAATTTCCCCGGGTGGATGAGCGCCTGGTCGGGCTGCGCCACCGGTATGGCTACGCGGTCGAGGCGCGCGGCAGGGGAGATCGGCCGGGGACGACCGAGGCGATCGTCAAACACGATCTGGTCACCGGCCGGACCACTCGGCGCTCGTTCGGCCCGAACACGTCGCCCGGTGAAATGGTTTTCGTGCCGAACGGCCCGGACGCGGCCGAGGACGACGGGGTGCTGATGGGTTTCGTGTACTACCCGGAATCCGGCCGCAGCGATCTCACCATGCTGGACGCGGGCACGTTGGACACGGTCGCCGCCATCCACCTGCCGAATCGGGTACCGAACGGGTTTCACGGCAACTGGGTGCCGATCGGGCAATAGTCTACTGAGGACTCGACACAGCGCGATCGACCGACCGCGCAACGCAACCAGTGCTCCTTCGCGCCCAATCAAGTCGACACTGAAACCGCGCCGGCCCGCTACGCTGAGAAGCCAAGCCGACGAACGAGGTGGCGAGTGCGGGAACGGGAGCTACGCAGGCGATGCCGCCGTCTGCTCAACGAGCTGGACATCCGTCCACCGTTGGAGGTCACCGAACTGTGCCGCAAACTCGGGGAACGGCGCGGCAGGCCGATTCGACTGGTCGAACACCCCATACCGGTACCGGGCCCGTTCGGCGTGTGGATCGCGACCGAGGCTGCGGACTACATCATGTATCAACAGCACACCAGCAAGTCGCATCAGGACCACATCGTGCTGCACGAGATCGGGCACATGATCGCCGGGCACCGAGGCGACGAGCAGGACAACGAGGTCGTCGAGGGCCTGCTGCCCGGTATGGAACCCGCGGCGGTGCGCCACGCGATGTCCAGAACCTCCTACGACAGCGAGCACGAGCTGGAAGCCGAGACGGTGGCGACGATCATCCTGGAATGGGCGTCGGTACTGGACCGCGTGGTCGGCCGGGCGTCCTCGGACGCGACCGTGGCCAGGATGGGTACCGCCCTCGGCGACCGGCTCGGCTGGCTCTGACCGTCCACTCGGGACTACTTGTGCGCGGTGCGCACGAACTGGTTCACCGCGGTTTCGATGATGTCGGTCTTGCTCGCGGTCACCTCACCGGCCAGCCAGGCGGTGAGCACCTCCGCGAGGCCCCCGGTGAACAGCAGCGCGTTGAGCCGGTCGCGCGGGCCGGGCAGCGCGTCCGCGCCGAACACCACCTGTGAGCGCGCCACGATCAGGTCGGCGAACTCGCCGAGGATCTGGTGGCGGCGCCGCCGCAGGCTGCCGGTCGCGGCGGATTCCACGATGGCGACCCTGCCGATGCGCGGGTCCTCGGTGAGCAGGTCGACGAACACGGTGATGGCCGCGCGGGCGGTGCCCTCCGGGTCGGGCGGGGCACTCGCCAGCGCGTCGACCACGGCCCCGCGCATGCGCTCGGCGAGTTCGTCGAACACCGCGAGCAGCAGTTCGTCGCGACTGGCGAAACTCTCGTAGAAGTAGCGCTCGGTGAGCTTGGCGCGCGCACAGATCGCGGTCATCGTGGCCTGTTCCCAGCCTGCGGTGCCGACCAGGTCGAACGCGGCCGCCATCAGTTCGGCGCGGCGCCGGGCGGTGCGCTCGGTCGCGCTGATCCCGCGATAGGGACGAGTAGGTGAACCCACGCCCGACATCTTGACAGACCGCGCTGTCGGATTACCGTGGAACAGAAGTTGACAGGGCTCTATGTCAATTTCGGAGGCTCCCATGAGTCGAACGTTGGCGCCCGCTCCCACGACCAGCGAACTCCGCACGATCCCCGGCGACTACGGCCTGCCCTGGATCGGCTACACGATCAGCTCGATCCGCGACCCGCTCGGCTCCATGCGCGAGCGCTACGACCGCTACGGCCCGGTGTCCTGGAGCGGTGCGTTCGGCAACGTCACCGTCATCCTGCTCGGGCCGGAGGCGTGCGCCGTCGCGTTGACCAACAAGGACAAGGCGTTCGCCAACGGTCCCGGCTGGGGTTTCTACATCGGTCCGTTCTTCGACCGGGGCCTGATGCTGATGGACGGTGCCGAGCACCTCTCGCACCGGCGGATCATGCAGCAGGCGTTCACCAACGCGCGGCTGGCCACCTACGCGCACGCGCTGCAACCGGCGATCGAGGCAGGCATCGCGAACTGGCGCCCAGACCCGTCCTTCCTGGTCTACCCGGCCGCCAAGAAACTCACCCTGGACCTGGCCACCAGGATCTTCATGGGCGGCGCCAACGACGCCGACCTGGCCAGGATGCCCAGGATCAACAAGGCGTTCATCGCCTGCGTGCAGGCGGGCACCTCGTTCGTGCGCTATCCCGTGCCCGGCGGGCGCTGGCGGCGCGGACTGCGCGGGCGGGCGCTGCTGGAGCAGTACCTGCGCGAATACCTGCCGATCCGGCGGGCGGGCGATGGCGACGACCTGTTCACCGCCTTGTGCCACATCGAATCCGAGGACGGCGAGCGCCTGTCCGACGCGGACATCGTCAACCAGATGATCTTCCTGTTGATGGCCGCGCACGACACCTCGACCATCACCGTCTCGACCATCATGGGCCTGCTCGGCCAGCACCAGGACTGGCAGCAGCGCTGCCGCGCCGAATCGCTCGCACTCGGCACGAACCATCCGACGCACGCGCAACTCGCCGAGCTGACCTCGTTGGACCTGGTGATGAAGGAGGCGCAGCGACTGGTCGCGCCGGTGCCGAGCCTGGCCCGCAAGACCGTCAAGGACACCGAGGTGCTCGGCCACTTCCTGCCTGCGGGCACCATGATCACGGTGTCCACCCACTTCACCCACCACATGTCCGAGTACTGGCCCGACCCGGAAACGTTCGACCCCGAGCGGTTCACGCGGGGCGAGGACAAGGTGCACCGCTTCGCGTGGGAGCCCTTCGGCGGCGGCGTGCACAAGTGTCTCGGCATGTACTTCTCGGCGATCGAGATCAAATCCGTGCTGCACCAACTGTTGTTGCGGTTCGACTGGGCGGTGCCCAGCGGGTACCGGACCCCGCTGGACTACACCGCGCTCCCCTATCCCAAGGACGGCCAGCCCGTTGATTTGATCGCACGCTGATGTCAGATTCGGCATGATCGGTGGATGAGCGACGAGATCGAACTGCGACCGGTCGGCGAAGCGGATCTGGCGATCATCGAGAACCTGGCGCAGACCCCGGCAGGCGGCGAGTTCGCCTGGTTCGGCTACCCGCTGCCCGGTGATCACCGCAAACGCTGGGCCGAGAACGGCCTGCTCGATCCCGATCGCACCGCGCTCATGGTGGTGCGCGGGGAGGAGCGGATCGGCTTCGTGTCCTTCACCCGCAAGCAGGACCTCCGCGAGTCCTGGTACTGGGTGATGGGCATCGGGCTGGTGCCGTCCGCGCGCGGCAAGGGTTACGGCACGATCGCGCAGCGGCTGCTGGTCGACTACTTGTTCGCGCACACGCTCGCGCACCGGATCGAGGCGGACACCGAACTGGAGAACATCGCCGAGCAGCGCGCGTTGGAGAAGGCCGGTTTCACCCGGGAAGGCGTGCTCCGGCAAGTAGCCTGGCGCGACGGTGCCTGGCGGGACGGCGTCGTCTACGGCATCCTCCGCAACGACCATCACAAATAGTTTACTGACTGAGAGAAACCCGCCCCATCCGCGCGGCCGAGCCGATACCGTGTTCTGGTGACTCTTGAACCGGTCCAACCGTCCCTGCCCGCGCAGCAGATGGCGGCCAGGAACATGCGCGTCTCGGACGCGGAGCGCGAGCACGTGGTCGGCCTGTTGCAGAAGGCCGTCGCGCAGGGTCTGCTGAACCTCGACGAGTTCACCGAGCGCACGGACATCGCGCTGGCGGCGAAGGTCCGCGCCGAACTGAACGGCGTGCTGCTCGACCTGCCCGGCATCGGCCAGGCGCAGAACGCGGTCGCGGTGCCCAGCGCCAAGCCGCTGGAACTGCGCACCCGCACCGGCACCATCAAGCAGACCGGCGCGTGGACGGTGCCGCGCTCGATCGTGGCCGAGTGCACGATGGGCAACGTCACCGTCGACTTCACCGAGGCCAACGTGACCGTGCACGACATCGACCTGCGCATCCAGTGCGGCTCCGGCAACGTCGTTGTGATCGTGCCGCGCGGCTGGGCGGTGGTGATGGAGCAGGTCAGCACGGGCATGGGCAACGTGATCAACAAGGCGAACGAGGTGCCTGACCCAAGCAGGCCGGTGTTGCACGTGACGGCGAAGGTGGGCATGGGCAACGCGAAGATCCGGTATCCGCGCGGCAGGCACTGAATACTCGTTGTTCGCCGCGCTGCGGACATCTATCGTCCAAGAGTGATCGAGGTACGCAGGGCCGTTGCCGACGATGCCGTTGAACTGACCAGACTCCGGGAAATCCTGTTCGCCGGGATGGACGGTGCCCACCCGGAACCCGCGCAGTGGCAGCAGGATGCGGTTGCCGCGCTGCGCAAGCGTCTGCCAGAGACGGACGGCGAGACAGCCGCGTTCGTGGTGGACGCGCCCGATGCGCCGGCCCGGCTGGTGTCGTGCGCGATCGGCGTGATCGACACCCGCTTGCCGTCGCCGCACAACCCGCGCGGTGAAACCGGTTACGTGCTGAGCGTGGCGACCGATCCGGGCTATCGCAGGCGCGGCTATTCGAGGGCGTGCATGCGCGAGTTGCTGGGCTGGTTCGGCGCGCGCGGAGTGCTGTCGGTGATGCTGAACGCGTCGTCGGACGGCGAGCCGCTCTACACCGAGCTCGGTTTCGCGTTCGCCGCCGACCCGCAGATGCGCCTGAAGCTGCCCGATCCGGACCAGTAATCCAACTGGTACGGAAAATTTGGTCAAGATTAATGATCGACACGTTCGGTCAGCACGCGCGCGACTACGCCCGGTTTGTAGCGGTTAACCAGGCATTTTGTCTGCTTACGACTTCACGCAAAGTACTGACCAGCGACGACAACTCATCCGATCAGGGCCTTGGCTAGCTGGAGATTCTACTAAGAGTGGGCCCCAAAGATCACAACTGGGCCAGAACAAGATATGGTTTCACCCGTCCGGCTGGCGCCCCCCGACGGCCGGACGCGAGCCCCCGGTCGCCCCGCCTCGTGGCTGGGGGCTCGCCTCGAAAGTTTTCTGTGACACGAGCCCGGTAAGTCCGCAATCTGTAAGCGTGACCCAGACGACGGCCCGCGCGTCCGCGGATCCGGTGCCGAGACGCTCGCCGATGAGCCGTGACGCGGCCGCCGAATTCGCCGAGCTCTACCGCGCGCAGGTGGACGCGGTGACCGCGTTCTTCGCCCGCCGCAGCACCGAACCGCAGACCGTCGCCGACCTCACCTCGGACACGTTCGTCCAGGTGATCCTGTCGCTCGCCGGCTACGACCCGAGCCGGGGCACCGCACGCGCCTGGGTGTTCGGCATCGCGCGGCACGTCTACGCGGCACACCTGGAGAACCAGACCAAGCAGCGCGCCAAGGCACAACGCCTG
Source organism: Pseudonocardiaceae bacterium (assembly GCA_036494465.1). Taxonomy (GTDB): domain Bacteria; phylum Actinomycetota; class Actinomycetes; order Mycobacteriales; family Pseudonocardiaceae; genus CAJCJE01. The sequence goes on from DASXOJ010000083.1 coordinate 40,702, forward strand.
GCCGGCCGCCGTGAGCTCGACCCGGACCAGATCGGCGACCTGCTGGGCCGGATCGACGCGGAGCGCGCCGGTCGCCTGCTGATCGCCGAACTGGGCAGGCTCTGCGACGTCGACCGCGCCCTGGTCGAACTCGTCGACCTCGCGGGCTTACCGGCCAAGGAAGGCGCGGCGGTACTCGGAATTTCGGCCGGTTCGGCCAGGATGCGCCTGATGCGGGTGCGCAATCGACTCCGCACGACCGTGAACACGGGTGAGGACAATGGGTGAGTTCGCGGATCAACTGTTCACCGACCTGATGGCCGAGTACCGGCCGACCCTCGACGCGACCGAGTTGCCCGAGCCACGCAAGCGGCGCACGGTGGCGAAACCGGTCTGGCTCACCAGCGGCCTCGCCTCGTTCGGTGCGCTGGTCACCACGCTGCTGCTGGTGTTCACCACCGGCGCGCCCGCGTACTCGGTCACCCAGAACGCGAACGGCACGATCACCCTGACCGTGAACCAGCTGGACGCGCTCAACCAGGCCGCGGCCGCGCTGCACCCGCTCGGCGCTGCCAACGCCATCAGTTGCCAGCTGAGTTTCGACGTCCCGGAGTTCCCACCATCCACAACGGACACAGTGGTGGTCGACCCGAAGGAGATCCCACCGGGCGCGATGGGCGTGCTGTACGGGCAGCTCGGTCCGAACGGAAAACCGATGGTCTTCTGGACCGTCGTGCCGATGGACGGCACGCCCGCGTGTCAGGCGCTGAACAACGCCCGCAACACGGCAGGCAGTCAGAGTCAGTCGCCGATCCTGGGCACCGGCGGCCCCGGTGCCGGGGCGAGGCCCCCTGGCAAGTGACCGATCGCCAGGACCTCGCGAGAGTGGTCGGGTCAGAGCCCCCGCCACCGCAAGTCACCTCGGCAACCCACGCCCGAATACTACTTTACATCCTTTTTGGGTACATGCAGATGCGGAAACCAAACCATGCAGACGCGGAAAACAATCGCTGCAAACGCGGAAGTAAAATGGCGCGAAGACGGATCTGATGACAGATGTTCCGGTGGATGGAGAGCTGACCGGCCTGGCTGGGCGCCGACTGACCGACGTGCTCGCCGAGCGCATCACGGAAGAGCCGACCGTCGTTCTCAACGGCCCTCGAACCGTCGGCAAGAGCACCTTGCTGGGTTCCCTCGCGGACAAGCTCGGCACGACGGTGATCGACTGTGATGATCCGGTTACCCGGTCAGCCGTTCGGAATGACCCTGGGCGCTTCGTGGCCGGGCCCGGAACGGTGCTGATCGACGAATACCAGCACGTGCCTGAGATCCTGGACGCGATCAAGACCGAGCTGAACCGCGATCTTCGCCCTGGCCGGTACGTCCTGGCAGGTTCGACTCGATACTCAACGCTGCCACAAGCCGGCCAATCGCTCACCGGCCGCGTCGATATTCTCGATGTGCTGCCGTTGGCTCAACTGGAGATAGACGGGAACTCCCCACAGCCGCTCGTGCATCGGTTGCTCGACGGTGCGCCCCTGCCTAGTACCGCCGAGCAGTCGCGGACGACTCGTGACGAATACGCACGCCGCATCACGTCGGGCGGTATGCCTGTCGCGCTGCGTCGACCGCCTGGACCGTCGCGTTCTCGCTGGTTCCGCAACTATCTCGATCTGGTCATCGAGCGCGATGTCATCGAGCTCAGTCGGGTGCGTCAGCGGGAAATGCTTCCTCGGCTGTTGAACCAGTTGGCCGCCAGGTCCGCGCAGATACTGAACATCGCGGCCGTTGCCAACGCGGTCGGGATGGAGAAAAGCACAGCGGAGAACTACATCCTCCTGCTGGCAGGCGGTGTTCCTGGTACACCGCCTGCCAGCGTGGGGAACGACGTTGGGATCGCGGGTGTCGCGCCAGCCCAAGGTTCACGTTGTCGACGCAGGTGTGATGGCGTGGCTGCTCGGTTTGACCTCGGACAAGATCGCCCAAGGTGATCCGGCTGTCCTGACCGAGTACGGACATCTGCTGGAGTCATTTGCCGTGGGCGAAATTCTCAAACAGGTCAGCTGGTGGGACGCGCCTGTCTCGGTAGGACACTTTCGCACTACCGCCGCCAACGAGGTCGATCTGGTCCTGGAGCGCGACGACGGTGCGGTGATCGCGTTCGAGGTCAAGGCGGGCACTCGCGTGCACGGTGAAGATCTTCGCGGTATCCGAACGCTACGCGGCAGGCTCGGCTCTCGCCTGGCAGCCGCGATCATCCTCTACACGGGCAGCTTCACCTACACCCACGAAGATGGCACTGTGGTGCTGCCGCTCGACGCGCTGTGGACGTAGCAACGGTCAGTGGGGCGCGGTGAGTTCGGTCGCGGGCGGTAGCGCGGGCCTGAACAGCCAGCGGTGGAAGAACTCCGCCAGCGGACGACCGGCGTGCCGCTCGGCGAGCGCGATGAAGTCCTCGGTGCGCACCGTGCCGTGCTGGTACTTGGTCGTCCAGTCGCGCAGCAGCGCGAAGAACTCCTCGTCACCGATGGCGCGGCGCAACGCGTGCACGGTCAGCGCGCCGCGCTGGTAGACCCGGTCGTCGAAGATCCGTGCCACGCCGGGGTCGGCCAGGATCAGGTCCTGCGGCATGGCCGCCACCCGGCGCCAGCAGCGCGCGGCCTGCACGTCGGCCGAGTCGCCGCCGCTTTCCTGCGACCACAGCCATTCCGAGTAGTTGGCGAAGCCCTCGTTGAGCCAGATGTGCCGCCAGTCCGCGATGGTCAGGCTGTTGCCGAACCACTGGTGGGCGAGTTCGTGCGCGACCAGGCGCTCCGAGGTGCGTTTGCCGTCCAGGTGGTTCAGCCCGAAGATCGACAGGCCCTGTGCCTCGACCGGGATCTCCAGTTCGTCGTCGGTCACCACAACCGCGTACTCGTCGAACGGGTATGGGCCGAACAGGCGCTCGAACGTGGCCATGATCCTGGGCTGGCGGCCGAAGTCCCTGTTGAACAACGGGATCACCGAGGCAGGCACGGCGGCCCGCTGCCGAATGCCCCCATCCGAGGGGAAGTCCAGCAACGCGTAGTGTCCGATTTGGACAGTCGCGAGGTAGGTCGCCATCGGCTCCGGTGCGTCGAAGACCCAGGTGGTGGTGCTCGCGCCGCGATAGCGCGAGACCAGCCTGCCGTTGGCCAGCACCGCGTACCGCGACCCGGTGGTCACCGAGATCCGGTAGCCGGCCTTGGCGTCCGGCCGGTCGTCGCACGGGAACCAGGACGGCGCGCCGATCGGCTGGCTGGCCACCAGGGCGCCGTCGGTCAACGGCTCCCAGCCGAGCGTGCCCCAGTACGGGGTGCGCACCGGCTTCGGGTTGCCAACGTAGCGGACCTCGATGGTGAACTCGGTGCCCGCCGGGATCGGCCGGGCAGGCCAGACGTGCAGCTTGCCCGCCCGTTGGGTGAACCGGCCCACCGACCGGTTGTCCACCGTGATCCGGCCGATCTTGAACTCGCCGAAGTCCAGGCTGAACCGCGACAGCCACTTACCCGCGGTCGCGGAGATCCGGACCTGGCCGGTGAGCCGGTCGGCGTTGATCCGATAGTCCAGTTCGATGTCGTAGTGCGCAACGTGATAGTCGCCGTTGCCGTGCGCGGGCAGGTACGAGTCGTTCGACATGCTCGCGCCGGCGGTCGGACGGGTGGTGAAGCCTGTCACGAGAGTCGGCTCACCGCACCCAGACGGTGATCGGATTGCCCAGCCAACGGGTGTCGGCCGGTACCGATTCGCCGCGCATCACCAGGGAGGCCGGGCCGACGGTGGCCCGGTCGGAGATGCGGGCACCAGGCAGCACGATGCCGTGTGGACCGAGCGTCGCGCCCGCGCCCAAGGTGACCCCATCCATGCTCATCACCCGATCATGGAACAGGTGCGTTTGCAAGACACAGCCTCGGTTGACACTTGCCCCGGTGCCGAGTTCGACCAGGTCAGCCTCGGGCAGCCAGTAGGTGTCGCACCAGACGCCCGAGCCGATCCTGGCGCCGAGCGTGCGCAGCCAACCGGTCAGCAGCGGAGTGCCCGGGACGGAACCGGCGAACCACGGTACGGCCAGTGTTTCCACGAACGTGTCGGCGAGCTCGTTGCGCCACACGAACGAGCTCCACAACGGATGCTCGACGCGGGTGAACTTGCCGACCAGCGTCCACTTGGCGACGCTGGTGACCGCGGCCGCGACGAGACCGGCGACGAACAGCACGACCCCACCGGCGAGCGCGGCGACCCACCAGCCCGCCGCGCCGGTCAGCGCGTCGAACCCGGCGAACACGAGCACCGCGAGCGCGGCCGTGCACATCACCGGGATCACCCGGCAGATCTCGACCAGCGCACGCGCGAAGACCAGGCGCTTGGACGGGTCGAAGGTGCGGCTGGAGTCGCTGACCTCGGCGGTGCGGCGCAACTGCATGGGCGGCATGCCCAGCCAGGACGAACCCGCCTTGGCCTTCTTCGGCGTCGCCGACAGCACACCGACCAGGCCACCGGCCGGGATCTTGCGACCGGCGGCGGTCATCCCCGAGTTGCCGAGGAAGGCGCGCGCGCCGACCTTGGCCGCGCCGACGCGCAGCCAGCCGCCGCCGAGCTCGTAGGAGGCGATCATGGTGTCGTCGGCCAGGAACGCGCCGTCCGCGACGGTGGTCATCTTGGGCAGCGCGAGGACGGTCGACACCTCGGTGCGGCGACCGACTTTCGCGCCGAGCAGGCGCAGCCACACCGGCGTGAACAGGCTGGCGTACATCGGGAACAGCACGATCCTGGCCAGGTCCATCAGTCGTTCGGTCGCCCACACCTGCCAGCCGATCCGGCTGTGCACGGCGAAGTTGCCCGCCTTGATGCCGACGCCGAGCAGCCGGACGCTGCTCCCGATCAGCAACGCGTAGCTGACCAGCGTGGCCACCGTGGCCAGCGGCACCCCGGCCAGCGCGGCGGGGATGGCCGCACTCAGCGAGGTCGTGCCGGAAACGAAGGCACCGAGGATGGCCAGGCCCGGCAGCATCCCGAGCATCGGCACCAGGCCGAGCACCAGCGAGCTGAGGACGTAGATCAGTACCCAGCGACGCGAGCGCGGCGCGCGACCGGCAAAAGGTGAGGACGCCTTGCCGATCTTCGCGGCGGGCGAACCGGCCCAGTGCTGACCGGCGGGGACGGCACCGACCACACCGGAACCGGCGCCGATCTCCGCGCGCTTGCCGATCCGCGCACCGGGGAACAACGTGCTGCGCGAGCCGATCCGCGCGCCCGCGCCGATCCTGATCTTGCCGACATGCACGGTGTCGCCGTCCAGCCACCACCCGGCCAGGTCGACCTCGGGTTCGACGGCGGCGCCCTTGCCCAGCTTGAGCATGCCGGTCACCGGCGGCAGCGAATGCAGGTCGACGCCCTGGCCGATCTTGGCGCCGAGCAACCGTGCGTAGTAGGTGATCCACGGCGCGCCGGACAGGTTGCCGACGCCGAGCAGGTCGGCCATCCGCTCAGCCGCCCACAACCGCAGGTGCACACCGCAACCACGCGGATAGGCGCCGGGCTTCAAGCCACGCAACAACATCCGCGCGCCGACCGCGGACAGGCCCATCCGGCCGAACGGGCTGATCAGCAGCACCCAGCCGACCGCGATCGACCACCACGGCACGGTCGGCGCCCACGGGAAGACCCCGGTCAGGCCGAGCAGGTCGTTCGCGGTGGCCAACGCGACCAGCCAGCGCAGCCCGACCAGTGTGTAGAGCAGCACCATCACCAGCGACTGGATCAGCCCGGCCGACTTCGGCGTCGGCACGATCACCCGCAGCTCGGTCTCGGCGACCGCCAGCTCGTCGAGTTTGGCGGCGAGCTCGCCGAGCGTCGGACGTGTGTAGAGGTCGGCGACGGCGATCGCGGGGAAGCGTTCGCGGATCAGCGACACCAGCTGCGCGGCGGCGAGGCTGCCACCGCCGATAGCGAAGAAGTCCTCGTCCAGCCGCGTCACCGGACTGCCGAGAATGTCGCTCCACTGTTCGGCCAGCCACTTGGCGGTGCCGGTCAGCTCGTCGCTCGGGAGGTCCGGACCGGCCAGCGGCAGCGGCCAGGGCAGCGCGTTGCGGTCGACCTTGCCGGAGGTGCGGGTGGGCAGGTCGTCGATGGTGGCCAGCAGCGGCACCAGCGCGGCGGGCAACTGCTCGCGCAAGATCGCCAGCGCGCCGGACGCGTCGAACTCGGCACCGGCGGCGGGCAGCACGTACCCGACCAGGATCTGGTTGCCCGCCTTCGCGGTGCGCACGGCGGCAGCCGCGCCCGCGACGTTCGGCAGCGCCTGGAGCGCGGCGTCGACCTCGCCCAGTTCGATCCGGCGCCCGCCGAGCTTGATCTGCTCGTCGCCGCGCCCCATGAACAGCAGGCCATCGGCCTCGGCGCGGACCAGGTCGCCGCTGAAGTAGGCGCGGTGCCAGCCCAGGGCGGGCAGCGGCACGTACTTCTCCACGTCCTTGGCCACGTCCAGGTAGCGGGCCAGGCCGACGCCGCCGATGACCAGCTCGCCGACCTCGCCCATGGCGACCGGCTGACCAGCCTTGTCCACGACCGCCAGGTCCCAGCCGGCCAGCGGCAGGCCGATGCGCACCGGGCCCTCGCCGGTCAGCGGGGACGCGCAGGCGACCACGGTGGCCTCGGTCGGGCCGTAGGTGTTCCACACCTCGCGGCCCTCGACCGCTAGCCGTTCGGCCAGTTCGGGCGGGCAGGCTTCGCCGCCGAAGATCAGCAGCCGCACCTCGTCCAGTGCCTCGATCGGCCAGAGCGCGGCCAGCGTCGGCACGGTCGAGACGATGGTGATCTCCCGGCGGACCAGCCACGGGCCCAGGTCCAGGCCGGTGCGCACCAGCGAGCGCGGCGAGGGCACCAGGCAGGCGCCGTGCCGCCAGGCCAGCCACATCTCCTCGCAGGAGGCGTCGAACGCGACGGACAAGCCTGCCAGCACGCGGTCGCCGGGACCGATCGGCTCGTCCCGCAGGAACATGCCCGCTTCGGCGTCCACGAACGCGGCAGCGGAGCGGTGCGTCACCGCGACGCCCTTGGGCTTGCCGGTCGAACCGGACGTGAAAATGATCCACGCGTCGTCGTCGGGGCCGGGCCTGCCCGGGGTGCCGTGTGGTTCGCCGGTCAGGTGCAGTGCACGGTTCGCGCCCAGCCACGCGCACACGCCCGCCTCGCCGAACACCAGCTCGGCGCGTTCCTCCGGGTCGTCCGCGTCGACCGGCACGTAGGCGGCGCCGACCGCGAGCGTGGCGAGAATCGCCAGGTAGAGGTCGATGGTGCCGGAGGGCACCCGGATGCCGACCCGGTCACCGACGCCGATCCCGGCGGCGGCCAGCCGCGCGCGCAGCGCGTCGATCTCGGTGAGCAGGGTGCGGTAGTCCAGCACGGTGGTGTCGTCGTCGAGCGCGGGCGCGGTCGGGTGCCTGCGGGCGGTGTCGTTGAGGACGTCGAGCAGGGTGCGCTCGGCGGCGGCCGGCTCGCCGATGAACAGGGCGCGCGGCGGCGCGATCGCGGGCAGGATCGAGCGCAGGACGGGCTGTATCTTCTCTGGCGAGAGCAGGTCGGGAAATTCAGTAGTCAGGGACGGCATACCGGTTACCGCGGTCACGCAACTGCCTCCACGGCATTCGGAGCCAAGCAGGGTCGCATCGTCAACCTCCGTGCGGGATGAGCGCGGTGTCATGCAGTGGCTGGATGGCTACTGTCCTTTGATACCAACGGATCGACTCATTTCGATCATCGTCGGCCGCGCCCGAGCAACGAAGTTTACCGCTTGTTCACCTGCACTGTCCCGCGCAAAGCGACACCCAGTGGTCAGCCTCACAAGGCGTGACACTCCCAAAAACGCCTTCATCCTCCACAAAGGACACGATGATCATCGTTGACACACAACAACTTTCCTAACAACGATCATTAGTTGATCTTCTTGTTGATCTTGCATCGGGATCGATCCACCATCAACCGAATGGGTGCATTTCCGGTGTGGCGAGCCCGAATGGTCACGTGACCGGTCACAGCAAGCGGGTTACAGTTGAGCCGTGGCCGACACCGCTGCCAACCCCCGCGCCCGCACGCTCGCCTCCGCCCTGCGCCGGGCCAGAACCGAGGCCGGCTTCGGCGTGCGCGAGGTGGCCAGGACGCTGAACATGTCGCACGCCACGATCTCCCAGTGGGAGACCGGCAAGCGGGTGCCCTCGCCTGCCGACCTGACCGCGATGCTCATCGCGATCGGCCTGCCCGAGCAGCGCCAGCAACACCTGCTCGACCTGGCCAGAGACCTGCCGTCAGCGCGGCGGCAGACCCCGGCGTCGTACCTCGACGGGGTGCTGGAGTGCGAGCGGACCGCCGCCGAAATCGTCGAGTGGAGCCCACTGACCATCCCCGACCTGCTCCAGACCGCCGCCTACGCGACCGAGGTGATCGGCGACGATGACGCGCTGACCAGGGCGGAGGTGCGGGCCAGGGTCGACCTGCGATTGAGCAGGCGAGCCGCCATTGGCGCCGAGTACATGGCGCTGATCGGCGAATGGGCGCTGCGCCAGCGGGTCGGCGGGGTTGCCGTGCAGGTCGAGCAGCTCAAACGCATCGCCAAGTCGTCGCAGGTACGGGTGGTGCCGATCGGCACCGGCTGGCACCCGGGCCTGACCGGCCCGTTCACCCTCTACCACTTCCCGGACGCCGCGTCGCTCGCGTACCTGCCGCACCGGTTCCTCTACGACGACGCGGAGGTCACTCCGTACAAGGTCGCCTCGGCACGGTTGCGCCGCCTCGCGCTCAGCGAGGCCGATTCGGTGGCGTTCGTGCAGACGGTCGTCAAGAAGCTGGAGAAGAGCGCAGCACGGCGATCGCCCGGTCCAAAGCAGGCCGCAGCGGCTCGGGCGGGGCCCAGCCGTTGACGACGGCAAGCAGCTCGACGTAGCGATGCCGACGCGGATCGTTCGCCAGCTCCAGGTCACGCATGGTCACACCCAGCACTGTGACCAGTTCGTGAACGGAATCGGGATCGGCGTCGCGCACCGCCGCGATCGGGCCCCGGCGCAGCACGGTCGGATCGTGCGCCTCGACGAGCGCTCGCATGACCGCGCGGAAGTCCTCGTCCCGGGTCAACGTGGCCAGTTCGTCCCAGGCGGCCAGTTGCGCGGGCTCCGGGTCGTCGGGCAGTTGCGGCGTCATCGTCGCGCGGATACCGGCAAAGCCGGGCCGGTCGAACACCTCGTCGAGGAACTCCTCGACCACCTCGCGGGCATACATCTGCACCAGCTCCTCGGGACTCGCGCCGTGGTCGGCCACGGCGCACAGCACCGAATGCCGGATCCGCAGCAGGCGGATGTGCTTGGCAAGCGTTTGCGCCTGCTCGGCGGCGACCTGCGCCAGGTCGGCATCACCGCGCAGCAGGTCGGCCACGGTCGGCAGGTCGACGCCCAGGTCGCGCAGGGTGCGCACCAGTTCCAGCCGGGCCAGATCAGCCTCGGAGTAGCGGCGATAGCCGCCGGGGGTCCGACCGGCGGGCGGCAGGATGCCGTGGTCGGAGTAGAACCGGATGGCGGTCACCGCGAGCCCGGTGCGCCGGGCCAGGTCGCCGATCGAGTAGGACGCGTCCATGTGCCCCAGCCTGCCGTCTCGACCCACTGGAGACGCAAGCCCCGAGTACGTTGGGGGTCGAGCCGACGACGGGAGGTCACCATGCTGGAAGCGTCCGGTTTCGTGTTGACCGACGCAGGCATGCTCGCGCTCTGGGACACCACGTGGTTCAGCGACATCGTCGACTACGACACGTGGGAGCTGCGCGTTTTCGACCCCCAGGAGATGACCGGGCACGTCGACGCGGGCGCGCTGGTGCCGATCGGCGTCGGCGACCAGGGCGGCGGCTGGTCCGTGCTGGTGCGGCTGGGCACGGTCGGCGAGCAGGCGGAACTGACCGCGCGCGAGGCGCGCTACGGCTACGCGTCGGCCGGTCCGTACCTGTTCATCTCCACCGGTGAGCTGCGGCTGAGCGGCGTGGAGTCGATCGGCGCCGAACTGCTGGACCGGGTGCTCGCCATGCCGCTGCCGACCGGCCGTCACATGGTGCGGATCCACCGGATCGACTGGGCCGCCGAGCCGGACAGCCGCAAGGACAGCGGGGAACCGCTGCCGCACGCGCTGACCGACTTCGTGCTGCTGGTCGACCCCGAACAGGGCACGCCCGACTACCGGGTCTGCGGCGAGACGTTCGAACCGCCCCCGATCAGGTGACGCCGGGCGGTAACCTGACCACCGGGGACGATCATCGTGGAGGCACACTGAGATGGGACGCGGTTTCAAGGCACACCCGCCGTCGATACACGACCATGCCAACCGGACCAGTCAGCGCGCTGACCAGATCTCGCAGACCGGTTCGTCGGCGAGCGGCGCCGGACTGCAGGGCGAGTCGCTGGGCGCCGTCGGCTCGTCGGCGGCGAGCGGGCACCAGCAGCTGACCAGCCGGGTGCAGGGTGCCATCGGCCAGGCGGGCTCGCGGTTGCAGAACCAGTCCGACCTGCTGCACCGGACCGGCAACAACATCTCCACGACCGACGACGACCACGCCGGCCGCATTCGCGGGATCAACGCGCCGACCAGCAACGTCCGGAACCCGCACGCCGAGTCGGGTCCGTCGCGCTCGCGCGCGGGCGGTGGCCCGGCGCGCCGTCCGGCTGCCCCGCCGCAGGTGTCGAACAGCGGGAACAGCAACGTCCCGCCCGAGGCGCACCAGATGGCGCAGTGGATCAAGGACCACCGCCAGAACGGCAGCATCATCACGCACACCGTGCCGCCCAACGGAAAACCCGGTCAGGTCGACGTCGGCGAGAAGGTGCACCCGGTGGTGTGGAACGGGACCCAGTACGACCCGAACCAGCGGGTCAACCCCAACAACAACACCTACGGTGGCCGCGTCTACGGCAACCAGACCAACAATCCGAACGACAAGCTGCCGGAGATCGGCAACGGCAACTGGGACAACGGCGGCTACTTCAAGGTCAGCCCCGGTGCGGCGGGCACCACGAACCGGCCCGGCCAGTACTACGAGTTCGACGTGCACCAGTCACCGCAGTGGTCCGGTCAGGACAAACCGAACCGCACCCCGGAAGGCGGCGGGCAGGGCGGGCGCATCGTCGTCGGTGACGACGGCTCCATGTACTACAGCAACCACTATCAGAACCCGCAGCAGATCCAGGGTCCGACCATCCAGCACCCGCCCAGGTAGGAGCACTGTGCGGAGGGTCATCGCGGACCCTCCGCACAGCACGCTCAGTCGAGGATGACCTCGACCGTTCCCGCTCCGACCGTCCGGCTGCCTTCCCGGATGGCGACGCCGAGACCCTGGTGCATGGCCACCGGCTTGCCGAGCTCGATGGTCATCTCCACGGTGTCGCCCGGCAGCGCGAGCGGGGTGCCTTCCAACTGCACCGAGCCCTGCACGTCACCGGTCCGGAAGCAGAACTGCGGCCGGTAGTTGCTGGCGATCGGCGTGCGCCTGCCGCCCTCGTGCTCGGCGAGCAGATATACCGCGGCGCGGAACTTCGTGTGCGGCTGGGTGCTGCCCGGCGCGGCGAGCACCTGACCGCGCTGCACCTCGTCGCGCTTGACCCCGCGCAGCAACACCGCGGCGTTGTCCCCGGCCTCGGCGCGGGCCAGCGACTTGCCGAACGTCTCCAGCCCGGTGCAGACCGTGGTCCGGGTCGGACCGAGACCGACGATGTCGACCGCGTCCCCGACCCGCAGCGTGCCGCGCTCCACCGCACCGGTGACCACGGTGCCGCGACCGGTGATGGTGAGCACGTTCTCGATCGGCAGCAGGAACGGCAGATCGAGCGCGCGCTCGGTCACCGGCACCCCCTCGTCGATCGCGGCGAGCAGGTCCAGCACACTCTTCGTCCACTGTGGATCTCCGGCGAGCGCGCCGAGTCCGGACACCGGCACGACCGGCACCCGCTGACCGTCGAAACCGTGCTGGGTCAACAGGTCCCGGATCTCCAGCTCGACCAGGTCGAGCATTTCCGGATCGGTGACCAGATCGGCCTTGTTCAGCGCGACGACCACGTGCGGCACCCCGATCCGGCGTGCCAGCACGATGTGCTCACGCGTCTGCGGCATCGCACCGTCCTCAGCGGACACCACGAGGATCGCGCCGTCCAGTTGGGCCGCACCGGTGATCATGTTCTTCACGTAGTCGGCGTGGCCCGGCATGTCGACGTGCGCGTAATGCCGCGTCGGCGTCTCGTACTCGACGTGCGCGATGTTGATGGTGATACCGCGCTTGATCTCCTCCGGCGCCCGGTCGATCCGCTCGAACGAGCTGAACGTGGTTGCGGTCGGGTCGGCCTCGGCGAGCACCTTGGTGATGGCCGCGGTCAGCGTGGTCTTGCCGTGGTCGACGTGACCCATGGTGCCGATGTTCAGGTGCGGCTTGGTGCGCTGGTATTCCTGCTTGCTCATGACGATGTTCCTTGGTTCGTGGCTGACAATGGGGCGAGAACCACGTGACGCGACAACCCTTCCCCCCGTTCTCGGGCAGAAGGGGAAGGGTCAGCTTCGGGCGCCGGCCAGCCAGGCCGCGACAGCATCGATCGCACCCGGCAGGCAGAAGCCTGCGGGCGCGCTGATGGCTGCCGTGCGGAACATGAGCGAAGTTGTATCAGCCGCCGTTCGCGACTGTCATCCGATTTAGCTAGGTGAACGCGAACATCGGCGGTGTCGGGTTGGCCCCGCTCTCGTTGACCACCACGTACTGCGCGCCGAACTGGTAGAGACCGGTGTCGTCGTTGCCGAAGGTCCACCCGGGCAGCACACCGACATCGGTGCGCGTTCCCGTTGTCGCGTTCACCGTCATCAGCTGCGGCGATGGCACCGAATCCGCCAGTGCCAACACGGAATTCCCGCTCCGGCCGAGCGCGCTCACCTCGTCGCCGGTCGACGTGTCCCACCGGCGCTGCCCCGTGCCGAGGTCGTAACCCAGCAGGTGGGCGTGTCCCTGGGCGTCATGGGTGGTGGCAACCAGGGTGTTGCCGAACACCAGCGTCCAGTACAGCGGCTGGGCGCGGAACCCGGCGCCGTTGTGCCCGTCGGTGTCCAGGCTGACCGCGCCGTCGGCGAGGGTCACGTTGCTCGCGTCGATGGTCACGTTCTGCTTGCCCTGCGCGGTGAACACCCGCAGGTGGTCGGTGCCGCGATCGCCGGGCAGCCGGTCGTCGACGACAGCCGGGTTCGTTGACAGCAGCGCGAGTTCGTAGTTTGTCGCGGACTCCTCCACCGGGGTCTGCCAGCGCGGTTGGCCGGTGTTCGGGTCGAGGTCGGCGACCACGTAGCTCTGTTCGCACGTGGAGATCGCGACGATGTTGGCCGGATCGGCGTCGACGAACTCGTCCGAGCAGTCCGGCGCGGACGGCGTCTGCCACTCCTTCGCGCCGGTCCGCGCGTTGACCGCGGTGACGCCCGCGTCCGAGCGGACCGCGACCACGTTGCCTGCGGCGGCCACCAGGTCCGGGCTGTCCGAGTCGGACGAGTCCTGGCTGTCCGGGGTCATCGTCCACAACGCTTTTCCGGTGTTCAGGTCGAGCGCGACCAGGTGCGCGCACGGCTGTTCCTCCGCGCCGTAGCCGAACACCGCGACCCCGCCAGCGGCGCCCCGGCTCGCCGTGCAGACCTCGTCCTGACCGGGCACCGGATAGGTCCAGCGCACCGCGCCCGTTGCCGCGTCATAGCCGCTGACCTGATCCGTGCGCAGCCGGACCACCGTGTTGCCCGTCGTCCAGACGCCTTGCGTGGTCAGCGTGTTCGGGTTGTCGAACCCGGCGCTCCAGGTCTGGCTCAGGGTCGCGCCGTGGAAGAACTGGAACACCCGCGCACCGATGAACCCACCGCCGACCATCGCCAGCACCGTCAGCAGCGACAACCAGCGCGGCCGGCGGAACAGGCCGCCGATCGCGAACGGGACCGTCACGATCGCCAGGATCATCGAGATCACCAACACCGGTGTTGTCCCCTGCGGACACGCGCCGTACCGATAGCCACCGCACGCGCCACCGGCCTCCACGGTCAACGCCGTCCAGCCGCGTACCTGCAACACGACGCAGGCACCGAAGACCACGGCGATGACCAACCGCAACAGCACCCGGACCGGACCGGCCCGCCGATACGGGACGACCGGAACAGGTTGCGCCGCAACGGAATTCACCACGGCTCTTACCCTAGCGGCGAGCCGCCGGGGCACGGTGACGGTACAACTGCCGACCCGGGCAACATCACAGCAACCGGAGCTGCTGACTCCGGGCGCTTCGCGCGGGCGCGCTGTCCTCGGTGTGGTCGGCGAGGTCCTCGGTGAACACGGACAGGAACGGTGACGGGCGCGCGTCGGTCGCGACACCGTTGCGCACGCGTTTGCGGGCGTGGCTGAGGTAGAGGTGGGTTTGGGCGCGGCTGACGCCGACGAAGAACAGTCGTCGTTCCTCAGCCTCGGCTTCCGCGTCGTCCTCGCCCGGCCAGCGGAACGGCAGCGTGCCCTCCGCGCATCCGACGATGAACACCACCGGGAACTCCAGGCCCTTGGCCGCGTGCAGGGTGAGCAGCGAGATCCGGTTGGCGCGCGGATCCCAGGTGTCCACCTCGGCGCCCAGCGACAGCTCGGCGCGGAACCCGGCCAGGTCCATCCCGGGCACGGTTGCCAGCGGCAGCAACAGTTCCAGCGCCTCGGTGATCGTCGCCGGGTCCTCGGCGGTCGCCAACGCGGCCGTCCGTCGCAACAACACCGGCAGCGGCACGTCGGCCGACTCGGGCAGCTCGGCGACGATCGCGCGCACGCCGACGTGCTTGGCCAACCGGTTGTGCGAGCGCTTCTGGAACGGCAACCCCGCCCGCGACAACGCCGCCATGATCGGTCGTGCCTGCGCGTCGGTGCGGTAGAGCACGGCAATGTCGTCGAAGGACAGCCCACCGGCGAACCCGTGCGAGTCGACCAGGCCCGAATCGCGCGAGTGGAACGACGAACCGCCGAGCAGTTCCTCGATCGCACGCACGATGTGCGTCGCCTCGGCCTCCTCGTCGGCCGCAACGTGGATGCCGATCCGGTCGGCGGCGGGCGCCTCGCGCATGGCATGCAACCCGCGCTCGGGCACCAGGGTCGTCGGCGCGATCGCGGCGACCGCGCCGGCCACGATCACCGCGCTGGACCGGTAGTTGCGCGTCAGGGCGACGGTTCGCGCGGCCGGGAAATCCTCCTGGAAGCGCAGGAAGAAGCCGACGTCCGCGCCCCGGAACGCGTAGATCGCCTGGTCCGGGTCGCCGATCGCGCACAGGTTCCCGTCGGCGGGGGCGAACAGGCGCAGCAGGCGGTACTGGAGCTCGTCCACGTCCTGGTATTCGTCGACGCAGATGTACCGGAACCGATCGCGGTAGTGCTCCACCAGGTCCGGGTTGGCGGCGAGCAGGGCAACCGGGAGCGCGATCAGGTCGTCGAAGTCGACGAAACCGTTGCCGTGCAGGGTCTTCTCGTACCGCTCCGCGAGATCGTCCGCAGTGCCCGCCCGGCGGTGCGCGGCGACCTCTTCCAGGGCTTTGCGGGCGTCGCGCAGGCTGGTGGTGTCCAGCAGGTCGCGGATGACCGCCAGTTGCGTGCCCTCGTCCGCGACGCTGAAATCCTCGGGCAGGGCGGCGCGGTCGTGCTGTTCGCGGAGCAGGTCGAGCCCGAGACTGTGGAAGGTGGCCACGGTGAGGTGCCGCGATTGTTGCGGCACCAGGGTTTCCAGCCGCTCGCGCATTTCCTCGCAGGCGCGGCGGGTGAAGGTGATCGCGAGGCAGTGTTGCGGGGCGATGTCGTGCGCGGTGATCAGGTGCGCGATCCGGTGGGTCAGCGTGCGGGTCTTGCCGGTGCCCGGACCAGCGACGATCAGCAGCGGCCCGGACACGACCTCGGCCGCCGCGCGCTGATCCGGATCCAGCCCGGAGAGCAGCGTGGCAGCGCTTGCGGGCGCGGGATCCGGTGCGAGCTCGACGGGCGCGGCTATCGCGGCAGGCTCGGCTACCGCTTCGGGCTCGGGCTCGTCGAACAGGGCATCCGCCGCATCCTCGGGCTCGGGCGCCGCGGGCTCGAACATCGCCGATTCTTCCGTCGGCGCGGCTTTCTTCTTCGCTTTGGGTTTGCGTGGAGCGGGCAGATCCAGGCCGAACAGACCTTCGGCAGCCATGTCGCCAGCGCTCAACTCACCCGGCTCGAAGATCGAGATCGTGCCGTATTCGCCGTCATATCCGGCTTCGCGATGCACCCGACCGGCGCGCAGGCGCTCGATCGCCTCGGTGAGCAGCGGGTTCTTTGCGGCACGGATCTCGTCGATCGGCAGTTCCAGCAGGATGTCCAGTTCCGGCCCGAGCGTGTTGACCAGCTCGTCGACGGCCTGGGTGACCTTCTTGCTCTTCGGCCCGACGCCCAGGATCTCGCCCATGATCTCGGGTAGCGCGAGAATGTGCCGGAAGGTGCCTGCTGTCTCGGGTTTGCCGGAGTCGCGGTCGGCGAGTTCGGAGATGCGGTAGAGCACGCCCAACGTCAACGGTTTGCCGCACTCGGGGCAGGTGCCACCGAGCGCCCTGGTGTCCTCGGGTTCCAGGTGCACGCCGCACTTGCGGTGGCCGTCGTGGTGGTATTTGCCCTCTTCCGGGAACATGTCGAGGGTGCCGACATAGCCGTCGCCGGTTTCCAGCGCGCGGCGCAGGTTGCCGTAGCCGAGTTCGGTGTCCAGCACGGTGGCGTTGCGGCCGAGCATGGGCGGCGAGTGCGCGTCGGAGTTGGCGACCAGGTGGAAGCGGTCGAGTTTGGAGACACGCCAGTTCATCTCCGGGTCGGAGGACAGCCCGGTCTCCACCGCGAAGATGTGGTCGGCGAGGTCGACGTAGCAGTCCTCGACCGTGTCGAAGCCGGACTTCGAGCCGAGCACCGCGAACCACGGCGTCCAGGCGTGCGCGGGGATCAGGTAACCGCCATCGCCGGATTCGAGAGTGATCTCCAGCAGGTCGCGCGAGTCGAGACCGAGGATGGGCCGACCGTCGGAGCCGAGGTTGCCGATCTTGCTCAGGCGCCGGGTGAACTCCTCGCCCGCCGCGATGTCGGGCAGGTAGCAGAGGTGGTGCACCTTGCGGGTCTTGTCGCCGCGTTTGTAGATCGTGGAGATCTCGACCTCGAGCAGGAACCGGACTGGCGTACGGCAGCTGGGCGGGAGGGTGCGCAGCACTTCGCGGTCGAGGTCGTCGCGGAGTTTGAACAGGCCGTCCTCGGCAGGGACGAGCTTGGTGCGGATCTCCTCGGCCCACGCCGGGTGGGTCAGGTCGCCGGTGCCGACGACGGTGATGCCCTTGCGCCGCGCCCACCAGGACAGATGTTCGAGGTCGCAGTCGCGGCTGCAGGCCCTGCTGTATTTGGAGTGGATGTGCAAGTCGACGTAATGGCGCACGACCGTTGATCGTGCCACGCCGGGAAAATCTTGCCGTTCGCGCAATCTTGCGTCATCGGCAAGTTTGCGTATGATGCAAGCATGACCGGATTGCGGGAACGCAAGAAGCTCGAAACCCGCGCAGCGCTCAGCTGGGCCGCGCTCACTCTCGCCGTGCAGCGCGGACTGGAGAACGTGCTGGTCGAAGACATCGTTGCCAAAGCCAACGTGTCCCCCCGGACCTTCAACAACTACTTCTCCTCCAAGGAGGAGGCGATCTGCGCGATCAGCACCGACCGCATCGCAGGCATCGTGGCCGCGTTCCGGACGCGACCGGCCGACGAACCGCTGTGGGAGTCGCTGACCGAGGCCATGCTGACGCCCTACGACGTGCCGGTCGATCCGGACCGCGAGTTCGTGGCCCGCAGCCAGTTGATGCTGCGCCATCCCGCGCTCCAGGCCGAGACCATGCGCGCGCAGCTCGCCGTGCAGGAGGCGCTGACCGCCGAGGTCGCCGCCCGCCTGAACACCGAGCCCAGCCAGGACATCTACCCAAGCCTGGTCGTCAACGTGGCGAACGCCGCGCTGCACACCGCCCTGCGGCACTGGGCCGCCAACCCCACCGACCGACCGTTCCTGCCGACGCTGCGTGCCGCGCTGGATCGGGTCGCCGTGAACCAGCTGGGAGAACACAATGCATGACGTCGTCATCGCGGGCGCCGGTCCGAACGGGCTGATGCTGGCCTGCGAACTGAGCCTCGCAGACGTGCGACCGCTGTTGCTGGAAGCACGTCCGGAACGCGGGATCGTCCAGCGCGCCAACGGTTTGGTCGGACGTGTCGTCCAGGTGATGGACTATCGCGGGCTCTACCAGCGGTTCACCGGCACGGACACGCCGCCGGTCCCGGTGCCGATGTTCATGTTCGGGTCGCTGCAACTGGACCTGTACCGGTTGCCCGGCAACCCGATGTACACGATGCGCCTGCCGCAACAGCAACTCGAAGAGCACCTCGCGGCGCGCGCGGCCGAGCTGGGCGTGGACATCGCCTACGGCAACCGGATCGCGGATTTCGCCCAGGACGCGGACTGCGTCACCCTCCAGGTCGACGGACCGGACGGACGCTACGAGCTGCGCGCCCGCTACCTGGTCGCCGCCGACGGCGGGAAGAGCACGATCCGCAAGCTCGCCGGTATCGGATTCCCCGGCTACACCAACGATCGGTACGCGTCGCGCGCGGGCTGGGTGGCGATGCCGGACACCGACACGATCGAGATCCCGGGTCACGGCCACGTCGCGCCGATGTCGTTCCTGCGCACCGAGCAGGGCATCTTCGCGTACCTCAAGATCGCGCCGGGCATCTACATGATGAACGCGTCCGAGTCCGATGTGGACCCGGTGCCGGACGACGTGCCGATGACGTTCGACGAACTGCGCGCCGCGCTGCGCCGGGTGGCGGGCACCGACCTGCCGATCGCGCCGCCGGATCATCCGGACGCAATGCTGCGCAGAGTGAGCGGCGTGAACACGCGGATGGCGGAGAAATACCGGGACGGCCGGGTTTTCCTGCTCGGCGACGCGGCACACGTGCACTCGGCGACCGGCGGCCCCGGCCTGAACCTCGGTTTGCAGGACGCGGTCAACCTGGGCTGGAAGCTCGCCGCGCGGGTCAAGGGCCGGGCGGGCGAGGAGCTGCTGGACAGCTACCAGGAGGAGCGCTACCCGGTCGGCAAGCGAGTGATGTTGTCGACCATGGCGCAGTCGGTGCTGAACGGGCCGGGTCCGCAGATCACCGCGTTGCGCACGCTGTTCACCGAACTGCTGGACTACGACGACACCCTCGCGCACATCGCGAACCTGATGGCGGGCGCGGACGTGCGCTACGAGACCGGCCAGCGCGGCGATCATCCGCTGCTCGGCAAGTGGATGCCCGACCTGCACCTGATCACCGACGAGCGCCGCACCCGGGTCGCCGAGCTGATGCGCGCAGGCGAGGCGATCCTGCTCGATTTCCAGGATTCCGACGAGCTGACCCGCGCGACCTCGGCGTGGTCGGACCGGGTCCGGGTGGTGCGGGCCCGGTGCACGACGCGCGGTGAACAGCCAGCTGCCGCCGTGCTGATCCGGCCGGACGGGTACGTCGCCTGGGTCGCGGACGCGGACGACCCGGTCCACAGTGGACTCGGCGCGGCGCTGACGCGCTGGTTCGGCGCGCCGGTGCCAGTCTGAGTTCGATATTTCGGCCGGTCTTGACAGGACTCAGTTGATCGACGGACGATGTGGCCCGCACCACAGGCTTTTCCCGTCCAGCGTTGGGCCGGAGGCGATGTCGTGTTCGATCAGATCTTGGACCCGGTGCACAGCGTGCTCGGCAGCACTCTCGTCGCCCTCGTTCCGGTCGTGGTGTTGCTGCTGCTGCTCGCGGTGTTCAGACTCTCCGCCTGGCAGGCGGTGATCATCGGCGCGATCGTGACCGTGCTGCTCGGCACGCTGGTCTGGCACGCGCCGATCACCAAGGCGCTCACCGCGTACGGGCTCGGCTCGGCGAGCGGGTTCTGGTCGATCGACTGGATCGTGTTCTGGGGCGTGATCATCTACAACACGATGGTCGCGACCGGCGCGTTCGACGAGTTCAAACGCTGGCTGGTCGAGCACGCCACCGCGGACATCCGGGTGCAGACGCTGTTGATGGCGTGGGCCTTCGGCGCGCTGATGGAGGGCCTGGTCGGGTTCGGCTACCCGTGGGCGGTGGTGGCACCGCTGCTGATCTCCTTCGGCATCGCGGATCTGGCCGCGATCCGGGTCGCCGCGCTGGCCAACAACGCACCGGTGTCCTTCGGCGCGCTCGGCGCCCCGATCATCGGCCTGGCCACCGTGACCGGGTTGCCACTGCTCGATCTGTCCGCGGCGATCGGCAAGATTGTCGCGGTCCTCGCGCTCGCGCCGCCATGGATCCTGCTCTACCTGGTCAGCGGCAGGCGCGGGGTCAGGGAGGGGTGGCCGCTGGCGTTGGTCGGGTCATTCGCCTACATCGCAGGCCAGTTCCCGACCTCGCAGTACCTCGGCCCGTATCTGCCGGACGTGATCGGTTCGCTGGTCTGTTTCGCCGCGCTGCTCGGTCTGCTCAAGATCTGGAAACCGCGCACCACCATGGGTTTCGGCGGACGTGACCTGACCGACGAGGAAATCGAGGAACATCGGCGCAGCACCGTCGGCGAGGGCGGCGCGTCGACCGGGCGCTCGCCGCTGCGCGGGCTGTTGCCGTTCGGGATCTTGATCGTGGTGGTGGTCGCCTGGACCGGGCCGTGGTCGAGCCTGCCCAAGTACATCCCGTTCGCGCCGAAGATCAGCGCGCTGTCCTCGCTCGCGCACGAGGCGGTCAGCACGACCTGGAAGTTCGCGCCGTTCGTCGCGGGCACCGCGATCCTGGTGTGCTGGGTTTTGATCTCGCTCTATCTGCGGCCGAATCGAGCACAACTGCGCAAGGTGTTCGTGGACTCGTTCCGGCAGATCTGGGGCGCCCTGCTGGTCGGTCCGCTGATCTTCGGCCTCGCCGAGGTCTACAACTACTCGGGCATGGCCAACTCGATGGCCAACGGCTTCGCCAAGCTGGGCACCTGGTTCCTGGTGCTCTCCCCGGTGCTCGGCTGGATCGCGGTCGCCCTCTCCGGCTCCAACACCTCGTCGAACGCGGTGTTCGGCCAGTTCCAGTACACGGTCGCGCGCCTGCTGCACGCGCCGGTGCTGCTGTTCCCGTCGCTGAACTCGCTTGGCGCCGAGGTGGGCAAGCCCGTCGCACCGCAGACCGCCAGCGTCGGCGTCTCGACCACGCGATTCGTCCGCAACGAAGGCCAGGTCATCCGCTACAACATGGGCTGGACGCTGGTCATCCTCGCGTACCTGA
Organism: Pseudonocardiaceae bacterium; assembly: GCA_036494465.1. Taxonomy (GTDB): domain Bacteria; phylum Actinomycetota; class Actinomycetes; order Mycobacteriales; family Pseudonocardiaceae; genus CAJCJE01. The sequence continues at coordinate 62,057 of DASXOJ010000083.1, forward strand.
TCTGCATCGGGATCCTGTTCTACTTCGTCTTCCCGGGAGCCGTATCGCTCTGAGCACACTTGTCGCAAACTGATTGATCATGCACAATACTGTTCATAACGAGCAGTATTGATCAGTCATGAGCGAAAGGGGTACGCGGAGTGATCCTCACCGTGACCCCGAACCTCGCGCTCGACATCACCTACGAGGTCGCCCGGCTGATCCCGGGCACCACGCACCGGGTGCGGCGCGTGCGGCAACGAGCCGGCGGCAAGGGCGTGAACGTGGCACGCGTGCTGCGCGCGCTGGGCGCGACGCCGGTCATCGCGGGGTTGGCCGGCGGCCCGACCGGCACCGCCATCCGCGCGGAGCTCGCCGAGGCCGGGTTCGCCGAGGCGCTCACCCCGATCGCGGGTGAATCGCGCCGCACGGTCACCATTGTGTCCGAACTGGAGAGTGAACCGACCATGTGCACCGAACCCGGCCCGGCGGTTTCCGCTGCCGAATGGGCACACTTACGCGAGCGGTTCACCGAAACCACCGCGCGCGCCGACGTGGTCGTGTTGTCCGGGAGCCTGCCGCCCGGCGTACCCGATGACGGCTATGCGCAACTGATCCGGATCGCGCGCGATCTCGGCGCACGCACCATCCTGGACACCTCCGGCCCCGCGCTCCTCGCGGGTATCGCCGCCGGACCGGACATCATCAAGCCCAACGCGGCGGAACTGCGCGCCGTCACCGGCATCGACGACGAAACCGACGCCGCGCAAGCGTTGGCGCGCAACGGAACCGCCGTCGTCGCCTCGCTCGGGCCGGGTGGGCTGCTCGCCGTGACGCACGAGGGCACCTGGCGGGCCCGGCCACCGCGCGCGCTGTCCGGCAATCCGACCGGAGCGGGCGACGCCTGCGTTGCCGCACTCGCGCTGGGTCTGGCCAACCAGGTCAGCTGGTCGAACACGCTGGTCAAGGCGGTCGCGGCGTCGGCGGCGGCGGTGGTCTGCCCGGTCGCGGGCGACATCGACCAGGACACCTACGCGCACCTGCTCGCCGATGTTGTGCTGGAGGAACTGGATGCCGCTCACCCCCACCGCTGAGCTGATCGGCGCTGCCGCCCTGGCGCGCACCGGCGTCGGTGCGTTCAACGTGATCCTGCTCGAACACGCCGAGGCACTGGTCGCTGGCGCGGAAGCGGCACAGGCTCCGGTGATCCTGCAAATCAGCGAGAACGCGGTGCGCTACCACGGAAACCTGCGCCCGTTGGCGGCGGCGACCATGGCCGTGGCGCGCACGGCCGCGGTGCCGGTGGCCGTACACCTCGACCATGCGACCGATCCCGCACTGGTCGACGAGGCGGTCGCGCTCGGATTCGGCTCGATCATGTACGACGCGTCCGGGATGGACTATGCGGCGAACGAGGCGTCCACACGGGACATTGCGGCACGCTGCCACGAGCGCGGTTGTTTCGTCGAGGCGGAACTGGGCGAGGTGGGCGGCAAAGACGGCGTGCACGCGCCGGGCGCGCGCACCGACCCGCGCGACGCCCGCGCCTACGCGGACGCCACCGGCATCGACGCGCTCGCGGTCGCGGTCGGCACCTCGCACGCCATGCTCACCCGCGATGCCAGCGTCGACCTCGACCTGATCGGACGCATCCACGCCGAGGTGCCGGTACCGCTGGTGCTGCACGGTTCCTCCGGCGTGCCGGACGCGGACCTGCGGCGCGCGGTCGAAGCCGGGATCACCAAGGTCAACATCGCCACCCAGCTGAACAAGGTCTTCACCGCCGCGGTGCGCGAACGGCTCGGCGCGAAACCGGAACTCGTCGACCCGCGCCGGTACCTCAACGCGGCACGGGACGCGGTGGCCGCGGAAACCGCGCGACTGCTCGGGGTGTTGCGCGGTACGCCGGTCACCAGCGGCTGAGCGCACTACGCAGGACCGTGATCACCAGCGATGATCACAGGCGGCTGAGCGCGCCGCGCATCACGGTGGTCATGTGCGCGAGCGCGTTCGGGTCGCCCGCGTTGTGCTCGGAGGCCAGGAACTGCACCACATCCCAGGTCGAGCCGACCTCGCGCACCGCGGCGACCACGTAGGCGATCGGTCCGGAGGGGTCGCTGCGCACGTAGGACTCGGCGGGCGTGTTCAGCCCGGGCACGGCCTGCGCGGTCGCGCCCTCCGCCAGGAACGGTTTGATGAAGCCGTCCAGGTACTGCTGTGGATCACCGGACGCCGCCGGGTCGACCACCACCTGCAAGGCGGCGAGCTGCTGGTCGGCATCGTTGCGGTAGCTGCAGTTGTAGACGGTGGCGCCACTCTGCGACAGGGGTTGTTCTTCCTTCGCGGTCAGCGGCACCAGGTAGATCGCGGAGACCTCCTTGGCCGACAGCAGCGGACAGGCCGCGCTGACCTGCGTCGCCGGCGGCGCAGCGCTGGTGCTGGTGTCGGAACGGGGCTGCACCGGAGTACGCACGGCCGGTTGGGCGGTGCCGCTGACCGGATCGGAGCAGGCTGCGAGGAACAGGGTGCCGAGCGCGAACGCGGAGACGAGTCGGTGGCCGAGTGGTCCCGACCCCGTTCTACGCCTGCGGGCACACGTCATCCTCTGCCACCTCATCCGCCCCTGACCTGGCCCGGCCATGCTACTGAGTCCGACATCCCGGCTGGTCCTTTCGTACCCTTGTCGGCGTGGCATTCGTGGGTAGGCAGCGGGAACTCCGGGCACTGGAAGAACTGCTTGATCGTGCCGAGCGGGGGATTGGGGCCCTGCTGGTGATCGGCGGACCGCCGGGTTCTGGCAAGACCACGCTGCTCGACGTGGCAGCCGACCGGGCGCGGGAGCGCGGCTTCCAGGTGCTGCGTGGTGCCCCGGCCAGCGAGTTGATGTGGGCGCAGTTGCTGCGCGACGCGGGCGGCCCGGACGAGCTGGCGCAACGCCTGCTGACCGAACCCACCCCGCTTGAGCTCGACGACGCGGCACGACAACTCGTCTCGAACACGCCGAGGTTGATCGTGATCGACGATGTTGACGATGTTGATTATGTTGACGACACTCGATCAACATTGATGCATGCACTCGCTGGACGGGTAGTCGCCGGGTCGACAGTGGTGCTGGTGAGCAGCACGACCGGGCTGAGCGTCGGGCGCGAGCTGCGGTTGGGCAGCCTCGCTGAACCGGACCTCGCGCTGCTGCTCGCCGAGGTCGGCGTTGTCGATCCGGTCGCGGTGCGCACGCTGCTGGTGGCGTCGCGCGGGCTGCCGGGCGCGGCGCGGGCGTTCGCGGCCGAGCTCGCCGGGCTGCCCGCCGATGTCGACCCGATCCTGCACCTCGCTCTCAACGTGGTCACCGAGACCAGCGGATTCCTGATCGTCGACGGCGCCGTGCTGCGCCTGCTGGAACTGGCCGTCGACCGGGCAACCGACGACGCGACCAGGGCGCTGGTGCTCGCCAAGCTCGCCCGTCAACTGCTCGGCGACGCCACCTCGACCGCGCGCCGTCGCGCCCTGATCGACGAGGCCGAACAGTTGGCCCGGCGGCACGGCGAACCGCGCGTGCTCGGCGAGGTGCTGGATGCTCGACTGCACGCGATCTGGGCGCCGGAGGGCGTGCACGACCGATTGCGGTTGGGTGCCGAGATCGTCGCGCTCGGGCGGGCCTCCGGCAACGAGTCGCTGGAGTGGAACGGCCTGTTCTGGCAGTTCACCGCCCTGATGGAGCTGGGCAGGGTGAACGAGGCCGAGTCGGTGCTCGCCCTGTTCGAGAACGCGGTGACCACTGCGGGCAACCTGCCCGGCATGACGATGGCGCGCGCCAGGCACGCGGTGCTGGCGGGGCTGCGCGGGCGGTTCGACGACATCGCGCCGATCGCGGCCGACGTCGCCGAGTTGGGCAGGCGGGCAGGGCTGGCCGAGACGGTCCGGTTGGTGGGCACGATCCAGTCGGCGCTGCTGCTGGAACGCGGCGCGGCAACGGACGGACTGCCGATCGTGGCCAGCATGCGGGCCTGGGCGCCGAAGATGCCCGGCCATTTTCTCGGCGCCGACCTCGCCATGCTGCACGCGCAGCTCGGTCAGCACGCGGAGGCAACGGCCGAACTCGAACGCGTACTGCCGGAGGTACTTGCCGGGTCCGGGCCTCGCTGGCTCGGCGCCATGGGCCATCTCGCTGTCGCTGCCGTGCTCACCGACCATCCGAGCGTGACGCGGATCCACGACGCGCTGCTCCCCTACCGAGGCCGGTTGGTCGTGCTGGCCGGCGCCAACTCCGCCTGGAACACCGTGTCGTTGCGGCTGGGCCAGCTCGCCATCCGCGCCGGCCGGATCGACCAGGCCATCGAATATTTCACCGAGGCCCTCGCGTTCTCCGGGCAGATGGGCGCGCTGCCGTACCTGGCGCACACCCACGCCGAACTGGCTGACGCGCTGGAGTCCGCCTCCCGGCCCGGCGGCGAAGAACATCGGGCGGCCGCGCGCTCGATCGCGCAACGGCTGGGCATGTCACGACTGCTGGCGCGGCTCGCGCCGCCCGCCGACGAATGGACGCTGCGCCGGGAAGGCGAGGACTGGCTGCTGGTCACCGGGGACGAGCAGGCGCGGTTGCGCGACGGTCGCGGCCTGCACTACCTGCGCGCGCTGCTTGCCGCGCCGGGCAAGGACATCAGCGCGCTCGACCTGGTCGCCGACGGTGCCGGTCTCACCCCGACCGCCACTGATCCGCTGCTCGACGACGCGGCGCGGTCCGCCTACCGGAACCGGCTTGCCGCCTTGGACAAGGAATTCGACGAGGCCGACGCGACCGGTGACACACATCGCGCCGTGCGGGCCGAGGCCGAACGGCAGGCGATCCTGGCCGAGCTGCGCAAGGCCACTGGACTCGGCGGCCGAACACGGCAAACCACGGCCGAGGCGGAGCGAGCCAGGGTCAACGTGACCAGGACGCTGCGCACCGCGATCGACCGGATCGCAGCCACCGCACCGCAGGTGGGCGCGCACCTGCAACGGTCCGTGCGCACGGGCCTGGCCTGCCGCTACGACCCCGCGCCGGGCGGCCCGGCCCGCTGGCGCGTCTGACCCGTACGGATCGTTCGCCCGCGATTTACGCCATCAGGGCATGACAAATCGGGGTGTGCGCGGAGCATTGCTGGCGGGGACCGCCCGGCAGCTGGGAAATCCACACGGACTCGTCGGCCGCTACGTCGTCGCGAACCGGCTCAACCGGGGAAACCGGGAACCGGTCGCGGCAGCGGTCGACGCGCTGGCGGTGGCGAGCGGGCAGACCGTGGCCGACATCGGTTTCGGTGGTGGCATCGGCCTGCGCCTGCTGCTGGACAAGGTTGGGCCACGCGGGGCCGTGCACGGGGTCGACATCTCGCCCACCATGGTGGACCGGGCGCGCAGGACGTTCCGGGCGGATGCGCGCAGGCTGACGCTGCATGCCGGGTCGATCACCGCGCTTCCGTTGCCGGACAACACGGTCGACGGGGCGATCTGCGTGAACACGATGTACTTCGTCGACGACCTGGACGGTGCGTTCGCCGAGGTGTCGCGGGTGTTGCGGCCGGGCGGCAGGCTCGTCATCGGCATCGCGGACGTCTCGTTCCTGGCCAAGCTGCCATTCACGCGGTACGGCTTCGCCCTGCGCGACGTCGAAACCTACCGTGGCGCGCTGGCCGGCGTCGGCCTTGTGGTCACGGAACACCGAACCTTCAGCGTCGGGCATCTGCTCGTCGCGGAGGCCGATGCGGCATGAGCGCCACATCGGCCTCCGCCACCGAATACTGATCAGCTCACCGCGATGGTGATGCTGCCGGTCGCTCCCCCGCTGTGCACCGCGATCGTCGCGGATCCGGTGTGCCGCGCGGTGATCGCGCCGGTTCGCGCGTCCACCGACACGACCCGCGAATCACTCGACGACCACACGTGCGATGCCGGATCGGCGATCGGCACTGTGACCACCGGCAGGTTGTCGCCGCTGGTCTGGGTGCCAAGCGCGGCAAGGGTTTCGGTGCCGCCGACCGACAGTGCCTGCTGTGCCGCGGTGACCGCGATCGAGGCGAGCGCCGGTTCGACGGTGAACTGGAAGTCGCCGCCCGGCGTCACGTGGATCAGCCCGAAGTTGTAGAACCCGCCCTGGTTCGACGGCGCGTAGGCAGGCATGCCCAGGTCGGCGATGGTCAACTGCGGGATGCCGCCGTGCGCGGTGTCGGTCTGGTTGCCCAGCGGGTCCAGGATCTGCTCGGCGAAACCGCGCGCGTGGCCGTAGAGCATGATCACGTGCTTGCTCGGGTGGGTCTGCTGGTAGCGCTGGATCAGCCGCAGGTACATGCGCGCCTCCCAGCGGTCGGTGAACTGGCTGTCCGCGACCGCGTGCGGGTCGTAGGCGGGCATGTGCGTCGCCACGATGACCGCGGGCGCCGTGGTGCTGGACAGCTGGTCGACCAGCCACGGGTACTGCGATTCGGCGGGCACCTGGTAGGCGTTGCTGCTGAGCAGCCCACCGTGTGCGTTGTCGGTGACGATCACCTGCGCGGCGCCTGCCTGGTAGGCGTAGTGCGTCGGACCGAAGTCGGCGGTGAAGTTGCCGTTCTCCGGCACCGCGCCCTGGCTGATCTCGTGGTTGCCGACCGCGTCGTGGTACGGAATCCCGAGCGAAGCCATCGTGCTCTGCGCGAAGGCCAGATCGGGGGCGAGGCCGTCGTCGGACATGTCACCCATGAACTGCGCGACGTTCGGCTTGCCCTGCGCGGGCAGCGTGCTCAACCGGTTGCCGATGACGCCGAACACGTTGCTGCTGGTGGAACCGGGGTCGCTGGCCAGCAGGTGCGCGTCGTCACCGGTGAGGATGGTGTTGCCGGTCGTGCTGAACTGCGACTCGTCCTCGTTGTAGGACAACCAGGACGGGTTGTTCGGAATCGCGACGTAGGGCGGGGTCACGACCGCACGCGGCGAGTAGAGCGCCTGCAATCCGCTGATGTTCAGCGTGCTGGTGATCGTGGTGCTCGGGTTGATGGCGAGGAAATCGAGGTAGTCCATGGTGATCGGGAACTGGGTGCCTGCCGGGATCGCGGCCGTGTAGAGCTGCCAGCCCTGCCAGGTCACCGGGGTTTCCGCCAACGGCAGCGCGGCGCCGTTGACCTGGATGTACTGCTCGTGCAGGGTCAGGCCGCTCTTGTCGCCCTTGACCCAGATGCCGATCCCGGTCGGGTCCTGGCCCGCCGGGTTCACGCCGATGTCGATGTCGTTGTTGTCCCACATCACCAACTGCTTCACGCCCGAACCGGCGGGCATGGTGTAGTTGAGCTGCAACGAACCCGGCGCCGTCACGCCTGGCGGGAGGACACCGGGGGCTAGGGTCATCGTGGCGGGTGCGCCGGTGGTGTTGCGCATCGACCAACTGGCCACATCGGACAGATCAGCGACCACGTCGCTCTCCGACCCGACCGCGATGCTGGCGGTGGTCGTCTTTCCGCCGACCGTCGCCGACACGGTCGCCAGGCCCGCGCCGCTCGCGGCGGCGGTGAACAGGCCGTTCGCGTCGACCGTGCCCAGGCTCGCCGGGCTGACCGACCACGTCGCCGCGCCGTTGGCGACGACCACGTTCGCGGGTTGGTGCTTCGCGTCCAGCACGGTCGCCTGTTGGCCGAGCGCGGTGGAACCGGTGAGCGAGAACTGTTGCGTGGCCCCGTTGTTCAGGTCCGGCTCGGTCGGCGAGACGCTCAGCGACGCCAACCTGGTGACCACCCGCAGCGGCTGGGTGCTGATCGCGCGACCGTTGTGCGCGACGATCAGACCGAGCCCGGCCTGGTGCACGGTGAGCTGACCGTTGCTCCAGCTGGCCAGGTTCGAGGGGATCACCTGCACGCTGGTGCTGCCGCCGGCCGGGTTGGCATTCGCGTCGGTCGCGTAGACCGGCAACGGGATCGTGCCGCCCGGCACCGTGGTCACCGGCGCGCCGCCGTTGACCACCACGGTGCGGGCCCGACCTGCGGCCTTCTCGTTGGTGTAGATGAAAAGGCCGTTCGCGACCGGTCGCTCGTGCCCGTCGGAGGGCGTGTTCATGACAGAGGTGGCCCCGGCACCGGGCTGGCGGGCGATCATCTCGGTCGAGCCGCCGCCGTCGAACAGCAGCGCGGTGTACGCGCCCTGCGAGGCCAGGTAACCGGCCACCTGCGCCGGGCTCACGCCGACCGCGGTCGACTCGCCGAGCCGCCCGTCCAGGGTCACCAGGATCGCGTGCTTGCCGTCCTTACTGATGCCGACCGCGGTCTCCGGATTCACGCCGGAGGGCGGGGTGCCGGTCGGGTCGGTGTAGGGCTGACCGTCCTTGACCAGCTCGGTCGCGCCGGAGAGCAGTTGGGTGAGCCGGAGGGGGTGGGCCCCCGTCTGGGGGTCGGTATCAACACTGTTGTCGGGGCCGATCTGGTCGGCGAGGTTCAGGGTGTCGCCCGCGTGCACGGTGCTCGACAGCCACGCGCCGGGCGCGCCCGCGCCGAGCAGACCCTCGGCGGGTGCGGTGAGCGCGGGCACCGAGGTGACCGTCTGCACGCTGTCGACGACCAGGTTCGCGCCGCTCGGATGGCCGAGCACGAGAGTGGCCGGGCCGGTCAGGTTGCCGGTGGCGCCCAGCGCCGAGGTGAGCTCGGTGATCCCGTTCGGCACGTCGTTGACCACGTTGATCGAGGTCAACGCGTGTGATGCGGTGCCATCGGTGACGGTGCCGCTGAAGTTCTCCTGGCCGATCACCATGCTGCCGTCCGGCTTGATGCCCAGCTGCGCGTTGTAGTTCGGTCGCGGGCTCTTGAGCACGACGCCGTTGCTGATCATGCCGCCGAGCGGCCGCCCGGTCGCGTTGATCTCGAAGTAGTCGCCGTTGATGCCCGCGACCGCGCCGGTCCGCGCCGCCATCGAGCTGATCGTTTCGTCGCTCGGGTCGGTGAGCTCGTTGCCCGCTTCGACCGTGCCGAGGTGCAGGTTCGAGTTGGTCAGGTCGACGTTCATGACCTGGGTGTGCTGCTGGCCGGACACGGTGTCGATGGTGTCGGCGTGTTCGGTGACGCCGCTGGTCACCGTGAAACCAGGGGTGCTCGTGTTGTCCACGACCTGGTCCCACGCTGAGGGCGTGGGCGGCAACCAGTCACTACCCGAAGCAGCCCCCGTAGCGTCCTTTGTGGACTGTACGGGGGCTGCTGTCGCGGTGGTGGCTCCGGAGACGATCGTCACCGCGGACAAGGCCGCGACGGCGCATAAGAGACGGGTTCTACGACGACTGGACATGGAGCGCTGCACGGGGCCTCCCGGTGCGAAGCTGGTACTTCTGAACACGATGCAGCGCACCAGCGTTAGATGTCAACAAGATGACCGGCAGGCAACCGGGTCACGGCCGGGCAGTGATTTGTGCAGTCCGGCAACACGCCTCCGATCGGATCAGTCAACTTAGGAGATATGCCCGATTTATTGCTTTAGCAGCTTTCGGGGTCTAGCGTCCGGACTGCGGGAATCTCCGTCGGCACCGTGGAGGAGCCCCGATGCGTAACCGATTAGCCGTCCTGACCGCCGCGATCTTCGCCGGAGTGCTGTCCCTCACCGCGGCCGGAGCCAGCGCGACGGCCGCGACCCCGTCCGTCGGCGGATACTTCTCGACGGACACCCATGGCTGCGGTGACGTCAAGCTCTACGTGCCCAACCAGAACCAGTTCACCGCACAGCAGCTCGGCTTCAGCCGCCAGTCCATCCCGCTGCGCCAAAACGTCCTGAACAAGATGGCGGCAAGCAGGTGCACTACCTGACCAGCCTCGACTGCAAGCCCGGCCCGACCCGCCACAGCCTGTCCTCGGCCCCGAAGCCGTCGACCGCGACGCCCGCGGCGCTCGGCGGCTCAGCGGCAATGTCGCCGGCACCGGCACGGCGGCCAGCGGCAGCCCGATCTCCCTGACGACCTGCGACAACCAGGTCATGGCGGAGCCCGGCTCGGTCGGCCCGAACGCGAACGGGCCGTACTTCGTCGACTACTGGAAATCCTTCGGCCACGCCGATCACAATCCCTGCTGAACTCGGCGCGGGGCGTCAGCGACCGAGGCGGCAGCCGAGCATCGCCCACCGCGAACACCGAATGGCACCGTACCGGGCGTTCGCCCGCCCAGTGCGGTGCCGCTCCACTCGTCGGATCGAACCCGGACGCGCCAGGCACCGGCACGGCATTTGCATCAACAGCTCGGCTCATCCTTTCAGCTGAGGCCGGAGTGGCCGGACCGGTCGCGGGCACGATGTTCGGCACCGTGATCACCCTTAGGGTCGGAGGCAGGAAGCCCGGAACCGAGGAGATGACGATGCGCCCCGCAGCGGCTCTGCGCCTGCGCCGCGGTCCGCTCTGGGGCGAGATCGCGGCGCTGGTCGCGGTGGCGGCCGCCGATCTCGTCGCCCAGATCGAACTCGCCACCGTGCCCAAGGACGCGCCAGCGATCGTGGTCTCGGTGCTCGACGCGATCATCGCCGTGATCGCGGTGGCCCGCCGCCGTTTCCCCGATCGGCTGCCCGCCGTGATGAGCGCCGCGTTGCTCGTGCTGGGGGTGACGATCGCGATCGGCGTCGTCTCCGGGCCGGAGCCGATCCTGCCGGGCGCCCTGTCGACGTTGGCCATGAGCCTGCTCACCGGCGCGTGCTGTCACCAACTCCCGGCCCGGCAAGCCGGTTTGTTCACCATCTTGGCCGGGGTTGGCGTGCTGCTCGGTCCGGTGCTGGTCTACGGGCCCCAGGTCATCACCGTGATCATCGCGGTCTTCGTCGGCGTCACCTGGGTCGGCGGGGTCGCCGTCGGGCTGATCCTGCGCGACGCGGCCACCCGCAACGCGTCCGCGACGGCTTTGGCGCGCAGCACCGAGCGGTTGGCGTTGGCCAGGGAACTGCACGACCTGGTGGCTCATCACATCACCGGTGTCGTGGTGCGCGCGCAGGCCGCCAACCTGGTGCTGTCCGACCAGCCCGAGCGCACGGACGAACACACCCTGCTGATCGAGATCGAGAAAGCCGGTGCCGCGGCCCTCGGCGCGATGCGCAGACTGGTGTCGGTGCTCCGCGATCCCGCCGCCGAACCACTGGCCGAACCGCACGGCACGCTGTCCGCGGCGATCACGGCCGCCGTCGGCGAGAACGGGGCGGTCTCCGTCCGGTTGGCACCGGAACTCGCCGACGTTTCCGCGCCGCCCGAAGTGGTCAGCACGGCGCACCGGGTGGTGCTGGAAGCCCTGACCAACGTGCGCAAACACGCCCCGGCCGCCACCACGATCGACGTCGCCGCCTCGACCCAGCCGGGCGGCTGGGCGCGGATCACGGTGCGCAACGACGGCGTCCGGCAAGGTCTGATCGCGCGGCGCTCCGGATACGGACTGGTCGGCATGCGCGAGCGGGTCGAAGCGGTCGGCGGCCGGGTCGACGTGGGAAGTTGGCGTGAGCGCGGCTGGCAGGTGACGGTGCTGCTGCCGGTCGCGACCGGCGAGAAGAACGAGGAGGCGTGACCATGCGGGTCCTGATAGCCGACGACCAGGGGATGGTGCGCACCGGATTCCGGCTGATCCTGGAACGCGAACCCGACATCGAGGTCGTCGGCGAGGCCGAAGACGGCCGCCAGGCGGTCGAACTGGCGCGCCGCCTGCGTCCCGACGTGACGCTGATGGACATCCGGATGCCCTACGTCGACGGCCTGCAAGCCACCCGCCTGCTCGCAGGCCCCGACGTGCCCGACCCGCTGCGTGTCCTGGTGGTGACCACTTTCGACCTCGACGAACTCGTGCACGAGGCATTGCGCTCCGGCGCCTGCGGCTTCCTGCTCAAGGACGCGGGCCCGCGACTGTTGGTCGAAGCGGTACACGCGGCGGCGAACGGCGAAACGCTGGTCTCGCCGTCGATCACCACCCGGCTGCTGGAACACTTCACCCGAGGGCCGAGCACCGGCACCAGACCCGCCGAACCCGCCCTCACCGACCGGGAATCCGAGGTCACCATGGCCGTCGCCCGGGGCGCCACCAACGCGGAAATCGCCGAGCGGCTGGTGATCTCGCTGTCCACCGTCAAAACCCACCTCGGCTCGGTGCAACGCAAGGTCGGCGCCCGCAACCGCACCGAAATCGCCGTCTGGGCCTGGGAATCCGGCCTGGTGCGTTAGCCGAGGCTCGGCAGTCTGGGTCGACCGCCGGTAGCTGAACTAACCGACGTAGCGGCGGCCGGGCACGTTGCGCCAGTCACGGTCTGCCCGTTCGCCGCGCACAATATCCACTGTGGACGGTGGAATGCCGGGCAGCGGATTCCAGTACACGTCAGGCGGCTTCGTCTGCCAGGACGAGGTCGTAGAGGCGTTCCAGGCGTTCGCGGGTGCGATCGTTGATCGGGGTGTAGGTGGTGAGGCGCATTTCCGAGCGCGGGCCGAACCAGAGGTGGGTGTAGTCGAGTTCGAGCAGGCCGACCTCGGAGTTGGCGTAGCGCTTGGTGAGGTTCTCGGGCGCCTTGACCTCGTGCTGGTCCCAGATCTTGACGAACTCGGGCGACACTTCGCGGATTCGCTTCACCAGGCATTTCCAGCTCGACTCGGCGACGTGGCCTGCCATGGCGGCGCGGAACTGGGCGACGAGGCGGGAGGCGGCGGTTTCCCATTCGACGATGCGGGCGCGCCAGGCCGGGTCTGTGAAGGCGAGCCAGAGCGAGTTGCGGTCTTCGAACGGGATCCGGTCGAGGCCGCCGACCATCCGGTCGTAGCTTCGGTTGTAGGCGAGGATGTCCAGGCGCGCGTTGGCGATCATCGCGGGCAGCGGTTCGAGTTGGCGCAGCATCAACTGGATCGCAGGCGAGATCGCGCGGCATTCCTTGTGCACGGTCGGTTCTGGCTGACCGGCCAACGTGAACAGGTGCGCGCGCTCGTAGGGGTCGAGCTGGAGGGTGTTGGCGATGGCGCCGAGCACCTGGTCGGATGCGTGGATGTCGCGACCTTGTTCGAGCCACGTGTACCAGGTCACACCGACGCCGGCGAGTTGCGCGACTTCTTCACGGCGCAGGCCGGGGGTGCGGCGGCGTCCGCCGACGGGGAGGCCGACCTGCTCGGGGGTGATGCGTTCGCGCCTGCTGCGCAGGAAGTCGGCGAGGGCCTGTCGGCGCACGTCAGCGGACTGCGGTGCCTCGTGTTCGACGGCGGGCGGGAGGGTGGGCGGCAGGCCCACTTCCAGCGCGGTCGGCAACGCGGTCCTTGGCCGGATGAACGTGGTCATGCCACCATGATGCCGCACATCACAACCTATTACCAGGTAGTCCGAGTACCAGGATAAACAGGCTCTAGGTACTAGGTTAACTTTGGGTCCATCGTAGTGGCATGACAACAAACGTCGAGGTCGCGCCGGTTACCCCGGCGCACACCGCGCGCCACCGGGCTACCGCGAGCGGTACTCGGCAGAGCCCGGCCGGACTGACCTCCGCTGGTCTGATCACCGTTCTGATCGGCGCCGCGCTGCCGATCATCGATTTCTTCATCGTCAACGTCGCGCTGCCGACCATCGACACCACCCTGCACGCCTCCACCGCCACGTTGGAGCTGGTGGTGGCCGGGTACGGCATCGCCTACGCGCTGCTGATGGTGCTGGGCGGCCGCCTCGGCGACGCGTTCGGGCGGCGCAGGCTGTTCACGTTCGGCTTGCTCGCCTTCACCATCACCTCGCTGGCCTGCGGTATCGCGCCGACTGCCTTGACGCTGGTGCTGGCGCGGGTCGCGCAGGGGGCGTCGTCCGCGTTGATGCTGCCGCAGGTGCTCTCCACCATCCAGGCGACCACGCACGGCGAGAAGCGCTCCCGCGCGCTGGGGATCTACGGCGCGGTGGGTGGCATCGGCACCGTGGTCGGGCAGCTGCTCGGCGGCGCGCTGGTCTCCGCCGACATCGCCGGACTGAGCTGGCGGCCGATTTTCCTGGTCAACGTGCCGATCGGCCTGGTCGGGCTGCTGCTGGCCAAGCGCAACGTGCCGGAGACCCGCTCGACGAACCCGGTCCCGATCGACCGGATCGGCACCGTCGTGCTCGGTGTGGCCATGCTGACCCTGCTGGTGCCGCTGATGGAGGGCGCCGCGCTGGGGTGGCCGGTCTGGATGTGGATCTCGCTGGGCGCGTTCCCGTTCGCCGCCGCCGCTTTCGTACTGGTGGAGCGGCGCGCCGAGCGGACCGGCACGGTGCCGCTGCTGCCGCCGTCGATCATGCGGATCCCGAGCATGCGGCGCGGTCTGCTGGTCGGGGTGCCGTTCTTCACCGGCTTCGGTGGGTTCATGTTCGTTTACGCGGTGACCCTGCAGGACGGGCTGCACCTCGGCCCGCTCGGTTCCGGTCTGGCGTTGACGCCGATGGCGATCGGGTTCTTCTCGACGTCGCTGGTCTCCAGCCGGCTGGTGACCCGGTTCGGATCGAAGGTGATCCCGATGGGCGTCGCGATCCAGGCCATCGGCATCGCGCTGACCATCGGCGTGACGCTCCTCGCCTGGCCGAACCTGAACGTGTTCGTGCTCGCACCGAGCATGCTGATCACCGGTCTCGGTCAGGGCATGGCGATGACCACGCTGTTCCGGGTGGTGCTCGCGCACGTGCCGCCGGAGAGCGCCGGTGTGGGCAGCGGCGCGCTGGCCACCACCCAGCAGACCTCGCTGGCGCTGGGTGTGGCCATCCTCGGCACGCTGTTCGCCACCTTGAGCGCCCCGGCCGTGCTGGGCATGCGGGACGCGTTCGTGCTGGTGATGGGGGTACAGGTGGTGTTGGCGCTGGTGATCGTGTTCGCCGGACGACGCCTGCCTGACCCGCGCAGGTAAGAAAAGGGGCCGACGCCCACCGCCTCCGGGAAGTCAGGAGGCGGTGGGCGTTGGCGTGCGGCTGGTGAAGGGGATGGTGGACGGGATCCGTACCGGTTGTGCGGGGTGCTGCCACAAACCCTTGCGGGCCAGCACGGGCAGCACGCCCTCACCGAACCAGTACGCCTCTTCCAGGTGCGGGTGACCGGAGAGGATGAACTCGTCGATGCCCAGCGCGTGGTACTCCTCGATGCGCTCGGCGACCTCCGCGTGGCTGCCGACGAGCGCGGTACCTGCCCCGCCCCGGACCAGACCGACACCGGCCCACAGGTTCGGGTAGATCTCCAGGTTGTCGGCGCTGCCCTTGTTCAGCGCCAACATCCGTTGCTGGCCTTCGGACTGGCTCTTCGATAGTCCCTTTTGGACATCGGCGACCACGGCCGGGTCGAGCGCGTCGAGCAGGCGCTGAGCCTCGGCCCAGGCGGCTTCGGAGGTGTCGCGGCTGATCACGTGCAGCCGGATACCGAAGCGCAGCGTCCGGCCCTGTTTGGCCGCTGCCGCGCGCAGCCGGCCGATCTTCTCGGCGACCGCGGTGGGCGGCTCGCCCCAGGTCAGGTAGACGTCGACGTGCCTGGCCGCGACCTCGACCGCGGCCGGGGACGATCCGCCGAAGTAGAGGTCAGGGGTCGGGTCGGGAACCCGGGCCAGTTTCGCGTCTTCGATGTGCAGCTGCTTGCCGTCCAGGGAAACGCGTTCACCGCGCCACAGGCCGCGCACCACCGACAGGAACTCGTCGGTGCGCTGGTAGCGCTCGTCCTTGGTGTTGAAGTCGCCGAACGCGCGCTGCTCCGCGTCCTCTCCCCCGGTGACGATGTTGATCAGCAACCGGTCCGGCGCGTAGCGCTGGAAGGTCGCGGCCATCTGCGCGGCCAGCGTCGGTGAGAGCAGGCCGGGACGGAACGCGACCAGGAACTTCAGCCGCTCGGTCCGAGCGGCGAGCATGGCGGTGGTCAGCCACGCGTCCTCGCACCAGGCCCCGGTGGGGGTGAGCGCGCCGACGAAACCGAGTTGTTCGGCCGCGCTCACGATCTGCGCCAGGTAGGACAGGTCGGCGGGCCGGTCGCGGCCCGCCGTGTTGGTGATGTCCGTGCCGTGCCCGCCACCGACCAGGTAGCGGCTGTCGCCGTAGGTGGGCAGGAACCAGTGGAACTTCAGTGCCATCCTCGCTCCTAGGAGGCCGCGGCCAGTGCTCTGCGGGCGTGCAGTGCGGCGGAGAAGCCGTCGACAACACCGTAGAGCGGTTCGGCCGACTCCGGGGCGAGGAGTACGTCACCCACATCGCCGGTTTCGATGTGCCGGTCCAGCACGAACCAGCCCTGCACGATGTGGTGCGCGCCCAACGAGGACAGCACCGGGCGCAACGCGTAGTCCAGCGCGAGCACGTGCGCGGGTGAACCCCCGGTGACCACCGGCAGCACCACCTTGTCCGTCAACGCGAACTGCGGCAGCAGGTCGAGCAGGGTTTTCAGCACGCCGCTGTAGGCGGCCTTGTAGACCGGCGACGCGACCACGATGCCATCGGCCGCCGCGATCGCGTCGACGACCTCGGCGATCCTCGGATTCCGGGCATCGGCGGAGAGCAGGGCTTCGGCTGGCAGGTCGCGCACCCGGACGGTCCGGACCTGGTGGCCGTGCCCGCGCAGCCGGGCTGCGATGTGCTCGGTCAGGGCGACGGTGCGCGAGTTCGCGGACGGACTGCCTGCCAGCACGACGATGGCGGCCATCAGGTGTACCAGGTGGGTTCGGGGACCTCGCCGAGCAACGCGTACCGGCCGACCTCCGCGCGTTTGTACGCGATCGGGTCGTGCAGGCTGTGCGTGCGGAGGTTGCGCCAGAAGATGTCCAGGCCGACCGAGTTGGCCGAGGACCGCGCGCCGGTCACTTCGAAGATCCGGGTACCGATCTCCAGGCCGGTGTCGATGGCGCGCTGTTTGGCGGCGGCGATGAGCACCGCGGCCTCGCCGCGTTCGGCCGGGGCCACGGTGTCGGCGTGCGCGTTGATCGCGTCGATCGCGTCGGCCGCGCGTTCGGCGAGGGCTTCCGCCGCCCACAGCTTGGATTGCAGGTCGCCGTAGGTTTCCACGATGTAGAACTCCTCACCGGCGGAGTCCTTCACGTCGACGCTGTAGGGCCACGGGCGGGTGCGGTCGCGGGTGTAGGTGGTCGCGGTCGTCAGCGCGCCCTTCGCGATGCCCAGGTAGAAGTTGGTGAACACCAACTGGATCAGCGGCACGTTGAGCGTGTTGTAGGTGCGCGGCAGGAATTCCTTGTCCACGTAGCCCGCCGCCTGCTCCCACGGCACGCGCACCTCGTTGATGGTGACACTGCCGCTCTCGGTGAGCCGCTGGCCGAGGTTGTCCCAGTCGTCGCCGAACACGATTCCGTCCTGTTTGGACGGGACGATGGCGAAGATGTGCTTGTCGGTCCCGGACAGCACGCCTTCCAGCACGGTCACGTCGGAGACCTTGCTGCCGGTGGAGAAGGATTTGCGACCGGTGTAGACGAGTTCGGTGCCCTCGTCGCGGATGGTCAGATCGTTGTCGCGCGGGTTGACGGCACCGCCGAAGAACCACTTGTTGACGGTGGCCTGTTCCTCCACGAACGCGATCTGTTCCGGTGTCGCGACCAGGCGGGCGGCCCACGCCCACAGGTAGTGGTAGCCGATGAGCTGGCCGATCGAGCCGTCGCCGGTGGCGATCTCGCGAATCACCCGATAGGCGGTGGTCCAGTTCTGGCCACCACCACCGAATTCGACCGGTCCGAGCAACGTGACCAGGCCGGAGTCCTTGAGCAGCTGGATTTCCGCGTACGGGGTCTTGCCTTCGCGGTCACGCTGCACCGCGTCGGTGGCCAGAATGGCCGCCACCTCCGAAGCGCGTTCCAGCCACTGTTGCGGGGTTTGCGGGGGCCGGGCCGACCATTCGGTAGCGCGGGTCTGAATCGAGGTCACGAGTGTCCCTTCACGCGGATTCGGCTTCGAGTTCGCGCACGATCGGCAGCACGTTCTTGCCGAAGTACTCGACCTCTTCCAGGTAGTGCAGGAAACCGAGCAGCAACAGGTTCACGCCGCGCTTCTTGTATTCCACAATGCGGTGCGCGATCTGCTCGGGCGTGCCGATCAGACGGGAGCGGAAGCCGTCGTTGTACTGGACCAGGTCGTCGAAGGACGAGTCCGCCCACATGCCCTTCTTGTCACCGGTCGAGCCGCCTGCCTGCTGCACCGCATCGCGGAAACCGTGCACCGCCTCGACGTTCGCCTTGGCGATGATCTCGCGGAGGGTCTCGCGCGCTTCCTTCTCGGTGTCACGCGCGATCATGAAACCGTTGAGCCCGAAGCGAACCGTGCGTCCGAGGTCGGCCGCGGACTTGTTCACCTCACCGATCTGCTCGGTGACGCCGTCGAAGTCCTTGCCGTTGCTGAAATACCAGTCCGACACCCGACCGGCCATGGCGCGCGCCGCGGTCGAGTTGCCGCCCTGGAAGATCTCGGGGTGCGTGCGACCGGGCACGTCGACCGGTTTGGGTTTGAGGTCGTAGCCGTGCAACCGGTAGAAGTCGCCCTGGAATTCGGCGTTGTCCTGGGTCCAGCTGGCGCGCAGCACCCTGATGAACTCCTCGGAGCGGCGGTAGCGCTCGTCGTGTTCGAGCCAGGGTTCGCCCAATGCGGTGAACTCACCCTTGAACCAGCCGCTGACCACGTTGACGGCGGCCCGGCCGCCGGACAGATGATCGGCGGTGGAAATGAGTTTGGCCAGCACGCCCGGGTGCCACAGGCCGGGGTGCACGGCGGCGATCACTTTCAGCCGCTGGGTGGCCAGCAGCAGCGCGAGGCTGAAACTGGTGGATTCCTGCTGGTAGGCGGCGCCATAGCTGGCCATGTAGCGGACCTGGGACAACGCGTATTCGAAGCCGTTGTTCTCGGCGAGCACGGCGAGGTCGCGGTTGTACTCGTAACTCCAGTCGGTGCGCTGCTCGATGTCGCTGGTGACGAGGCCACCGCTGACATTGGGCACCCAGTAGGCGAATTTCAGTGGCGTTGGTTCGGTTGACACGACAAGGCTCCAGTCTCAAGTGGACTCATAGGGGCCGGGTACGTCATCCACTAAAACCGCACGCCGCGAAGGCGTCAATGCGCTCCCAGAGACAGGGAACGGCTCGGGGACCGAACACATCTGGCCATGTGTATACTTCCGGGTATACATTTGCCCGCGTGAGCGATCAGGACGTCCGCAAGTTCAACGAGCGCGCGGCGCACTACGAGACCGACTGGCTCGGTCGCACGTTCCACCAGCAGGTGCAGCGGCTGACGATCGACTTGGCGTCCAGGATCGCGGCAGACCCCAGCGCGATCCTGGACGTCGGCTGCGGCACCGGTTCGCTGCTGCGCCTGGCAGCCGAACGCTTCCCCGGTGCGACGCGCACCGGCGTCGACCCGGCAGAGCGGATGATCGCGGTCGCCACCGAGGCCGATTCCGCTGCCCGGCTGATCGTCGCACCCGCAGAAGACCTGCCCTTCGACGAGGACGAGTTCGACCTGGTGGTCAGCACGAACTCGTTCCACAACTGGCCCGATCAGCGCGCCGGCATCGCCGAGATCGGCCGGGTGCTCCGACCGGGCGGCACGCTGGTGCTGGTCGACCCGTTCGCGATCGGCGTGCTACGACCGTGGGCCGCGCTGATCGGCAAGCGGGATCGAATGCGCACCAAGCCCGACGTCGAAGCGATGCTGGACGCGGCAGGGCTGCGCGCGCCGCGCTGGGAGCCGGTCGTCGGGTTCGTTCACGCGGTGACGGCGTCCTCCGTGCGCTGAGCGGGTGCCGCGCCGAGCAGGCGTTCGATCAGCGCGCCGAGCGCGACCGCCACGATGTTCACGCCCAGCCCGATGATGCCCACGTCGAACGTGCCGAACGCGGTCGGGAACGGGAAGGTGAACACGATGACCACGGCGAGGCCGAGGACCATGCCCGCGATCACCGGCCATTTGCCGACCAGTTTCCGGTTGAGCATGCCGAGAATGTTGGCCGGCGCGAGTTGGACCAGGCCGGTGTAGGTGAGCAGCAGCAGGTTGGCCAGCGCGTTGGGCAGGAAGATGCCCAGCAGCAACGAAAGCCCGACGGCGGCCACTACCGTGCCGTGGTTGATCCAGAACTGGCCACGCTCGTTGCGGACCCTGGCGATGTTGCGCGCGACCAGTGACGAGATCGCGATGATGATGCCCGCGGCGGGCACCATCGCGGTCGCGGTGCCCGCGACGACGACCAGGCCGGTCACCCAGGTCGGCAATGTGTTCTGGCTCAACGAGAGCAGGATGCCGTTGGGGTTGGTCTTCGGCAGGAGCACCAGGATGGCCGCGAACCCGATCACCATCGGGATCAGGATGGTCAGCTCGTAGAGCGGCAGGAAGATGTAGTTGCGGCGCAACGCCTTCGGACTGCGCGCGGCGAAGATACTCGGCCAGTTGTGCGGCAGGCAGATGAACCCGACGCCCAGTGCGCTGACGAACATGTTGGTGATGAACCAGGTGGTGTCGTGGGAACCCGCGTGCACGGTGAGCATCGCGGGGTGCAGTTGCTGGACGCGGTGGAAGATGCCGGAGATGCCGCCCGCGAAGTGCAGCGGGATCGCGATCACCAGCACCACCAGCACGATCAGCATGATCGCGTCCTTGAAGTAGGACGTGACCGCGACACCGCGCAACCCGGTCCACAGCACGAAGGCGATCAGGAAGACGCAGCCGATCACCATGCTCAGCGTCGCCGATGCCGCGTTGCCGGTGAGCAGCTTGACGATCAGCCCGAGGCCGGTGATCTGCAACTGGAGATACGGCAGCACGAACACCACGCCGATGATCGCGGAGAGCGTGCCGAGCAGTTTGCTGTCGAAGCGGTCGGTGAGAAAGTCGCCCTGGGTCAGGTAACCACGCGTCTTGCCGAGTGTCCACACGCGACGCGCGACGAAGAACACCACGCAGTAGGCGACCGGCAGGTAGGGCAGCGAGTAGAACACCGCTGCGCCGTTGGAGAAGGCGAGACCGGCGAGACCGAGGAAGGTGAACGTGGTGAAGATTTCGCCTGCTTGCAGGAACCACATGGTGTAGGCGCCGTAGCGGCGGCCACCAACCGTCCACTCGGACAGGTCACGGACCGGTTTGCGCCTGCCAAGGAACCCGAGCACACCGATCAGCACGATGCCGACGATCGCGAAGACGAGGACGGTGTTCATGATGCGTCCTCACCGCCCCGGCTCCTGGTCATCGCCCGTTCGGTGAGATAGAGGGCGGGCGTGAGCAGCGCGCAGGAGATCCCGCCCCAGACCAGCATCCTGGGCAGGCCGAACCACAGTTCGCTGGTATTCACGAACGGCAGGAACGGCATGATGATCAGTGCCAACGCGGGCAGTACCGGTATCAGGTGGTACGGGCGCATCGACCCTCCTGTCCTCGTTCAGCGGTTGATGCGGCGAACGGCGAGTTCCGCGAGCAGGGTGGCGCCGTCGGGCACGACCGAATCGTCGAAGACGGCGAGCGGGGAATGGTTGCTTGGCGCGGTGGCCGGGTCGGTGTCGCAGGCGCCGAGGAACAGGAACGCGCCGGGCACGTTCTCCAGTACGAAGGAGAAGTCCTCGGACGGCGACTCGGGGGTGGTTTCGTGCCGGTAGTTCTCTTCGCCGAACACCTCGCGCGCGGTGTCCGCGACGAACGCCGCCTCGGTCTCGTCGTTGACCACCACCGGGTACTCGGGATCGTGCTCGATCTCGACCCGCACGCCGTGCGCGGACGCGATGCCGGTCAGCACCTCCTCGCACAACCGCTTGACCAGCACGCGATTCTCCGGTGAGTAGGTGCGGATCGTCGCCTCGAACCGGACCTGGTCCGGGATGATGTTGCGCTTGGTGCCACCGCTGATCAGGCCGACAGTGATCAGCACGGGGTCGAAGATGTTGAATCGCCTGGTGACCATGGTCTGCAACGCGAGCACCATCTCGCAGGCGGCGGGCATCGGGTCGCGGGTCAGGAACGGTTTGGCGCCGTGCCCGCCCTGGCCGACCACGTCCACGAACAGACCGTCCGAAGCGGACATCAGCGGACCGGGCCGACAACCGAAGCGACCGGAGGGCAACCGGTAGGACAGCACGTGCAGGCCATATGCGGCATCGGCCTTGCGACCGGCGGCGGTGAGAATGCCTTCCTCGATCATCTTCTCGGCGCCGTGCGCGCCTTCCTCGCCCGGCTGGAACATGAACACCACGTCGCCGGGCAGTTCCGCGCGCCGCGCGGACAACAGCCGCGCCGCGCCGACCAGACCGGCGGTGTGCAGGTCGTGGCCGCAGGCGTGCATCGCACCGTCATGCCGTGACGTGTAGGGCACGCCGGTTCGTTCGGTCACCGGCAACGCGTCCATGTCGCCGCGCAGCAGCACCACCGGGCCGTCCTGTTTGTTGCCGCGCAGGACGGCGGTGATCGAGCTCAGCGATTCGCCGGTGCTGATCTCCAGCGGCAGGCCGTCCAAAGCGCCGAGCACGGTTTCCTGGGTGCGGGGCAGGTCGAGACCGATCTCCGGAATCTGGTGCAGTTCCCGGCGCAACGCGCTGAGTTCATCGCCCATGTCATGGGCTTGCGTACGCAGCGAACTCATCGGCCCGCCCCCTCACTCACGTCCCGTAGTGAGAAGCATGCAAGCAGCGAACGCTCATGTATGCAAGGGCGTACCAGTTACTGTTGATCGTCCAATCGGGGCAAGATCACCGGGGCCGGGAAGCCCATCGGCGGCGTCTCCGGTTCCTCGCGTTCGGCTTCGGGCACCGGAGCAGGCGGCGTTGACCTGCCGCGCAGCACGGCGACCAAGCCGAGCACGGCGAACACCACCGCGAAGACCAGCAGCCAGAAACCGCCGCCGATCGCGCCGGTGATCGGTCCGCCGATCCGGTCCGGGGAGACCTCGTTGACGACGAACTCGACCAGCATCGCGAAACAGCCGACGAGCAACGCGGTCGCGGCGATCGCGGCCGCTGGCACGTAGCGCGCGTCCGGCCGCCACAACGCGACCGAGCCCGCGACGGCCAGCAGCAGCGCGACGAACACCAGCGGAATCCCCCACGTCGGCGTGTTGCCGACGATCACGTTGATCGCCTGCGAGATCGGGTCCGTGCTTGGGCTCGCACCGATCAGGCCCCAGGCGTTGACCGTGAACACACCGCCGGAGCGGCCCTCGCCGGGTGGGATCAGGCCCGTGTTGAAGCTGATCCGGTAGAGCGGCAGGATCAGCGCGACCACCAGGCCGAGCGCGCCGAACAGCAGCAGGATCCCGCCGACCATGCGCAGCCGGGACGGCTCCGTTTCGGGGGTCGCCGGTTCGGCGGGCTCGTCGGACAGGTCGAGCATCGGCACGATCGGCTGCTCGTCGTCGTCCGGTGGCAGCTGTTCTTCGGTCACAACGCCCATCGTGGCACGGACGCGGGATAGCCTGCGCCGGTGGCAACCGATGCGAACCGACTCGGCGTCCTGTTCCACCGCGAACGACCCACCACCGACCTGCCGGGCCTGGCCAGGGAACTGGATGCGTCGGGCGTCGAGGACCTGTGGGTGGTCGAGGATCTGACCTGGGCGGGTTCGATCGCGACGGCCGCGACCGCGCTGGCGCTGACCGAGCGGGTGCGGGTCGGCATCGGCGTGATCCCGGCACCGTTCCGCAACCCGGCGCTGCTGGCGATGGAGTTGGGCGCGCTCGCCGAGTTGTACCCGAACCGGTTGGTCGCCGGTATCGGGCACGGCGTGCAGACCTGGATGGCGCAGGTCGGCGCGAAGGTCGATTCACCGTTGACGCTGCTGGAAGAGATCGTGGTCGCCACGCGCAGGCTGCTGGCGGGCGAGACGGTGACCACCGAGGGCCGCTACGTGCGCATGTCGGACGTGGCCCTGGTGCACAAGCCGAAGGTGACGCCGCCGGTGGTGACCGGAGTGGTCCGGCCGAAGTCGCTGCGCCTGTCCGGGCGGGTCGCGGACGGCACGGTGCTGGCCGAGGGCGTCGGACCGGACGGCATCCGCGCCGCGCTCGCGCACATCACCGAGGGTGGCGGCACCGCCGAGCACGAGCTGATCGTGTTCGTCGACCTGGCCGTGAACGCATCCGCCGAGTTCGTCGCCGGGATCAAGGCGGAGCGGGCCGGGTTGCACGCGGTCGCGCCCGAGGAGATCACGGTCGCGGCGGGCACCCCGGACGAGGTCGTGGCGACGCTGCACGAACTGTGGGCGGCGGGCACGACCACGGTGGTGCTCCGGCCCCGTGGCACGGACCCCAGCGCCGAAGTGCGCGCGGTACTCAGCGCGCTGGGCCGGTGACCCGGGTTCAGGACTTGATCGGTGACCCGGTTCAGGACTTGATCAGGCGGGCGATGGCCTCGCTGGCCTCGCGCAGCTTGGTCTCGGCGATCTCGCCGCCCTCGGCGGCCGCCTCGCTCACGCAGTGGTTGAGGTGCTGGTCGATCAGGCCGAGCGAGACCGCCTGCAACGCCTTGGTGGCGGCGGCGATCTGGGTGAGGATGTCGATGCAGTACTCGTCGCTCTCGATCATGCGCTGCAGTCCGCGGATCTGACCCTCGATGCGCCGCAGCCGGCGCAGGTATCCCGCCTTGTCCTCGCTGTAGCCCCACATACGTCCTCCAGCTGCCGTCCCGATCGTGTTTCAGTCTATACGGGGAGGGGGTACTCCCGAGGGAGCACAGGTTGTCACCGCGGTTACCCTGGCCGGTACCACGGATGCCCCCGAGTCCACGGAGGTGCGCATGCGTGAAATGTACGACTCGACCAGCCCGAATGACATCCCTGCCACGGCGGCCATCGTCGGCGGGTACGTGAGCCCGTCCAAGTTCGCGTGGCCCGCCTCAGGGTGGGCGCGGTTTCCGAACGCGGTCAAGGTCGCCATCACGCCCAGCGCCGCGCACTACGGCGTCGGCGTGCACGTGCTGGACGTCGAAACCGGCGACGCGACGCCCGGCCAGGTCCCCGGCTGGGTGACCAACTCGCGCAACGCGGGCCAGGAACCCACCGCCTACATGAGCTCAGCCAACTGGACCTCGGTCATCCAGTCCTGCATCAGCGCGGGCGTTGCGATGCCCCAGTTCTGGGTGGCCGACTGGGACGGCAACGCGACCCTCCCGTCGATCGTCGTCGACGGCGTCGCCTGCACCGCCGTCGCCAAGCAGTACGCGGATCCGGCACACGGTTCCGGCGGGCACTACGACCTCAGCATCGCCGCCGACGAGTGGCCAGGAGTAGACCCAGGAGATGACATGAGCTTCGACCTCACCACCCCTGTTCCGGTGCCCGTGCTGGACGCGAACGGCAACTACATCGGCGACCAGAAGGACAACAACGGCAACGTCGTGATGGCGCCGTTCATGGACTTCGTCCGGTTCGCGGACGTGTCCAGCTGGTTCAACCTCACCCAGATCAAGACCCTGCACGCCACGCTGGCCGCCCAGGCCGCGGCGATCACCGCGTTGACCCAGCACGGTTCTTCGGTGACCGCCGACCAGGTCAACAGCATGATCAACGACGCGGTCGCGCAGCACGTGCAGGCCAGCGGACCGGCGCACACCGGCGTCGCGGGCACGACTCAGAGCAACGGCAGCAGCAGCTGACCTACTGTTTCGCGCGCAGGCGCAGCGCGAGGGTGGGGCAGGCGGCGACCGCGCCGCGCACGTCCGCGAGCGCGCGGGGCGGCACGCTGTCGTCCCGCACGATCGGGTAGCCCCATTCGTCCAGGTCGACCAGTTCGGGCAGCAGTTCCGCGCACAGTCCGTGCGCGTGGCAGGCGATCGGGTCGACGGTGAGCCGCTGGCCGGTCATGTCCACCCCGTTTCGCGAAAGCGCCGGTTCGACGTGAACCGCACCCGCTGCGCCGCGAAGGCGCACAGTCGGCCGGTCGCGTGCTGATGCACGTCGCGCTCGAACACGCGCAGCGCGCTCGCGGCCAGTCGCACCGCGCCGTCCGGATGCGCGCACGCGCCGCGACCGCTGATCACGCCAAGCCTGCCGCGCAACCGGCGCAGCGTGGCCGCGTCCGCGCGACCCGTTGCCAGCAACGAGAAATCCTGCGTGATCGCGGGGAGCCCGAACATACACGGGCCGCACTGCCGCGCGGATTCCTCTGCCAGATAGCGCAGTATCGCGGCGGTTTCGGCTATCCCGCAGGCGCGCATCGGCAACGCCAGCAGCACGCCGACGCCGCGCAGGTCGTTGTGCGCCAACGGTAATCCGGCCGCTGCCGGAAAAGGCACCCAGTTGCCGCCGTAGCCACCGGCGAGCACCGCTTGCAGCGGCTCGGTTTCCCCACCGGCTGTGGCCAGCGCCGCGCCGAGCGTGCTGCCGAGGTCGACCTCGCGCACGCCGCCCGCGCGCACCGCGCCGTCGACGGTGACCAGCATGCTGCTCGCGGTCGCGCCATCGCGGGCGATCAACGCGATGTTGGCCAGCGTCTCCACGTTGTCCACCAGCGTCGGCTTGGCGCGCACGCCGCGTTCGTACGGGCGCGGCGGTGCCGTGGTCGGTTTGGCCAGGCCGGTGTTGACGAAGTTGACCAGCGCGGATTCCTGGCTGGCCACGAATCGCGCGGGCACCTCGACGATCCTGGTCGGCACCGGATCTCCTTGTCGCTGCGCCAATGCGAGGGCGACGCTCGCGGCCAGCGGATCGTCGCGGTGCACGCAGAGCAGCACCGAGTTCGCGCCGACGGCGAGCGCGGCGAGTTGGGCGCCGTCGAAAACCAGGTGCGGGGCAACGGACAGCAGCGCGTGATCCTTGCGGCTGACCGGTTCGCCCTCGCAGCCGTTGGCGACGATCACCGGTGTGCGCCGCCCGGCCGCGACCGCGCGCAGTTTGATCGCGGTCGGAAAACCGGCGCCGCCGCGTCCGCGCAGACCGGCCGCCTCGACCAGGTCGATCAGTGCGTCGGTGCGCGGGAGCGGGCCGTAGCGGGCCCGGTGTTCGATGAAGTCGGCGGGTTTTCCGGTCCGCTGCCACCCGGCGAGCAGGCGGGCGGTGCCCGGCCGGGCACGGGTCGGAACGCTCATCCGGACCTCGCCTCGGTGTCCGCGTGCGTCGTGCCGAGCCGCCACCACAACGCGGCCAGCACCGCGATCGCGCAGGCGCCGTTGCACAGCAGCACCCAGAGCACCTGGTCGTCGGTGATGCCGGTGCCGATGCCGTGCACCAGGGCGATCGGCCACATCGCATAACTGAGCCAGTGCACGAATCGCCACACCCGGTACCCGATCCGCGCGCGCAGCAGGCTGGTGACCAGTACGGCGAGCATCAGGTCACCGGCGAGCGCACCGAGCCCGAGCCAGAACGGGCGATAGGCCGACCCGAACGGCAGCACCGCGTCAACCCAGTGGATGCTCGCGTACGGGTCGATGACCGAACTGGCGACGTGGATCACCAGGAAAATCAGGGCGAGCAGGCTGACGTTGCGATGGATCGCGGAGATCGCGAATCGCGGCCAGCGCTGCGAGGTCAACCGGCCGCTGTTCAGCATGCCGAGCACGACGGCCCCGGTGAGCAGCAGCAACGCCACGATCCCGGTGCCGCGACTGAGGTACCACAGCGCCTGGGTGTTCACGCAGCACCGACCAGATCCACCGGCCACCCGCCGACCGTGCGCACCGCGCCCGCCACGTCGACAAGACGGCTCGGCAGCCCGCGCGCGGCGAGCCAGTCGGGGGCGTCCACGCCGAGCACGATGGCGGCGGTGCTCGCGGTGTTCGCGTCCACGCAGGTCGCGGCGGCCACGCTGACCGTGCGCCAGGGCGAATCGGGCAGGTCGCCGGTGCGCGGATCGACGATGTGGTGCAGTTCGCGGCCGGATCGCCGCCAGCGCCGGCAGGTGGTGCTGGAGGTGGCCAGGCCACCGTCGGCGATGGTGATCATGGCGTCCGGTTCGACCAGCGCGGTGCGGTGGTCGTCGCCGATGCCCAACCGCCAGCCGCCCTCCGGCGCGGCGCCGTACGTGCCAACGTCGCCACCGAGGCTGACCAGCACACCGCAGCGCAGCGCGGCGCCGATCCGGGCGGCGGCGCGGTCCGCGACCAGGGCTTTCGCGGTCGCGCCGAGGTCGATCCGGACCCCGCGCGGGACGAGCACCTCGCGCCGGTCGACGTCGAGGCTGATCCGCCACCAACCGGGGGCGGGCGCGATGGTGACCGGTCCGTCGACGAGATCGGCGAGGTCGCGGTCGTAGCCGAGGCCGGTCATGGCGTCCGCCACGGTCGGGTCGACCAGGCCGTCGGTCAGCCGCGCCGCGCGCAACGCGACGTCGAGCGCCTCGGTGAGCAGCGGGCTGATCGAGGTGGCGCGGCCTGCGGGAAGTCGGCACAGCTCCGAATCGGCGCGGAACCGGCTGGCCGCCGCGTCGATCGCGGCCAGGTCCTCGGCCAGCATGCGCATGCCCTCGTCGAGGGCGTCGGCATCGGTCAACACGAGCCGTGCGGTGGTGCCGAGCGCGGGCGTGACGCCAGCGGCGGTCATGTGCCACCCGACGATGCGTGGCCCCCGCCGGCGGTGGACTGGGTCGGCGCCTGGGTCGGCGCCTGCAACTGGTCGTCGTTGCTCTGCGTGTTCTGCTGTGCCGGCGTGTCCTGCGTTGCCGGGGTGGTCGACGTCGATGTCGATGTCGACGCGGTCGCGGCGGTGCCGGTCAGCAGCAGGCTGAGCACGGTGGCCAGCACGCCCGAGCCGACCGCGGCGATCACGGTCACCACTCGCACCCGGTGCTGTCCTCGGGTACGGTCTTCGACCCGGCGACGTTGCAAGCTGTCCATGGGCTCAGTGTCATCGCTGAACCTTGGGGCATCCTGAGAGAAACTGTGTACCTGCTGTGCGAATCGGAGACGAGGACTGACGCGATGACCGAGGGCACGACGATCGACGCTCCGCGAGTGCTGCTCGTCGAGGACGACACCGCGCTCGCGGATATGCTGACCCGACTGCTCACCGAAGAGGGCTACCTGGTCGAGTCCGCTGTGGATGGTCAGCGCGGGCTGCACCTCGGCCTCACCAAGTCCTACGAGGTGGTCGTGCTGGACCGGGGACTGCCCGCGATCGACGGGCTCGATCTGCTGGTTCGGTTGCGTGGCAGGGGAATCACCACGCCGGTACTCGTACTTTCCGCGCTGGGCAACCCAGCCGACCGGGTGCAGGGCCTCGACGCGGGCGCGGAGGACTACCTGAGCAAACCGTTCGATGTGGACGAACTGTGCGCGCGGCTGCGCGCGCTGCGGCGCCGTCACCTGGATACCGCGCGGGTGCTGCCGCTGCCCGGCTGGCAGCTCAACACCGACACCAGGGAGGTCAGCCCGGCCGGTGCCAACGCGGGCGGGCCGGTGCGGCTGTCCGAACGCGAGTGCGCGCTGCTGACCGTCTTCGCCACCCGCCCGACGCAGGTGTTCTCCCGGCGCGACCTGTTGAACCTGGTGTTCGCCGAGGCGGAGAGCGAGATCGTGGTGGACACCTACGTGCACTACCTGCGTCGCAAGCTCGGTCGTGGCACGGTGGCGACCGTGCGCGGGCTCGGCTACCAGTTGGGGCGCCGATGATGCTGCTGCGCCGCAGTGTGCCACGCACGGTTGGCGCGGACGCCGGCGTGCTCAAACGGACCGCGTTGCGGCTGGGCGCACAGGTCGCGGCGACCGTCGGCGTGATCGTGGCGGCCATGTGCGGAGTGGCGGTACTGGTCGTGGTCGACTGCCAGTACTACAACGCGGACACCTTGCTGCACACCGCGATCAGCAGGGAGATCGACGTGGTCGACCCGCCCGCCGGGGTGTGGCTGATCGTGCGCGACCCGACCGGCACGCACCTGACCCCGGACACCCCGCGCGACCTGCCGGACGAGAACGCGATGCGCGCGGTCGCGGCGAGCGGGACCGAGCAGACCGTCGAACTTCAGCTGGGTCATCGCGACTACCGGGTGCTGACCGAAAAGCGCGGCAACGCGACCGTGCAGGCCGCGCTCGACCTCACCGCCGACCACATCCAGCGCAACGTGCTGATCAACGCGCTGCTGATCACCGGCGGCGTCGGGCTGATCATCGCCGCTTTCGCGGGCGCGTTGCTTGGCAGGCGCGCGGTGCGCCCGTTGTCGGCGGCGCTGGCGTTGCAGCGCCGGTTCATCTCCGATGCCAGTCACGAGCTGCGCACCCCGTTGACGTTGCTCAGCACCCGAGCCCAACTGCTGCGCAGACAGCTCAAGGAACCACTCGACGCGGCCACACTCAAGTCCGATGTGGACGGACTGGTGGCGGACGCGCGCAACCTCAGCGCGATCCTGGAAGACCTGCTGGTGGCCGCCGATCCGCGTGCCGAAGCCCCCAACGAGCAGATCGACCTGGTCGCGTTGGCCGGCGAGGTCAGCGCGGCCAGCGCGGGCACCGAGGTGCGAGTCCGCTGTGAACCCCGGGTACCCACGTTGACCGTGCTGGGCAGCGCGGCGGGCCTGCGCAGGGCGTTGCTCGCGCTGGTCGACAACGCCGTCCGGCACGCGCGCGAGACGGTCACCATCACGGTCGGCCGGGAGGCGAACCGGGCCGTCGTCGACGTGCACGACGACGGCGATGGCATCGACCCGGACATGCTGCCCCGCCTGTTCGACCGGTTCGCCTCCGCGGCCGAGCCGACCGGCCAGCGCCGCCGCTACGGCCTCGGCCTCGCCCTGGTCAGCGAGATCGCCGACCGGCACGGTGGCACGGTGTCCGCCCAGAACGGCGTGGACGGCGGCGCCACGCTGCACCTGACCCTGCCCACTATGTGATCTACTGTCTGTTTTGCACCTCTTATGACATGATGCCGTTATGTCAATGATGCACAGGGCAACGCTCGGACTCGCCATCGCCGCGGCGGTCTGCGCGGGAACTCCGGCACTCGCCACGGCAGCGCCGATGGACAGCGGATACGCCAACTGCGACGGCAACACCAACTGCTCGACCGGCATCCTGGCGATCGGCGCGGGCACCGTCTACGCCGACTTCGATCTCCAGGGCCTGCGCGGTACCAGCGTCACCCTCAAGGTGCTGCGCAACGGCAAAGAACTGCGGTCCTGTACCCACACCGTCCGCGTCGGGGGCAGCGGCACCCTGCCGCCGTGCGACTTCTACGCCGCGGGCGACATCGAGGTGACCGGCTACGCCCAGATCACTGCGACCACCTTCCGCATCGGCTGGCACCAGTAGCCGGGTCAGGAAAGCCGGGCGACCGAGGGCCCGGCAGGCTATGCCCGATTCACACAAGCCGCTTCCTCAGGCGGGTAAACGTCTCTGAAGCCGAAGGCCCGCGCGGACGGACCGTGCGCACGCAACAGTTCCAGGCGCTCGATCGCCTCATCGACAGTGGGCACGTGCCCGGCGGGGATCCACCACAGCACCTGGAACGCCGCCTTCGGCAGTTGGAACCACTCCGCGCGGCGGCGCAGCATGTCCAGGTGGCCGCTGCGGTAGACGTAGTCCCACAGGGCGTCCCGGCTCTCCCAGACCGACATGTTCACCAGGACGTCGTCACCGAGCGCCGTCCGGACCCCGGTGGCGTCGCCGGTGCCGTCGCCGACCAGCCGCCACACGAAACCCGGCGCCTGGTCGGCGAGCGCGTTGATCGTGTCGAGCATGGACGTGAAGCCGTGCACACGGGGATCGTCGAGGGGAAAGTTCAGGGTGCCCACGTTGAGCTGGGCGAGGTGATGTCCCGGCATGCCGTTACCCCACCATCACCGGGCCCACTATGTCAATGATCATTATTTTTAGAAGAGTCGACCACGACGCAGCACAGTCCGGGCCGCGGGTCCATCCGGGCCCGTAGCCCGTCGGCACCCTCAAGAAGCCCTTCCAGCAACGCCAGGTTCATGCCACACACCAGTCCCGGGTGCTGTTGGGACAACACGTGAAAGGGGCAGTTGGTCAGGCGCAGCACTACTCCGTCGTCGTCAGGGAGCGGTGCATAGCCGCGCGCGGCCAGCAGGTCCTCCGCCGCGGCGAGATCCTCGACCGGCCCGCCCGCTGCCCGGCCCGCGCGACGGGCGGCGCCCTGCAGTTCAGCGTCCAGGCGGGCCGCCTCCGCAACCTCGGCCAGCAGATCCGCTGCCGTGCGGTAGTCGCGCGCCGGAACCGAGAACTGGAACTCGGCGCCGGAACGGCGATAGAGCTTGGCCGGACGCCCGGCCCCCGGGCCCGAACGTCCGGTCAGCCGCCTGCTCTCGGTCTCCAGCAGTCCGGTGTCCACGAGCTTGTCCAGATGGAAGGCCGCCAGCGTGCGCTGGATCCCGACACCTTCGGCCGCCTCGTTGCGGCTCACCTCGTGCCCCTGGGCGGCCACATACTCGTAGAGCCGCCGCCGGACGGGATCACGCAGTTCGGCGATCGCCTCGATGTCGTCCACGTGACCATTCTAAGAACAACGAAAGTGCCCGATAGAAACTGACCTAGTACGCGGAGTGCGCCAAGCCCTCCTCGATGGCCAGCCGGGTCAGTTCCGGCCTGCGCCTGCGACCGGTCTTGTCCCGGATCCGGTCCAGGTACGAACGAACCGTGCGAATACTGATCGACATCGACTCGGCGATGTCCGCGTCCCGCTCGCCCGCGGCGACCAGCGAGAGCACCTGACGTTCCCGATCGGAGAGCACGATGCGCGGACCGATCGGGCTCGGGTGCTCGGAATCGAGCACCAGCGCGGCCAGCATTGGAGAAATATAAGAATTCCCGCCCGCGATTTCCCGAACCCCACGAAGTATTTCGACGGCGTCCGTGTCCTTCGACAGGTAGCCCCGCGCTCCCGCCGCGATCGCGCCCAGCACTTCGTCGTGACCGGCATGCGCGGAGACCACCAGCACCCGGTGCCCCATGCCGACAATTTCCAGTACCGCCGCGGCGTCCCGCACACCCCGCAGTTTCAGATCAAGAATGACCACGCCCCCAGGCGGCTGACCCCCAGCCGCGAACCTGGCCACGGAATCCGCGACCGCCCCCAGCCGGATATCCACTGCCGACTCAAGAACCTGGACAAGCGCGTTCCGGTACAACGGATGATCCTCGATGATCCCGACCAGCGGTCCGGCTGCCCCTGCTCCGCCCAACTCGGTCACGTTGCGCTCCTCTTCGACCCCGATGCGCCACATACTCGGCCTACGACCGGATATCTACAATACGGAGAAGTGCGCGTTTTGGCTTGCCCCTGGACGATTGTTTTCGACTAATCTTCAGCCTTTTATCACTGTGAACGAGCGAGTTCCGATATTGCTGTCAACGGTTTGAATCGACATGTAGGGGAAAGTTCGGGGGTTTATCGCCGGTCGGCGCGGACCGCCGCGAGCGGTTGCGGCGCATGGTCACGTACACCGCGGCGACGATGATCGCGAGACCGAGGACGAGCAGCAGCAACAGCCCGATCCGGCGCGGTGACCACTCGCTGGACGGCGGAGCCGCGTTCGTGGCAGCGCGTGCCGGTCCGGAGCGCGGTGCCGCCTGCCGCACGCTCGACCCGATGCTGGGCGCGACCGCGTTCGCGGGCAGGTTCGCGGTGAGGGCGTTGTCCGGATCGACGACGCCCCAGCCGAGTTGCGCGCTGTGTTCGGCGCCGCCGTTGTGGCTCGCGGTCAGCAACAGTCGCGTGGTGATCTGCTCGGGGTCCAACCCGGGCTGGTACGAGCGCAGCAATGCCACCGAGCCGGCCACGTAGGCCGCCGCGTACGCGGGTCCGGTGACCGGCCAGCGCTGGCCGAGCTGACCACGGGCACCCGGCGCGGTGCCGACCAGGTTGCTGGCGGGCGCGGCGAGCGCCACGTAGCTGCCGGACTCGGCCTGTACCGCGAACCCGGTCTGGCCGAGCCCGCCGACGCCGAGCACGCCCGGTGTCGCGGTCGGGTAACTGGTCGAGTTCGGGGACGAGCCGACCGCGGGCGAGACGACCACGTCGCCGGACGCGGTCGCGTTCTGCACGGCCAGTTGCAGCGCGTTGCTGTCGTTGCCGGCGGGCACCATGATCACGATGACGCCGGAGCCCGCGCTCACCGCGCGATCGATCGCGGTGGCGACCAGGTTCGGGTCGGCCCCGCCCTGCGGGTCGCCGGTCGCGGTGTAGCGGACCGGCAGGATGCGCGCGCCCGGCGCGAGTCCGGCGAAACTGGTTGCCGGACTCGGCTGGGCGGCCACGATGCCCGCCGCGAAGGTGCCCTGACCGTCGCAGTCCGGCTGCGAGGGCGCCCCGTTCAGCAGGTCGATCTCGGGCAGCACCTGACCGGCGGCGAACTGCCCGTTGCCCGGGTCGACCCCGGTGCCGAGCACCGCGACCTGCACGCCCGAGCCATTGGTCAGCGACCAGACCTTGTTCGGGGTGAGCAGCATCTGCGCCCACGGCACCGGGCCGGTGTAGACGCCCGCCGGCCCTGCGCACTGCGGATCGGCGACGGCGGGCAGCACCGGAGCGCCCAGGACGATCAACAGAAAAACGAGGATCAAGCGCTTCACAGGGGCACCCACAACGTGACCCTGGTGCCCTTGCCCGGCGATGATTCGATCTTGGCGCTGCCGCCGACCTCGACCAGCCGCGCGGTGATCGAGTTGGCGATGCCGAACCCGGCGCGCACGTTGTCCGAGTCGAACCCGGTGCCGTGATCGCGCGCGATGACCGCGATTCCGTTGTCCCGCTGCTCGACGCGCACCACGACCTCGCGGATGCCGGAGTGCTTCATGGTGTTGCGCAGCGCCTCGCGCACCGCGTCGCGCACCGCGACCCTGCGCACCTCGGAGAGCTCACCGTCGTCGACGTCCGCGAACACCAGCTGTGCGCGCAGCCCTTCCCTGGTCATCTCGGCGGCGAGCCCGGCGAGGTCCTCGCTGAGCACTTTCTGCCCGGTTTCCGTCTGCCGGTCCAGGGCCCGTCGCAGCTCCATCGCCTGGGCACGGGCGATCGACCGGAACTCGACCAGCCGCTGCGCCGAGGACCCGTCGTCGGCCGGGATGGGCAGCGCCATCGCTTCCAGCACCTGGAGCACGCCGTCGTGCAGGTCGCGGTTGATCCGCGCGTGTTCGGCCGCACGCCCGCGCCGGATGCCGACGCCCAGCGCGAGCCGGGTGCCGATGCCGACCAGCATCAGCGCGACCAGCGCGGTGGCGATCACCGCCAACCCTTCCAGCGCGCGCCCGATGTCGCCGATCAGCAGTGACGCGGTCGGCGCGACGAAGCCGGACAGGTAGGCCATGCCGAACTGCAACGGGAAACTGACCAGCCACAACCCGAGCGCGGCAGGCACGCCCCAGACCAGGGTCCACAGCGCGATCGAGCCCAGCAGGTAGTCCCAGGACATGCCGATGGCCGGGAAGTAGTCGGCGCGGGTGGAGACCGCGCTGGTCACCATGTTGGCGGCGATGGCCAGCGCGGCGTCGGCGAACATGAACCAGGCCGCGATGTTGCGACGGAACCCGGACACCCGCAGCACCCAGGCCACGCCCAGCACGTTGGCCAGCACCAGCAGCACGGTGGCCACCGCGACGGTGGAGATCCCGGCGCCGCCCGCGGCGATCAACGCGAGCAGCGCCACCGGCATGCCGACGATCCGGTAGACCAGCGGGACCAGCACCACGTAGCGGCAGGCGCGGGTGAGCAGGGTGTCCTTGCCCGGCCCCTGACCGTTGGCGGCGATCATCGAAATGCGCTGCCAGCCCGGCACCGGCTGCGGGTCGGTCGCGGCCTCGGGCAGGTCGGTGGGGATGTCCGCGATCACCGGGGCGCCGCGGCGTAACAGGGCGACGAGGAAGTTCGCCGGTCGTACCGGTGGTGGTCCAACCGATGACATCCGCAAGTCCCTTCCTCGTCGACGCACCCTGAGGATGCTCCCAGTAGGTCGGTGGTGGTGGGACGCACTGTGTCCAGATGGTGACGTTGGGACCAACGGGCGATATCGCCTCACAACTGGGGAATTTCCCACCAACAATCGCCATCGACGCGTTGCTGTCGACCGGCGCCCAGGCTGGGCCGGGCATTGACGCCGCGTTTACTCTCCGTGGCCTCGCGCGATCTCGCGGAATGCGAGCCAACCCCTCGCGGCCAGCGCCGTTACCGTGTCGAATGGCGTAAATATTTCGCTAATACCGGCCCCCCGAGCCCGCTGACCATCGAATTCACCCCGAACCGCACGGCAAGGTTGGCGTAGACACCGGATCGGGGCAAAGGGGTACGTCGAGTGGTTGCGCAGGGCAACGGGGCGCTGAAGTCCGCGGGCTTGCAGGAGTCCGTCGGCTACGTCCTCAAACGGCTGCTGCTCGGCAAGCCGATGATCAACGAGCAGCTCAAGTCCGAGCGGTTGAACAACCCGATCGCGCTGGGCGTGCTCTCCTCGGACGCGATGTCCTCGACCGCCTACGGCACCGAGGAAATCCTGGTCCAGCTACTCCCCTACGCCGGGCTCGCCGCGTTCAGCCTGCTGCTGCCGATCACCGGCGCGGTGCTGGTCATCCTGATCCTGGTCGCCGCCTCGTACCGCCAGGTGGTGATGGTCTACACCAAGGCGGGCGGCTCCTACGTAGTCGCGCGGGACAACTTCGGGCCACGAATCGCACAGATCGCCGCCGCCGCGCTGCTGATCGACTACATCGTGACCGTCGCCGTGCAATGCTCGGCGGGCACCGTCGCCGTGGTCTCCGCGATACCCCAACTCGGGCCCTACAGCAACGAGATCACCATCGGCGTCGTCCTGATCATCGCCTACCTGAACCTGCGCGGCCTGCGCGAGGCGGGCAAACCGTTCGCCATGCCCGCGTTCTTCTTCGTCGCGCTGGTACTGCTGATGATCGTGGTCGGCGTGATCAAAGCGATCATGGGCGACCTGCCGGTGCTCGACTCCATCCACCAACCGGGTGCGGTACCGGCGGTCCAGGGCAACGGGCTGCTCATGGGCGCGTCGATCTTCATCATCCTGCGCGCGTTCGCCAACGGTGGTTCGTCGCTGACCGGCGTCGAGGCGATCTCCAACACGGTCAGCGCGTTCCGCAAGCCCGAGGGCGTCAACGCGCGCAAGGTGCTCACCGTGATGGCGACGCTGCTGGGCGTGATGGTCGGCGGCGTCTCGTTCCTCTCCTACGCGACGCACGCCGCGCCGTTCTCCGCCGGTTATCCCTCGGTGCTCTCCCAGGAAGCCACCGCCGTCTTCGGCACCAACCTTTTCGGCAAGATCATGTTCTGGCTGGTGCAGCTGGTCACCGCGCTGATCCTCTACACCGGCGGCAACACCAGCTTCAACGGCTTCCCGTTCCTGGCCAGTTTCGTTGCCGAGGACCGGTTCCTGCCCCGCCAGCTGACCAAACGCGGACACCGGCTGGTGTTCTCCAACGGCATCATCGTGCTCACCGTGCTGTCCATCGTGCTGCTGCTGGTGGTCGGCGCGAACGTGGACAGCCTGGTGCCCTTCTACGCGATCGGCGTGTTCACCGGCTTCTCCATGGCCGGATACGGCATGGCCAAACACCACCTGAGCCACCGCACCAAGGGCTGGCGGCGCCGCTTCGCCATCAACCTCTCCGCGGGCATCGTGTCCACGATCGTCGTGCTGATCTTCGCCGTCACCAAGTTCACCGAGGGCGCCTGGCTGATCGTGGTCGTGTTCCCGTTGCTGGTGTTCACCCTGATCCGGCTCAACCGCGAGTACCGCACCGAATCCGCGATCCTGGATCGGATCCGCGCGCGGCAGGCCAAAACGCCGAACTTCGCGCACCACAAGGTGTTCGTCTTCGTCAGCAACCTCGACCTTGCCGTGCTGGAGGCGTTGCGCTACGGGCGCGGGCTGCGCGGGTCGGAGATGAAGGCGGTGCACTTCATGGTCGACGAGGCGCACGCCGACCGGCTCCGCAGGCGCTGGGCCGATCTCGACATCAACGTCACGCTGAAAGTCATCGACTGCCCGGACCGGCGCATCACCAGGGCCGCGCAGGAGCTGGTGTTCGAGGCGGTGCAGGACCAGGCGACCGGCGTGACCGTGCTGCTGCCACGACGCAGTTACGCTCCGCTGCTGGGCAGGCTGCTGCACGACCGCACCGCCGACCGGATCGCGCGCGTCATCTCGCGCATCCCGCAGGCCGCCGCGACGATCGTGCCCTACGACGTCCAGTCCCGGATCAGGGCCGCGTTCCCCGACCTGCCCGAGGAACGGTTCACCGAGGCGTTCGAGCGGCTGGTCAACCGGCTGGCCGGGGACTCGCCGAGCGAGCTCACCGAGCACAACCAGCCCAAACCGGGGCACGGCGCCACGCCGGTCGGCGCCCTGTTCCCCGGGCAGAACGCCGTGGTCGAGGGCCGGTTGCACGAGTTGAACGTGGAGCACCGGCGCGGCCGAACCGTGCTGCGGTGCGAATTGCAGGAGGAATCCGGCAGCCTGCTGGTGGAATTGTCCGGCGACCATCCGGACATCGAGGCGGGCGTGTGCCTGCGGGTGGCCGGCCGGGTCCGGCTCCAGCGCGACACCGACGACCTGATGATGTCCAACCCGCAGTACGAGGTCGTGGATCAGACCGAATCGGACACAGAACCGGTTTCCGAGACCTCGACGAAACCTCGACGCGCCGAAAGCTGAAATTCCCGAGTCCCAGGGATCGATAACGGCTGAAGGTCGCTACTCGGAAAGGTCCACTTCTGTTAGCGTGCCGATTCGGCATGGTGTCGGGGGACACAGGGCCAGTCACTGCTCCAGCCGTGGTGCGTGCGCCACGGCTGTTGGCCTGCATGGTGTCAATCCATGATGCGCCCGTGGACCCGGGCGTATCACCAGGAGGAAAGCAATGCAACGCAAGAAAACACTCGCCCTGACGGCAGCCACTGCCGCAGCGGCGGTTTTAGCGGTGGTGCAGCCATTGTCTGCCACCGCGGCGCCGACCGCCGATGCCGGTCAGGCGCCGTTGACCACGCAGCAGGCCAGCGACCTCGCGCAGAACGTGAACACCCCGGTGATCGTGCTGATGAAGAACCAGCCGACGCCGCAGGCGGCGAACACGCCTGCCGCGACCAGCCGCAGCAACACGATCTCGGGCATCCAGGCGCCGCTGGTCGGCGAACTGTCCCAGGTGCATGCCAAGAACGTGCACAGCTACCACGTCGCCAACGCGGTCTCGGCCACGGTCTCCGCCGGTGAGGAGAGCAGGCTCAAGGCGAACCCGAACGTCGAGGCCGTGCTGCCCGACTCGGTGATCAAGGAGCAGCCCGCCAGCCAGCCCGGCACTGCCTCCGCCGCCGCCGACACCACCGCGCCCGCCGGCACCTGCCCGGCCCCCGGCAAGACCATGCTGGAGCCGGAGGCCCTCGCCGACACCCACACCGACTCCGACGACCCGAACGCCAAGACCGCGCGTTCGCTCGGGTTCACCGGTAACGGCGTCAAGGTCGCCTACATCGCCGAAGGCATCGACATCAACAACCCGGACTTCATCCGGGCCGACGGCAGCCACGTCTTCGCCGACTACAAGGACTTCACCGGCGACGGTCCGGACGCGGCCACCAGCGGTGGCGAGGCGTTCCTGGACGCGAGCGCGATCGCCGCGCAGGGCAGGCAGACCTACAACATCCAGAACTTCGGCGCGCACCCGCTGCCCACCCCGTGCGACGTCCGCATCGAGGGCGTCGCCCCGGGTTCGTCGCTGTACGGCTTCAAGGTCTTCGGTGACACCAACACCTCGACGACCTCGGCCATCCTGCAGTCGATCGACTACGCCGTGAACACCGACCACGTCAACGTCATCAACCAGTCCTTCGGTTACAACCCGTTCGCGGACAGCAACGCCGCGGACGCGGTCAAGCTGTTCGACGACATGGCGGTCGCCGAGGGCGTCACGGTCGTGGCCTCCAGCGGTGACGCAGGCACCACCGGCACCCAGGGCAGCCCGTCCACCGATCCGGCGGTGATCTCCGCAGGCGCGTCCACCACGTTCCGCTGGTACGCACAGACGGACTATGGCGCAGCCGACAACTTCCCGATCACCGGCTGGCTCAACGACAACGTGAGCTCGCTGTCCTCCTCGGGCGTCACCCAGAACGGCACCACCATCAACCTGCTGGCGCCGGGCGACAGCAGCTTCGCGCTGTGCACGCCGACCGACACCTACGAGGACTGCGTCAACTTCAACGGTCAGCCGTCCAATGTGGAGCGCAGCGGTGGCACGAGTGAGTCCTCGCCGCTGACCGCCGGTGCGGCCGCCCTGGTCATCCAGGCCTACCGCCAGACCCACCACGGCGCGACCCCGTCGCCCGCCACGGTCAAGCAGATCCTGACCAGCACCGCGGACGACCTGACCGAGCCCGGCGACGAGCAGGGCACCGGTCTGCTGGACTCGTACAAGGCGGTCGAGGCCGCACTGTCCATTCACGACAACAACGGCTCACCCAAGGCCGTCGGCTCGACCCTGCTGGTCAACCAGAACCAGCTGGACGCCGCAGCGCCCGCCGGTTCGACCAAGCAGTTCAAGCTGAACGTGACCAACAACGGCGCGACCGGCCAGACGGTCAACCTCTCCGGTCGCGGTTTCGGTCCGCAGAGCAACAAGCAGACCGGCAGCGTCACGTTGTCCGACACGGCCAGCCCGCACTTCGCCGACTGGTCCGGCCACACCAACAACTACGGCACGCTGCACTTCAACGTGCCAGCGAACACCGACCGGCTCTCCGCGTCGATCGCCTACCCCGGTGATCCGACCGCGAGCCTCAACGCGCGCGTCCGGGTGATCCTGATCGACCCGCAGGGCCGCTTCGCCGCGCACTCGCTGCCGCAGGGCATCGGCAACTACGGCAACGTGGACGTCCGCCTCCCGGCGGCCGGTCAGTGGACCGCGGAGATCTACAGCATCAACGGCGCGGGCGGCGGCACGACCGGCAAGGTCAGCTTCGAGGCCGACACCCAGAACACCAACGGTTACGGTTCGGTCAGCCCGTCGACGCTGAACCTGGCTCCCGGCCAGACCAAGCAGGTCACGGTCACCGAGAAGACCCCGGCCACCCCGGGCGATGCCACCGGTGCCGTGGTGCTCAATGCGGGCGCCGCCGGTCAGACCTCGGTGCCGGTGGTGCTGCGCAGCCTGGTTTCCGCTGCGGGCAACGGTGCCTTCAACGGCACGCTCACCGGTGGCAACGGTCGCCAGTCCGACCTGGGCCAGGAGAACTTCTACCAGATCGACGTGCCCGCCGGTAAGCAGGACCTGGACGCCAACGTCTCGCTGACCAACGACCTCGGCGACAACGTGATCGCGTTCCTGATCAACCCGGCAGGCAACGTGGTCGCCACCGGTGCCAACGTGGTCACCACCGCGTACGACCCGGCCAAGCGCGACGCCACCCAGCACAACGTGCTGGCGACCGACCTGTACGCGCGCAACCCGCAACCGGGCCGGTGGACGCTGGCGATCAACTTCGTCGGCGCGATCGTCGGTGACGAACTGCACCAGCCCTACACCGGCGCGCTGACCTTCAACAAGGTCAACGTGTCCGCGAACGGTCTGCCGAACAGCGCGTCCACCGTGCTGAAGGCAGGCAAGGCGACGACCGTCCAGGTCGCGGTGCACAACACCGGCACCGAACCGCAGGACATCTTCGTCGACGCCCGCACCTCGGGTCTGGCCAACCTCAAGCTGGCAGGCATCGCGCCGACCCAGAACGTGGCGCTGCCCTTCCCGGGTGGCACCGCGACGCCCGCGTGGCTGGTCCCGTCCGAAACCGTGGGTGCCACCGTCGTGGCCAACGCGACCCTGCCGGTCACGTTCGACTACGGCCCCTACGCCGGTGACCCGGACCTGCCGCCGCTGGTCAGCGGCAAGACGGCCATCGGCGCCACCACCGGCAACCCGCTGCCTGCCGGCGGCTGGGCGGCCGACCCGGCCGAGATCGGCGCCACCGGCCCGAACGGCTGGCCGGCCGGCA
Organism: Pseudonocardiaceae bacterium; assembly: GCA_036494465.1. Classification (GTDB taxonomy): domain Bacteria; phylum Actinomycetota; class Actinomycetes; order Mycobacteriales; family Pseudonocardiaceae; genus CAJCJE01. The sequence goes on from DASXOJ010000083.1 coordinate 103,822, forward strand.
CGGCGAACTTCTCCTTCTACGCGCTGACCAAGGGCTTCGACTCGGCCGTCAGCTCGCCCGCGACCGACCTGTGGGCGACCTCGGTCACCCCGGCGACGAGCTTCGGCATCGTCACGGTCAACCCGGGTCAGACGGTGAACATCCCGGTCACCATCACCCCCACCGGCAAGCCCGGCACGGTGGTGAGCGGCACCGCGTTCGTCGACCAGTTCCTGGCGACGAGCACCGCCGAGACCAACGCGATCAACTTCACCGACGCCGCCAACTACCAGCCCAACGCGGACGAGTTGGTGGCACTGCCCTACAGCTACCGGATCGGCTGATCCCTTAGCGCACAAGGCGGGCCCGGTCACTTCGGTGACCGGGCCCGCTTCTGTTGTGCTCAGGTGGAAATCGTGTAGTCGCGGGACACGGCCTGGTAGCCGAACATCGAGTACGGGTAGCCGTGGTCGAACTCGCTGAGCTCGGTCAACCGCGCGGCCTGCTCGGCGGAAAGCTCGAAGTCCAGCGCCGCCAGGTTGTCCTCCAGTTGCGCCACGGTCCGCGCGCCGACCAGCGTCGATGGCACGCCGGGCCGGTTGGTCACCCAGTTCAGCGCCACCTGCGCCGGGCTGCGGTCGACCTCCTTGGCGATCTCGCGCACCGCATCCAGCACCGCCCAGCCCTGGTCGTCCGGCGCGCGGTAGAACCCGAGGTCGCGCAGGGCGTCGATCCGGCCCTCCCCGCTGGGGCCGGCGTCGTCGCGGGTGTACTTGCCGGACAGGAACCCGTGCGCGAGCGGCGACCACGGCACGATGCCCATGCCCAGATCCAGCGCGGCAGGGACATGTTCGCGCTCGATCGCGCGCTGCACCAGTGAATACTCCAGTTGCAGCGCGGCGATCCGTTCCCAGCCGCGATGCTCGGCGAGCAGCTGCGCCTTGGCCAGGTACCAGGCGGGCGTGTTGGACAGGCCGATCGCGCGCACCTTGCCGCTACGCACCAGACTGTCGAAAGTGGACATGACCTCCTCGACCGGAGTCAGCATGTCCCACATGTGCAGCCAGTACAGGTCGACGTAGTCGGTGCCCAGCCTGCGCAGCGACGCGTCCAGCGCGGTCATCAGGTTCTTGCGCCCGTTGCCAGCGAGGTTCGGGTTGCTGTCGTCGGTCGGCATGGTGAACTTCGTGGCCAGCACGACCTGGTCGCGCGAGTTCGTCTCGGCGATGAATTTGCCGAGCAGTTCCTCGCTGCGCCCACCTGCGTACCGGTTGGCGGTGTCGACGAAGTTGCCGCCCCATTCGAGGTAACGGTCGAACACGGCGCGCGCGGTAGCCTCGTCCGAACCCCAGTCGGACGTACCGACGCGCTGCGCGCCGAAGGTCATGGTGCCCAGCGCGAGCCGGGACACGCGCAGCCCGGTGCGCCCGAGCAGCCGGTACTGCTTGGTCACTTCGTCATCTCCTGCCAGTGGTTTCGTTGCGCCGCAACGAACTCGTGAAACGAACGCGCCGCTCGGCCGGTCAGCTCCCGCACCGTCGCGGTGACGCGGTCTTCCAGACCTGCCGCGATTTTCCGGTCGAGGTCGACGGCGAATCGCGCGGCCTCCTGCGGCAGACCGAAGGATGCCCAGCGCGCCTCGCCCTGTGCCGGGGTGAGTGGCACGTAGCGCACCGGATAACCCGCGACCTCGTCGATCAGCTTGGCGACATCGCGGTAGCTGAGCGCCTCCGGTCCGGTGATCACGTAGTCGCGGTTGGGTGCCTCGGTCGCGAGCAGGGATTCGACGGCCACCGCCGCGATGTCGTCGGCGTGCACGAAGCCCAGCCGTCCCTCACCGGTCGCGGACACCACCTCGCCGCGTTCGGCGATATCGCGCGCGGTCGGATGCGGGCCGACGAAGTTCTGCATGAACCAGGAGGGCCGCAGGATCGCGTGCTCCGGCGCGGCGTCGATGACGGCCCGGTGGAACTCGTCCTGACCGGGCACCTCGTCGACCGACGTGCTCAGCAGCACCAACCGCCGCACGCCTGCCGCTTTCGCGGCACCCAGGAACGATTCGAGCAACGCCATCCGGTTGCGCCCACCAGGCGGCGGCAACAGGTACACCGCATCCGCACTGTCCAATGCGGACTCGAACGTGCCGGGTTCCGTCCAGTCGAAACCGGTGCCGCGACTCGCCGCCCGGAACGGCACGCCCCGCTCAGCCAGCAGCCGGGCGACCTCCCGCCCGGTCTGACCGGTCGCGCCGGTGACCAGTACCGTCACGCCGCACCGTCGGCTTCGTACGCGGCCACGAGCTGCGCCAACCGGCCCAGCGCGGCGCTCGTCGCCAGCGGGTTGCCGTAGTCGCGGCTGTGCACGATCTTGCCGTCCCGCACGGTGATCACCATCGCGTAGCTCAACGCGAGCGGCGCGCCGGTCGCGCTGACCGTGCCGCGCAACGTGTATTCGGCGATGATCACCTCGGGGTCGGTGGTCTCGTGCACGAGCACGTTCTCGGCCGAGCCGAACTTCCACGGCCGGTTTCCGGCCATCCCCTTGATGCGCTGCCGGAATGTCGCGCCATCGGACGTCTTCGGCACGCCGGGCGGCGCGAACGGCATCTCGATCACGGTGTCTTCCGCGTAGAGATCGAGCAGACCGTCCCAGTCGCCATCGACACTGGTGCGCAGCAGTTGGTCGAACACCTGGCGCGGCGAGCGAACGGTGGTGGTCATGACAATCCCTTGCTGTAGTCGGTGATGTGCACGATCCGGCCGTCGGGAGCACGCAACACGTCGAGCGGCGTCGACTCCCCCATGACCAGACCCCTCCCGATAGAATCGGAACGATGGTTCCGATTGAGGACGATACGGAGGAACGGTTCCGTTTGTCAATCAGTGCTGATCGGCCAGCTAGAATCGAGCTCGGGAGCAAGGAGGCAACGTGCCGAGCAACGCCCAGACCCGGGAAGCCGAGCCGGACAAACCGCTACGCGCGGATGCCCGGCGCAACCGGGCCCGCGTGCTCGAAGTGGCGCACGAGATGTTCCTCGCCGAAGGCATGGCCGTGCCGATCGACGCGATCGCGGAACGCGCGGGCGTCGGGGTCGGCACCGTCTACCGGCACTTCCCCACCAAGGAAGCGCTGTTCGAAGCGATCATGACCCACCGCATCCAGGACATGATCGACGAGGCGCGCGGCCTTGCCGACGCGGACGACCCGGGCGCGGCGTTCTTTTCGTACTTCCTGTACATCGTCGAACGGACCGAGAGCAGCAAGGGCGTGCACGAGGCGCTGGTCAAGTCCGGCTTCCAGTTCGACGAGCGAGTCGGCGACCTCGCCGCGGAGATGCGCGAATCCCTTGGTGTGCTGTTGCGGCGCGCCCAGGAGGCGGGCGCGGTGCGCGCGGGACTGACCGCGTCGGACGTGAAAGCGCTGATGGCAGGGGTCACCGAGATGCGCAGGATGGGTGGCGACCACGATCTGACGCTCGCCGTCGTGCTCGCCGGACTGCGCCCGCAGGTGTAATCCGCGCCATCTGGCGTAGATGGGTCAACTGGCCTTCTACAAGGCCGTAAATCCGGTGACGGTGGGCCAGCACGGCTCACCGTCAGCGAGAAAATGACCCAAAAACGCCATTCGAACCGGATTAGCAGAGATGGCGTAATAGTCCGGTAAGGCTGATAATTATCTAAGGTTTCGGCGTGCGATGCCCTGCCGAGACTTACGACCGCCGAACGTTCATGGCATTGATGACCGTCGGCCTCGCCGCCACCCTCGCCGGTTGCGGCAGTGCCAACGATGCCGGCAACAACCCGCCAGCCGACGTGTCCAAGCCCGCGACGCCGAGCTCCGAAGCGCCCCCACCGCCGTTACCGCCGATCCCCCCGCCGCACGCAGGCCCCAGCCAGAAGATCGACCACGGGATCCCGAACAGCAACAAGATCATCCTCACCGTCGACGACGGCTACAACGCCGACTGCGTCGCCGGTTACGTGAAGTTCGCCAAGCAGTCCGGCATCCACCTGACCTTCAGCCCGAACGGGACCTACGGCAAGGAGTGGGCGCCGCACGCGGACGTGATCAAGCCACTGCTGGAACGCAAGCAGGTGCAGATCATCAACCACACGTTCAGCCACCACGATCTGACCAAGATGACCGACGCGCAGATCACCACCGAGCTCGAGCGCAACGACGAGTGGGTGCGGCAGAACTTCGGCATCACCACCCGCCCGTACTACCGGCCGCCGTTCGGCTTCCACAACGCGCACGTGGACGGGCTCGCGGGCAGCCTCGGCTACACCCGCATGGTGCTGTGGAACGGGTCCTATTCGGACTCCGAGGTGATCACCCCGGATTTCCTCATGCAGATGGCGCGGCAGTACCTCAAGCCCGGCGTGATCATGCTCGGGCACGCCAACCACTCCACGGTGCTCAGCCTGTTCCCGCAGATCCTCGACCTGATCAAGCAGCGCAACCTGGACCCGGTCACTCTGGACGAGATGTTCGGCACCAGCCGCGCGACCGGCTGAGGCGCCGATGGGCTCGGAACACCTCCGGGCCCGTCGAGGGGTCTCAGCTCATCATGTCGTCGAGCGCGGCTTCGATGGCGCGGTGGAAGGTCGGATAGGCGAAGATCATCTCGCGGAACTTGGCCACCGGCACCGCGGCGTGCACCGCCAGCACCAGCGCGGAGAGCACCTCGCCACCCGTCGGGCCGACCGACGTCGCGCCGACCAGTACGCCCCGGTCCTCGTCCGCGACCAGCTTGATGATCCCGGAGTTGCCCGCCTTGTGGATCCAGCCGCGAGTCGACGCCTGAATCTCCTGACGCCCAACCCGAACCTGGATCCCCTGCTCGCGCGCCTGTTCCTCGGTGATCCCGACCGAACCGACCTCCGGGTCGGTGAAGGTCACGCGCGGCACCGCGTGGTAACGGGCGGGCGGACCGTCCTGGCCGAGAATGTCCCGGATCGCGATTCCGGCCTGATACATGGACATGTGCGTGAACGCGCCCTTGCCGACGATGTCGCCGATCGCCCACACGCCGTCCGCGACCCGCATGTGCTCGTCCGCGTCGAGGTGCCGCACGTCCTCGTCGATACCGACCGCGTCCAGCCCGATCCCCTTGAGGTTGGTGCGCCTGCCCGACGCGACCAGCAGCCGCTCCGCCTGCACGGTGCCACCGTTGTCGCGCAAGGTGATGGTGAACCCGCCGGCGTCGTGGGACACCGCGCTCGCCGGAAGCCCGGTGTGCACGGTGATGCCCTCCTCGCGGAACGCGTCCTCGACCAGTTGGCTGGACTCCGGCTCCTCCAACGGCAACAGCCGGGGCGCCGCCTCGATCACGGTCACCTTGACGCCGAAGCGGGCGAACACCTGGCTCAGCTCGCAGCCGATCGCGCCGCCACCCAGGATCGCCAGCGACGCGGGCAGAGTCTCCAGTTGCATGGCGTCCCGGTTCGTCCAGTAGGGCGTGTCCGCGAGACCGGTGATCGGCGGGATGTTCGGCTCGGTCCCGGTATTGAGCACGATGCCGCGCCGCGCGATGTACTCGTCACCGTTGACCGTAACGATGTTCGGTCCGGTGATCACCCCGTGTCCCCGGACGAACACGCCGCCCTTGCTCTCGAACCGTTCGACGGCGACCGTGTCGTCCCAGTCGTCGGTCGCGTCCTGCCGGATCCGCTTGGCCACCGGGGTGAAGTCCGGCGTCACCGTCGCGCCACCGGCGAGGTCGGCGATGCGCCTGCCCTCGGCGAGCACGTTGGCCGCCCTGATCATCATCTTGCTGGGCACACAGCCGAAGTACGGGCACTCACCGCCGAGCAGCCGCTGGTCGATGCCGACCACGCTGAGCCCGGCCTCGGCCAGCTTGCTGGCCACGTCCTCCCCGCCAGGGCCCATCCCGACCACGACCACATCGACCGACTGCGCAACCACGAGCTCACTCCACTCCCGCCGGACCCTGCACGAACTCCTGGCGGTCACCGTAGCCCGCTGCGGCTCACCCTGCTGGAACGGTCACCGGGCCGTAAGGTCGAAGTATGGTGCGGGTGCTGGAGGTGACACCGATAGCGATGGTCACCGGGGAGAACTCGGTGAACCACACCGGCAGCGCGTTCGGCGTCTACGGCACGGATCTGGGCGTCATCTGGGAAAACCGGCCCGGCGAGGTGCTGGTCGCGTTCGGCGACAGCTACGGCCGGGAATGGGGTGGCAACGGCGCGGGCCCCGCGCACGCCGACTGGCGGTGCAACTTCGTCGCCCGCTCCACCAGCACCGATCTCGACCAGGGCCTGCTGCTCGAACCCGTGGCCCGGCGCCAGGACGGCGCCGCCGCGCAGGCGATCGACCGCGCCGAGGATCGCCACCGGGAAAGCACCGTCATCCCCACCTCCGGCATCGCCGTCGACGGCGTCAACTATCTCTCGTACATGTCCGTCCAGAGCTGGGGCGACCCCGGCCACTGGCAAACCAACCACGCGGGCATCGCCGTCTCCGACGACAACGGCCTGACCTGGCGCAAACCCGAAACCGCGCGCTGGCCCAGCGAACGCCGCCGCCCAGGCCTGTTCGACCGCCCGCGCGAACACCCGTTCCAGATCGCCGCCTTCACCCGCGATGCCGAGCACGTCTACCTCTTCGGCACCCCGGCAGGCCGCTTCGGTTCCGCGTCACTGGCCCGAGTCCGCCCTGACCAGGTGCTCAGCGCAGGCGCCTATCAGTACTGGACCGGCACCGACTTCACCGCCGACGACCCCTTCGGCGCCGCGCCCATCATCCCCGGCCCGGTCGGCGAACTGTCCGTGCGCTTCAACGAGTTCACCAACAGCTGGCTCGCCATGCACCTCGACGAACACCGCGCCGCGATCGTGCTGCGCTCCGCACCGAACGTCACCGGCCCGTGGGGCGAAGGCACCGTGATCGTCGACGGCAGTTATTACCCTGCCCTCTACGGCGGCTATCTGCACCCGTGGACGACAGCCGACCCGGTCATCTACTTCACCGTGTCCCAGTGGGGCCCCTACAACGTCGCCCTGTTCCGGGCGAGCCTGGCCGTCGCCTGACGGAACATTGGGCTACTGGCTGGTAAGTTAACGCGATGGCGAACGCGCACGCGGTACGACGAGTGGATCTCGCCCTCCCGGTGGTCTGGGCGGCCGTTGCCGACCACCTTGCCATCGCGGGCTGGGGCCCCGGTGTCTCGGTGACCATGGAGCGCCTCGGCGAGGACGATCCGAACGGGGTCGGCGCGATCCGCGACATCAAGCTGCCCGGCCCCGGACCGCACATCCGCGAGGAGATCACCGCGTTCGAGCCGGACCGGCGGCTCGCCTACCGGGCGTTGTCCGGTACGCCTTTCAAGGACTGGCGCGGCGAGGTCGAGGTGGCCGAACACGATGGCGGCACGGCGATCAAGTGGAGTTTGTCCTGTACGTCGCCGCTGCCCGGCACCGACCTGATCCTGCGCACCGCCGCGCTCGCCATGGTCAACGCGCTCGCCCGCTCGGCAAAGCAGCACGCCTGATGCGTAGGCCGGGATCGTCCTGACCACATCAAGCCCGGCCTGGTAAGCGGGGACGGGTCCCCACACACAGGCGCGACACTCACCCGGTGCTCAGCGTCGAGGAGATCCGCGCAGACCGGCCCATCGAGGTCCTCCGCGCGAGAATGTTGACGATCGTCGCGGTGGTGCTGTGGCTGCCGATCGTCGGCTACCTGTATCCCACTGACACGGCCGGATTGCCGTTGCTGGCGATGCTCGGCTGCCTGTGGGGCGCGTTCGGCGTGGCGAAGGGCAGGCAGGCAGCGCGAATCATGGTGACGATCTCGCTCGGGATCGCCTACCTGTTCGTGCTGCCCGCCTGCTGGATCAGCCTGGGCGACCCAACCACCGGCGCGCCTGCGCTCGCCATCGTCGACGTCGTCTCGATACTGCTCTCGGTCTACGTCCTGATCCTGATGTTCCGCCCGGACAGCAACCGGTACGTCCACCTGATCACGGTCGCGCGCGCCCGCCGCTGAGCGCTGCCAACCAGGAGCTCTAAGCCAGGTCCTCCAACTCGTGTTCCACCGCGGCGATTTCCTCGGCGCTGCCTTGCACGCGCGGTCCCTTGAACCACTTGCGCGCCGAGGCGAACCACCAGATCGCGGCGCCGCCGAGGACGACGAGGAACGCGACCGGGGTGTAGTTGAAGCTGGAGAGCTTGACCGGCGACGAGGTGGGCAACATGAACAGCACGAAGATGATCACCACCCACGCGCTCGCCACGATGCCGATCGGCCTGCCCCACCTCCCCAGGTTCCACGGCCCCTTCTCGAAGGAGTCGCCGCGCAGTACGCGCAGGAACACCGGGATCACGTAGGCGACGTACAACCCGACCGTCGCGATGGAGGTGACCGCCGCGTATGCGGTCGCGTTCCACAGGTAGGGCAGCGACAGGATGAACGCGCCGACGGCGGCGAACCACACCGAGTTGGTTGGCGTCCGGGTGCGCTTGTTGATTTTGTGCCACAGCCGCGATCCGGGGATGGCGCCGTCGCGGGCGAACGCGTAGATCATCCGCGAGTTCGCGGTGACCGATGCCATGCCGCAGAACAGCTGCGCGCCGATCGCGATCAACAGCAGGAACTCGCCGGTTTTCTGACCTGCCGCGTCGATGAAGATCTGCGCAGGCGGCACGCCGGTCGCCGAGGTCGCCTCGCCGGAGTAGTTCTGGATGGCGAAGGTCAGCCCGAGCAGCAGCACCCAACCCGCGACCAGCGAGACCAGGATCGAGTTGACGATGCCGCGCGGCCCGGCTTTCGCCGCGTTCTTGGTTTCCTCTGTCATGTGCGCGGACGCGTCGTATCCGGTCAACGTGTACTGCGACATCAACAGGCCCAGCGCGAACACGTAGATCACCGATGTCCACCCGGTGTTGTTCACGAAGTGCCCGAACACGAACCCGGCGGACTGGTGGTGGTCCGGGATGATGATCAGCACGCCGACGATGACCAGCACGCCGACCAGGTGCCACCACACGCTGACGTTGTTGAGTACCGCGACTATGCGCACGCCGAACGTGTTCAGCAGCCCGTGCACCACCAGGATGATCGCGAGCAGCATGATCGTGTGCGCTGGCGTGGCCGTGAAGCCCCAGACCAGGTCGAGGAACGCGTTGAGGAACGTGGCCGCACCGAAGTCGATGCCCGCGGTGACCGCGACCTGACCGACCAGGTTGAACCATCCGGTGAACCACGACCACGCGGCGCCGTTGCGCGGGGCCAGTTTCGCGGCCCAGTAGTAGAGGCCGCCCGCGGTCGGATAGCTGGAGCACACCTCGGCCATGCCGAGCCCGATGAGCACCACGAACACGCCGACCAGCGGCCAGCCCCAGATCATCGCGACCGGGCCGCCGGTGTTCATGCCGGTTCCGTAGAGGGTCAGGCAGCCGGACAGGATCGAGATGATCGTGAACGAGACCGCGAAGTTGGAGAACGCCGAGAGTGATCTGCGCAGTTCCTGCGCGTAGCCGAGTTGGTGCAGCCGGGCATCGTCGTCATCGACTTCGGGGGTCTGGACTGGATCTAATTTCTCGGACACGGGCGACACCTCCGCCAATGGACCGTGGGCAGTCCTTTTTTGAATCAGACACCGTGTGATCGGCAAGAGTGGCAAGCGTCACCCGCCCATGTCAAGGCTCCTTACTCAGCTGTAACCGGGGTTGACACGCCGTCAGCCGCCCGGGTACCAATACTCCAAAGGTACGGATCTGGCCCATTGGATCGTGCACGGGGAAGGACGCGATGGTGCAGACAGAGGGCTTGCTGACCGTTGAAAGCCTGCGCGTACTCGTCGAAGAAGGCAAGGTCGACACCGTCCTGGTCGCCATGACCGATATGCAGGGCCGGTTGCAGGGCAAGCGGTGTTCCGCCCGGTTCTTCCTGGAAGAGGTCGTGCCGAACGCGACCGAGGCGTGCAACTACCTGCTCGCGGTCGACGTGGAGATGAACACGGTCGGCGGCTACGAGATGTCCTCCTGGGAGCGCGGTTACGGCGACTTCGTGCTGCGCCCGGACCTGTCGACGTTGCGGCACGTGCCATGGCATCCGGGCACCGCGATGGTGCTCTGCGACGTCGAACGGGTCGAGGACCACTCCCCCGTGCCGGTCTCGCCGCGCCAGGTGCTGCGCCGCCAGCTCGACCGCCTTGCCGAGCGCGGGCTGGCCGCGTTCGTCGGCACCGAGCTGGAGTTCATGGTGTTCGACGACTCGTACGAAGAGGCCTACGCCAAGGGATACCGCGAACTCCGGCCCGCCAATCAGTACAATGTGGACTACTCGATGCTGGGCACCGCGCGGCTGGAACCGTTACTGCGCCGCATCCGCAACTCGATGACCGGCGCTGGCCTCTACGTCGAGTCGGCGAAGGGCGAGTGCAACCCCGGCCAGCAGGAGATCGCCTTCCGTTACGACGCGGCCCTCAAGACCTGCGACAACCACTCGATCTACAAGACCGGTGCCAAGGAAATCGCCGCGCAGGAGGGCCGCAGCCTCACCTTCATGGCGAAGTTCAACGAGCGCGAGGGCAACTCCTGCCACATCCACGTGAGCCTGCGCGGCACCGACGGATCGGCGGTGCTGCCGGGCGACGACGAGCACGGCTTCTCCCCGATGATGCGGCACTTCGTCGCCGGGCAACTGGCCTGCCTGCGCGAGTTCAGCTACTTCCTGGCGCCGAACATCAACTCCTACAAGCGGTTCGCCGAAGGCAGTTTCGCGCCGACCGCGGTCGCCTGGGGCCGGGACAACCGCACCTGCGCGCTGCGCGTCGTCGGTCACGGCGATTCGCTGCGCACCGAGAACCGGGTGCCCGGCGGCGACGTCAACCCCTACCTGGCAGTCGCCGCGGTGATAGCCGCCGGTCTGCACGGCATCGAGCACGAGCTGCCACTGGAGGACGAGCTCACCGGCAACGCCTACACCTCCGGCCGGGACACGGTGCCGAGGACGTTGCGCGAGGCCGCCGAACTGCTCGCGACCAGCGAACGCGCGAAAGACGCCTTCGGTGCGGACGTGATCGCGCACTACCGCAACGCGGCCACGGTGGAACTGGCCGCGTTCGACGCCGCCGTGACCGACTGGGAGAAAGTCCGTTGCTTCGAACGGATGTGAGAGAAACAAACACAGTGAACGCCTCTGAGCAACGGCCGGTCATCGGCATCACCTGCTACCTCGAAGAAGCACGCTTCAGCATCTGGCAGCAGCAGGCGGCCATTCTGCCGCGCACCTACCTGGACGCGGTGCTGCGCGCCGGCGGCGTGCCGGTCGTGCTGCCCGCCCTCGGTGACGGCTTCGCCGAGTACGTCGCGCACATCGACGGCCTCATCCTCGCCGGTGGTGCCGACCTCGACCCCGCCGCCTACCACCAGCAACCGCACCAGCAGACCGTCGGCATGCAGCCGCACCGCGACTCCTTCGAGTTCGACCTGCTCAACACGGCACTGGAAGCGAACCTGCCGGTACTGGGCGTGTGCCGGGGCATGCAACTGCTCAACGTGGCTCTCGGCGGCACACTGCACCAGCACCTGCCCGAGTCGAACGGCAACTCCGAGCACCGCCCGGTGCCCGGCACGTTCGGCGGTTGCACGGTGAAACTGGCGCCGCAGAGCAGGCTCGCCACCATCTTCGGCGACACCACGAACGTCCGCTGCCACCACCACCAGGCCGCAGACGAACCGGCAACCGCGTTGACCGTGACCGGCCGGGCGACCGACGGCACCACCGAGGCGGTCGAGTTGCCGGACAAGGACTTCGTGCTGGGCGTGCAGTGGCACCCCGAGGAGAACCCGGACGACGACCGGCTGTTCGCCGCGCTCGTCGACGCGAGCAGGAAAGGATCGGCATGACCTCCGTCGAGGTGCGCAATCCCGCGACCGAGCAGGTGATCCGCACGGTCGAGCTGACTTCGGTCGAGCAGACCGACGCGGCGATCGACCGCGCGCACCGCGCCCAACCGGCCTGGGCGGCGATCGCACCCGGCGACCGGGCGCGGTTGCTGCGCCGCTTCGCCGACGCGGTCGAGGCCGACCAGGAGAACCTGGCGCAGCTGGAAGTGCTGAACTCCGGCCACACGATCGGCAACGCGCGCTGGGAAGCGGGCAACGTCGCCAATGTGCTCAACTACTACTCGGCCGCTCCAGAACGGTTGTTCGGCCAGCAGATCCCGGTACCTGGCGGCGTGAACGTGACCTTCGCCGAGCCGCTGGGCGTGATCGGCGTGATCGTGCCGTGGAACTTCCCGATGCCGATCGCGGGCTGGGGTTTCGCGCCCGCACTGGCGGCGGGCAACACGGTGGTGCTCAAGCCGGCCGAACTGACCCCGCTCACCGCGATCCGCATCGCGGAGCTCGCGCGCGAAGCCGGTATCCCAGCAGACGTCTTCCAGGTGCTACCCGGCAAGGGATCCGTTGTCGGCCAACGCTTTGTCACGAATCCGGCCGTCCGCAAGGTGGTCTTCACCGGGTCGACGCTGGTCGGCAAGCAGATCATGGCGGGCTGCGCCGAGCAGGTGAAGCGGGTGACCCTGGAGTTGGGCGGCAAGAGCGCGAACATCGTCTTCGCCGACGCCGACCTGGCCAAGGCCGCCGCCACCGCGCCCTACGGCGTGTTCGACAACGCGGGCCAGGACTGCTGCGCGCGCTCGCGCATCCTGGTGCAGCGCAGTGTCTTCGACAAGTTCCTCGAACTGCTCGAACCAGCCGTGCACGGCGTCACCGTCGGCGATCCGAGCAACGACAGGACCGAGATGGGCCCGCTGATCTCCGCCGCCCACCACGAGAAAGTCTCGTCCTATGTGGATGGATCGGTGGATGTGGCGTTCCGCGGTTCGGCACCCGACGGCCCCGGTTTCTGGTTCCCGCCAACGGTCCTGCTGCCTACGTCAGCGAGCGACCGCACGATGACCGAGGAGATCTTCGGCCCCGTCGTCACGGTCTTCCCGTTCGACGACGATGCGGACGCGATCGCGCTGGCCAACGACTCCGAGTACGGCCTGTCCGGCTCGATCTGGACCGAGAACGTCGGCCGCGCGCTGCGGGTCTCCCGCGCGGTGCAGGCAGGCAACCTCTCGGTCAACTCGCACTCGTCGGTGCGCTACTGGACGCCCTTCGGCGGCTTCAAACAGTCCGGCCTCGGCCGGGAACTCGGCCCGGACGCGCTGAACGCGTTCACCGAAACGAAGAATGTCTTCATCAGCACGGAGGGATGAGCACAGCATGACCATGATCAGCGAGCGGCTGGCGGGCCGGGTCGCGGTCGTCACCGGCGGCGGCAGCGGCATCGGGCTCGCCACGGTGCGGCGCTTCGCGGCCGAGGGCGCCAAGGTCGTCGTCGGCGACATCGACCCGGTGGCGGGCGAGAAGGCCGCAGGCGAGGTCGGCGGGCTCTACGTCAAAGTCGACGTGAGCGACGAGGAGCAGGTCAAGAACCTGTTCAACGCCACAGAGGACGCGTTCGGCGCGGTGGACATCGCGTTCAACAACGCGGGCATCTCCCCGCCCGAGGACGCCTCCATCACCGAGACCAACCTCGACGCCTGGCACAAGGTCCAGCAGATCAACCTGACCTCGGTGTTCCTGTGCAGCAAGTACGCGATCGAGCACATGCGCAGGCGCGGCAAGGGCTCGATCATCAACACCGCGTCGTTCGTGGCGGTGATGGGCGCGGCGACCTCGCAGATCTCCTACTCGGCGTCCAAGGGCGGCGTGCTGGCGATGAGCCGCGAGCTGGGCGTCGAATTCGCCCGCGAGGGCATCCGGGTCAACGCGGTGTGCCCGGGTCCGGTGAACACGCCGCTGCTCAAGGAGTTGTTCGCCAAGGACGCGGAGAAGGCCGCGCGACGCCTGGTGCACGTGCCGGTCGGCCGGTTCGCCGAGCCGGAGGAGATCGCGGCCGCGGTCGCGTTCCTGGCCAGCGACGACGCCTCGTTCGTCACCGCGACCAGCTTCCTGGTCGACGGTGGCATCCACGCCGCCTACACCACCCCGCTGTAGCCCACATGCATCCCGTCGACGCCGCACTGTTCCGGCCGGTTCGCACCGGCAACGCCTTCGAGGAAACCGTCGAACGGCTGTTGCAGGCGATCCGGCTCGGGGTGGTGCGGGTCGGCGAACGCCTGCCCGCCGAGCGCGACCTCGCGGTCAAGCTCGGCGTGGCCAGGGTGACGTTGCGGGAGGCCATTCACGCGCTCGCCGAAGCCGGCTACGTCGAGTCGCGGCGCGGCCGCTACGGCGGCACGTTCGTGATCGCGCCGCCCGAACCAGGCACGCTCGCGGGGCGCGCCCCGGTCGAGCAGCTCGACGACGTGTTCATCCTGCGCAACGCGCTGGAGACCGGTGCGGCGCAGGCCGCCGCCGCGCGCACCCTCGCCAAGGACGAACGGCGCCACCTGCACGACTGCCTCGCGGACACGGCCGCCGCTTCGCTCACCGACTACCGCAGGGTCGATTCCCGGCTGCACCTGGCGATCGCCGAGGTGACCGCGTCGTCATCGCTCACCCGGGCCGTCGCGGACGCCCGCATGCGGGTCAACGACCTGCTGGACCGGATCCCGCTGCTGCCGTTGAACATCGAACACTCGAACGCGCAGCACGTGCAGATCGTCACCAGCATCCTCGGCGGCGACCCGGAATCCGCACGTCAGGCCATGGCCGAACACCTGGACGGCACCGCAGCACTGCTACGTGGTTTTCTCCTGTAACGGCTTTATTCGGCTAAGCCGTTACAGTCGATCACTGAGGTGCGAGATCGCTGCGAGTCTCCCCCGACGACCGCACCGACATGGCCGGTTCCTGCAGCTCGGGCGGAACCTCATCACCGGCACCATCGGCGGCGCTCGCCACCACCGGCAACGGCACCGCCAGCGTTTCCTCGGCCGCGATCGGGTCGAGGTTGGCCTCGGGCTTCTTGGGTTTTCCGCGCAGCCGCAACGGATCCGGCCACAGCATCGAGGCCATCGTCAGCACGGCGAGCAGGATCACCACGATCATGTGCGGGAGGCTGCCCATGGCTTCCTCGCCGTCCGGGTAGTACACGAGCAGGATCAGCACGGCGATCCCGGCCGAGGCCGCCAGCCAGCGGTTGCGCCACGGCGAGGTGCTCAGGATCGCCAGGCCCCAGGTGAGGTACCAGGGCAGCGTCGGCGGGGACAGGATCGCCACCGCGAGCAGCGCGAACCCGGCCCTGCGCACGGCGTCGGCACCGCCGTTGCGCGCCTTCCACCACTGCCGCAGGACGATCACCGCGAGCAGCAGGTCGCCAAGGAGCCGGGTCATGCTGGTGAACGGTTGCTGCGAGAGGCCGCCGAACAGGTTGACGATCGAGTGCATGAGCTCGCCGACGCCCGTCGGCAGGTTCACCCAGTTCACGATCAGCTGCGGCGCCTTGAGCGCGCCGATCCAGCCGAGGTCGACCCTGGCAAGCAGGGTGCACGCTGCGAAGACCACGATCACGACGCCGATGGTGGCCGCGCAGGCGCGGACGAAGCGGCGCTTGAAGCTGCCTTCCATCCGTGCCGCCCACACCCACATCAGGAAGGGCAGCGCGACCCCGGCGGTCGCCTTGACGGCCATGCCGAGCGTCACCAGCGACATGCCCGCCACGTGCTTGCGTTCCAGCACCAGCAGGCAGCCCATGGCGAGCAGGCCGATCATCAACAGGTCGTTGTGCGGACCACCGACGAGGTGGATGACCATCATCGGGCTGGCCACCACCAGCCACAGCGCCACCGGCAGACGGCCGCCGAGGTGGCGGGTCAGGCCGGGCAGCGCGGCGACCACCAGCACCAGGCCGATCATCAGCACCAGACGCATCAGGATCACGCCGAGGATCAGGCGCTCGCCAGCGACCATCGCGATGATCTTGGCGGCCAGGATGAACAGCGGGCCGTAGGGCGCCGGGGTGTCCTGCCAGAACGGGTGCACGTTCATGGCGATCGCGTCGCCGAGCACGTTCGGACCGACCGAGTACGGGTTGAGCCCGCGCCAGGACAGCTCGCCCTGACCGAGGTAGGAGAAGACGTCGCGGGTGAACGCGGGCGGCGAGATGATCATCGGCGCGATCCAGGCGAGCCCGGCGATCAACACGCCCCTGGCGCGGACCTTGCGCGCGATCACGTCCCGCCCGAGCCGGACCCAGGCCCAGACCAGCAGGAAGACGCCGATGTAGAGGACCGCGGTGGCCAGGTTGCGGCCGTGCCCGTAGCGGATCGCGGAGAGCGGACCGTCGCCGAGGACCGGGTCGCTGATCAGGTCGCCGCCGGCGCCGAGGGCGCCGATCAAGATCATGATCGAGCCGATGAGGCCCTGGATCAGCGTGCGCTTGGACAGCCCGGTACCCAGGGTGACCGGCGGCGGGGCGTCCGGAACACCGGGCCGCTGCGGGGCCGCAAGGGCGGCTACCGGGTCATCCGGCGCCAACTGGGTTACCTGGGTATCGACCATAGCTCAGCCATGGTCGCATGTCGTCGAGATCGACCGTTGCGCGGCTGGGCTTTTCCGCCCGGCAAACCACGGTCGGGCCAGGCATGACGCATTTTTCCCGGTTTGCCCGCAGCACCGGTTACTCCTCGTATGCACACTTCCGCCTGTTCACCCGGGTGATATCCGCCGTCGACACCGGCCGGAGCAACGCGCGGGAACACTCACCGGAACACCCAACGGGAATCGATTTATCGCTTACCCGAGTCACCCAACACATTCCCGGACGCGATAAACTCACCTTAACCCGGTGGCCGGTCACCACTTCACTTCAAACACGCGTGACCGGGAAAACTCAGCCCTCTCGAACGGAGTATCCCGTGGCTTCCAGGACCATCGTCGCACTCATCGACGACCTCGACGGCGGCGACGCCGAGGAGACCGTCAGCTTCGCGTTGGACGGGATCGACTACGACATCGATCTTTCCGCCAACAATGCAGCCGGTCTGCGCAAAGTGCTCGCGGAGTTCGTCGAATCCGCGCGCCGCATGTCGGGTCGCAAGAATCGCGGCACGCCCGCCCTGGTGCACACCAGGGTCGACGCGGGCGGCGACAAAGCGCAAAACCAGGCCATCCGCAATTGGGCGCGCAGCCAGGGTTTCCCGGTCTCCGACCGAGGTCGCATTCCGGCCGACCTGGTGGAGAGGTTCCAGGACGCGCACAGCGCCTGACAGGCGCGCGTCCCCGGGGAGAGATCGATCGGATTTTCGCGCATCAACAGCGCGCATTCGATCTTTCCTCGGGTTCGAAATACCGCATCAAGTCGATAGTGGTCATTCTCACGCACAGCAACGGGCCCATGCAGATCCGGAGATCTGCACGGGCCCGTGAGTGCTATCGCGCGGACGTCACTCCGCGACCGCGACGCCCATCGACCGGGCGGAACCGGCGACGACCTTGACAGCCGCCTCGATGGTGTCCGCGTTCAGGTCCGGCATCTTGCGCTCGGCGATGGAGCGCAGCTGGGCCTGGGTAATGGTGCCGCTGGTCTTGTGGCCCGGGGTCTCCGAGCCACCCTTCAGGCCGAGTTCCTTGCGAATCAGGAAGCTGGTCGGCGGCGTCTTGTAGCGCAGCGAGTAGCTGCGGTCTTCATAGACGGTCACCACGACTGGCACGATGTCGCCGCGGTGCGCCGAGGTCGCCTCGTCGTACTCGACCTTGACGTTACGGGTGTTCGCGCCGGTCGGACCAAGCATCTTGCCCAGGTCGACCATGGCGGCGTTGCCCGCCTCCAGTTCGAGAGTCGCCTCGAACGTCTTCTTCAGCTTCGGAGGCATCTAGATCCCTCTGTATCCCATCGTCAAGGCGCGGTTGCGCCGTTCTCCCACTGCCGCGATCCTGCCGGTCCCCGGCCGGGACGTACCACCAGCCACACGCTTACCGACGGAAGCAGGCCCTGGCCGAACATGCACATCCGATCGGCGCAAGAAGCCTCTCGCAAGTGTAGCCGAGGGCCCCTGATCGCTTCGAATCGGCACCGGCCACCCGTGCGGACGTGACATGCTTGATCCGATCCGACCACTGGGGCAATCGTAATCTACCTGATACGCATCGTGATCCGGTCTGGTCAACGCGCCGGCTGACGAGGGCGGCCGACACCGCAAGGCAACCTGAGCGGCACACCCGGCGTCTTGAGCATGGCGCCGTCATGCCGACGCGCGCTACGGACCCGAGGGAGGAGCAGGAGTGGACGACTGGCCGCGCGAGCCAGAGGACCAGGACCGGTCCTGGGACAACGCCCAGCCCCCGCCCCGTTCCGGCAACCTCCCCGAACCGCCGCCCAACCAGCCTGCTCGAAACCAGCCAACGCGCAATCAGCCACCGCGCAACCAGCAGCCCCGTGAGCAGCGCCAGGGCGACCTCGACAGCAGGCTCAACCCGCCCACCGGACGGCAGCCCCAGTCGCGCAACCAGCCCCCGACCGGCAACCAACCGCCGACCGGCAACCAACCGCCGTCCGGCAACCAATCCCCGTCCGGCAACCAGCCCCCCTCCGGCAACCAGCGCTCGACCGACAACCAGCGGCCGTCGCGCAACCAGCCGGGTCGCGGCAATCCGCCGAGCAACCAGCCCGGTCGCGGCAACCCGCCAGGCACCGGCGGCCGGTTACCGCGGCCGAACGCCGACTCCGTGCGTGGCCGGATCCCCGACGACCCGCGTGATCCCGTGCCCGAGGCGACCCGCCGCGTCCCCACCGACCAGCCCGACCGGACCACCCGCGTCCCCACCGCAGGAGGCGCCGACCAGAGCCGCCGCGACGACGCGAATACCACCCGGGTGAGCCGGTCCGAGCCTGCCGGCAAGGCCAAGCCCGAGCGCAGCGGTCCGCCGCCCCGGCGCGGCATGTCCCGGGGCACGAAGATCGCGCTGAACAGCGGCAAGGTCCTGGTCGCGCTCGCCGCCGTGGTGGCGCTGGCCGCGACCGGCGTGAGCTGGGCCGAGTTGCAGAAGGCCGAGAACGGCGTCACCACCGACAACGTCATCGATCCGGGCGGCTCGTCGGACAACGACGAGAAGCACTCCGACGGGGCCGACGACATCCTGCTGGTCGGCCTGGACAGCCGCACCGACGTGCAGGGCAACGCGCTGCCCGCCAACGTGCTCGATTCCCTCGACGCCGGTGGCGACCAGGGCGAGGTCGACACCGACACGATGATCCTGTTGCACATCCCGGACAACGGCGGTCCGGCGATGGGCATCTCGATCCCGCGCGACTCCTGGGTGGACATCCCCGGCTACCAGCCCAACAAGATCAACGCCTCGTACGCCGACGCCAAGGCGACCTCGGCCAAGCAGCTCAAGGCCAAGGGCGACACCGACGCCGCGGACGTGGAGCGCCAATCCAGCCAGGCGGGCGCGAAAGAGCTGATCACGGTCATCCAGAACCTGACCGGGACGCACATCGATCACTACGCCGAGGTCAACCTCTACGGCTTCGACCAGATCTCGCAGGCCGTCGGCGGCGTACCGGTCTGCCTGAACCACGCGGTCCACGACGACAAGTCCGGCGCGAACTTCCAGGCGGGCTACTTCACCGTGGAGGGTGTGCAGGCGCTGCAGTTCGTGCGGCAACGGCACAACATCCCCGGCGGCTCGACCGACCTGCAACGCGAAGCTCGCCAGCAGGCGTTCCTCGCGTCGATGGCGCACAAGGTGCTCTCCGCGGGCACCCTGACCAGTCCGACCGAGCTGAACAACCTGATCGGCGCCATCCAGCAGTCGATCATCATCGACTCCGGCTGGAACCTGATCGACTTCGCGGGCCAGATGGCCGGAATGAGTTCGGGCAGCCTCAAGTTCCAGACCATCCCCACGGTCAACATCGACTACTGGCCCTACGGCCACGGGCCTGGGAAGCCGAACGCGGTGCAGGTCAACCCGGCGCAGGTGGCCGCGTTCATCAAGGGCGTGACCGGGGGCGGCAGCATCCCCCCGCCCAGCAACGTCGGCTCGACCTCGAACCCTTCCAGCGCGAACGCGCCGAGCACCGGCAACTCCGCGACCACGGTCGACGTGCAGAACGGCGCGAGCGCGGCCGGTTCGAGCGCGAACGGGCTCGCCGCGAAGGTGCTGAGCAAGCTGACCAAGGCCGGCTTCGCGCAGGGCGCCACGGGCACGATCGCGAACCGGAGCACCTCGACCATCTACTTCCACGCGGGCCAGCAGGACGCGGCCAACGCGGTCGCGGCCGCGTTGGGCGGCAAGGTCACCGTGGCGCAGGGACCGAGCGTGCCGAGCGGGCACGTCTGGGTCTACCTCGGCACGAAGTACAGCAGCGAGGGCATCAGCACGGCCGCGGCCGTCTCCGGCCCGAACCAGAGCGTGGTGCCCGCGGCATACGTTCCGGCGCACCAGGCCGACCCGAGTTCGATCAGCGACAGCGGCGACACCCCGCCCTGCGTCGACTGAGTTGACCAGCGGTAACCTCAACGCGTGCCGGTCGGAGCACGGTCAGTAACAAATGGGCAGCGAGTCTGACGTTTCCGATCAGTAGCCTGATCAAACGTGGTAAGCAACACTGTCATGACGCGACCAGCTCTGATCAGATTCCCCCAAACGAGTGAACTGCGCCAATAAGTGCCCCCTGCTGGCGTAAGGACTCACGCCCTGAGTACTCACCAGTACAGCGTCCGTACTGGATGGTGGAGCACAGCCAAAACGGACCGCGGCAGAACAGCAGAAAGCGGACCCCCGGGCCCGCGATCCATTTGGCGGAGGCGGACACCGTGCAGATCGACGCAACGAGCTACCAACGCGTACTCGGCGACGAGTTGAGACGGGTCCGCAAACAACGCGGATGGACGCGCAAGGAACTGCAACAGCGACTCCAGTCAGAGATCTCGCTGCAAACCCTTGCCACGTACGAACTCGGAACCCGGCACTGTTCGGTCGTACGACTCGTCGAGCTGTGCATGGCCATGGACGTACTGCCGCAGGATCTGTTGGCACGGGTACATGATCGACTCTTCCCCGGTGATCGCCCCGGCCAGATCCGGGTCGACCTGAGCAGGGTCGCGCGCGACCAGCAACCGGAGCTGCAACCGTTGCAGCGCTGGGCGAGGGATCGGCTCAGCCAGGCCGAAATCGGCGCCAGCCCCGAGGTGCACCTCGACCTCGCCGCACTGGAACAGATGGCGGAGCTGTGCGGACTGCAGACCGTCGACCTGATCGGCAAGCTGCGGATGATGAACGCCGCCGGTAACGCCGTCGGCTGAATTGCCACCATTTTCGGATTGATTCAGGTCAGAAATACCCTCGCGCAGCGGCACACCGACGACGCAAATAGCGCCGCCGGCCGTAATTGAGCGCGGAAATCCGCAGAAATCCCCCCGCGAAGGGGACCCCCATGTCCCGAGAAAGGGGATCGCCCCGACCCGATCCCCTCCCCGGACAAACCCCGAACGAGCCCGTCCCTCCGCACAGCCAGCGCCGGCAGTCACCCCTAGGCAGAAACCGGCCGCTCCGCCCGATCCCGGTGCCGATCGGCCCGCGCCGTCAACTCGAAGTCGGCAGGCCGCACGCTGCGCGTGTCCAGCCAGTACCGCCAGGTGAACCCCGGCCAGATCGTCCGGTTCACGCCCTTCGCGTCCAGGTACCAGCTCGTGCAGCCGCCCTGCGTCCACACCCCGCGTACCAGTTTGCGCTGGATGTCCGCGTTGAACCGGTCCTGCACGTCGCCACGCACCTCGATGGCGCCCGCCCGGTTCCGGTCCACCAGCGCGATCGCGTCGGCGACGTAGCGGATCTGCGACTCGATCATGAACACCACCGAGTTGTGCCCGAGCCCGGTGTTCGGCCCCAGCAGGAAGAACAGGTTCGGGAAGCCCGCGACGGAGATCCCGTAGTGCGTCCGCATGCCTTCGCTGGCCCACGTCTTGGCCAGGTCGCGACCGTCCCGTCCGATGACCGCAAGGTTGTCGAACGCGTCGGTCACGTGGAACCCAGTCCCAAGAACAATGGCGTCGACCTCCCGCTCGACACCGTCCGCGCCGACCACCGAACGCTCTCGGACTTCCGCGACCCCATCGGTGATCACCTCCACGTTGTCCCTGGTCAACGCCGGGTAGTAGTCGTTGGAGACCAGCACCCGCTTGCAGCCCATCCGGTAGTCCGGGGTGACCTTGCGCCGCAACTCCCGGTCCGGGATCTGCTTGGCCATCGCCCGCTTGGCCAGCCCCTCCGCGGCCTGCAACAGCCTCGGGTGCCCGTTGAACCCGACGGCCCGCACCTCAAGCAGCCAGTACAACAGGTCCCGATACGCCCGCTGCGCAGGCGGCAGCACCTTGAACAGAGCCCGCGACCAGCCCGGCATCGCGTGGTCGGGCTTCGGCATGATCCACGGCGGCGTGCGCTGGTAGAGGTCGAGCCGCGCGACGTCCTTGACGATCTGCGGCACGAACTGGATGGCGCTCGCGCCAGTCCCGATCACCGCGACGCGCTTGCCGCGCAGGTCGTAGTCGTGATTCCACTGCGCGGAATGGAAAACCTCCCCCTTGAAGGTCTCCATCCCCGGCAGCTTCGGCACGTTGGGAATGTGCAGCGCCCCGACCCCCGACACCACGAACTGCGCGACGTACTCGTCGCCGGACGCGGTCTGCACGTGCCAGACCTGCGCGTCCTCGTCCCACCGCGCCCCGGTCATCTCGACGCCGAACCGGATGTGCCTGCCCAGGTCGTAGTTTGCCGAAACCCGCCGCAGGTAGTCCCAGATCTCCGGCTGGGACGGGAACGACCTCGTCCAGCCGGGATTCTGCTCGAACGAGAAGGAGTACATGTGCGACTGGATGTCGCAGGCGCAGCCCGGGTAGGAGTTGTCCCGCCAGGTGCCGCCGACGTCCTTGGCCTTTTCCAGCACGACGAAGTCGTCGATGCCGGCCTTCTTCAGCTGAATCGCCATGCCCAGCCCGGAAAACCCGGTGCCGACCACGACAACCCTGGCCTCGGTGCGCTCGCCCATGACCACTCCGTCCCAAGAAGAACGTTCCCTACTCGCAGGTAGGCTACCATCAGTAAGTTACCTCCGGTAGCCTCCGCTAAACTGAATCCGTGACCACGAACAGCGACACCCAACCGGCCAAACGGCGGCGCATGCCCCGCGCCGACCGGGAACGCCAGATGATGGCCGTCGCCGAGGAGGTCTTCGTCGAACGCGGCTACGTGGCCACCTCCATGGACGAGATCGCCGAACGCGTCGGCGTCTCCAAACCCATGCTCTACGAGTACTTCGGCTCCAAAGAGGGCCTCCTGGTCGCGTGCATCCGCCAGGCCCGTGGCGAACTGTTCACCGCCACCTCCACGGCGGCCCTCGCCGCGGACGGCCCCGAAGCCATGCTCCGCAGCGGTCTCACCGCGTACTTCCGGTTCATCCGGGAACACGGCCGCTCCTGGTCCCTGCTCCGCAACGAGGCCGCGGTCGTCGGCGAATCCGCCATCGCCGAAATCGAAGCAGGCCGCGCGCAGCAGAGCGAACTGATCATCGCCGCGATGACCATGTTCGCGCCCCAACCACCCCCGCTCGACCTGCACGCGGCCGCCGAAGTGATCGTCGGCGGCTGCGAACAGCTCGCTGCCTGGTGCGAACACCACCCCGAACGCAGCCCCGAACAAGCCGCCGATCTCGTCATGCAGCTGACCTGGTTCGGCGTGGCGCGCCTGGTCAGCTGAACACCGGACACATCACCCGGTTGGGGAGCAGACAGGCGTCAGGGGCTGCCAGTAGTGGCCGAGACACTTAGGGTCAGCACCAGAGACTCGGATCTGCTCTGGCGCGGGAGACATACATGGCCAACAGCACCGTCGCGAACCCCCCGGACACCGCGGCGACGGCCCCTCCACCGGACACCACGGACGCGCCCTTCGCGCTGAGCCGAGGCCGGACCAACGCGGTGTTCGCCGCGGTCGTGCTCGGCATGCTGCTCGCCGCGCTCGACCAGACCATCGTCTCCACCGCCCTGCCCACCATCGTCAGCGACCTCGGCGGCGGCGGACACCTCTCCTGGGTGGTCACCGCCTACCTGCTCGCCGAGACCGTGTCCACCGCGCTGGTCGGCAAGTTCGGCGACATCTTCGGCCGCAAGAACATGTTCCTGACCAGCGTCGTCGTGTTCATCGTCGGCTCGTTCTTCTGCGGCTTCGCCAACAGCATGCTGTGGCTGATCCTGTTCCGCGCGGTCCAGGGCCTCGGTGCGGGCGGCCTGATGGTCACGTCCTCCGCCCTGATCGCCGACGTCATCCCGTTGCGCGAACGCGGCAAGTACCAGGGCATGCTCGGCTCGGTCTTCGGCGTCGTCACCGTGATCGGCCCGCTGCTCGGCGGCCTGTTCGTCGACCACCTGACCTGGCGCTGGGCCTTCTACGTGAACATCCCGGTCGCCGTCATCGTGATCGCGGTCGCCATTCCGACCATCCCCGCGATGAAACGCGCAGGCAAGGTCGTCGTCGACTACCTCGGCATCATCCTGGTCGCGCTCGGCGCCAGCGGCCTCACCCTGGTCACCAGCTGGGGCGGCAACACCTACGCCTGGAGCTCCCCCACCATCATCTGGACAGCCGCAGGCTCGGTAGTGGCGCTGGTCCTGTTCGTCCTGGTGGAACGCAAGGCGAAGGAACCCGTCCTCCCCACCCGCCTGTTCCGCAACCCGGTCTTCTCCGTCGGCGGCGCCCTGGCCTTCCTGGTCGGCTTCGCCATGCTCGGTGGCATCACCTACATGCCCACGTTCCTCCAGTACGTGGACGGCACCTCGGCGACGACGTCGGGCATCCGGATGCTCCCCCTGGTCATCGGCCTGCTGCTCACGTCGATCGTCAGTGGCAACCTGGTCAGCAAAACCGGCAGGTACAAGATCTTCCCGATCGTCGGCTCGATCTTCACCGGCGCCGGCCTGTACCTGTTGTCCCTGATGAACGAGAACACCAACATCGTCGTCAGTTCGCTGTACATGTTCGTCCTCGGCCTCGGCATCGGCCTGTCCATGCAGGTCCTGGTCATCGCCGTGCAGAACACCGTCGACTACGCCGATCTCGGCGTGGCCACGTCCGGCGTCACCTTCCTGCGCACCCTCGGCTCGTCCTTCGGCGTGGCGGTGTTCGGCAGCTTCTACACCAACCAGCTGACCCCGAACCTCACCACCGCGCTGCGCGGCCATCCACTCCCACCCGGCGTGCCCGCCGCCATCGTCAGCAGCCCCGCAGGCCTGCACAAACTCCCCGCCGCCGTGTCCGGCCCGATCGTGCACGCGTACGCGCAGTCCCTGCACGTGGTGTTCCTCGCCGCCGTCCCGGTCGCCGCGCTCTCGTTGCTGCTGGCGTTGTTCCTCAAGGAAGTCCCGCTGCGCGGCACGTCCAGGGCGACCGCGACCGACCTCGGCGAAGGCTTCGCCATGCCGACCGTGCCGGACAAGGACGCCAAACTGGAACAGGCGATCGCCGCGTTGCTGCGCAAGGAAACCATCCCGATGTCCACCGCGGCCCTGGCCCACTCCAGCGCCAACCTGGACGAAGCCGACGCCTGGTGCGTCATGCAGATCCACCTGCAACGCCGCCAGCGCAAACCCGCGACACTGCCAGCCATCGCCGAACGGGTCAGAGTGCCCGCGCAGGTCCTCGCCCCGGCGTTCAACCGCGCCGTCAACGGCGGCTACCTCGCCGATGGGCCCGGCAATGGGTACTCGCTCACCAATACGGGTGAGGCGGAGTTCGGCAAGCTCTCCGCCGGTTGGCAGGAGTGGGTGGTCGAGCGGTTGGCTGACTGGAACCCCGAAATCGAAGCCGACCTGCCCGCCGCCCTCGCCCGCCTGGGCCGACGCCTGTTCGACGAGGAGCCAACGGGCAGGCACGCACTGCAAACAGGCGCACGCTGACATGAAGGAGTACGCACGATAAGACTCGTTTGACCGGGTGATACCGCGCACAGGTCCGGTCGAGGTAACGATTTTGGTCAGTTGCGTCATGCATGCTGAGGAACGGGGTCGCATCAGCGCGGCACAAGCGCGTGAAGTGTTTTCAATGCGGGAGGGGCCACATGCACGCACCAATCACGGTGAACTACGTTCCGGATGGCGAGGACTGGACGGTCACCGTCACTGACGAACGGCAGACGGAGAGCGCCACCGCGTCCGGCCTGATCGCCGCACGCGACCAAGCGGACCAGATCGTGGAGAAAATGGTCCCGAGCCAGATCAGCAGAACGGTCGTCCACCTGCTGGAAGGCGACGCCGTCGCATTCACCAACACCTACCTCCAGGCAAGACTCGGCCTGACGGCCCCCGCCACCAGCCCCACGACCATCTCAGCCCCGGCCGCCCCAGCCCCCGGCTCAGGCTCAGGCTCCACCCCAGCCCCAGCCCCAGCCTCCATCCCGACCCCCGGCTCGACCCCCGGCTCCGGCTCCGGCTCCGCGAGCATCCCGGCCCCCGCCGAAGCAGCCACGGTCCCAGCCGCCCCCGCTCCCACCGCCGAGCCCTCCCCCCAGCAGACCCCGACCCCAACCCCCTCCGCCGGACCCCCGGCAGCAGGAACTCCAGCCCCAACCGACCCGGAACAACCCACCTCACCGGACAAAGAGCCGGAACTGGTGAACGTTCCCGCTCAAGGTGCCGAGCAAGTGAGCTAGTAGATTGCGCCAACAGGCGGAGTCGGCGCGTCGGTTTTACGATGATCGTCGCTCAGAGGCCCCGCGGTGGCTGCCATCTGGGAACCGAACTCCAGACGGCGAGGAGGGGTTGTGACCGCAGTGCTCGATGGCGACGAACCACGCGTTTTCACTCGTGGTCGGCCGAGGGACGCCAGCCGAGACGACGCACTCCGCCAGGCCGCGATCGCGGTCATGGCCGAGGTCGGCTACCGCGCGCTGACCATGGACGCGGTAGCGGCCCGGGCGCGCGCAGGCAAGGCCACCATCTACCGGCGCTGGGACTCCAAACTCGACCTGGTCA
The DNA here is from genome assembly GCA_036494465.1 of Pseudonocardiaceae bacterium. GTDB lineage: Bacteria > Actinomycetota > Actinomycetes > Mycobacteriales > Pseudonocardiaceae > CAJCJE01. Next base: position 130,742 of record DASXOJ010000083.1, read on the forward strand.
TCGACTCGTGCAACCAACTGGTCGCCGAGCACATCAGCGAGCCTGATACCGGATCGCTAGCCGGTGACCTGCGCGAATTCGTGACCGCGTTCGCCAAGTTCCTGTCCGGCCCCTCCGGCAAAGCCGCCCAGGCCCTCGTCGGCGAACTCCCCCACGAACCCGATCTCGCCGAAGCGTTCCGTGGGACCTTCCTGCTGTCCCAGCGCGACACCCTCAAACGCATCCTCGAACGCGCCACCGCCCGCGGCGAAGTGTCCAGCGAGGCCCCCAAAGGCATGCTCATCGAGCTGACCGGCGCCGCGCTCACCTACCGCCTGATGATCACCGGCGACCCGCTCGACGAAGCGTTCGTGAACAAGTTCCTCAGCACCGTCCTGATGCCCCTGCTCCGCTCATGACAAAGCGCCGGGCCCATCTCGGACCCGGCGCCTCTGTTAGTCCGATCCCTAGCGGAACAACCGCCGAACCACGAGCAGCCCGACCAGGACCCCAACCCCGATCAGCGCATACTTGACCTTCGGATCCTCCAGCTTGCTCCGCACCGACGACTTCGCGCCCTCCACGAACCGCTGCGGATTGGCCTTCACGCTCAGCTCGTCCAACGTCACCGCGAGGGCGTCACGCGCCTGTTCGATCTCACGCTGGATGGTGTCCGGATCGCGTGCCACGTCTCCTCCTTCTCCGCGGCCAGCCGGCGGCGCCGCCCGCGAGGTACCTGTGCGCTGTCAAATCGTGGCCTGGCAATGCGCTGCCACGAACGTCCTTGAGCCCGGCGTACAGGCCAGGTCACCACGTTAGATCACCCCAGCCCCCACCGCCGCACGACCCCAGCACCAGGTCACCACGAGATCGACACCCCAACCCCACCCGTTAAGCTTGCCCGGTCAGACCCGCCCTGCGGGCCCGGCATCAGGGGCCGTAGCCCAATGGCAGAGGCACTGGATTTAGGTTCCAGCCAGTGAGGGTTCGACTCCCTTCGGCCCCACCCAGTCTGACCAGCTCATATAAGTGAATACGCATGGATCATGTCGATCTTTGGGTGCAGCTTTGGGTGCGAGTACACTCCAAGGCTATGACTGGTGCGCGCTCAGACGGCCGCCAACGCGGCCAGATCGAGGAACGTGGAGACTCCCTCCGCGTCGTCTACTACGCGGGCCTCGACCCCGTGACGCACAAGCGGTCATACCTGCGCGAGACGATCAAGGGCACCGACAAGGCGGCGTACAAGAAGGCAGACGACAAGCTCGCCGAGTTCCGCACCCAGGTAGCCAAACAGCAGTCGACGACGTCAACAGTCCCGTTCGGCCACGCGATCGACGAGTGGATGAAGACCACCGAGATCGAGGACAGCACCCGCGCCGGGTACGTGAACTACATCGAGCGCTACATCCGTCCCGCGCTCGGCAAGGTCCCGGTCCGAAAGATCGACGCGCGCACGATCGAGAGCTTCTACAACGAGATCCGCCGATGCCGCATCAAGTGCGACGGCAAGCCGTTCATCGAGAAGCACGCCACGGACGAAGAACACGACTGCGTCACCGAGGAATGCAAGGCGCACACTTGCAAAGGGCTCGGCGCGTCGACCGTCCGCCAAATCCACTCGATCATCAGCGGCACCCTGTCCGCAGCGAGGCGCTGGAATTGGATCGACAACAACCCAGCCGACGTAGCGCGCCGCCCTAAAGCCAAGCCGCCAGAGCCCGATCCGCCATCACCCGCCGAAGCGGCCAAACTCGTCGAAGAGGCATTCCGCATGGACGAGGATGACGACGACTGGGGCACGCTCGTCTGGCTCGCCATGACGACCGGCATGCGGCGCGGCGAACTCTGCGGCCTGCGTTTCTCCAGCCTCGACCTCGACGGCGAGACCATCGACATCTCTCGAAACTGGGTCAACGGCAAAGAAAAGGCCACCAAGACCCATCAGAGTCGCCACCTGGCACTCGACTCCGAGACGGTGGTTCTCCTCAAGGAACACCGAGAGCACGTGAAGAAGCGCGTCGAGGCGCTCGGTCAGACCTTCGATGACGACCTATTCGTGTTCACCAGCCAAAGCACGAAGCACGGGCGAGTACCTGATCACGCGGCCCCGTACTCCCCGAGCGCAGTGACGCAGCGATACGCGGACATGGCTGCCCGGATAAAGATAAAGACGCATCTACACGCGCTGCGCCACTACTCGGCAACCGAACTACTAACCGCTGGAATCGACCTCCGCACGGTGGCCGGTCGACTCGGCCACGGTGGCGGAGGAGCGACAACCCTTCGAGTTTACGCCGCATGGGTCGCTGCCGCCGACAGAAAGGCAGCAGAGATTCTGGCTTCCAGGATGCCCAAGAGAAAGCCCAGCTAGCTAGCCCACTCGTTTGCCGGATAGTCGACAACTCGGTTTACCTCTATCCTCCGAGCCATGGCAGATTCACGCAGAAAGATTCATCCCGCCACCGAGGCCGCTCTGTGGACCATAAGTAACGGCCGATGCTACGCGCCGGGGTGTCCGTTTCCTGTTGTATACCAGGCCCGGCCGGGCGTCTATCGGAAGAACGCTCAGGTCGCACATATTTACGGGGTACGCGGCGCTCGCCACGATGCACAGCTGTCAACACCTGAACGTGACTCTTTTGACCACCTAATTTTGCTATGTATGCCACATCATGCAGACGTCGATGACCCAAAGACCGGTGCTATCAATTACCCTCCCGACCTGCTCAAAAAATGGAAAAAAGATCATGAAGGTCAAAATGGTCCGGCGCTAGCGCAGCTTGGAACCATTGACGAAGACCGACTAACCGAGCTACTCACAGAGGTATTTTCCCCTCCGATAGAACGACTACAGGCAATCGCTGATCAACTTGAAGAGACCGGAGAGCTCAACGCGAACTCAGTTAACGAACTCCACCAGATAGTCGATGTGCTCGCCGGTGCACCCGGCGGACCAGATGAGCATACTGTTAGCAGCCTGGTTTGGGCTGCCGACATATTTGGCGCGCTGGACCTCAGGCATGTAGCAGACTCACTTAGCAGTACCGTAGATCGACTCAATATAGGTGACCTCAAAAACGCCGCAGACTCTCTCAGCAATACGACCGACTCTCTCGACATTGCTGGCCTCAACCAGGCGGTAGAGTCACTCCGAAACACCGCCGATGTACTGGACGTAAATGGTTTGAACTCGGCGGCAGAGTCTATTCGTAATGCAGCCGTGATGGCAATGGAGTCATCCGAGCATTTTCGACGCTAGATTACTGTCGCAATCCCGCGACCATCGCAAACCTTACGAGGCGAGCTTACCTATGGCCCGATATCGGCCAAGCCCCTCTACCAGCGGCATACAACGGAAGCCACTTCGGTGGCGGTTGACCGGGGCTCCAACTCGCTCAGGGAATCGAGATCTGGGACTATTTAATCCCTTCAATAGACCGAAATAGACCCGTTCTCACCTTCATGTTGCGCCACACGGGTGAAAGCAGCAAGTAGCCTGGTGACTCAGCACAACAAACCGGTCACAGACCGCTCGATAACGACCTACACTCCAGCAAGCCGGGAGGGGCGATGGCGTCGGCACGTCGCCATGCGAAGTGGAGGGGTGGGTGCGATCAGTTACGCCGGAAAGCCGAGCAAACGTCGCGTGCCGGTAATACTGGACATCGACGAGTGCGACCGCCTGCCCGATCGGATATTTGCTGCCTCGCGCTCGCCGCATCTTGGTGACTCGGAACTCCTGTTCGAGCTGCGCGAGACGCGAACCGGCCAGCTCGCACTGATGGCGTACTCATCAAAAGAGGCGCTGGTTCAAGCATGCGGCACAGGCCAGTCTTGGACGAAACTCCACTCGGCGGATATTCCCTGGCTTGCCAAGACTGTCGGCTTCAAAGTCGTGCTGTTCGATCTCGCTCTGCCCGCCGAATTGCGGCACCCAGAGCTGGATGCACAGGACTTTCCCGATCTCGAAGAAATCCCAGTCGATCCCACAGCCGGAGACCGGATTTACATCCCCTCACGACCTTTCAGCGGCAGGGACAAGCAAATACATCTCGAACTACAACCGGGGCAGGATGGTAAGCCAGCCTTGCTGGTCTACTTCTCGCTTGAACAACTGCGCGCTGGCTGTGGCCCGCACCAAGCATGGGTCGCGTTCCCATCGAAAGCCGTTCGCAGGATTGCCCGTGACGCGGGAGCCTCGACGGTGCTTTTCAATCCAATTCTGCCTGACAAAATCCGGCATCGAGCCCCGGTCACGACACCGTAGGAGCAGCGGACATGTCGCAGCTAGCACCCGTGGACGCAGGTGGGACCGCATCGTGGTCGTCATCTGCTTTGACAGACATCGTCTCCAAACTTCGCAACGGGGCCAGCGACATCAACGCCGTTGCGAGCTCGGCTCCTCCTGCGCCGGATGCCGGTACCTCGTCGGATGTGGTAGGTGAGGCACTCGCCGCTGTCGTCAAGTCTGCTGCGACCGCGTCGATTCGTATGGAGACCGCCGCCGACGATGTCGACACGTCCAAGGGTACGTACCAGCAAACAGAAGCTGAGAACACACAGAAGATCAGCAGCGCGGGGACATCCGACCCAGACCAACAGAACTACCAGAACACCAACTACGGATCACCCAGCATGGTCTATCCAGGGTAGCCACCGCATCAAGATCGGAGGATCACGAACGTCATGCCGTCCATCGAAACGGATGTCAAGGGTAGCCCTGGTACTTGCCGTCAGACTGCCACGTGGCTTGGCAGCCTGGCGCAAGGAGCGCACGAATCAGCCAACTCGGTACGCGCTGCGCGCAGTGAGTCTGAAACGACGTGGACAGGCCAGGCAGGCGACGGATTCCGCAGTGCCACCAACGGTCTGGACAGCGACACCAACCAACTGGGCGACCACGTAGTCACCATGGTCAACGCCCTCAACGACTTTGCCGCAGCGATCGACACCGTTGCTGATCAGATGACCCACGCACGAGACATTGCGCAGGCCGGTGGCCTTTCAGTGGTAGGTACGGTGATCCTGCCTCCGAAGCCACCGGGGCCGGTACCTACCGTGCTGTATCCATGCACGGCATCCGATCCGGCGGGCGCACAAAAGCAGGTAGCCGCGAACTCCGCTGCGGGACAGGCGCATCAGCAGGCCGTGAACACCTACAACACCCAAGCCGGTGTATTCAACCAGGCGAAAGCAATCGTAGGGGCCGCGCGCACCACTGAGCAGAACGCCCACACCGCCCTGAACAATGCAATGGCCGAAACCAAGGAGGAAGCTTCGAGTCTGAAGACCATCGGTGTAACTGCGACCCAGAGCTTCCTTGACGCCATCAAAGGGAACCACGACGGTGCGCAGGAACTTTTGGATCGAGCTGACAGTCTCAAGGACGCGGCTGACACCTATCAAAAGTTCGCGACCGGCCATCTCGAATTGCTCAGCCCGGCGGAAGTCGCGCTGCTCAATCGACTCGGCACCGAATCAGATGAACTCGCGGAGATCAACGCATCGAAAGCTACCCAGCTCGAAAAATGGGTGAACCTTGTGCCCGAAAGCGTACGCTCAAAGATCGCATTGAACCCCAGCCTCCTTATTTCGGACTCAAGCGACTACCTCAAATATCTCAAGCCGTACCTCAAAGGCATGCCGTACGTGGGCAGCGCCATCGCGGTGCTCTCTGAAGGCTGGGATGTCGCGGACGGAGAGAAGTCACCCGGCCGGGCGGCAGCCGATGCGGCAGCGGACATCGGGGGAAGCGCGCTAGGCGGGGTTGGTGGCGAATCGGCAGGCGGATTCTTGGGCGGCATGCTCTCGGGCGCCGAGATCGGAGCTGATGGTGGCACTATTGCTGAGCCTGGCCTGGGCACCGTCGGCGGCGGGCTCATCGGCGGCGTGATCGGTGGTTTCCTTGGGGCGCAAGCCGTACAGCAGGTCGTCAACTACGCCGCCACCGCCGGTCCTGACCCCACACAGGCTCAGCAGAACTTCAACCACAACGACTACGGCTCGCCGAGCATGATCTATCCAGGTTGACGAGGTACGGTCGGCATGATTTGCACACCGTCCGCCAACACCACCAACACAGCATGTGAGCGATGCCGATGATCGACGCCGACCCGACGCGAGGACTGCCGCCCAGGCCAGACCGGGAAACGGGGCTTCCTCGTCCGCCGCACGCTCCCAGTTTCGTCGGCAACCGTCGAGCGGTTCAGCGTGACCCTGACCGAGAAACCAAGCTGTCGGCTAAGCCGACTCCTCCCGACGGACAAGGCCCGGTGCTTGCTTGGTACAAGAGCAGTCGCCGTGGCGCTCTGAGCGCAGGGATCATCGGAGTCGTCATCATCGTTGGCGCGCTGTTTCTGATCAAGGGCTTCAACGTGAAAGTCCTGGAGACCTGGTGGGTGTGGCTGGTCGCCGTGCTCGCGGGCGTTGGAATGTACTTCTCCACCAAGAAGAGTTGGTGCGCGGCAGGAGCGGACTGGTTCATCTTCCAGAAGTCCTGGGTCAAGACGTACGAACTCGTGGAGATCAAGACGCGGTTCTTCAGCAACACGATCTACGTCTACTTGACGGACGTTGACGGCCACAAGATCGACGCACCGATCAACATCATCCAGTCGGACCGCTTGATCTGGGACCTGCTCTACAACGGCATCCGCCACTCGATCGCCAAAGGCGCCGAGCTAAAGGGAACCGCGCGGAACTACTTCAACGCGGGTCAGCCCGACGGACCTCAAGACGCCAATGCCGACGACCGCTAGCCACATGCCGGGATGGTGCCATCGATACTGCTCTCCGAACTGCGCTCCGCTGGTAGCTGATTCGAGCGGCATGCAGTCCATCTCGCTCACGAACCAGGGCATCTTGCACCACCTGTCAAGCGCGATAGGACAATGGCCGCATGCCCACGGACTGGTCGCACCTCATGCACGCCTACGGCCCCGCCGTTGACGTTCCGCAACTGTTCGAGCAGGTCGCCGATCCGGAACGGGCCCGCGACGCATGGCACGAACTCTGGTCCTGCCTTTGTCACCAGGGAACGGTCTACCCGGCCAGCTTCGCCGCGCTGCCTGTACTGGCGGAGATTGCCGCCGACCACCGGCAGTACAACTGTCAGCAGGCAATCGCGCTCGCGAGCCGCATCGTCGTTGGCGAGGAGCAACTGCACGAAGCGGGCTACGTACGTGCCCACTACCCGGACGAGATCAGCGCTCTGCATCGGGTCACCCAGCAGGCCCTGACAGAGCAGCCGTTCGACGGCTCCGGTTACGACTACCTCAATCCGCTGGAGGCGCTGCTAGCTTTCGAGGGCATCGCAGTGTGGAGCGACGCGCTGCTACCTGATCTGCGCGATGTCCGCTGCCCGTCGTGCTCGCATCGCGTCGCGATCGACTTCTACCTGAGGCCGCCAGGCGCTCGTCCCGTCAACGCACGGTCTCGCGTTCGGCGTCTCAATCCCAAGGAGTCGACCGCGACGGACGTTCACCCGACCGCCCCAGCCGATCTCCCACCGCTTGCAGCCCGACTGTATCGGCTGGCGATCGAAGCCGAGCAGTTCGTTGCGGCCGAGCATCTGACCTACTTGTTCGGGCGGGCAACCTGTCCGGACTGCGGAAACGAGTTCTCCGTGCCCGAGCAGATCGAAGCCTTCGTTCCGTAATGATCGTCTCCACGATCACTAGGTCGTCCGTGGCGACCAGAGCTCTTGATGACCATGATGCGTCGAGCGCGGGGGGTGCGGCGGTCGAACCGCAGGGCGTATCCGTCCAGGTCGGCCCGCCCACCCTGTACCAGCCCGACCCGTAGGCTACGACCATGGCGGAGGAAGTCGGCAGTTGGAAGACGTTCGGCACGCGGACGGTATACGACAACCGATGGGTCAAACTCGACCTTGTCGAGGTCGAGGCCCCCAACGGCGAGCGCTGGGAGCACCATGTGGTGCACCTGGACAAGGTGGCAATCGCCCTGCTGGTCAACGAACGTGACGAAGTCCTGATGTTGCACCGGTACCGGTTCGCGATCGACAAGTGGGGCTACGAACTGCTCGGCGGAATCGTCGAGGAGGGTGAGGACCCTGCGGCTACGGCAAAGCGCGAAGCTCTGGAGGAAAGCGGCTGGCGTCCGCTCGGCGAGCCAACTCACCTGGCGAGCTTTGAGCCAATGCCCGGCATGCTGACCGCCCAAACCGACGTGTTCATGTGGCGCGGCGCCGAACACATCGGCGAACCGACCGACACCGAGGAAGCTGGCCGCCTGGAGTGGATTCCGCTGGACCAGGTCCGCGAACTGCTCGCGAACAATGAGATCCTGGGCGCGGGCACGATCATCGCGGTGCAGTCCTGGCTGCTATCACGCGGTGCGGGCACCGGCCGGGAGGATCAAGCCGCTGAGTCTTCGTAGCTGCCGGTCAGACTTGACCTGAGAGGCCAGCCGCCGCGCTTGGCGGGAATAGCTCAATGCCTGATCACGGTCGCCAGCGGCGGCGAACGCAAACGCGAGATCGACCAGCATTGCCGCCCGTGCCCGCGTGAAGTTCGACGGCAGTCGCGGCAAGGCGTCGGTGAGCTGGTCGATCGCCTCGGGATCACCGAGCCGACTCAAGACGTTGCCTCGCCAACGGTCCAAGTGGGCGTCACCGAGGAACAGGAACGGCAGAGCGACGTCAACCGGGTCACTCGGCAATACCGTGCTCGCGGCGTCGAACGCTCGAAGCGAGTCGTCACGCTGACCAAGGGCCGCGAGCCCTTCGCCATGCGCGGCAGCCAGCCAAGATTGGAGCAGCGGAGGCACCGTGTTCGCGCCGATCTTGCGCGCGTGCGCCAACTGTTCGACGGCTGCGTCAATCTCACCGATGTCGATCAGAATGAACGACTGCTGGGCTATCGCGTGAGCAAGCATGATCGGCGAGCCAGCCTCGTGTGCTGCCTTCTTCGCCTTCTCGTGTAGGTCCCATGACTGCCGGATCGCCGCGCGATCAAGCGCCTGCCAACCGGCCAGTGTCGCCGCGTCACCAAGGACTGTGGCCAGTGCCTGGCGCTGACCGTAATTGGTGCTGTGCTCCAGCAAGTCTTCTATCTGCTTGATGTTGGCGCGGAGCTGATCAAGCACCGTAATGCCGCCAAACCGGCTGTCGACGTGCCGGGCGTCGTCTACCTGTCTGCGAAAGCGGTCAACGATCTCCGGATCGACGTTCTTCGCTGCGGCGACCCGCGCGCGCAGTTCGTCCACTTCGTCATCTTCAAGATCGGGTGGAAAGCCAAGCTCCTCGTTGGTGCGACCGTAGATCTCGCGAAACAGCCGCCGGTAGATCGGCAGGCCAACCTGCTCGTGACCGTTCTCCCAGCTCGACAACTTCGTCTTGAGGCTCGTCGGTGACATCAGCGATTCACCAAGCCGGTCGGCTCGCTTGACCATCATGTCGATGACTGCGGCAGCAGAGTACCCGAGTTGCTTTCGGACTGCCTGGAGCTTGGTTGCGGGCACCGTAACCTCCGCCTGATTAACCGCCCTGAGCTGCGAAGTTAATTGCAGTTAATAGGGATCGGGTTAACCGCAGCGAGCTGTAGAACAGCCGCGGAATGCCGTTCTCTAGTGGCATGAACGAAAACACCAAGGGCTTCTCAGCTCCCCCGCTCGCCATTGCGACGGACGGCCACCGACAGGTCGGCGCTGATCTGGTCAAGTTGTTCGGCCATGTCCCGCAACCGACCCTCGATGGCCGCAAGCCGACTGGGCACGTCATTGTCCGAGAGGACAACCGGGTCGCCGATCTGTGGCGGAGTACGGCCAGCCAAGACTGCGGCCAGGTACTGCGGATGCCAAGCGAGCGCACTCGACAGTGCTTCCAGGGTCCGAGCGCTGCGACGCCTTTGGACCGTGTTGTGCTGGATCTCCCGCACGGCCGCTTTGGATACCCGCGATCGCTCGATCAGCTCGCGCTGCCGCAATCCGAGTTCGGTCAAGCGCTGATTGATCGCCCGCGCGACCGCCGGCCAGTCTTCAGTCACCCATTCCTCCGCGCTCCGCCTTCCCACCGAGATTAACGCCTAACGGCGAGCGCGTTGACCAACCCACTCATTTGCGCTTCGGTTTCGACCTTTTTGCGCTTTCAAGGGATGAAATCATCCCTGTCTTTGATTTAAACAATCCCAATTCTTCGTTCTAAGGACATACCTGCCATGAGTACGCCCAATGAGAACGTCGACAAACCGACGTTCTACACAGTCCGAGAGGCCGCCCGCATCATGCGGTGCAACCCCTCCACCCTCTATCGCGCAATCCGGGAGAACGCCTTCCCCGCCGTGCGGGTCCGAACCCGCTACGTCGTCCCCGCTGCCGCAGTGGACACGCTCGCCAACGAGGCAGCAGACCTCGGTGGGTGCGTCGACGTGGCAGCAATGGCTGCCGAGCGACGCACGGCCCGCGAGGTCGCTCGGCTGACCGGAGGTGGGTCGTGGTGAATCACGAACACGACTGGTTGGCGGAGATCGCAGCACGACTGGATCGACTGATCGACGTGCCGACGGACATCCTCGCCGACATCGTGATGCGGGACGGCGCATGCATGTGGTGCTACGGAGAAGGAGATCCGCCGCCGTTCACTGGCAACGACAACGCTGATCGAGAACTCGCGGCGCGAATCTGCGCCGGATGCCCCGTACAGGACCAATGTTTGGAACTGGAGTTGCGCTGGGCCGGTCAAGAAACCGTCGGTGTCTGGGGCGCGCTATCCGACCAAGACAGGCGCGCGCTCTATCCACTGTGGAAAGCACGCGGCCATACAGAAGATCGAGAGAGTGTAAGGGAGGTGAGCAGCAATGACGGGGATGACGCTGCACCTGACACCCGTTGAGATTCTCGCCGGTCTTGGCGGCCT
>DASXOJ010000084.1:0-9132 GCA_036494465.1 Pseudonocardiaceae bacterium
GTCGCTGAGCTTGGCGCCCTTGGCGTCGACCACGGTGACGCCGCTGGGCAGCTTGTCGATGCCCAGGATCAGCTTGGTCAGGTTGGTGCTGACGGTGAACGGGCCGACCAGCTTGCCGACGGTGCCGGTGGCCTGGTCCGGAGTGATGCCGATGGTGCCCTCGGAGATGCCCTTGTTGTCCGAGCCAGTCAGGTAGGCGTAGAGCGCGGCGAGGTCGGTGCTCACGCCCTTGGTTTCCAGGTTCGCTCCGTCGCTGAAGTACCAGATCGCGGCCTGGGTGCCGCTGATCGCGTCAGCCTGGGAGATGGTGTCCGGCAGACCGGCCTTCTGCGAGAGCGCGGCCTGGTCGACCGACGGGTAGGAGTTCTGCAGGATCCAGTTGATCTGCTCGTTGTTCTTGTGGAAGGTCGAGCCGTCCCGCCCGATGAAGTCCGCCCAGCTGCCCGCGGTCATCGTGGTGTGCTTGTTCAGGCCGGTGGTGAGGTCGATGCAGTAGGAGTCGACGGTGTTCGTGTCCGCCACGCCGTTGTGCACGACCTGGATCTTGTTCAGCTCACCCTCGGTGGAGACCTTGCGGCCGCCTTCGGCCTGCGCGACGTCCATGGTGACCTTCGAGCCATCGACAGCCGTGCCGGGCACGACCGTCGCGGTGGCGACGTCGCTGGAGTGCTGGTCACTGCCGCTGGTCCCGGCGGCTGCGGGGAAGACACCGATCATCAGCGCGCTGGAAACGCCGAGTACTGCGGCGCCAACACGCACCAAGCTGGTCCGGGAAGCCATGAGTCTCCTAGTTCACTGTGTTCGCGGTTTTCCGCAAAAGTGGAAGCGCGGCGTCACACTATTGGGTAGATCATCACCGCGAAGACTCAGGCCAATAGGCCGGAAATACGTTTGTGACCTGCGATTATTCCGTTTCGGTCGATCAAGGTGGTGCAATCAGGCTTGTATACCGGGTCAGTAATCGACTGAATGCGAAGCGGATACACCGATCGCTCACCGCCGAATTTTCACGGTAGGTATCGGATCAGATCATTTCCGCTGGCTGACGGGCCACAGGTCGTCACGGAAAGTGAGATTGCTAGACGCAAATCAGCCATTCGTTATTAAACCGTGATCAATTGACCCTTAAGTACACCCAGATACTTCCAAGATTCCAATTTCGGCGAACGACGATCTTACCGCCCTTCAGGGCATCATCGATGAGCTGAATGGGCTAATCAAGTTTTCTTTCTCGTGGGAACGAACGGGCGCTTCCACAATTCGGCCGACCGGCCATAGGGTCAATGCGAAAAGCACGAGCAGCGGACCGGTGCCCGGATCGGTCGCCTCTCCGGTGAACAGTTCGCCGAGATCCTGGCCGAAGATTCCGCTGAACACGGCCAGCACGATCCCGACGATCAGTGCGGCCCGGCGAGTCCGGTGATCGAAGACGCCGATGCCCGCGAACACCGCGCACAGTCCGATCAGGACGGCCACGATCAGGCCCGCACCGGAGAACACGCCGCCCACCGCAGAGTTCACCTCGGCGATCCAGCCTGGCTCACCCTCGCCGATGTTGACCAGCTGCGCGGCGGGCACACCTGCCGCGTGGTTGAGCGGTTCGAACTCGAGCAGCGCGATGCCCACCCAGACCACCAGCCACGCCCAGCGAACCCACTGTCTGTTGTGGACGAACCTGCCCACGTCGGGCTGGGACGACGGCCAGATCGCGAGCGCGAGCACCGCGTAGAGCAGTGCGGCGCCGGGCGCACCGGTCAGCAGACCGGTGCCGCCCATGCCGAGCCCGCCGGAGCCTTCCCCGACCACCCACACGCCCAGCGCCCACGGGATCGAGACGCCGCGCGCGATGGTCGCGGTGCGCGGCCACAGCAGGCCGACACCAAGGGCGACCTGCAGGGTCGCGAAGATCGCGTTGAACAGCACCGGATGCGCCATGAGCAGATCGGCGATGCCGAGGTTGACCGTGGTGACGAAGCCCGGCAGTCCCATCGTCGACATACCGAGGACGTCGGCGAAGAAGTCCTTGGTGAACATGGTCGGCTGGAACTGCAGGGCTCCGTCGAGCAGCCACAGCAACCCGAGTGCGATCTCCAGGCCGCGGCGGGTGGGTTTCACGCTCGCCTCAACCCGCCGAACCCGGCGACGCCGGTCAGTACGGCTAGCACCACGACGCCGGCCGATTCGACCGCGAGGGTGGACGGCACCAGGAATGCCTGCACGGACTCCTGGAAGCCGAACAACCCGCCCGGGATCAGGATCGCGGCGACCAGCGCCGCCAACGTGCCCAGGTCGAACAGCGCACCGAGCACCGCCGCGACGCCGAGGAACCGGCGCGGCGCGCCGAGCACCGCGATGGTCAGGACGCCGCCGCCGATGCCGTTGAGCAGGAACAGCAGACCGATGGTCGGCACGCCCTGGTAGCCGTGCACGTAGAGGTAGAGGTGGATGGCGGCCATCGCGGCCAGCAGGCCCGCGCCGACCACGCGCAGGCCGATGCCGAGCAGGTCGCGTCCGGATCGGGCGGCGGGCGCCGCCGCCGTCTGACTAGTAGCCACCGCCGTACCCTCCGCCGCTGCCGCTCGTGGTCTGGTCAGTCGTTGCTGGAGCCTGGCTCCCGCCGCCCGCGCCCGCGCCGCTGCCGGCCACGGTGATCTTGGTGTCCATGCCGAGCGCCTTGTGGCCGGGTACCGGGCAGTAGATGTCGTAGGTGCCCGCACTGAGCGTGACGGTGAGGTTGGCGGACGCGCCCGGCTGAAGGCCGCCGGTCTTCTGGCCGCTGACGCCCGGACCGTCGATCTCCAGGGCGTGGCCGACCTGGCCGGCGTTCTTGGTGACGAAGGTGTACGTGCCCGGCGCGAACGTGCTGGTGGACAGCGCGATCTTGTACTCGGTCAGGGTGGCCGTGACCTGCGTACCGGACGTCGAACCCGCCGCCTGGCCGCTGCTGGCGGTGGTGGTCGGCGCCGCGGCGCCACTGCTGCCGCCCGATGGCGTCGAGCCGCCGCAGGCCGCGGTCAGCACGGCGACGCCGCCGAGCACCGCACCGGCGACGGTCAACCGAGCCCAGTTACGCCCGGTGACGCCGGTGGCGGGGGTCCCAGAGGTCCGCATGATGTCCCTTTCGTCGTTGGTCGACTACGCCAGGTCTACGGACGGACTCGGCAAACGGATTGCTTCGCGAGGGGGCAGAATCGCGTGGAATCGACACGGACGGGGACACACCATGCACTCCGAGCGAGAGGCAATCCCGCAGCCCGCTTCATCCGTAGAAGGTGATGTGAGCAGGATCGGGATCCCCATCGAGCGGCTTGCGGACGAGACGCTGCTGGCCGGGCTCGCCACTGGCGACGCCGAGATCGCGGTCGCGTTCGTACGCAGGTTCCAGCGCAAGGTGTTCGGTGTCGCGGTCGCCGTGCTCGGCGATCCGGTGCTGGCCGAGGACGTCGCCCAGCAGACCTTGGAGCGCGCGTGGAAGCACGCCGCCGTGTTCGACTCCCGCCGCGGCTCGGTGGCGGCCTGGCTGACCACGATCGCGCACAACCTGGCCATCGACATGGTGCGCGCCCGCAGGGCGACCCCGGTCGATCCGGCTGAACTGTCCACTTTGATCGGAGTGATGGTGGACACGCCGGAGCGGCAGGCGATCGCCAACGAGGCGTCCGGCGAACTGCACAAGGCACTGGCCTCGCTCCCGCACGATCAGGCGCGGGCGGTGGTGATGGCCGGGATCTACGGGATGACAGGCAACGAAATCGCGGACTTCGAGGGAATTCCGCTCGGCACCGCGAAAACTCGGATCAGGGCGGCGATGACAAAGCTGCGGTCGAGCTTGGTGGGAAAGCAGGCGAACGATGGCTGAGCACGACGACTGCACACGACTGCACGAACTCGCCCCCGAACTGGCGCTCGGCGTGCTGACCGGCGAGGAGCGGGCCGAGGCGCGCAAGCACCTGGCCACCTGCCCGGACTGCCGCGAATACGTCCTGGAACTCACCTCGGTCGGCGACGGCCTGCTCGCGCTGGTGCCGGGCGCCGAGCCGCCCGTCGGGTTCGAGGACCGGGTGCTCAGCAGGATGGGCATCACCGCTGGTCAGGTCTCGGCAGCAGCGTCGGGCGCGCCGACCGCGCCGATCCCCGTCATGCGACCCCCCGCTGCCGCGCCGATCCCCGCTCCCCAGGCCCAGGCACCGGTGATGGACCTGGCGCGGCGGCGCGCCCGGCGCGGTGCGATGCGATGGGTGCCGTTGGCCGCCGTTGCCGCCGCGATCGCGCTGGTGTTCGGTTTCGGCGGTTGGGCCATGGGCCTGACCAGCCAGAACAGCCCAGCCGAGAGTGCGGGCCCTGCCGCGGCGACGCCGCTGCCGCTCCTGCACGGCACGCTGACCAGCGCGGATCACAAGCCGATGGGGCACGTGTGGGCGTGGGCGGGCAACCCGTCGTGGCTGTACATGGACGTCGAGGTCGAGCAGCACACCGGCATGACCGTGACCTGCCAGGTGCAGCAGGCGGACGGGACCATGGTCACCGTGGGCACGTTCGCGCTGAGCAACGGCTACGGGCACTGGGGTGCGCCCGCACCGATCGGCAAGGGCGAGAAAGCCCGGCTGGTCGACTCGGACGGCACCGTGCTGGCGAGCACCACGCTGGTGGCCTGACCGCCGTCGATAGCTGGCACCCGGCCTGAAGATACTTCGGGCCGGCCGGGTTCTTCAGCCCGTGCTCAGCCTCGGCTCGCATGGTGGAGCGGTATCGGGATCCGCACCGGGCCGATCCTCAGGCTGAGGAGTCTTTCCACGATGTTGAAGGCAACGAAGACGACCTTGATCGCGGGCGCCGCCGTGGTCGCGCTCATCGGTATCGGTGGTGGCGTCGCGTTCGCCACCAGCGGCAGCGGCTCGTCGACGCCGATCAGCACGCTGACGGCCGCGAAGACACCGACCAGCGGCAGTAACACGCCCGCTGACGGGCCGAGCAAGCGCAAGCACCACGGCCTGCTCGACCGCGCCGAGCACGGCCAGGTGACCGTGCGAACCAAGACCGGCACCGAGGTGATCGATCTGCAGCGCGGCCTGGTGACCGCGGTGAGCCCGACGTCGATCACGGTGAAGAGCCAGGACGGGTTCAGCGCGACCTACGTGGTGACCAGCACCACCAAGGTGCGCAAGACCGGCCAGCAGAGCGCGATCGCCAATGTCGCGAACGGCGACAACGTGGTGATCGCTGCGGTGCAGAGCGGGAACACCGGCACGGCCAAGCGCATCGGCGACCACGGCGCGCCGAAGACGACCACGCACTGAACTGCGCGGCAGACGAGCCCTTCGCGAACTCGCGGAGGGCTCAGCCGTGTTCCGGCTCCAACTCGGCGAGCGAGTCCTCCAGGTAGGTGAGCATCCGTTGCAGGTGCGGGATGTTGCGCCTGCACCCGGTCAGGCCGAAGTGCAGCCTGCCCGCGTAGGTGGTCACGGTGATGTTCAGGGCCTGGCCGTCGAGCACGATCGACAGCGGGTACACGCCCTGCATGCGCGCACCGTTCCAGTACTGCGTCTCCTGCGGGCCGGGCACATTGGAGATGATCACGTTGAAGGGCGGCCGGGTACGGTCGACGAAGCCCGGAATCGGGGAGAGCCCGAGCGGCGCGATGGTCAGCGCGGACAGGGTCAGTATCTGCAGCGGGCTGCGGCCGGAGAGGCCCTGTTTGGCCGCGGACATGGATTGCTGGACGCGCTTCATCCTGATTACCGGGTCGGCCTCCTCGGTGGCCAGGTCGCAGAGAGTGAAACCGATCGAGTTGCCCGAGTCGACCTGGCTGGCGCCACCGTGCTTGGCGCGCAACGAAACCGGCACGGCTGCCACCAGGCCCTGCTCCGGCAGCGCGTCCATTTCCAGCAGGTAGCGGCGCAACGCGCCGGCGGACATGGCCAGCACGATGTCGTTGAGGGTCGCGCCGTGCAGTTCGCGCGCCTGGTCGATCCGGTCCAGCGCCCAGTCCTGCGCGGCGAACCGGCGCGCGCCGGTGATGCTGCCGTTGAGCATGGTTTTCGGGGCCTGGAAAGGAAGTTTGCGTTCCGGGTCGGACAGGCCCTTGGTGACCGCGTCGGCCAGCATGCCCGGCACTCCGGCCACGTCCTCGACCAACTGCTTGACCTGCTGGCCGAGCCCGCGCCGCGACCGAGTCTGGGTGGGTCGGCGCGGCCGGTCGGGCAGTGCGAACACGCCGGGCATGTCGGCCTGCTCGGGGTCGGGCGAGAGCGCGCGCTGCATCCAGCGCAGCGCCGAGACGCCGTCCAGCACCGAGTGGTGCACCTTGGTGTAGATGGCGTACCGGTTGCCTTCCAGGCCCTCGATCAGGTGCAACTCCCACAGCGGGCGATGCCGGTCGAGCAGCGTGCCGTGTAACCGGGACACCAGGGCGAGCAGTTCGCGCACGCGCCCCGGGCGGGGCAGCGCGGAGAAACGCACGTGGTATTCCAGGTCGATGTCGTCCTC
Organism: Pseudonocardiaceae bacterium; assembly: GCA_036494465.1. Taxonomy (GTDB): domain Bacteria; phylum Actinomycetota; class Actinomycetes; order Mycobacteriales; family Pseudonocardiaceae; genus CAJCJE01. The sequence continues at coordinate 6,487 of DASXOJ010000084.1, forward strand.
CTGCCGCCACGACCACTGGCCAAGGCTGGTCAGCGCGCGCACCGGTTTGCGCAGGAAAACCTCGTGCACGGTGGTGGATTCGACGAGCCGCCGGTACACGCCGTTGAGGTAGTCGGGCCCAGCGCCCTCGGGCAACTCGAACAGTTGCAGACCACCGACGTGCATCGGGTGTTCGCGGGTTTCCGCGATCAGGAACATGGAATCGGTCACCGGCATCATCGCCCTGACCACCTGCCCTTCTGCACCCAAGCCGGCCACCCCGCTGGGCCAGCCTGCCCCGCTGGCGTGAGCGTAGTTGCTTGATCGCCAATTGCCGAGGTTTCGGACACACTTCCCGATGGATGGTTCGCGCCGAATGGGGTATCCGCGTCGGGCATCGCCTTGACCGGAGTCAATCCGCCCAGCAGGGTTGCGCGGGGCGATGTCGGCGGATCAAGGAGGCAACCGGTGAGCGACGGGGCGACCCCTACCGAGCTACCGGCATCGGTGGACATAGACAAGCCGAACGCGGCGCGGATCTATGACTACATGCTCGGCGGCAGCCACAACTTCGAAGTGGACCGCAAGTTCGCGGATGACATGATGGCCGCGACCAATTCGACGCCACGCTCCTACCGGATGAACCGGTCCTTCCTGCGGCGCGCCGTCAAGTTCATGGTCGACAGCGGCGTCGAGCAGTTTCTCGACCTCGGTTCCGGCATTCCCACCGTGGGCAACGTGCACGAGATCGCCCAGGCGATCAATCCGGCCGTGCGGGTCGTGTATGTGGACAACGAACCGGTCGCGGTGTCGCACTCCCGGCGGATGCTCGCCGACAACCCGAACACGACCATCATCGACGTGGATCTGCGCGACACCCGCGCGGTGCTCGGTCATCCGCTCACCCAGCGCATGCTGGACTTCAGCAAGCCGATCGGCCTGTTGATGGTGGCGATCTTCCACTTCATCCCGGACCGCGACCGGCCTGCCGAGATCGTGGCGCGCTACCGCGATGCCATGCGCGGCGGGGGTTTCCTGGCCATGTCGCACTTCACCGGCGACGACCAGGCGGTGCGGCTGGCCGCCAACGGCACCCACTGGTACCAGCAGACGGCCAATCCGCTGATCATGCGCACCAAGAGCGAGTTCGAGTCGCTGCTGCGCGACGTGGAACTGGTGGCACCGGGCGTGACCTGGGTGCAGGAGTGGCATTCCGACGAGATCGAACCCGAGCTGGCGGTCCCGTCGGAGTCGGCGATCTACGCCGCGGTCGGCAGGCTCCCCGCGATCGGCTGAATTTTGGGATAATCGGGACATGACGGAGCGCAAGCCAGCCGGGGTCAACTTCGAGACCTGGGTGGACGCGCAGGTCCGGGCCGCACAGGACAGCGGCGCGTTCGACAACCTGGCGGGCACCGGCAAGCCCATCCGGAACCTGGATCAGCCCTACGACGAGAACTGGTGGGCGAAGCAGAAGCTCCGCGAGGAGGACGTGCCTGCCGAGGCGCTGCTGCCGCCGTCGCTGCACCTGCGCAGGGAAATCGAGCGCCTGTCGGAGACCGTCCGGGGCCTGGCCGCGGAGCGCCTGGTCCGCGAGGTCGTCGCCGAACTGAACGAGCGCATCGTGACCTGGCAACGCTCCCCGACCCCGCCGCACGTGCCGGTCCGGCGCGTCGACGCCGACGAGATCGTCGAGCAGTGGCGCGCGTCCCGGCCGCGTCGCGAGGCCCCGCCGGTGATCGAGGCGCCTGCGCAGACTTCGTGGTGGCGGCGAATCACCGGGCGATCCCGCTGATCAGCAGGTCAACCATGCGCAACGCCATGCCGCGCTGATCGGCGCCCTCCGCGATCAAGGTCATGCCGCCGAGCGCCATCAGCACGTCGTACGGGTCGAGTCCGGCGCGGATCACGTCGTCGGCGACGCCCGCGTCGAGCAGCACGGCGAGCGCGTCGCGCAGCAGGTAGCGGGTGCGCATCCGGTCGTCCTCGGACACGAGCACCGCGCGCAACGCGTCGCCCATGCCGTGTTTGGCCGCCATCAGGTCGACGAACCGGCCCATCCAGGCGCGCAGCGCGTCGAGCGCGGATTGGCTGGTCAGCAGGTCCGGCGCGGCCGCGCAGAGGCCGGCGACCTCATTGCGGTAGACGGCCTCGACCAGCGTTTCCCGGGTGGGAAAGCGGCGGTAGAGGGTTCCGATGCCGACCCCGGCCTCCTTGGCGATGGCCTTGAGCGAGGCGCCGGTGCCCTCGTGTGCAAACGCTTGCGCGGCTACCTGGAGCAGTCGTTCCTGGTTCTGCTGAGCATCCGCGCGCACAAGTGGACCCTACTCCGTTTCGTGGGTAACGAGTTGATCACCGAAGGCGATATCCGGCGCGATGGTCGAAAACCGACTCGCAAGGGGGGAACTGTGCGATATCGAACCCTGCTCGCCCTGACCGCACCGGTCCTGCTCGCCGCGGCACTCTGCAGCTCCGCCGCAGCGGACACCGCACCGCCGACAACGCTCTACGTGGACAACCTCATCGACAGTGGCTGCAACGACACCGGCCCCGGCACGCTCGCCGAACCGTTCTGCACCATCCAGCACGCCGCCGACGTCGCACTGCCCGGCCAGACCGTCGACATCGGGCCGAACATCGACAACGTCGTGTTCAACGAAGACGTGC
>DASXOJ010000085.1:0-7006 GCA_036494465.1 Pseudonocardiaceae bacterium
CTCGCTGGAGTGGGCGACCTCCTGCCCGCCGCCTCGGCACAACTTCACCGAGATGCCGCGCATCCGCTCCGAGCGTCCCGCGTTCGAGTTGCACTATCCACACATGGTCGAACGAATGCGGCTGGAACGCGAGGCGTTCCCTGGTCGCAAGCACCGCGAAGCCGTGGCGATGAGCGCGACGTCGAAGAGCGACGATCCGGGCGAAAGCTGACCTGAAGAAAACCGACGACACCGGGGCACCCACACGGGACCCCGGTGTTGCCGTCTGGAGGGGACATTTCGATGAGCACGACACCAGTCCTGATCACCGTGACCGGCCCGGACAAGCCAGGCGTCTCCTCGGTGCTGTTCTCCGCGCTGGCCGTGAACAACGCGGACATGCTCGACGTCGAGCAGGTCGTCATCCACGGCAAGCTCGTGCTCGGCGTGCTCGTCGCAGCGCCTGCCGACCCCGAGGGCCTCCAGGAGGCCGTCGAACAGGCCATGGCCAGCGTCGGTATGCAGGTCGACGTGGAGATCGGCACCGAACGCAACACCGAACTGCCCGCCAAGAACGAGTCGACGCACGTGATCGTGGTGCTCGGCCACCCGGTCACCGCCAAGGGCTTCACCCGGATCGCGCGCCGCCTCGCCAAGCTCAACACGAACATCGACGCGATCACCCGGGTCGCCGACTATCCGGTCACCGGCCTGGAACTCCGGGTTTCCGCCGCGGACGACAGCGACGATGCGGACGAGCGGCTCCGCTCGGTGCTCGGCGAAGCCGCCGCCCAGGTCGGCCTGGACATCGCCATCGAGCGCGCGGGCCTGGAACGGCGGGCGAAGCGGCTCATCGTGTTCGATGTGGACTCGACGTTGATCCAGGGCGAGGTCATCGAGATGCTCGCGGCCAAGGCCGGGCGCGAGGAGGAGGTCCGCCTGGTCACCGAGGCGGCGATGAAGGGCGAGCTCGACTTCGCCGAATCGTTGCAGCGCAGGGTGTCCGTGCTCGCCGGGTTACCGGAATCGGTGCTGGCCGAGGTCGCCGACGAACTCGTGCTCACGCCGGGCGCGCGCACCACGGTCCGCACGCTCAAACGGCTCGGCTTCCGCTGTGGCATCGTCTCCGGCGGCTTCATCCAGGTCGTCGACCCGCTCGGTGAGGAACTCGGTCTGGACTTCTGCGCCGCGAACGAACTGGAGGTCGTCGACGGGAAGCTGACCGGCCGGGTGGTCGGCGAGATCGTCGACCGGGCAGGGAAGGCCGCCGCGCTGGCCCGTTTCGCCGAGGACACCGGCATCCCGCTGGCGCAGTGCGTCGCGGTCGGCGACGGCGCCAACGACATCGACATGCTCACCGCCGCCGGTCTCGGCGTCGCGTTCAACGCCAAGCCCGCGTTGCGCGAGGTCGCGGACACCGCGCTGTCGCACCCGTTCCTGGACGCGATCCTGTTCATTCTCGGGGTCCGCCGGGCCGAGGTGGAAGCCGCCGACCTCGCCGACGGCCTGACCCCGCAACGTCCATGAACACCGTTCTCGCGCCGCTCGCGGCTCGCTACGCGCACTGGCTCGCGCTGCCCAGTGAGTCCACTGTGGACGTGTCGGACGAGCAGCCCGGCCAGGTCCGGGCCATGCCGATCATCCTGCACATCGACAAGGCCGACCCGCCCAGCCGGACGGCGCTGCTGGAAGCCGCCGCTGCCGCCGCGATCGCGGTCTGCCTCGACGAACGCGCCGAACCGGACGGCCCGTGGCACGCGGACCTGATGGCGTGGACGGGCGGCCGGATCCGCAAGGTGTCCCGCCGGGCCCGCACCGCGCACTGGGCGGCGGCGCAGGAGTTCCCGGGCGTCACCGTCACCGTCGACGGCGCGCAGGCGCGGGCGCTGGTGCCCGGCCTGGTCACCGAGACGCCCAAGGAGATCAGCCGGTTGCAGATCTCCGGCAGCGACCTGCCCGTCGAACCCGCCGACCCGCCTGCGCCCGGCCGGCCGGTGCTGTGGTTGAACCCGGACGTGCCGATGACGGCAGGGAAAGCCGCGGCCCAGGTCGGGCACGCGACCATGCTGCTGGCCGCACTGTTGTCCGGTTCGGGGCAAGACGACCGGATCGCCGGCTGGGCCGCGACCGGCTATCGCTGCGCGGTGCGCATCGCCGAGCGGGACAATTGGAAGAAATTGTGTCCCGGCGACGATCCCGCCGGGACCTGGCGCGAACACGGCGTCATCGCCGTACGCGACGCCGGTTTCACCGAAGTCGCCCCCGGCACCGTCACCGTCCTCGCGCAATGGAACCTAAACGGGTAATCCGCGCGCTTCTCACCTGCGGCGATGATCAACCGGTGCCAAGCTTGGCGACGATTCCTGTCCGGTGGACAGAAAACCGGTCTGCCCATTGCAGTCGGACGGCTCCGCTGGGTAGCTTCTGAGTCGAGTTCCGGCTTGACAACGTTGTCATCGCGAGGGAAAGGTGTCCGACATGGATCTTGGGGGCGGTTTGAGACGGCCGATCTCGCGGCGCGGCGCGCTCACCACGCTGGCTGCCGCAGCGGGCGGAATCGGTCTCACCGGCATGCTCGGCGGCACGGCCAACGCGGCCACGCCGTCCGTCGTCTCCGGCTACCAGACCCCGCCGCCACCGGCAAAGCAGGCGGCGACACAGATTCGCAACGAGTTCCTGCACGCGTGGAACGGCTACAAGAAGTTCGCCTGGGGACACGACCAGGTCAACCCGATCGCGGGCACTCCCAACGAGTTCTTTGTGGACGGTCACCCGATCGGCCTTTCCATCATCGAGGCGCTGGACACGCTGTACGTGATGGAGCTCGACGACGAAGTCGCCGCAGGCGTCAAGTGGATCGATCAGAACGTCGACTTCGACATCGACGGCAACTTCCACGTCTTCGAGGCCATCATCCGCGTCGTCGGCGGCCTCATCGCGGGCTATCTGGCCGTAAAGGACAAGAAGCTGCTCGCCCTGGCTGTCGACATCACCGACCGCCTGATGCCCGCGTTCGCGTCGCCGACCGGCCTGCCCTACCAGTACGTCAACCTGCACACTGGCGCGGTCTCCGGCAACACCCCGCCGCTGGCCGAGATCGGCACCAACATCCTCGAATTCGGTGTCCTCTCCCAGCTCACCGGTGACCCGAAGTACTGGAACGCGGCCAAGAAGGCCTATCAGGTCACCATGGCCAAGAAGTCCTCGCTGAACCTGCTCGGCACCTACCTCAACGTCGAGACCGGCGACTGGACCGACAGCACCGACCAGGCGCCGAACCCGCCAGTCGACTCGTTCTACGAGTACCTGTGGGGTGGTTGGGCCATGTTCGGCGACCGCGACTGCCTGAACTGGTTCAACGAAACCAACGCGGCGCTGACCAAGTACAGCCTGGAAAGCTACAACGGCCTCACCTGGTACAAGCAGGTCGACTTCCAGACCGGTGCTCTTGCCGGCCGCGAGCAGTCCGAACTGGCCGCGTTCTGGGCCGAGGTGCTCGGCCACGCCGGTCAACTCAACCTTGGGCACTCCTACTACCAGTCCTGGACGAAGGTCCTCGACAAGTACCCGGTCCTGCCCGAGGGCTTCAACTACGCCACCTTCACCGCGGATTCCGGCAGTGGCAACCAGTTCCGCCCCGAGTACGTGAACGCGTCGTTCGACCTGTGGTTCCAGACGCACGACCCGTACTATGCGGCCACCGCGTGGCAGTACTTCCTCGGCATGAAAGCCAACGCCCGCGTCGCCAACGGCTACACCATCATCAACGACGTCACCACGACGCCGATGCAGCTCGGCGACCTGATGCCAGCCTACGGTTTCGCGGAGAACTTCAAGTACCTGTACCTGATGTTCGCGAACTCACCGCGGTTCAACGCGCACAACTTCTACCTCTCCACCGAAGGCAAGGTCCTGCGCGGCCTCAAGTAACGCCGCCTGCGCGCTGGCCCGGCTACTTGGCGTCCTTGGCCGCCTTGTCCAGCCGGGTCAGCGCGCCGCGCACGACCTTCGGATCGGTCGTCGACCAGAACGGTGGCAGCGAGGCGCGCAGGAATCCGCCGTACTGCTTGGTGGCCAGCCGGGGATCCAGGATCGCGACGACGCCCTTGTCCTTCATGGACCGCAGCAGACGGCCGGCGCCCTGCGCGAGCAGCAGCGCAGCGTGCGTCGCCGCGACCGTGATGAACCCGTTGCCACCACGCGATTCCACCGCGCGCTGCCGCGCCGACGCGAGCGGATCGTCCGGGCGCGGGAACGGGATCCGGTCCACGATCACCAGTTGCAGAGACGAACCAGGCACGTCAACGCCCTGCCACAACGACAGCGTGCCGAACAGGCAGGTTCCCGGGTCTTCGGAGAACTTGTTGACCAGCAACGACGTGCTGTCGTCGCCCTGGCACAGGATCGGGTAGTCCAGCACCCCGCGCAGTTCCTCGGTGGCCTGCTTCGCCGCCCGCATCGACGAGAACAACCCGAGCGTCCGCCCACCCGCGGCTTCGACGAGTTCCTTGATCTCGTTCAGATACGACGGCGCCAGCCCGTCCCGCCCCGGCGTGGGCAGATGCTTGGCGACGTAAAGGATCCCGCACTTCTCGTGCTCGAAGGGCGACCCGACGTCCAGCCCGCTCCACTTGGGAGCACTCCGGTCGCTGGGCGGCTCCTTGTCGGACGCGGTCCCCTCGGCCTTGCGCGCGGGCTCCTGGTTGACCGGCAACCCCCACTGCCGGGCCAACGTGTCGAACGCGCCACCCAGCGTCAACGTCGCCGACGTGAGCACGGTCGTGTGCTGGCCAAAAAGCCGCTCCCGCAACAATCCCGCCACCGCCAGCGGCGCCACGCGCAGCGCATTGGTGAAACTGCTGGACCCGGCCTCGCCGGAACCCCACACCACGTCACGCCGCTTCGCGATGTCCTCGTCGAACGACTCCAACAGCCGCACCGCGGTGTCGTGCACCTCGTCCAACATCGCCCGCGCCATCTTGTACGCGGTCGCGTCCTCCACCTTCTCGCGCTGGTTCGCCCGCTCCGGCCCGAGCGCCACGATGCACGACCGCGCCGCGTCCCGCACCGCCGCCAGCGACCCGGCCAGCGGCGCCGGCAGCTCATCGAGGCGGCCCACCGGCAACTCGGTCAGCATCAAGGTGAGGCCGTCGCCTGCCTCCAGCAGCTTGTCCGCGGTCTCCTGGTTGATCAACCGCCCTGACCGGCGCGCCGCCGCCGCGACACTCGCCCCGCTCAGCTCCGCCGTCGCCACCGAGGTCACCCGGTCCACCAGGTCGTGCGCCTCGTCGACCACGACCACGTCGTGCTCGGGCAGCACCTGGATGCCCTCCAGCGCGTTGATCGCGAGCAGCGCGTGGTTGGTGACAACGATGTCGGCCCGGCCCGCCTCCGCGCGCGCCCGCTCGGCGAAACAGTCCGCGCCCACCGGGCAGCGATTCAAACCGAGACACTCGCGGGCGGTCACCGAAACCTGCCGCCACGCCATGTCCGGCACACCCGGCACCAGCTCGTCCCGGTCGCCGGTCTCGGTGTCGCTGGACCACTCGTGCAGCCGCTTCACGTGCCGCCCGAGCGCGGACGCCGCGAACGGGTCGAACAGCGTCGCGTCCTCCGGCTCGTCCGCGACCCCGTTGTGCACCTTGTGCATACACAGATAGTTGCGGCGCCCCTTGAGAATCGCGAACGTCGGCTCGCGTCCGGTCAGCGGCTTCAGCGCCTTGGCCAGCCGGGGCAGATCCCGATCGACCAGCTGCCGTTGCAGCGCGATGGTCGCCGTCGAAATGACCACGGTGGCGTCCTCGGCGATCGCGTGCCGAATAGCCGGGACCAGGTAGGCCAGCGACTTACCGGTGCCCGTGCCCGCCTGGACCGCGACGTGCTCACCGGTCCGGATGGCCCGCGCGACCGCCTCGGCCATCTCCACCTGCCCGGCCCGCTCCGCGCCACCCACCGCGGTGACTGCGGCGTGCAGCAGAGCCGTTACCGGGGGCAGCGTGTCGACCACGGTTTCCGTGGCATCGGGGAGGGTCCTGGGCACAGCATCAGACCGTACCCGTCGCCCCTGTCAGTGCGGCGCGCCCGCCGCCGTGTCGCGGGCCCTTTACCCGACCCCGACCTCCGCCATGATCCGCCGCCCCACGTCGACCGCGGCGCGCCCATGCCTGTTGCCCAGTTGCACCTGCTCGCCCGCGCGCTCGGCGACGATGTCCAGCAGTTGCTCAGCCAGATCCGGCCAGTGCTCGGCGGCGAGCTCGCCCGCGCGGCTCTTGCTGACGATCTCGCCCGTGTCGATGGTCCGCCACAGCCGGGCCGGACCGAGTCCCACCCAGACCACCGTCCACAACCAGCCCGGCGTCAACGGAGCGGGCGCGTAGCGCAGCATGATCCGGGGCCCGCCGGTCAACCAGTCCTGCCAGTAACTGACCAGATTCCGTTTGCAGAACTCCTGCGCCGCCTCGATGTCCGGCTCGATCTCCGGCGCGGCACCACGAATCGTCGCCGAATAAAGTGCAAGTTGCAGCCGAGTGACCGCATGTAACTTTTTCGTCGCGAAATGCACGACACCATCGCTGAGCAACGACGCGGCAGACTCCGGATCGGCCAACTTTCCGCTGGCCACATAGGTTCCCTCGACTTTCGCGCCCGCGCCGACGTGCGCGTCGAGCAGGATCCGCAGATCCGCCTCGCTCGGTTCCCGCGCCAGTTCGATCACCAGATCGAGATCGGACGTGCCAGGGTGGTAGTCGTCCAGCACCGCCGAGCCGATCACGTGCACGGCCCTGACCTGGCCCGGAGCAAGCGAATCCAACCTGGCGAGGTGGGCGGCCGCGTCCGCTGCCGCGGCGTCGGAGAGGGTCACCGTGCGACGGTACCGAGGTCGTTTCGCGGTCCCGAACGCCGCCCCAACCAGCGGAATTACCCTTCCGCTGGTTGGCCTAGCGGTGACCGCGTGCCAGGCTCTCGGTGCGCTCCCGCGGCGCCGCCAAACCGCTTTCGAATTCCGAAATCAATCCGCGATCGGGTG
>DASXOJ010000086.1:0-116285 GCA_036494465.1 Pseudonocardiaceae bacterium
GGTGTTGTTCACCCCGCTCAGAGCGCAGGGGGCGGAGTGATCGGAAAGCATCGGTGCACGGGCCCACCCTACCGGCCCGTGCACCTGATTTTCCTCGCTCAGCCGGTAACGCTGGGTTTGCCGTTCTCCAGGTGGCCGGCGAACCGCCGCAGGTAGCTCGGGTAGCCGTCGACGGTGACGGACAGGTCGTACCAGCCCTCGTCGCCTGCGAAGGGCTGGAAAGTGAGGCGCTGGCTGGAATTCGCGGCCAGCGTGACGGTGTGCGTTGTGCCGCTGAGTTCACGGATCAGCGCGACGCGGATCTGCGCCGAGGTGTTGGCGACGTCCAGTTGCAGGGCGGGGCCGCTGGTGATGGTCAGCGTTGCCTCGACGTGGTTGGGCGCGCCGGTGGCGTGGCGCAGGAAACCGTTGGGGCCGTACAGGTACACGTTGTAGGCGCTGGTGATCGCGTCGAGCGGCACGGTGGTGGACGCGGTGGCGCCGGGGGCGACGTCGAACGGGGTCGAGTCGGTGCTGAGCAGGTGGTGCGCGTAGAGGGCGAGCGGCACGGTCTGGGTGCCCGCGTTGGTCATGGTGATGGTGACCGCGCTGCCGATCGCGACGTTCGCGTTGGCCTGGTAGGGCAACGGACGCGCGGGGACGCTGCCGGGGTCCTGGACGGGCAGGGTTTGTGTGCCGGAGGCGGGGGGCGTCGGCTTGGGCAGTTTCGACTGGGTCGCGTTGGCTTGGGCCTGTAAACCGGCGGTGTCCGGCAGGACAGGGATTGTGGTGTTCTTGTTGTCGAAGTCGAAGCAGCCGGTGAGGTCGCCGCAGACAGCGCGGCGCCAGGCGGAGATGTTCGGCTCCTGCACCCCGGTCCACGTCTCCAGGAAGCGCAGCACGGAGGTGTGATCGAAGACCTGCGAGTTGACCCAACCGCCTCGGCTCCACGGCGAGATCACGGTCATCGGCACGCGTGGGCCGAGGCCGATCGGGACGAGCGGGCCGAACGGCGGCGGGAAGCCGCCTTCGAGGGGTTGGCTGGCGGGCAGGAACTCGTTGGCGGTGCCCGAGGGCGGGACGGGCGGCAGGACGTGGTCGTAGAAGCCGTCGTTCTCGTCGTAGTTGATGAACACGACGGTGTTCTCGGCGAGTTTCGGGTTGCTCCACAACGCGTTCAGCACGGCCTGCACGTAGACCTCGCCGTCGACGGGCCGGGCGGCCGGGTGTTCGCAGTACGCATAGGGGGCGACGACCCAGGAGACGGCGGGCAGGTTGTCACTGGCGCAGTCGGCTGTGAACTGGGCGATTACATGGTCGACGTGCTGGCCCTGGCCGGAGTCGGGCAGCCACGCGGTGCGCAGGCTGGCGCGGTCGGCCAACTGGTGCACGGCGGGGTCGGTGGACGCGAGCGCGTCGTGGTAGGTCTGGAACAGCCAGAGCGGGTTGTCGCCGTAGTCGCCGACGTAGGGGTGGTTGGTGGTGTCGTCGCCGACTTCGTTGTTCGCGTAGACCTGCCAGGAGATTCCGGCTGCCTGCAACCGTTCCGGGTAGGTGGTCCAGTGGTAGACCGGCTGGTAGTCGCTGGGGTTCCAGGTGGCCGGGCCGCCCGCGACGCCTGCCGGGTCGATGGTGCCGGTCCAGTGGTAGAGCCGGTTGGGGATGGTCGGGCCCTGGATCGAGCAGAAGTAGTTGTCGCAGATGGTGAACGACTGCGCGAGCGCGTGGTGGAACGGGACGTCGGCTTCGGTGAAGTAGCCCATGGTCATCTCGGACTTGGCCAGCGGCCAGTTGTTGTAGGCGCCGCCGTTGTGCGCGATGTGCGTGGTGTCCCAGTCGTGCGGGAGGTCGCCGAGGTCCTGTCCGTCGTAGCGCGACGTGTCGATGTGGAAGGGCAGCAGGTAGCCGCCGTCGAGCCTGCCGAGGTCGGGCTGGTGGAAGACGTCGTTGCCGCCTGCGAGCGTGAACGCGGCGCGGTCGCCGAAACCGCGCACGCCCTTCATGGTGCCGTAGTAGTGATCCAGGGATCGGTTCTCCTGCATCAGGATCACCACGTGTTCGACCTCGTCGAGGCTGCCCGACCGGCGCGGCGCCGCGGCGGCTTGCGCGAATCCGGCGCCTAACAGACCGGCGGTGGCGGCGGTGACCGCCGATGCTTCGAGGAACGTGCGACGACTGATGTTGCGGCGGGTTTCGGGCATGGACAGGCGCTCCTCGTGCAGGGGTTGAGGGGTCAACTTGTCTGGCCAACTTGGCCGGTGACCATCTCAACACCCGCCCCCTGCTTTGCCAAACGAACGTGTGGCTACGCCACGGTGACGAGTTCCCGGTCCCGTGCCCGGTTTCGCCTGGCCGCGAAGGTGGCGCCGAGGAGCACCGCCAGTGCGGCAACGGTCAACAACGCACCCACCCACGCGGGTGAGGTGTAGCCGAATCCGGCCGCGATGGTGCGCCCGCCGAGGTAGGCGCCGATGGCGTTGCCCACGTTGAACGCGGCGATGTTGGCGCTGGAGGCCATGGTCGGCGCGTCGCTGGCGAAGTGCAGCACGCGCATCTGCAATCCGGGCACGGTGGCGAAACCGAAGGCGCCCATCAACAGCAGCGTGATGATCGCGGGGATCTTGGCGTGCGCGGTGAAGGTGAGCGCGGCGAGCACAACGGCGAGCGCGATCAGCAGGATGACGAGGGTGGGCGTGAGCGCTCGGTCGGCGGCTTTGCCACCGGCGAGGTTGCCGAGGAACAGACCGATGCCGAACACGATCAACAGCCAGGTGACGCTGCTGGACGCGAACCCGGCGACGTCGGTCATCATCGGTGTGATGTAGGTGAACGTGCCGAACATGCCGCCGAAGCCGAGCACGGTGACGGCGAGCGAGGCGAGTACCTGCGGGCGGCGGAACGCGCGGAGTTCGCCGCGCAGTTGGGCGGATCCGGTGCCGGACGTCGTCGACGGGACCAGCGCGACGATGCCGAAGAAGGCAATCACGCCGATCGCGGTGATCGCCCAGAACGTGGCGCGCCAGCCGAAGTGCTGACCGAGCAGCGTGCCGAGCGGGACGCCGAGCACGTTGGCGGTGGTGAGACCGGCGAACATGATCGAGATCGCGCCCGCTTTCCTTTCGGGCGCGACGAGATCGGCGGCGACCACGGAGCCGATGCCGAAGAAGGCGCCGTGGCACAGCGCGGCGACGACCCGGCCGACCATCATGATCCCGAAGGTCGGCGCGATGGCGGACATCAGGTTGCCGATGATGAACAGGACCATCAGCCCGAGCAGCACGGTTTTGCGCGGTAGCCGGGTGACGGCGGCGGTCAGCAGCAGTGCGCCGAGCGCGACGGCGAGCGCGTAGCCCGAGATGAGCAGGCCCGCGGTCGGGATGCTGACCGCGAAGTCGGTCGCGACCTGCGGCAACAGGCCCGCGATGATGAACTCGGTCAGTCCGATGCCGAACCCGCCGATGGCCAGCGCGATCAGTCCGATCGGCATGAAGGTCCTCCGAAATCCGATATTACGACACCGGATATTCCGATTTCGGAGATTCCGAGATCGGATATACGGCGCGTGCATTAGTTGTGCACGCGGCATAGATAGTTGCACACGCGTGCTATATGCGCAAGCTGCTATCCTGGCGGCAACACGAGGAGGCCGTCATGGGCATCGCCGATGACGCGGTCGAGGTCCGCGCGCAGGGCTGGCGCACGCTCACCGCGCTGCACAGCATGATCGAGAATGCGCTGGAGAAGGCGCTACAGAGGGAACACGACCTGTCCGTGGTCGAGTTCACGGTGCTGGACGCGCTGAACCGGCAGCACGGCTTCCACATGCGTGTGCACCAGCTGGCCCGCGCGACCGCGCTGAGCGCGAGCGCGACGACCCGGCTGATCAACCGGCTGGAGGGCCGCAAGCTGATCAGCCGCTACCTGTGCGAGGACGACCGGCGCGGCATCTACACCGAGCTGACTCCGGCAGGCAAGGCACTGCTCGAACAGGCCCGCCCCACCAACGACAACACACTGCGCGCCGCACTGGACGACGCCAGGGAGACGCCTGAGCTGGCGCCGTTGATCAGCGCGCTCTACCCGGTGGTCAAGCCCGGGTAGCGAGGTCGAACGTCTCGACCAGTTCCTCGGCGAACGCGTTCAGGTCGAGGTCGGGCCGGGTTTCGAGCAGGAACGGCAGGCCGTCGACGGAACGCTGGACCAACGAGCCCATGACGAACGCGTCGAACGCGCGGAAAATGCCGCTCGCCTGACCGTCGAGCAGGATCTGCTCGACGACGCCGATCACGCGTTGGTCGGATTCCGCGTCGTAGCTGCGACTGGCGCCGGATTCGTCGCGGAAGCCAAGGAATATCGAGGCGAGCGCCTGCATCTCGCGGCGGTGTTCGACGTTGAACGCGACCACCGCGCGGACGTAGGCCGCCAGCTTTTCGCGCGGTCCGTTCGCGGCAGCCAGTCGCTCGGCGATGTGCTCGCCGATCTGCTGGTAGACGTGCGCGATCGTCGCCTGCATCAGCTCGTCGCGGCCCGCGAAGTGGTAGGAGATCAGCCGGGTGCTGCTCAGCCCACTGCGTTCGGTGATCTTCGCGAAGGTCGTGGCTCGATAGCCGAGGGCGGCGACCGTGTCGATCGTCGCGGCGATGATCTCCCGCCGCCGATCTTCCGGCGAGAGCCGCCGTCTTGTCACCTCGCGCACCTTCCTCGCATCCAGAGCCTGGTCATGTTAACGTTCAGCGTTGTTACTCATTCAAGTAATAACAGGAGGGGACATGGAACGCGCGGGGAAGGGACGACTGAAAGCGGCGTGGACGCTCGTGCTGCTCGCACCGCTGTGCGCGGAGGCCGCGTTCACCGGGATCTCGCTACCGGCCATCTGGCTGGCGTTTCCGCTGCTGATCCCGATCTACGGCGCGGGCGTGCTGCTGGCGCGCGAACTCGTCTGCCGCGCGGGCGCGGGCTTGCTCGGACTGCTGGTGATCGGCTTCGGTTACGAGATCGCCGAGGATGGGCTCGGGCTCCAGGCCCTGACCAGCCCGCACCTGTACACCGCCGCCACCTGGGGGCGGGTGCTCGGCGTCAACGTGACCTACTGGGAAAGCCAACTCGGTTACCACCTGGTCTTCACCCTGCTGATACCGGTCGCGCTCACCACGATGATCTTCCAGCGGCACGGCAGCAAGCCGTATCTGGGCACATTCGGGCTGATCGGCACGGCCGTCGTGTTCGTGCTCGGGATCGGGATCACGCGGTTGGCCATCTCGTCGACCCAGGACCCCGGTTATCAGACGCCCTGGCTGGTCGTGGCCGCGGAACTGGTCGGCATCGTCGTGCTCGGGGTGTTGGCGCTGGTTGTGGTGCCGAGGTTGCGGGCGGCGCGCCCGGCTGTGGCCGCGCGGTTGCCAGTGGTGTCCACGGCTGTGGTCGCGCGGTTGCCACAGCCGGTCGTCATGGGTGCCGTGGCGGGGATCGCGCCGATCGTCTTTCTCGGTTTGTTGTTCCCGCTCAAGTCGAGCGCCGGCCAGCCCGCGATCGGGCATGGTGCCTGGGTGGCGATTCCGATGGTGGTCGCGCTGGCGATTGCGGTCGGCGCGGGTTGGCTGGTGGCGCGGTGGGCGGCTACCGACGGGTTCACCGATCGGCATCGGATCTGGCTGATCGGCGGGGCACTGGTCGGGCACTCGCTATGCGCGGTGGCCAGCGGTGTCGCGAATGGGCACGTGCTGCTGTCGCCGGTGCTCGGCGTGGTCATCGTGGCCGTGACCGTGCTCGGCTGCTATTCCATCGGGAAAAGGCGGGACACCAGCGCATCCCAGGTCCGGTTGGGCAGCGCGCGGTAGAGCAGCGGCATGATCCTGGGCGGCATGCCGATCTTGTGGCGGGCGCGCGGGTTCTTCGCCTGGACGGCTTTCAGCGCGACCGAAGCTACTTTGTCCGGTGTGGACATTCCAGGGGCGCCTTCCGTGGCGTAGCGCGCCATCCGCTCGTGATGGTTGCGGGCGAAGGCGGCGTACGGGCCGTTCGACGAGTTGAGCCAGGTGTTCGCCTGGACGGTGGCGCGCCACCGGGTTCAAGCAGGACGACGCGCACGCCGAACCGGCGGACCTCCGCGCGCAGCGCGTCGGACAGCGCCTCCAGCGACCACTTGATCATGTCGTACGCACTGGAACCGGGGAACGCCATCAGGCCGCCCGCCGAGCCGAGGTTGACGATGGTGCCGCTCCCCCGCGCGCGCATGCCGGGCAGGGCGAGTTGGCAGAGCCTGACCAGGCCGAAGACGTTGGTTTCGAACTGGGCGCGCAGCGCGTCCAGCGGGACTTCCTCGACCGGACCGGCTTGGGCACAGCCAGCGTTGTTGATCAGCGCGCCGACCGCGCCGTGTTCGGCTTCGACCTGGGCGATCGCGTCGCGTCGGGAGGTTTCGTCGGTGACGTCGCGGGCGAGCACGCGGGCGCCCGCTTCGGCGAGGTCGGCGATGGTCTCGGGTTTGCGGGCGGTCGCCCAGGTGGGCAGGCCCGCTTTCACACAGGCGCGCGCGATGGCGTGGCCGATGCCGGACGAGCAGCCGGTGATCAGGACAGCGGCAGTCATGGATCCCCCTTACTAATCATTCAGTAAGTGCACCCTAGCGAGCTTACTGATCGTTCAGCAAGTAGGCTGTGACACGTGAGAGACAAGGCCGGGACCAAGGCGCGCATCCTGGCGATCGCCGCCGAGTTGTTCGCCGCACAGGGCTACACCGGCACGTCCATCGCGGACATCGCGCATCGGCTCGGCACCACGCCCGCCGCGCTCTACTACCACTTCGCGTCCAAGGCCGACGTGCTCGACGGGTTGCTCGCCGAGCCGATGGCGGGCTACACCAAGCTCGCCGAACAGGCCGCGACCGCGACCCCGGAGGAACTGCTCGCCGCGTTCATCGACTTCTACGCGCGCTCGCACGCGCTGACCCCGATCGTCGGGGCCGATCCGGCGGTGCGCGCGCTGCTGGACGAACGGCTGCCGCGCAAACCGGCGGACATGTTCGCCGACGTGATCGCGGCGCTCGCCGGACCGAATCCGGACCGGGCCGCGCTGCTGCGCGCGCATGCCGCGTTCGCCGTGGTCAAGGAGGCCACTGCGGCGGCGTTGCGGCTGGGCGACGGTGAGTTGGGCGAGCGCGGGGCGGGCACCCGCGGACCGGATGATGGCGAGCTGGGCGGGCGCGGGCCGGGCGAACACAGGCCGGGTGACGGCGTGCTGGGTGACGCGGACCGCGCGGAGATCCTCGCCATTGCGACCCGTACCCTCCGCTCATGACCGAGCCCGACGAGCCCAAGACCGCTGGCACAGTGCGGCTCGGCGTGCTACTCGGGGTGGTTGGCGGCTTTCTCGACGCGTTCACCTACGTCGCGCACAACGGCGTGTTCTCCAACGCACAGACCGGAAACATCGTGCTGGTCGGCATCTTCGCGGCACGCGGCGACTGGGCTCGGGTGCTGCGCCAGTTGCTGCCACTGCTCGCGTTCGTGGTCGGCGTGTTCACGGCGGAGACGATGACGCATCCGAGGATTCGGGCGTGGGTGCGACGGCCGATGCGGGCGGCGTTGATCGCGGAGATCGTGGTTATGGTCGCGGTTGCGTTCGTGCCCGATGGCACCGCCGGGTTCGCGGTGGTGATCCTGGTGTCCTATGTGGCCGCCGTGCAGAACTCCACATTCGACACCTTGCGTAAATGGCCGTTCAACACCGTCACATTGACTGGCAACCTGCGGACTACAACCCGTTCGTTCTATCGGGCGGTCGTGTTGCGCAAGGAGGGCGAGGGCGACAAGGCGCGCAGTTTCGCCATCGTCTGTCTGGCCTTTCTCGTCGGCGCGGTGATCGGCGCGCTCACCTCGGCGCACTGGGGCAACCTCGCCGCGCTGGTCGGCGCGGGCATACTCGGTGTGGCGCTGTTGTTGTTCATCGTGGAAGAACCACACCACCAGCGGGCGGTGACGCAGTGACCGAGGGCCAGGCGAAGTTCACCAGGCGGGTCGAGGATTTCACCTGCGAGCACTGCGACCGGAACGTGCGCGGCAACGGCTACACCAACCACTGCCCGTACTGCCTGCACTCCAAGCACGTCGATGTGAACCCGGGCGACCGCGCCGCGGACTGCGGCGGGTTGATGGCGCCGGTCGCGGCCGGGATGGAGCGGGACCGGTACTTCATCGTGCAGCGCTGTGTCCGATGTGGACATCAGCGGCGGAACAGGACGGTACCGGCCGACGATCGCGCGGCGATCCTGAGTTACTTCGGCAGGCCGATCCCCGGCTGACGAGGACCGGCCTGCCCAAGAATTCAGGACTGGTTCACCGAAGTGAGACCGGCGGGTGCCGCGCCGAGCGCCGCGTGGATGGCGTCGGCGAGGGCGAGCGCGGATTCCTCGGTCAGTTCCAACGCGATCCGGGCCGACGGGCCCAGTTCGGGATTGCGGAAATCGATGTTGAGGGTGTGCGTGAACTGCGCGTGTACAGCGTGGTCGACGTAGACGGTGGCCTCGGTGACGCCCATCCAGCCGTTCGGCCCTTTTCCGCTGCCGGTGATCGCGAGCTTCTCGGTCAGGTAGGTGCACATGGCTCAGCCCGCCAGGTGCTTGCCGTAGAAGGCGAAGATCTTCTGCCAGCCGTCGACCGCTGCTTCCACCCGGTAGCTGGGGCGGTCGACCGAGAAGAACGAGTGGCCTGCGCCGTCGTAGCTGTGGAACTCGTGTTCCTTGCCGAGCTTGGTCAGTTCCTCGTCGAGGACCGTGACCTCCTCCGGGGTGGGGAACTTGTCTTCCTTGCCGAACAGGCCCAGCACCGGGCAGGACAGGTTCGGCGCCTTGTCGATCAGCGCGGGCATGGTGATCGGGAAGTCCTTCGGCGTGCCGTACACGACCGCGGCGCCGTAGCAGTCGACGGCGGCGTCGATCTGCAGGGTGACGGCGGATAGGAAGGTCTGCCGACCGCCGGAGCAGTGGCCGATCACGCCGATCTTGCCGTTCGCGCCCTCCAGGGCGCGCAGGTACGTTGCTGCGCCGTCGACGTCGCCGACGACCTGGTCGTCCGCCACCCCGCCCTGGGCGCGCGCGGCGGCGGCCGCGTCGTCCGGGCTGGCGCCGGGGGCGACCCGCGAGTACAGATTGGGGCACAGCGCCGCGTATCCGTTCGCGGCGAACTTGCGCACCATTTCCTTGGTCGCCTCGTCGTAACCGGGCATGTGGTGGATCACCACGACGCTACCGAACGGGGCCGTGTCAAGGGGGCGGGCGAGATATGCCTCGATCTCGTCGCCGTTGTGGCCGGTGATCGTTACGGTCTCCGCCCGCAGGGCATCCGACATTGTGCGGTTCCTCTCCAGATCAACCAGATTCTCCGCAGTCGCACCGGGCGCGCCGGTCGCGGCTGCCATCGGCAACCCTACTCGCGGCCCGGAACTGCTTCGTCGATCGGCGGACAATGCCGGTATGCCGGTTTTCTCCGGTACCCGAGGCGTGGTTGACCTGGAATGATGCCGCGCATGGCGCGATTGGTGATCGTCGGCGCGGGCGTGGCCGGACTGCGCGCGGCCGAGGCCGCCCGACGGTGCGGGTTCACCGGTGAGATCAGCCTCATCGGCGCGGAAACGTACCTGCCCTACGACCGCCCGCCGCTGTCCAAACAGTTCCTCACCGCGAACCCGCCCACGGCGGCCCCACCGACGCTGCACGGCGCGGAGGATCTCGGCACGCTCGGCGTCCACCTGCGACTCGGCGCGACCGCGACCGCGCTGGACCCGATACAGAAACTGGTGCGGCTGGACATCGGCGGGACCGACATCGACCTGGCCTACGACGCGCTGCTGATCGCGACCGGGTCCCGCGCCCGAGCACTGCCCGGTACGGAGCAGCTCAGCGGCGTGCACACGCTGCGCACCGTGGACGACGCGCGGCTGATCCGCTCGGCGCTGGATTCGGGCGCGCGCACCATCGTGGTCGGCGCCGGGTTCATCGGGTCGGAGGTGGCGGCGTCGGCGCATCGGTGTGGCGCGCCGGTCACGGTGCTGGAGGCGTTGCCGGTGCCGTTGGCGGCGGCGATCGGGCCCGAGCTCGGCAAGGTGTGTGTCGACCTGCACGAACGCAATGGCGTGCGGGTGCGCTGCGGGGTCGGCGTTGCCTCGATCGAGGGCGATTACGGTCAGGTGCAACGGGTTCGGCTGGCCGACGGCACCGTGTTGCCCGCGGATCTGGTGGTGGTCGGGATCGGCGCGGTGCCCAACACCGGTTGGCTGGCCACGTCCGGCCTGGATTTGTCCGGTGGCGTGGTGTGCGACGAGTACCTGGCCGCGAGCATGCCAGGGGTGTTCGCGGCGGGCGACATGGCCCGGTTCGCGAACCCGGTGTTCGACGGCGAGCAGATGCGCCTTGAACACTGGACCACCTCGGTCGAGCAGGCGATGGCCGCCGCGGCAAACGCGGTCGCGTACCTCGACGGCACGCCGATGAGTCCTTTCGCGACGGTGCCGTACTTCTGGTCGGACGTGTACGAGCACCGGGTGCAGTTCGTCGGGGTGCCGAACGCGGAGGAGATCCAGGTGGTGGTCGGCGGCGGGCAGTCCGAGGGCGGGTTGCTCGCGGTCTACCGCAGGGGCGGACGTCTGGTCGGTGCGTTCGGAGTGAACAAGGCGAAGCTGATCACGTTGTGCCGCAGGATGATCGGCCAGCGTGCCAGCTGGAACGAGGCGCTGCACGCCCTCGCCGCCTGAGCCGGCGACGAGGGCGCGACAACGTCAGGCGCTGGCGCTGATCCGCGAACCGGCCGCGGTACCGACTTCCAGCGGGAAGTGGCAGGCCGCCCGGTGACCGCCTTCGAAGGACCGCAGTTGCGGTTCCTCCCGCGCGCAGATCTCCTGCGCGAACGGGCACCTGGTGCGGAACCGGCAACCCGATGGCGGGTTCACCGCCGAGGGCAGTTCGCCGCGCACGCCGTCGTCCCCGCGTGCCTTGCTTGCCCACGGGTCCGCGACCGGGATGGTGTCGATCAGACCGCGCGTGTACGGGTGGTGGGGCCGGTTGTACACCGCTTCGGCAGGCCCGACCTCGACCAGTTTGCCCAGGTACATCACGCCGATCGTGTTCGCCAGGTAGCGCACCACGGACAGGTCGTGCGAGATGAACACGTAGGTCAGGCCGTGCCGCGCCCGCAGATCGCTCATCAGGTTCAGGATCTGCGCCTGGATCGACACGTCCAAAGCGGACACTGGCTCGTCGGCGACGATCAGTTTCGGTTGCAGGGCAAGGGCTCGCGCCAAGCCGATACGCTGCCGCTGACCGCCGGAGAACTCGTGCGGATAGCGGTCGGCCGCGCTGCGCGGCAGACCGACCTCGCCGAGCAGTTCGTTGACCCGCTTCGCCCTGCTGGCCCGGTCGCCGACACCGTGGATGGTCAGCGGTTCGGCCAGGATCGACCCGACCCGCATCCTCGGGTCGAGCGAGGCGTACGCGTCCTGGAAGATCAGCTGGGTGTCCCGCTGGCGTTGCCGCTTTTCCTTGCCGCGCAACGCGGTGAACTCGGTCCCGTCGATCCGGATGGTGCCCGAGTCCGCCGTCTCCATGCCGACGATGTGCCGTCCGATCGTGGTCTTGCCACAACCGGACTCGCCGACCAGCCCGAACGTCTCGCCCGCCGCGACAGTGAAGCTGACGTCCGCGATCGCGGAAACGCTGCCCACCCTGCGGCGCAGCACCACGCCCGCGGTCACCGGGAAGGTCTTGACCAGGTGCTCGACTTGCAGCAGCGGCTTGGTTTCGTCGATCTCGACCCGCGCGCGCGGGTCGCCGGTGTCGTGCCGCCGGATCTGGTGGGTCTGCGTCGCCACCTGCATTTCCTGGTCGCCGACCGGGAAGAAGCAGGCGTAGTCGTGCCCGGCGATGTCCCCGCGCAG
Source organism: Pseudonocardiaceae bacterium (assembly GCA_036494465.1). Taxonomy (GTDB): domain Bacteria; phylum Actinomycetota; class Actinomycetes; order Mycobacteriales; family Pseudonocardiaceae; genus CAJCJE01. The sequence continues at coordinate 11,905 of DASXOJ010000086.1, forward strand.
CGGCGGATCCTCCGAGCGGCACTGGTCGGTCGCGTAGCGGCAGCGCGCTGCGAAGCGGCAGCCGGTCGGCGGCGTGACCAGGTCCGGTGGCAGGCCGGGGATGCTGTAGAGATTGTCGCCGGTTTCGGCCGCGTTCTCCGGCAACGCCTCGAACAGCGCCTCCGTGTAGGGGTGGCGCGGGTTGCCGAACAGCCGGTTGGTGTCGGTGACCTCGACGATCCGGCCCGCGTACATCACCGCGACCCGGTCCGCGCGACCCGCGATCACGCCAAGGTCGTGCGTGACCAGGATGACCGCCATGCCCAGCCGGGAACGCAGATCGTCGATGAGTTCGAGGATCTGCTGCTGGATGGTGACGTCCAGTGCAGTGGTCGGCTCGTCCGCGATGAGCAGTTCCGGATCACAGACCAGCGCGCGGGCGATCATCACCCGCTGCCGCATACCGCCGGAGAGCTCGTGCGGGTAGGCGTTGATCCGTTTCGCCGGTTGCGGCAGGCCGACCAGTTCGAGCACCTCGATGACCCGGTCGTTGATCTGCTGCGCGGAGTAGTCGGTGTGCAGCTTGAGCGGCTCGGCGACCTGCCGTCCGATTTGGATGGTCGGGTTCAGCGAGGTCATCGGGTCCTGGAAGACCATGCCGATGCGCTTGCCGCGCACCTTCCTGATCTCCTTGTCCGACATGGCCGCCAGGTCCTCGCCGCCGAGCAGCACCCGGCCGCCCGCGATCCGGCCGCCCGAGGGCAGCAGTCGCATGATGGACAGCGCGGTCATGGTCTTGCCGCAGCCGGACTCGCCGACGACGCCGAGCAACTCGCCCCGGTCGACGCTGAAGCTGACCCCGTCCACCGCGTGTACCGCGCCGTTGCTGACCGCGATCTCGGTGCGCAGGTCCTGCACATCCAGGATTGGCATCGGGTCACCGCTTCCTGAGCCGGACCTCGAAGGCGTCCCGCAGGGCGTCACCGAGGAAGTTGAACGCGACGACGATCAGCACGATGCACAGACCCGGCCAGATGATCATCCACCAGTAGCCGTTCGAGGTGAACTGCGTGCCGTTGGAGAGCATCCCACCCCAGTCCGCGTGCGGTGGTGCGATGCCGAAACCGAGAAAGGTCAGCGCGGCCAGGGTCAGGATCGCGTCGGCGATCTGGAAGGTCGCGTTCACCACGATCGTGCCGATCGCGTTGGGCAGGATGTGGCGCAGGATGCTGCGTCTGTTCCCGCCGCCCATCATCTTCACCGCCTGCACGTAGTCTCTGGTGCGCAGGCTCAACGTCTCGCCGCGCACCAGCCTCGCTGGTCCGAGCCACGCGCTGAACGCGATCACCAGGATCAGCAGCCCCTCGGTCGGGGTGATGATCGACGCGAGCAGCAGCACCAGGAACAGGCTGGGAATGGCCAGGAACGTGTCCACGATCCGCATCATGACCGCGTCCACCCAGCCGCCGAGGTAGCCAGCGACCGCGCCCCACAACGACCCGAACACGGTCGCGATGGCGGCGGCTGCCAGGCCGATCTCCAGTGCGGACTGGCCGCCGATCATCAACCGGCCGAGTTCGTCGTAGCCGACGTCGTCGGTGCCGAGCAGGTGACTCGGGGACCCGGGTGGCAGGTCGGCGGAGCGCAGGTTGGACAGCACCTGGTTGGAGTGGTAGAGCATCGGCCCGATGAAGCAGAACAGAACGAAGAACACCACGATGATCAGGCCGACCACGGCGAGCTTGTTCTGCAGGAAGATCTGCAACACCATCCGCCACATCGGACGGGCTGGTTGATCCTGTTGTTCCAGCGGTTTGCTGGCTTCCGCGCCCGCCGCGAGATCCGGGATGGGCAGCTGTTCTGGTTGCGGTGGTGTGCTCATCAGTACTTCACCCTCGGGTCGAGCGCGGCGTAGGCGATGTCGGCGAGCAGTGAACCGATCACCGTGGCCACCGAGATCACCAGCGCGAACCCGAGCACCACCGGGTAGTCGCGGACCTGGGCCTCGTTGATGAACGTGTAACCCATTCCCGGATAGTTGAACACCGACTCGGTGATCGCCGCGCCCGCGACGAGCGATGGCAGCGAAAGGCCGAGCAGGGTCGCGATCGGGATGAGCGCGTTGCGCAGCACGTGCACCACCATCACCCGGCCGTCACCGGCGCCGTTGGCCAGTGCGGTGCGCACGTACTCCTGGGTCAGGTTCTCCATCACCGACGAGCGCATGTATCTGCTGAACGTGGCGATCGTGATCAACGCCAACGTGGCTATCGGCAGTATCAGCCCGTTGAACTGGGCCAGGATCTGGCCGACGTTGCCGCTCTGCGGCGCGGTCGGATCGAACCAGCCCAGGTCGGTCGAGAACACCAGGACCAGCAGCAGACCCAGCAGGAAGCTGGGCATCGCGTAGAACACGAACGCGAGGCTGGTGACGGTGTAGTCGCCGATCGAGTTGCGCCTGCGTGCCTGGTAGATGCCCAGCGGCACCGCGATGATCAACGCGATCAGTATCGAGATCGCCATCAGCACGATGGTCTTGGGCAGCCGGTCCGCGATCAGCGCGCCGACACTCTGGTTGAGCTTGATCGAGTAGCCCAGGTTGCCGTGCACGATGTTGTCGATCCAGATGCCGTACTGCACCGGGATCGGTTTGTCGTAACCGTTGGTGTGGATGAAGTCCTGGAGCTGCTGCGGGGTGGCGCGCGGCCCGAGCATCGCGCGGGCCGGGCCACCGGGCAGCAGATCGGTGAGCAGAAAGGTCACCATCGACACGAGGACGACGACCAGGACGGACTGCAGGATGCGGCGGATGATGTATCCGGTCACCGCGACACCCCGCAGTCCGCCTGCGCGGTCCTCGCTCGGTCAAGCGAGCAGCGCATGCCGTCCTTACTTCGTGAAGTACCAGTCTTCGGGGGCCAGGAACTGCATCGGGCCGTACGTGACGCCGCCGACGTTCTTGGACACCGCGTAGATCTGGTACGAGTCCGGGAAGTTGATCGCGCCGGGCAGGTTCTGCGCGGCGTAGTTCTCGGCCTTGAGGAAGTCGCTGTTGGATGAGCTGGTGAGGGACTTCTGGATCAGGCCGGTCAACTGCGGGTCGTTGACGCTGCTGTAGTTCTGCGACGCGCCCGGGAGCATCAACTGGTCCAGGGTGGGCACCGAGTTGAAGGTCTCGTAGCCGAAGTAGGCCGTCTGCCAGTTGCAGGTGTTCGGGTCGGACGGGCAGGTGCCCGCGTCGGTGATCACGCTGTTGAACGGCTTGGAGCTGAGGTTGATCTGGATGCCTGCCTGGCTCGCGTCGGACTTCCACTGCTGGATGATCTCGCCAGCGGAGGCCGAGCTGTTCGCGTACTCCATGTTCATGCTCAGCTTGGTGCCAGCGGCGACGCCGTCACCGCACTGGTTGCTGGCGGTGCCCGCGCTGGTGCAGGTCATCACGCCGCCCTGCTCGGTCCAGCCGTGCGAGGTCAGCGTCGCCTTGGCCTTGCTGACGTTGAACGGGTACGCGCCCTCGCCGTTGTTGGACTTCTGCGCGTCCGCGACGTACTGGCTGTCCGGCTGGTTGGGCACCGGGCCGGTGCCGGGCACCGCGTAGCCGCGGAACGCGACCGCCGAGTCGGTCACCTGGTCCAGGGTCTCCTGCAACGCCTGCCGGACGTAGAGCTGCTTGTACGCCGCGCCCAGTGTCGGGTTGCCGTCGTTGAGCAGCGCGTAGGACCAGCCCCAGATCGGGTCGCTCATCATGTTGTAGCTCGACCCGACCGGGCTGCTCGGCGGCAGCAGGCTGCTGCTCTTCGGGTCGCGCTTGGGCAGGTTGGCGTTCGGGATCCGGCCGACGTTGATGTTGTTGCCCGAGCGGATCGCGTTGAACTCGGCGTCGGGGGAGGTGAACGGGATCTCGTTGAAGCCGTCCAGCTTCGGCTTGTCCGGGCCGCTGTACTTCTGGTTGGGCACGAAGTCCGCAGCGCCTTCCGGCGTGAACGACTTGAGCTTCCACGGGCCGTCGACGACCTGCCACAGCGGGTCGGTGGCGTAGCCGGCGACCTGCTTGTTCTTGGCGATCAGGTAGTTGTAGACCGCGTCGCACTTGGACTTGTCGGTCTCGCAGCCACCACTGCCCGCCGCGGCCGAGTCCGAGGTCTTGTCCCACGCCGTCGGGAACGGGGTGATCTCGTAGAGCTGGTCCTCGGTGAACCAGTTGGGCGAGTAGCTCTTGTCCAGGGTGAAGGTGACCTGTTCGGGGCCGGTGGCCTGCACGTTGGTCACGTTGTCCGGGAACTCGCCCACCACGTACTGGCCGTACTTGGCCTTCTCCACGGCCAGCATGTTCATGAAGAACATGACGTCGGTGGCGTCCACCTTCTCGCCGTTGGACCAGGAGTAGTTCTTGAGGTTCACGACGACCTGGTTGCCGTTGTAGGTCGGCTTCTGCGCCAGGCTCTTGTTGTAGTCGACGTCCGCCGAGGTAGCCGTGCCCTGCCAGTACAGCGGCCGGTACATCAGGTACTCGAACTGGATGGTGTTGTTGGTGGAGGTGTCCGCCGGGTCGATGAACGGGAAGATGTAGTTCGGCGACGCACCAGCGACCTCGGCGTAGTTGAGCACACCGCCCGTCGTGGCGGTGCCCGACGACGAGCTACCACCTCCGCATGCCGTGACCAGTGCGGCCACTCCGAGTGCGGCAGCGCCCAGGGCGAGCCCGAGTCGAGTTCGTGCCATGAAACGAACCTTCCTGTCAACGAATTCGGCGCACGAGCGTTGCCGCTCGTCCGGGCCCCCCTCCAGGCCGCCGAGTTGGATAGAGCACAGCTATACCAATAGCTGCGCGTTTGTCCATTCGTCGGGTCGACTGTGTCCACACACCATGTCGGGCCGTGACCGCAGGGTGACCTTATTGCGGACAACCGGCCCGGAACCGGGCGACGGGGCGAGTTGACCATCCACGGATCGCGTTCGGCCCGGCACGGACGATGACCGGCGCACTGGATCGGCGGCGCTGATAGACGACATATTCATGTTTGTCACCGGGTCATTCGTCGCAGATTATTCAAATGACTCCCCGTATCCTTGAATTACGGAGAGTCGCCATTGCGTCTGCAAATTGCAGAAAATGGCTTAATATAACTCGATGTTCTCTGGGAGACCATAGGCGAAGTGGACGACCACTCTTTAGAGTGACGTCCAGCGACCCCGGAGGGCGGGACACGTGGACGTGCGCAACGGTCGGCGGACCTGGTCGGCACAGCTGGCACCAGTGTCACCCCGAGCTGCCCTGAGCCGCCCATGAGTCACCCGGGATGAGTTTCAGCTGGGAGCTGCGCGGCGATGGCGCGGCACGACCGAACGGCCCGCACCGCAGGCGGAGCTGGGTGATGATGCGCGTCGCCGCACGCATGCTCGACCTGAACATGGCCTGCGACAACGGTCCGCCGCCGAAGTTCCCGCTGTGGGCCGTGTACGGCGTCTCCGACTTCGACGTGCTCGGCAGGCCGGTCGGCGGCGCCGCGCAGGAGTACGAGTCGGAGCTGCGCACGATCCTGTCCTGGCACGGCGACGCCAAGAACACCGGCATTCCGCTGCACAAACTCACCACACCGCTGGGCTGGTACGTCACCCCGGAGGAATGCCGCGCCGCGGTCGCCGCCTACGACCGGGCCCGCGCGGGCGGCATCCGGCATCCGCGAATCTTCGGCACCGACCTGATCCCGTTCCTGCGCGTCGCCGCCGAAGGCGACGGCTTTGAAGTCCACTAAGGATGGAGCAGGTCCGCGATCGCGGCGATGCCCTCGGTGATCGCGCGGTCGGTGGTGTTCCCGAAACCGAGCACCAGCCGGGTCGGACTGCTCGCGTGATCGGCGCGCCATTCGCTCATCCCGTACAGCCCCACCGACCGGGCCAGCGCCGCCTCGATCAGCTCCCGCTCGTCAGCGTGGCCGACGTGCGCGACCGCGTGAAAACCCGCGGCGAGCCCGGTCAACGTGAGCCCTGGGGCGTGCACTGCGAGCGCCTCGACCAGCGCGGTGCGGCGCGTCGCGTAGCTGACGCGCATCCGGCGCAGGTGCCGGTCATAGCGACCGGAGGAGATCAGCCGCGCCAGCGCGAGTTGGTCCAAAGTGGGCGATCCGCGGTCGAGGAGGTGCTTGGTCTCGGTGATCGGCCCGGCCAGTTCGGCCGGACAGAGCAGCCAGCCGATCCGCAGCGCGGGCACCAGCGACTTGCTCACGGTCCCGATCGTGATCACCCGATCCGGTTCCAGGCCCTGCACGGCGCCGACCGGTTCGCGGTCGTAGCGGAACTCGGCGTCGTAGTCGTCCTCGATGACGAACCCGTCGACCTCACGCGCCCAGTCCAGCAACGCCAGCCGGCGCGCGGGCGCGAGCACCACCCCGGTCGGCCACTGGTGCGCGGGCGTCACGATCACCGCGCGCGCCTGCGTCCCGGCGAGCGCGGTGACGTCGATGCCGTCCTCGTCGACCGGAACCGGAATCGCGCGCATGCCCAGCGACGCGGCGGCGGCGCTCGTCGATTCGGGCACCCCTGGATCCTCGAACGCGACCACCCGTACGCCGCGTTCGGCCAGCGCGCGCAGCACCAGTCGCACACCCTGGGCGTAACCGGCGCAGACCACGATGCGCGCCGGATCGGTGGCGGCGGCCCGCACCCGGCGCAGATAACCGGCCAGTACGGTGCGCAATTCCGCGCTGCCGCGCGGGTCGCCGTAATCCAGTTCGCTGGTCGGCATGTCCTTGGCGGCTTCGCGCTGCGCCCACAGCCAGTCGCTCATCGGAAAGGCGCGCAGGTCCGGCACGCCGTTGCGGAAGTTCGCGAGCAGTCGTGGCGCGCTCGGTTTCGGCATGGGCCCGTTCTCCGGACCGCACACGCCCGCCGCGACCCGGGTGGCGTCGCCGACCCTGCTGACCAGGTAGCCCTCGGCGATCAGCTGGGTGTAGCACTCCTGCACCAGGCCACGGGAGGTGCCGAGCACCTCGGCGAGCGTCCGGGTGGAGGGCAGCCGCTCCCCGACATCGAGCCTGCCGATCCGGATCGCCTCCCGGATCTGCCGCTCCAACTGGCCCCGCAACGGCTCGCGACTGTCCCTGGACAGGGTCAGCAACAGCTCAGGCGCGGAACCGGACCACTCCAGCGGCACGGAATTGGACCTTACCGCAGGTCCATTGCCGGACCTACCGTGCTGGTATGACCACGACGACCAGCACTCGGCCAGCCCTGTTGACCAGGCCGTTGCTGCTGCGTTTCGTCAGCACGGTCGGCGCGTCGGCCAGCTTCTTCCTGCTGCTGTCGGTCGTTCCGCTCTACGCGGGCGCCACCGGTGCCGGTCTGGCGACCAGCGCGCTGATGTTCGCGACGGTCGCCGGTGAGCTGATCACCACGCCACTGGTCACCCGGTTCGGCTACCGCACCGTGCTCGGCGCGGGACTGATCCTGCTCGGCGCGCCAGCACTGGTGCTGACCATGTCGACCAACCTGGCGTGGATCGCGGCGGTGTGCGTGGTGCGCGGGTTCGGGTTCGCGTTCACCGTGGTCGCGGGCGGCGCGCTGACCGCGTTGATCCTGCCCACCGAGCGGCGCGGCGAAGGGCTGGCGCTGGCCGGGGTGGTCAGCGGGGTGCCGTCGATCTTCGGGCTGCCGCTGGGTGTGTGGCTGGTCAGCCACGGCGGCTATTCGACGGTGACCATCATCGGCGGACTCGTATCGCTGGTCGCGGTGGTGTCGATTCCCGGCCTGCCCAACCGGCACGCCGAGGAGCACAGCGACGAACGGCAGGCCGGTCTGGCCAGCGGACTGCGCAATCCCGGCGTGCGCAGGCCCGCGATCGTGTTCGCCAGTACCGCGCTGGGCACCGGCATCGTGGTCACCTTCCTGCCACTTGCGGTGCCCGCGTCGTTGACCGGACTGGTCGCGGTCGCGCTGTTCGTGCAACCGGCGACCACGACCATCGCCCGCTGGGCGGCGGGCCGCTATGGCGACCGCCACCATCCCGCGCACCTTGTCCTACCCAGCCTGCTGACCTGCGCGGCCGGCCTCGCCTGCATCGCGCTGACCGGCAACGCCGTCGCGATCCTCATTGGCGTCGCCGTGTTCGGCATCGGGTTCGGCTGCGCGCAGACCGCGACCCTGGCCCTGATGTACGCGCGCATGCCGCGTTCCGGGTACGGCACGGTGAGCGCGTTGTGGAACGCGGGCTACGACGGCGGCATGGGCGTCGGCGCGCTCGGTTTCGGGGTGGTCGCCGTGCACACCGGCTATCCGATCGCGTTCCTGGGCAGCGCGGTGCTGCTGCTCGCCGCGATCCTCCCCGCGATCCGATCCCGCTGACCGAGACGAACTCCCGGTAAAACCGGGCAGATCTCCCAGCTCGGCGGGTCAGGCTGCCCAAAGCTCGTCGGACCGGGCAGGATCTGCGCCATGGTCGCCAGATCCACCCGGTTCGCCCTTCCCGCCATCGCGGCGGTGCTGCTGCTCGGCGCGTGCGCGCCCGAGCCGAGTTCCACGTCCGCCGCGCCGACCGGCGTGCTCACCCCCGGTCAGGGCGCGTGCTCGCCTGCCCAGCTCAAGACGCTCAAGCCGAACACCTTCACCTTCGGCACCGACGAACCGGTCTACGAGCCGTGGTTCGTCGACGACCAGCCCGCCAACGGCCAGGGCTACGAGTCGGCGGTCGCATACGCGATCGCGGACAAACTCGGCTACACCAGGAACCAGGTGGCCTGGACCAGAGTGACCTTCAACGCGGCCATCCAGCCCGGCGCCAAGTCCTACGACGCCGACCTCGACGAATTCTCGATCACGCCGGAACGGCGCAACGCGGTCGACTTCTCCAGCCCGTACTACAACGTCACCCAGGCCGTGATCACGGTGTCGTCCTCGCCTGCGGCGCACGCGACGTCGGTGGCCGCGCTGGGCGCGTTCAAGATCGGCGCCCAGGTCGGCACGACCAGCTACGACGCGGCGGCGCAGGTGATCAAGCCGACCCAGCAGATCGCGGTCTACAACAGCAACGACGACGCCAAGCAGGCCCTGACCGACGGGCAGATCCAGGCGCTCGTGGTCGACCTGCCGACCGCGTTCGAGATCACCGGCGCTGGCGAGGTGAAGAACTCGTCGATCGTCGGCCAACTGCCCTCGCCGGGCAAACCGGAACAGTTCGGCGCGGTGCTGGACAAGGGCTCGCCGTTGACCTCGTGTGTGTCGGCGGCGGTCGACCAGCTCAGCGCCGAGGGCAGCCTGGACAAGCTCGCCACCCAGTGGCTGTCCAAGGTGGGCAACGCGCCCGTGCTCAAATAACCCGTGCCCAGCGAGCTACAACAGGACCGGTTGGCCTACCGGCGTTCCCGCGCGCGCCGATCCACCCTGGTCGCACTGGTGTCGACGGTCGTGTTCGCGGCGGCGGTGTGGTTCGGTGTGACCTCGTCGCCGGGGTGGCCGAGGGTGCGCTCGGCGTTCTTCGACCTGCCCACCGCCGCGGGCTCGTTCACCGACATCCTGGCCGGGCTCTGGCTCAACGTCCGGGTGCTGGTGGTCTGCGAGGTGCTGATCCTGGTGCTCGGACTGGCCATCGCGGGCCTGCGCACGTTGCGCGGTCCGGTCTGGTTTCCGTTGCGCGCGTTGGCCACCGGCTACGTCGACCTGTTCCGAGGGCTGCCGCTGATCATCTGCCTGTACCTGGTCGGCTTCGGCCTGCCGGGCCTGCGGCTGACCGGCATTCCGAACGATCCGGTTGTGCTCGGCGGGATCTCGCTGGTGCTCATCTATTCCGCGTATGTCGCGGAGGTGTTCCGCGCGGGCATCGAGTCGGTGCACCCGTCGCAGCGCGCGGCCGCGCGGTCGATCGGGCTGACCCACGCGCAGACCATGCGCATCGTGGTGGTGCCGCAGGCGATCCGCCGGGTGTTGCCGCCGCTGCTCAACGACTTCGTCGCGCTGCAGAAGGACTGCGGCCTGATCTCGGTGCTGGGCGCGATCGACGGGGTCCGCGCCGCGCAGATCGACGTCGCCCGCTTCTACAACTTCACCCCGTACGTGGTGGCGGGCCTGTTGTTCGTGGTGCTCGCGGTGCCGTGCGCCCGGCTCGCCGACGCGGCCGCGCGCAGGCTGGCTCGTCGGGAGGGAGCCATATGACCGAGCCACTGTTGCGGGTCAAGGGGTTGGTGAAGCGCTTCGGCGAGCACACCGTGCTGGACGGCGTCGATGTCGACGTGGCGCGGCACCAGGTGGTGGCGCTGATCGGCTCGTCCGGTTCGGGTAAGTCGACGCTGCTGCGCTGCGTCAACCTCCAGGAGGAGTTGGACGACGGCCAGATCCTGCTGGACGGCGAGGACATCTCCGATCCGCGGGTGAACCCGGATGTGGTGCGCCGCCACATGGGCGTGGTCTTCCAGGCGTTCAACCTGTTCCCGCACCTGTCCGTGCTGGAGAACGTGACCCTGGCGCCGCGCGTCGTGCACGGTGTCGACAAAACGACCGCCGTCGAGCGGGGCAAGGCGCTGCTGACGCGGGTCGGGCTCGCGGACAAGGCGGATGCCTTCCCCGATCGGCTTTCCGGCGGCCAGCAACAGCGGGTGGCGATCGTGCGCGCGCTGGCGTACGAGCCGAAGCTGCTGCTGCTCGACGAGATCACCAGCGCGCTGGACCCCGAGCTGGTCGGCGACGTGCTGACCCTGGTGCGCGAACTGGCCGAGCAGGGGCGCACCATCCTGATGGCCACGCACGAGATGGGCTTCGCGCGGCAGGTCGCCGACCGGGTCTGTTTTCTGGATGGCGGCGTGCTGGTCGAGTCGGGCCCGCCGGAACAGGTGCTGGCCGAACCGACTCAGGAACGCACCCGGCAGTTCCTGCGCAGGATCATCGCGGCAGGCCGACTCTGAATACCCTCCGTGACCAGCGCAAACGTCCCAGAAAAGAGGGCTTGAGGCTGCGTCGAATCGGGGTGAATACCCGCATCCGAACGCACCTTACGTACCGTACAACGATTGCCGGACACTGAATCGCTCTCGTGAAATTACCGTAAATTCCGGTCGTAATAATCGCGCTTCCGGGTGATTGATCAGCCGGTTGACGCCCGGGAATTTCATTCGGGAACTGTCTCCCAACCGCCGCCAGGGGCGCGTGCCCGCTCTGTCCGATCTCGGAGTGTTTCACGGCGAGTTGTCAAGTGAATACGGCCGGAAACCGGTCGGTAACCGGCCAACTCGGGCCACGAGAAATTGAATATCTGAACGCCGCCAGGTGGCGCTTTGAACAAAGCCCCTGGTCAGGGCCTATTACGGAGAGCACTTACTTGATCACAGTATCGGTCCGATCACGTTTCACCAACGATCCCGGGCCGTCGCGATCCGTTCACAACGTGGGACCTAGGCTTCGCGGACAACATTCGGAACGTTCCCGAGGCAATCGCTACCGAGACCCATTCGTGACTGCCAGTGCGGGCTGAGCGTGACCACCAGTCGCGTCCGGCAAATCCGCACCTGATCCACCGCTGCTCGTGGGGGATACAGTCAGGCCTGCGTAATCGGGGTCAGCGATGACCACAGGACAACTGGCGCAAGGTGAGGGCATTGAAAGTAGCGAGGCAACAGAAGCTGCGGATGGCATCCGTGCTCGCACTGGCGGCACTGACTGTGGTCGCCTGCGGCGGCGGCAGCACCAACAGCGGCGGCGGCAGTGGCGGCAGCTACGGCTTCAACCAAGCGGCGAACGCGAACACCGGTGGCACCCCACAGTACGGCGGCACGCTGAAGGTCGTCGGTAACGCCGATGTCGACCACCTCGACACCGCGTCCGCCTACTACACGACGACCGGCTCGCTCATGCGCCTGTTCACCCGGCAGCTGTTCAGCTACCCGGCGACGACGGACACCACCAAGGCGACGGACCCGGTCGCGGATCTGGCCACCCAGGTCCCCACCAAGGCCAACGGCGGGATCAGCGCGGACGGCAAGACCTACACCGTCCACATCCGCCAGGGTGCGGACTGGGGCACCACGCCGGCCCGCCAGATCACCTCCGATGACGTCATCCTCGGCTTCAAGCGCCTGTGCAACCCGACCCAGAACTCGGTCGGCGCGCCGCAGTACTACAAGGGCGTCATCGTCGGCATGGACACCTACTGCGACGCGTTCGCGAACGTCGACCAGACGATCCCGGCGTTCAAGCAGTACATGACGACCAACAACATCTCCGGCATCAAGGCCGTCGACCCGACCACGGTGCAGTTCACCCTGGTGCAGCCGGCGACCGACTTCGTGAACATCCTGGCCATGAACTTCTCGTCCCCGGCTCCGGTCGAGTACCTGAACTACCTGCCGGACGACGCGAACTTCCGCCAGAACACCATTTCGGACGGTCCGTACAAGATCACCAAGTACGTGCCGAGCCAGAGCTACGTGCTGGACAAGAACCCGGCGTGGAAGCAGTCCACCGACACGATCCGCCACCAGTACGTGAACGAGGTCCAGGTCACCATGGGCCCGGACGAGACGGGTGTGCAGCAGCAGATCCAGGCCGGTACGCAGGACCTGGAGTGGGACACCACGGTGCCGACCGCGGACGTGCCGACGCTCAAGGCGTCCAAGGACGCGCGGCTGGGCATCTACCCCGGCTTCGACAACAACCCGTTCCTGGTCTTCAACGAGCAGAGCCCGAACAACAACAGCGCTCTGAAGAACGTGAAGGTCCGCCAGGCGCTGGAATACGCGATCAACAACATCCAGCTGGGCAAGATCTACGGCGGCACCACGCTGAACACCCCGCTGCACCAGGTGCTGGCTCCCGGCAACGTCGGCTACACCGCGTTCAACCAGTACCCGACGCCGAAGGACTCCGGTGACCCGACCAAGTGCAAGCAGTTGCTCGCGCAGGCCGGCTACCCGAACGGCATCACCCTGACCGACGTCTACCGCACCTCGGGCAAGCACCCCGACGTGTTCCAGGCAGTGCAGACCGACTTCGCCGCCTGTGGCGTCACCGTCAACGGCAAGCAGGCCGCCGCGTCGGACTACTACGGCAAGTACCTGTCCGACCCGACCGCCGCCGCGGCTGGTTCCTGGGACATCTCGGAGCCGGGCTGGGTGCCGGACTGGTTCGGCAACAACGCTCGCGCCAACATCGAGCCGCTGTTCGACGGCCGTGGCTACGGTCCGGGTTCGACCGACTGGGGCGACTACATGAACCAGCAGGTCAACACGGACATCGACAACGCGCTGAAGGCCACGACGCAGGCCGACGCCGCGAAGTACATGCACGACGCTGATGTCCAGATCATGAAGGATGCGGCGATCATCCCGTTCCAAACTCAGTCCAACCCGATCTACCGTTCGACCCGTGTGCACAATGCTCTCTACATCCCGACCACGGCGAACTACGACTACGCGAACGTGTGGTTGAGTCAGTGATCGTCAACGAACTGGACTGAGCGCAAATACAAATGAGTCTCCTGGAAGTACGTGACCTGAAAGTCGCGTTTCCGACTGCGGACGGCCTGGTTCAGGCCGTCCGCGGGGTCTCGTTCAGCCTTGAACGAGGCCGCACGCTGGGCATCGTCGGTGAGTCCGGGTCAGGCAAGAGCGTGTCCACACAGACACTGCTCGGCCTGACGCCGGGCGCCGACGTGTCCGGCGAAGCCCTGTTCGAAGGTCGCGACCTGCTGACGATGGACGACAAGGAACTGCGGCAACTCCGCGGTCCCAAGATGGCGGCCATCTTCCAGGACCCGCTCTCCTCCCTGCACCCCCTTTACAAGGTGGGCTGGCAGATCGTGGAGATGATCCGCGCCCACGAACCCATCTCCAAGGCGAAGGCCAAGCTGCGGGCCGTCGAACTGCTCAAGATGGTCGGCATCCCGCAACCGGACCTCCGGGTGGACGACTACCCGCACCAGTTCTCCGGTGGTATGCGCCAGCGCGCCATGATCGCGATGGCACTGGCTCTCAACCCCGAGCTGATCATCGCGGACGAGCCGACCACCGCACTGGACGCCACGGTCCAGGCGCAGATCCTGACCCTGCTGGGCAGACTGCAGAGCGAACTCGACAGCGCGCTGATCATGATCACGCACGACCTCGGCGTCATCGCCGACATCGCGGACAACGTGATGGTGATGTACGCGGGCCGCGCGATCGAGTACGCGGACCGGCGTTCGCTGTACTACGAGCCACACCACCCGTACACCAAGGGTTTGCTGGAATCCGTGCCCGGCTCGACCGGTGCGGGCGAGCGGCTGCGCGCGATCCCGGGCCAGCCGCCGTCGCTGATCAACCTGCCGAGCGGCTGCAGCTTCCACACCCGGTGCCGGTACGTCATGGACGAGTGCGTCACCACCCTGCCGGAGCTGATGCCGGTCGGCGGCAGTGAGGCACACCGTTCGGCCTGCTGGCTGCCTGCCGAACTGGTCGGGCTGGACGAGAAAACCGAACAGGCCCGGATCAGCGCGGCAGCTGCCGGTCGAGGCGAGAAGGTGAACGCAGTGGCGGCCACGTTGGCCGAACAGCCGGTCGGCGCGCACGCCGGCGGGACCGGAACCGCCCAGCAGGTCAGCGACAGCGCGCCGCGGCACGCTCAGGATGGTGAGTAGTCGTGGCCGAACCCGAAGTCCTGCTCCGCGCGGAGAACGTGGTCAAGTACTTCCCGATCAACCAGGGCATCCTGTTCAAGCACGAGGTCGGGCGCGTGCACGCGGTCGACGACGTGAGCCTGGAGATCCGTCAGGGTGAAACCCTGGGCCTGGTCGGCGAAAGCGGTTGTGGCAAGTCCACCCTCGCCCGCTGCCTGACCCGGCTCTACCCGCTGACCAGCGGCAAAATCACCTTCGACGGTCAGGACATCTCCACCCTGAACCGCTCGCAGCTGCGGCCGTTGCGCCGCCAGGTGCAGATGATCTTCCAGGACCCGTACGGCTCGCTGAACCCGCGCCGCCGGGTCGGGTCGATCATCGGTGACCCGTTCGCCATTCACGGCGTCGCGGACGGACCGGAGCGCAAGCGCAAGGTCCAGGAACTGATGGAGCTGGTCGGGCTCAACCCCGAGCACTACAACCGGTTCCCCGCCGACTTCTCCGGTGGCCAGCGGCAGCGCATCGGTGTCGCACGGGCGCTGGCCCTGCGGCCCAAGCTGATCGTCTGCGACGAGCCGGTGTCCGCACTGGACGTGTCCATCCAGGCGCAGATCATCAACCTGCTCCAGGACCTCCAGTCCGAGTTCGGCCTGACCTATGTCTTCATCGCGCACGACCTGTCCGTCGTCGAGCACGTCAGCGACCGGGTCGCCGTGATGTACCTGGGCAAGGTCACCGAGCTGGCGCAGGCCGACGCGCTCTACCGCAACGCGCAGCACCCGTACACCAACGCGTTGCTGTCCGCGGCGTCCGTCGCCGACCCGGACCAGGCGCGGGAACGGCAGCGCATCGTGCTCGTCGGCGACGTCCCGTCGCCGGTGTCGCCGCCTTCGGGTTGCCGGTTCCACCCGCGCTGCCCCAAGGCGACCCAGCGGTGCGTCACCGATCAGCCGGAGCTGATGGCGCGATCGGTCGACGGTCTTCCGCTGGACGAAGCGCATCTCACCGCCTGCCACTTCCCGGTCGAGCCGGGCGAGGACCTCGCCGCGGCAACCCCGGAGATCGCCCAGACGGCGCGCGAGGCCGAGGCTGCCGGTGCGCTGGCTGCGGACATCCTGGCCGAGGAGCGCCCGTGACCGGACCGAACACCCTCCCGGTCCCCACGGGGTCGACAAGGAGTTACCCATGTCTATGACCGAGCTGGCGGAGACCACGACCCCAGCTGACGGCGAGAACCAACCGCGCAAGTCGGTCGAGGGTCGCAGCCCGTGGCAGCTGGCCTGGGCCAGACTCCGCCATGACAAGGTCGCCATCATCTGCGCGATCTTCATCATCCTGCTGGCGCTCGTCGCGATCCTGGCTGGACCGATCTCCACGCTGATCGGCTGGACCCGATCCGTACCGGACCCCAACGGCACCAGCGCAGACGGCCTGCCCCTGGCACCGACCGGCACACACCTGCTCGGCACCGACGAACTGGGCCGCGACATCCTGGTCCGGATCATCTACGGCGCGCAGGTCTCGCTCGTCGTCGGCATCGTCGCCGCGGTCGCCGCGGTGATTCTCGGCGTTGTCGTCGGGTTGTGCGCGGGCTACTTCGGGCCGGTCGTTGACAGCATTCTCGCCCGCCTCATGGACGTGGTGCTGGCCTTCCCGTTCCTGCTGTTCGCGATCGCGCTGGTCACCCTCAGCGGGCCCAGCGAGACCCTGGAGATCCTCGTCATCGCGTTCTTCTCCTGGGCCTCTGTCGGACGCATCGTGCGTGGCCAGACCCTGGCCATCCGAGAACGGGAGTACATCGAGGCAGCCCGGTCGCTGGGCGCCAGCGACCTGCGGATCATGTTCGTCGACGTGCTGCCGAACCTGATCGCGCCGGTCATCGTCTACGTCACGCTGCTGATCCCGACCTCGATCGTGTTCGAGTCGACGCTGTCGTTCCTCGGTGTCGGCATCGTCCCGCCGAAGGTGAGCTGGGGAACCATGATCAGCGACTCGCAGCCCTACTACCAGGTCGCCTGGTGGTACCTGGTGTTCCCGAGTGTCGCGCTGATCCTCACCACGCTGGCATTCAACCTGCTCGGCGACAGTGTGCGGGACGCGCTCGACCCACGCACTGAGCGTCTTTTCGCGGCGCGGAAGAAGTGATCACATGTTGCGCTTTCTGATTCGCCGCCTGCTGACCGGCCTCCTGGTGATCTGGTTGATCAGCATCGTCGTGTTCCTGCTGTTCTTCGTCTTTCCGCCGAACGTCGCCGTGGAACTGCTCGGCAAGTTCGGTGGCAAGAACCCGCAGCTCGTCGCGACCGTGACCCACCAACTAGGTCTCGACCAACCGATCTACGAGCAGTACTGGCACTTCCTGGTCCGGTTGGTGCACGGCGACCTCGGCTTCTCCTACTACAGCCACCAGCAGGTCACCTACCTGATCGGCCAGGCGCTGCCCAAAACGTTGTCGCTGGCGATCGGTGCCGCCATCCTGTGGCTGGTCTTCGGTGTGCTGATCGGTGTGCTGTCCGCGACGCGGCCACGCACCATCTGGGACCGCGGTGCCACCGTCTTCGCGCTGACCGGCATCTCCTTCCCCACGTTCGTGCTCGGCAACCTGTTCCTGCTCGTGTTGTTCTTCTATCCCAAACAGGCGGGATTCACGCTGTTCCCGCCATCGGGCAGCTATGTGCCGATCACCCAGAACGTCGTCATGTGGGCGTACGGCCTGATCCTGCCCTGGGTCACGCTGGCCCTGGTCACCATGGCGACGTACGTGCGGCTCACCCGAGGCCAGATGCTGGAGGTGCTCGGTGAGGACTACATCCGCACCGCGCGCTCCAAAGGTCTGCGCCGCAGCCGCGTCACCTACCGGCACGGCCTGCGCGCCGCGCTGGTGCCCGTGATCACCCAGTTCGGTATCGACGTCGGCTCCCTGCTCGGCGGCGTGATCGTGACCGAACAGGTCTTCGGTATCAACGGTCTCGGCAGGCTGTCCGTGCAGTCGGTGGTCAACCAGGACGAGCCGGTGATCATCGCGGTGGTGTTGCTGGCGGCGGTCTTCGTCGTCGTCGCGAACATCATCGTCGACCTGCTCTACGCCGTGCTCGACCCGCGCGTCCGGCTCGCCTGAGCCAGTAGCGCACGAAGCACCCAGGGTGGTGCGGGAGCAAGGACTCCCGCACCACCCCGTTTTCGTTTGTCTCCTTCAAGGGGCGACAAGTCGCGAGTGCCGAACCACCAGACCGTGGCCATAGTGGGCACTATGCGGTCAACCTGCGATCTCCCGCCAGCACCGGCAGGCACACCGGCGATCCCGGCCGTCGCCCGCCGGCAACCGCAGTCCCGCGTCGGCTACCGAACCCTCCGCGCGACTGTCCTTTCCGGACCTACCAGCGTCGCCTCGGCACATTTCCGGAACAGCCCTGTCAACCGGCGGGTGTCACCGGCTCGAGTGGCGAGCACGACGTGCACCGGATCGACCCCGCGCAGCGGCACCGAAACCACATCCGGCCGCAGCAAATGCGCCGTCTCCGGCACGATCGCCACGATCTGACCGTCCGCGATCAGTTCGAACTTGTCCTCGATGGCCTCCAACAGCGGCCCATCCGGCGCCCTGCTGCCGTCCGGCCGGGGATCGATGCGCCAGTATGCGTTGTAATCCGCGTCCGGCAGGCGCGGCAGCGGTTCGTCGGCGATGTCCGCCAACGTCACGAACTCCCGCCCAGCGAGAGGGTGAGCACGCCCGAACAACACCGCCCTCGGCTCGTCGTAGAGCACCGTCACGCGCAACTCGTCCGTCGCCAACGGCAGCCGGGTGACGGCCGCGTCGACCCGGTGATCGAGCAGCGCGCCCCGGACCTCGCCGAGGTCGAGGTGGCTGGCGTGCACCTCCGCCTCCGGATGCAACCGGCGCAGTTCCCGCACCGCAGGCGTGACAATGATGCTCTGCGTGTAGCCGATGGTCAGCCGAGTCGGCGTCGCCGCCGCCCGCGCCTGCGCGGTGGCCTGCGCCGCTGAGCGCAGCAATGCCTTGGCGCGCGGCAGAAACACCGCGCCCGCCTCGGTGAGGCTGGTGCGCAACGGCGTGCGATCCAGCAGCCGCGCGCCGATCCGCGCCTCCAGCCGCCGGATCTGTCGGCTCAGCGACGGTTGGGCGATGCGCAGTTCGGCGGCTGCCCGCCCGAAGTGCCGGTGCTCTGCGACCGCGACGAGGTACCGGACCAACCGCAGATCCAGATCCTCCACACGCCCACACTACGTCACTGAACAGCAGTGATGCCCAATCAGCATTACCCCATGAGCAACAAGCCTTGGACACCGCCTGCCAACGCGCAGCACCCTGAAATCACCGACAACCCCACTTTCACAGGAGTGCAGCATGCGTGTGTTCGTCACCGGCGCGTCCGGATTCGTCGGTAGCGCGGTCGTCCGCGAACTGGTCGACGCCGGCCACCACGTCGTCGGGCTGGTCCGCTCGGACCACAGCGCCGCCACCGTCGAAGCCGCGGGCGCGCAAGTGCACCGTGGCGACCTCACCGACCTGGCTGGCCTGCGCCAGGCCGCTTCCGGCGTGGACGGCGTGATCCACACCGCCTTCAACCACGACTACCGCGATTTCGACGGTGCCTGCGCGACCGATCGCGCCGTCATCGAAGCATTCGGCGAGACGTTGGCAGGTTCGGACCGGCCGTTGATCGTCACCTCCGGCCTCGGCAGCCTCAAGCGGGTTCCCTGCCGCCTGGCCAACGAGGACGACGCGCTCGACCACCACGGCCCGGCCGCGCACCGGGTCCCGTCGGAAACCCTGGCAATGTCCTACGCGGACCGGGGCGTGCGGGTATCGGTGGTGCGATTGTCGCTGTCGGTGCACGGCGAAGGCGACCACGGCATGGTCCCGGCTCTGATCGACAGTGCCCGAGCCCGCGGATTCGTACCCCGGATCGGCGACGGCACCAACCGGTGGCCCGCCGTACACCGTCTGGACGCGGCCCGCTTGTACCGGTTGGCGCTGGAATCCGCGCCCGCGGGCAGCAATCTGCACGGCATCGCGGAGGAAGGCGTGCCACTGCGCGACACCACCGAGGTCATCGCGCGAAACCTGAACCTGCCGGTGACCGAGACCGACGGCGCCGACCTCGGTTTCGTGAGTTCGTTCCTGGGCGGCGACTTCCCGAGTTCCGGTGAGCGGACCAGGAAGCTGCTCGGCTGGCACCCCACCAACCGCGGCCTCATCGAGGACCTGGAGCAGGGCAACTACTTCACCGACTAACGCGGCGAACGACCGAACAGCAAGGCGCGCCAGTCGATCCGGAACCGTGGACACGAGCACAGCGCGCAGTCACTGCCTTTCCGGTAGTGACTGTGCGCCGCACGCCGGTGCCCGCAACGGCACAGCTGCCCGGCGGCCGATCTGTCAGGCTCGTCCTGGGTAGGCATGGCCGTGCACCCCCTCGGGTCTTTCGTGCCTGTCCAGGATAAGTCCGAGCACGTCAGTCGACCTCCGGGCATTCCCGCATTCGGGGGATGGCCGAGGGCAGCAACCACACCACCGCGCACATCGCCCCGGCCACCGCGATCCACAGCGTCGGCCGCAACCCGAGCGCGCTGCCGAGCAATCCGCCGAGCAGTGCGCCAATCGGCCGAGTGCCGTAGTTGACCATCCGATAAGCACCGGTGACCCGGGCACGCAGCCGATCCGGGGTGACCGCGAGCTGAATGGTCCCGCCAGCGACATCCAGCATCATCACGCCGAACCCGGATCCGAACTCGGCGAGGAACAACAGCGCCAGAATCACCGGTTCGGGGCCACGCGCCAACGGCACCAACGCGATCGGCCCGGTGTAGGCGAGGAACCCGATGGTGAACGTCAGCCCCAGCCCGAGCCGTGCTGTCAACCGCTGGATCACAGCAGAAGCAAGCACTGTGCCCACCGCGCCCGCCCCCAGCGCCAGCCCCAGTTGCAAAGCCGAAACACGCAGCTGACTCGTCGCGAACAACAGCATCTCGGCGAAGTAGGCGAAGGTAAAAAGATTCACCGTCGCGGTGGCGCCCAGCACCGCACGCAACACCGGCGAACCCGCGATGAACCGCAGACCCGCCAGGACATGCCCGTCCTCCACCTGCTCGGGCACCGGTTCCACCGGCCTGATGCGACAGAGGAAGAACGCGGAAACCAGGAACGACGCGGCGTTCACCAGCAACGCGAACGGCGCGGTCACCAGCGCGACGATCAACCCGCCCAAGCTCTGCCCGCCGACTCCGGCGACCGCGCCGCTGCCGTTGAGCAACGCGTTGCCCTGCACGTACTGCTCAGCGGGCACCATCGACACGAACAAGGTGTTGCAGGAAACCGCGAAGAACACCTCGAACGCACCGACAACGAAGGCGATCCCGTACAACAACGGCATCCGCAACACGCCGGCGACCACACACAACGGCACGCAGACCAGCAACCCGGCCCGCGCGAGGTCGGACACGATCATGATCTGCCGATGCCGGCCCCGGCGATCGACCCAGGCGCCGATGGTCAACGCGAACAACAGGTTCGGCACCGTCCCTGCCGCGGTCAGATACCCCATCTGCGCCGAGTTCGCGTGCAACACGAGCACCGCGGTCAGTGGCAACGCGAGGTTCATGATCTCGTCGCCGAGCAGCGACACGCTCTCGCCGAGCCAGAATCGCCGGAAAGCCCGCTGCCGCAACAAGGGTGGCACCGCCAGCATCAGAACTCACCCCGCATCCGGCGGGTCGTAGGGCAAGGCCATGGTGATCACGTCGATCGCCCGTGCCCCCGGTGGCCGCAACTCCGGATGCGCCGTCCGCTCCTGTAAACCCGCGAGCAACACTTCGACACCACGGGTGAACTCGGCGAGCTCATCAGCGGTCGCATAGACGATCGTGTCCCGAGTACCGGCAACCTCCTGCCACTCCCTGGGTTCCTCGGCATTCGTCCGCAGCCACTGCGCCAGCAGGTTCGTGTACACCTGCGCCGCCGTCGAGTTCATCGCCGCGATGGCCACCGCCGCCTCCGGCGCCGTGGCAGCACTGGGCCACGCCGTGAACTCAGCCGTCGCCCGCCAAGGCTTCTGCCGCCCCCGACCCCCGCCTGCCTCCTCGACCAACCCGTACTTGGCGAGTTGCCGCAGGTGGAAGGAGGTACTGCCGGTGCTCTCCCCGACCAGCGCCGCCGCTTCCGTCGCCGTCAACGGCCCCTTGGTGCGCAGCAGCCCGACCAGTTTCATCCGCAACGGATGAGCCAACGCCCGCAATGCGACCGGATCGCTCAACTCAAGAATCCGACGAGGCTTCTCGTCCACAACCCCTCCCCAGCTGGAACGATGCCAACATAGCTTTGCAAAGAACCCTTGGCAATCACCCGATAGTTTTATACTCATAGTCGAAAAGTGCGTTCTCGCCCACAACCAGGGGCGTTCGCGGCCCGAGTGGACGATGATGTCGGCATGCCGCAGTTGCGCCTCGGACTCGCCCAATGCAACCCCTGCGTCGGTGCCCTCGACGCCAACACCGACCTGATCGTCGACTGGACCCGCAAGGCCGTCGAAGCAGGCGTTCACCTGGTCGTTTTCCCGGAAATGGCGCTCACCGGCTATCCGGTCGAAGACCTCGCCCTGCGCGCGTCGTTCGCGGAAGGCACCCTGCGCGCACTGGACGGCCTCGCCGAGCGGCTCGACGACGCGGGCTGCGGCGAAGTCGCCGTCGTCGTCGGCTACCTGGACCGTGACGAGGTCGGCCCGCGCAACGCGGCCGCGGTGCTGCACCGTGGCCAGGTGGTGGCCAAGCAGTTCAAACACCACCTGCCCAACTACGGCGTCTTCGACGAGCGGCGCTACTTCAAGGCAGGCAACGCCCTGGACGTGATCCAGTTGAACGGCCTCGACATCGGCCTGGCCATCTGCGAGGACCTCTGGGCCGACGGCGGCCCGGTCACCGCGCTCGGCGAGGCAGGCGTCGACCTGATCGTGGTGCCGAACGCGTCGCCCTACGAGCGCAACAAGGACGACCAGCGCCTGCCCCTGGTCGCGGGCCGGGCCCGGGAGGCCCACGCCCCGCTCGCGTACGTCAACATGGTCGGCGGCCAGGACGACCTGGTCTTCGACGGCGACTCACTGATCGTCGACGCCGAAGGCACCCTGCTCGCCAGGGCGCCCCAGTTCGTCGAACACCTGATGGTCTTCGACTTCGACCTGACAACCGGCGGTTACCAGCGCACCGGCCAGGTGGGCGAGTTCAACCTCCGCCGCGTCCCGATCACCGGCGAGCCGGTGCCCGCCTACCCCGCGCAGCCCGCGCCCCCGATCGCACCGCCGCTACCCGATCCGGCCGAAGTATGGTCCGCGCTGGTCACCGGCCTGCGAGACTATGTGCACAAGAACGGTTTCCGCTCGGTCACCTTCGGCTTCTCCGGCGGCATCGACTCAGCCGTCGTCGCCGCCCTCTCAGCCGACGCCCTCGGCGCCGACGCCCTCTACGGCGTCTCCATGCCCTCGGGCTACTCCACCGAACACTCCCGCTCGGACGCGGCCGAACTGGCCAGGCGGATCGGCTGCCACTTCGAGACCCAGCCGATCGGCGAGATGGTCAGGGTGTTCGTCGAGCAACTGGGTTTGTCCGGCCTGTCAGAGGAAAACGTCCAAGCGCGCTGCCGGGGCGTCCTGCTGATGGCCCGCTCCAACTCCTTCGGCCACCTGGTCCTGGCCACCGGCAACAAGACCGAACTGGCGGTCGGCTACTCGACCATCTACGGCGACGCGGTCGGCGGCTTCGCGCCCATCAAGGACGTGCCCAAGACGTTGGTCTGGGAACTGGCGAAGTGGCGCAACGCGGAAGCCGAGCGCAACGGTGAAACCCCGCCCATCCCGGAAAACTCCATCACCAAGCCCCCATCGGCCGAACTGCGCCCCGACCAGTTCGACACCGACAGCCTGCCCGACTACGCACTGCTCGACGCGGTCCTCGACGACTACGTCGAAGGCGATCGCGGCTACCGCGACCTGCTCGCCGCCGGTTTCGACCCGGAGGTGGTCGAGAAGGTGCTCCGCATGGTCGACGCCGCCGAGTACAAGCGGCGCCAGTACCCGCCGGGCACCAAGATCACCTTCCGCGCGTTCGGCCGCGACCGCAGGCTGCCCATCACCAACGGCTGGCGCGAGCGCGCCCCCATCACGGCCAGCTGACGACCACCCAGCCCCACCGCGCGGCCCCCGCACCAGTCCCGCCACGCGCGAGCATCGAAACGGCCCCTCGCCACGACGGCTCAGGCGGGACGGAAGCCGCTGCCCAAACGGCGCCATCACACGGTCGTGACCGCACTTCACTCGGTCGGGTAAGCCAATCCCCCGGTTGCCCGCTCGTCGGCACGGCGGCCGCCGTGTTGACTGGAGAGCCGCTGTTGCACGATAGGCAGCGTCAACCGTCCGCGGCGCCCCGATCGAGTCGGGAGACCGGGCGCCCGAGGGAAGGAACATGGTGGGCGGACCCGTCTGGGTCAACTGGGTGTTGTCCTCACTGCTGGGCCTGGTGTGCTTGTCCTGCCTGGCCCGCCTGGCGATCTACCGCGGCGCCCGGACCCGTCCGGCCGAGACTCCGCACTGGCACGAGGACATCAGTCAGCTGGTCATGGGAGTCGGCATGATCGCCATGCTGCTCGCCTGGCTCGGCGTGGTACCCAAAGCCGTGTGGCTGCTGGTTTTCCTCGGCGAGGCCGCGATCTTCGCGGTGCTGCTGATGCGTCCGCAGCCCGGCCCGCCGCTCGCCGCCACCGACTCCTGGCAGTACGTGCACCACCTGATGGCCGGCCTCGCCATGGCCTACGTCGTGCTGGCCAGCACCGACACGCTGCGCGGCGTCGCGCATCCGATGCTGCTGCCGTCGTTGGCGTGCTCGTTCGCCATGTACTTCATCGGCTACACGATCTGGTCGCTCGTTCGAGTGAAACGCGGCACGCTCGCGGTGGCCGGCGGTGGCAGCTGGACCGTGCTGAGTAAACCGCGGGTTGTCGAAGGATGCCGGGTCGTGATGGGTGCCGGCATGGTCTACATGTTCCTGGCCGCCATGTGAATGACAACGTCACCGCGCTGACCTGCGGTGTGAGCATCGTCGCAAGCCACTGCGCCCGGCCGGAGCCGGTGTCACTCTGATTGCGTACACCATCCGCACAGACCCAGGGACCCAGGAACATGGGCCTTGAGGGAAGGACGGTCGACGACGATGTCCACCACCGCAGGTGTTCCCGAAGAACCCGCCCCGTACGGCTCCGGTCCGGCAGCGGCAACCGAGACGAAATCTCCGAAGCGGGTCCGCATCCCCTACCTCCAGCAGCTCAAGGACCGCGGCGAGCCGTGGCCCATGCTGACCGCGTACGACATGTACACAGCGGAACTGTTCGACGAAGCAGGCATTCCGGTACTGCTCGTCGGTGACTCCGCCGCGAACAACGTCTACGGCTACGAGACCTCGCTCCCGGTGACCGTGGACGAAATGCTGCCCCTCGTTCGCGCGGTGACCCGCTCGGTCAAGCGGGCGCTCGTCGTTGCCGACTTCCCGTTCGGGTCCTACCAGCTCTCGCCGGAACAGGCGCTGGCGACCGGTGTCCGGTTCATGAAGGAGGGCTTGGCGCACGCGGTCAAGCTGGAAGGCGGACGCCACTTCGCCCCGCACGTCGAGGCGCTCACCTCGGCGGGCGTGCCGGTCATGGGCCACATCGGCTTCACCCCGCAGAGCGAGCACAACCTGGGCGGCTACCGCGTCCAGGGCCGGGGCGACACCGGTGATCTGATCGTCGAGGACGCGGTCGCCCTCCAGAAGGCGGGTGCGTTCGCGGTCGTCATGGAGATGGTTCCGGCCGAGGTCGCCAAGCGCGTCACGCACGAACTGCACATTCCGACCGTCGGCATCGGCGCGGGACCGGACTGCGATGCGCAGGTGCTGGTCTGGCAGGACATGGCGGGCCTGCGACGCGGCAAGGCACCGCGCTTCGTCAAGCGCTACGCCGACGTCGCCGGAGTGATCGCCAATGCGGCCAGCCAGTTCGCGGACGACGTCCGCACCCGCGAGTTCCCAGCCCCGGAGCACGCTTTCCACTGATTCGGCACGGATCGGCCCGGTCAGCGTCTCCGCCGGCCGGGCCGATCGGCTGTAAACCGGCGAACTACAGCCAGCACGCTGACGAAACCGGCTTCAACGAACCAGAGCAGCGCCATGACCTGAACGGCCATTGTGGACAGCGAACTGTCCGAGGGCTGACCGGCGGTTGTGGTGTCCTGGTTCCACAACGCGATCCCGGTGGCAATCATGGCGACGCAGAAGACGCTGATGACGATCAGCAACGACAGCGACAGCCACGACGGGACTCTCGGCAACGCGGACACCTTCGCGGCACTGCCCAGCGCACGCCTTCTGGCCGTCCGCCAGCGAACGATCACGCCAAGGCCGACGGCGAACACCAGCATAACGATGCCCACGCTCAGATCACCGGACGACCGCACGCCATCGGGCAGTCTGCCGAAGGTGAAGCCGACGAACCCGCCGAGGGAGAAGTCAGCGAAGAACAGGAAGCCCACCCACAGCAAGAACAACCCGACCCTGCTGACCTTCGGCTGGGCGATCACAGTGGACCGAACCGCGGCACCGGCAGGTTCACGGGTGACGGGCGCCCGGGCCGGCACGGTCGGTTGATCCGCCAACGAAACCCTTGGCCGCTCGAACGGCACCGCGGCCGGCCCGAGTGGCGCAGCCGACGCGCTGAGCGAGTTCGATACCGGCGTCGGGCCCGGGTTCGGCGTCGCGGCCGAGGTCGCCGCCGAAGTCGCGGCTGGCTTCGGAATCGGCTTCAAGACCGGCGTTGAGATCGCGGGCGGGATCCGCTCTGGCATCGATTGCGGGATCCGCTTCGGCCTCGACTTGGGGATCGTGTGGCGTGGCAATCGCACATCGATAATCGGCGGAGGTGGTTTGCGCAGCAGGAGTTCGCCGCTGGTGTTGCCTGAACTCATTTGCGGGCTGGGCATGTTCCGGTTCGCCATCGCCGCCAGCAGCCCACTGAACAACGCCTGAACGGTCAACGGCACGCCGCCGATGCTGGGCCCGTCCTTCAACAGCCTGATGAGTTCGGCGCTGAAAGCCGTGTACCGCTCACCAGGCGGCGCATAGGAGATCTTGTTCCTCGGCGAGGACGCGATGACCGAGGTGCCCTCGATCCTGACCTCGCGGGGGCTCAGCGTGGCGACGGACATCGCACCGACTGCCAGCCCCGAATAGCAACAGTCCAGAATCAGCAACTTGGTCCTGGCCCGACTGTTCTCGACGGCGTCCCGAACGGTCTCGAAAGCGACCGCGCTGGCGCTCAGGATGTTCTCGTCGGTGCCGCCGACCGCCAGGTAAAGCTCGTCGCGCATCGGATGCTGCACGCCGTGCCCCGAGTAATAGATCAGCAGCAGATCCTCGGCCTGCCTTGCCAGCAGGGACAACGGCCGGACCGCGTCAGCCGGCGTGCCTGGCGCCTCGACCACAACGCAATGGTTCTCGGCGAAGATGCCGGTGATCGGATTGGTCAGCACGGCCCGCAGGTCGACCAGGTTGTTGTGCACTGCAGGCAGGTTTGGCAATTGGTCGGAGCGATCGAACGTACTCGCGCCGATCAACACGGCGCGGGAAAGTTCAGGATCGGGATATGCGGACAAAACACATCACGCGCCGTCGCCGAAAAATGCCCGAACCTGCACCAGCAGTTTCTCGGCATCGACACCGGATCCGCACGTCAATTCCAACTCGCGACCGCCCGCATTGCGCAGTTTCAGTGAGACGGCGTTCGTCTCCTTGCGCCGGCGTAGCCAGGCGAACACGGAAGAGACCAGCGTCGTCGCCGTTCCACTCGTCACGATCACGGTGAGCGCGTCCGCGATTCCGCCCATCTGGCCAGGAACCGGCACTCTGCCGACAAAATCGACCCGGCCACGGAGATCATCCTCGCCTCGCAGCCAGCGCGCCAGTACGCGAAGCTCGTCGACCTGTTCGTCGATGCGAATGTCAACAGTTCCAGAATCCACCAGGCCACTCCCCGACAACTGCCGTGAAAATTCACGGCGATGCTAGCTCTGAAATCGACTGTCCGACCAAGTCCGGACAAGTCGCATTTCCATTGCCGGTTATGGGCAGGTGGGCGGTGCGGCGCAACGCGCAACCATCCCCCTGCCGCTCGTCGGCGGCGAACTCGCGCGGTGGTGCCGACGATCCGGGCGCTGGACTGGCCCTCCGTCGCACGGTGCGGGCGGCCACAGCCACGCGCACATCGTCGAGAGTTTCCGTGAAGGCCGACGACCTGAGGTTTCGGCCGCGTCCACGCCGGCCGAGGAACGATCATTATCGGCTGGCGCATCGTCAGGCCAGCGAGCTCGCCAGCAGGTTTTTCGCCTCGACCAGCGAGGGTCCGCACCAGGTCAGGTACCGGCCGGACACCAGCGCATGGCGAACGCCGGGGAAGGCTTCGGGTCCGTCCTCCTCGGTGAACAGGTAGGGCTCGTCCGGCAGCACCAGGAGGTCTGCGGCGCCGGTGGCGAACATCGCGCGAAGATCGTCGAGGGAGGGGCGCGGGTAGCGGTCGGGGTCGTCGGCGTAGGCGTTGGCGATGCCGAGTCTGCGTAGGACATCACCGGCAAAGGTGTCGCGACCGATGACAACCCACGGTTTGCGCCACACCGGAATGACGGCGGTGGTGCGTACCGGTTCGGTCGGCGCCCAGAGCCGTTCGGCGTCGAGCAGCCAGCGGGGTTCGGGTGCGCCGAGCGCGTCGGTCAGGAGACGGCGGACCGAGGCCAGTCCGATCGGCACGGTGTGCGCGGCTTCGGTCACCCAGACCGGGATTCCGTTGGCTCGCAGACGAAGCACGTCCTCCTCGCGGTTCTCCTCGGCGTTGGCGACGACCAGATCCGGCCGCGCGGCGAGCACGGCATCAACCTTCGGGTACTTCGAACCGCCGACCCGGACTACTGAATCCAATGTGGACGGATGGGTGCAGTAGTCGGTGGCGCCGACGAGGATGCCGGGCAGGGTCAGCGCGATGGACTCGGTCAGCGACGGCACCAGGCTGACCACCCGGCTCGGTCGAGCTGTGAACTCTGTGGCTACACCTAGATCGTCGGCGACAACCTTGGGTTTACTCATCGACGCGTTCGAAGCCGACCTTGCGCTTGGCCGGATCGGCTTCGACGAGCCGAACGTGGATCTGTCGTCCTTCCGGCATGTTGTCACCGGCGCAGCGGGCGACAACCGGAGGTTCAACCACGAACACCTCACCGGAGCGGGCTTCCGCGTGCAGGACCACTGCCGGGAAGATCTGTCCGACCTGGTCGGCGAGCACCCACGACTCGACCTGGGCCAGGCAGGTGCGCTCGACTCGGCTGGCCAGCAGGTCCGAGGACGCCATCAGCCCGGGCAGTTCCGGCAGCGCGCGTATCGCCCACTCGGGGAGCTCCGCGTTGGACGCGATGGCGAGGCAGATCTCGGCGGCGAACCGGTCGACCAACCGCCGCAGTGGCGCCGTGACGTGCGCATACGGGGCACCGAGGCCAGCGTGCGTGATGGTGTCCGGGAGGGTGCCGGTGGCCGCGTCGAAGGCGGTGTAACCGGCGCCGCGCAGCAGGCGGGTGGCGTCCACGTGGAAGGCCAGCGCCTCCGGCCTGCGCGGATCGAGACCAGCGAGCACCCTGGCCGCGGTGTCCCCGGCAGGCCAGTCGATGCCCAGTGCCTGGGCTCTGCGGCGCAGGCTGGCCATGGCGTCGGGTTCCGGGTCGGGGAGGGTGCGCAGCACGCCGACGCCGGCCTGGAGCATCAGGTGCGCAGCGCACATGCCGGTGAGCAGGGACAGTTCCGCGTTCCAGGCTTCGACGTCGACCCGGGAGCGCAGTTGCAGGCGCCAGCCGCCCTCGCCGTCGGACACGGCGCGCTGTTCCGGCAGTTGCAACTCGACCGCTCCCCTGTCAACCGCGAGTTCACGGCGAAGCCTGCCGAATTCGGGGAGCAGCCTGAACGACGAGTGCCCCTCGCCCGCGGCGAGTTGCTGGCGGACCGTGTCGTAGTCGTACTGGGCGACCGAGCGCACCGTCGCCCTGCGCACGCGCACGGCCTGGGCTTCCCCACTGGAGTCGCAGTCGATCGTCCAGAGCACCGAAGGGCGGATCTCGCCGGGCAGCAGGCTGGCCGCGTCCTCGGAGAGCAGGGCCGGGTGCAGCGGGACCACCGCGTCGGGCAGGTAGAGGGTCTGGCCACGGCGGCGGGCCTCCGCGTCGAGGGCACCGCCGGAGTGGACGAAGTGGCCGACGTCGGCGATGGCGTAGTCGAGCCGGTACCCGGAGCCGTTGCGACGGACCAATAACGCCTGGTCGAGGTCTTTCGCACCGGCCGGGTCGATGGTGACCAGCGGCAGGTCGGTGGCGTCCTCGCGGTCGCCGAGATCGGCGGAGAGCACCTGCTCGGCCTCGACCAAGGCGTCGGTGGGGTACTCGGCGGGCAGCGAGAATTCGGCCCGGATGGCGGAAAAGTCTCCGCCACCGCTCCGGCAAGAGGAGCGGATGGCTTCAGACCGCGATTGCGCCGCCACACCTCGACCCTAATAGCCCGCCGGGCACCACGTCAGGTCCGGTCGGGCACGAACACTTATCGATCACCCGGTTGATCACCATTGCTGGCCGTTGGGGGTGTTGCCAGGAGTGGGGCCGAAGCCGGGATGCGGGCCAGGGAACGGCGGGGGCGGGACCGGCATCGGCGGGGGTTGCTGCATCGAACGCTGGGGGGTGCCGTGCTGGGGTGTCGTGGGCGGCTGGATCGGCGATTGGTACGGGGGCGCTGAGTGCTGGTGGGGGTAGGTGGCGTAGGCGGGCGCGGTCTGCGTGGCGGGGATCGGGTCCAGGCAGGAGACCAGCACGGTGGCCTCCTCGGCGTTGGTGATCCGCCTGCCGTTGCGCTCCCGGTAGACGAGTTCGCCGTTGGCGTCGATCTCGACGATGCAGCCGACCTCGGCCAGCTGGTCCTCGTCGAGATCGACGAGCTTTTCGTAGCGGGAGGGCTGGACCCGGTAGATCGGCCAGTTGAGGTGACCGAACGCCTGGTGGAACTCGGCGAGCAGGTGGGTCATCTGCTGTTGCCAGGGCAGCGGCATCGATTCCACCAGCGACCTGGGCAGTACCGCGTATCCGTCGGTCACGCCCGGATGGGGTTGGCCGAAGTAGTCCCGCAGCGGCGTGCTGGACGCGGGCGGGCCGGACGGACGGGGAATGGGATCAGGTGTGAACATGCTGCCGCCTCCTGCACATGATCAACTGGTCGGCTCCCAGCGCGACACGTTCCCCCGAGTCGCGTTCGGAGCACCTGTTCAGACTCCAGGACGAACCGCTTGCTGGACAAGTTGAGAACTGTCCCAGGGCATCGCTACCTGGCGCACGTTCTGCCCGGTGTAGGGCGCTTCAACTATCTGGTTGTTGCCCAAATACATGAAAACGTGGTGGATGGTGCTCGGGTCGTCGGGGTTGTAGGCCAGGAACATCAGATCACCCGGTTGGGCGTCGTGCACGGGCAACAGCGCACCGGCGTGGAACTGGTCGGACGACACCCGGGGCAGGTTGATGCCCGCTGCCTGGTAGGCGCGCAGCATCAGGCCGGAGCAGTCGTAGGAGCTCGGGCCGGTGGCGCCCCAGACGTAGGGCTTGCCGATCTGGCTCAGCGCGAACGCGATCGCGACGGACGCCGCCTGGGTCGGGGCGGGCAGCAGGTTGCCCGCGCTCGGGCCGCAGCCGGTCGGGTCGGCGATCTGGCCGACGTGCTGCACCAGGTAGGCGGCCATGTTCTGCCACTTGTTGTAGGCCAGCGGGAACGCGGACCGTTCGACGTCCTGCGCGTCCTCGCCGGGTTGCTGCTGCTGCCAGTTGGGCACGCCGACGAGCACGTCGTAGAACTTGCCGACCGCGTAGTTCGGGTCGGTGACCTGTTGGTAGGTGCCCCAGCCCTGGGAGGGGCGCATCTGGAAGATGCCCGCCGAGTCGCGGTCGCCGCCCGCGTCGTTGTGCAGTCCGGACTCCTGCATGCCTGCCTGGATGGCGACCTGCCAGGCGAGCGCGGGCAGGTTGCGTTGCTTGCCGACGGAGATGATCAAGGTGACGATCTGCTGCTGGCCCCCGTCGAGTTGGGTGGCCTGCCCCGCGCCGTCGCTGGCGTCCGAGGCCGTGAAGGGACCCAGCGCCGCATCGCAGCTGGTGTTGCGCCAGGCGGCGCCCGCGGCCTGCTGGGAGCCGCCGACGACGACGTTGGTGAGCGTGCCGACGATCAGTACCCCGACGAACACCACGACGGCGGCGATGGCGATCAGGATGACGGCGCGGCGCACGGTCAGGACGCGTTCGAGTAGTCCGAGACCAACCAGCCCTGCGGGGTGGAAACCACGGTGATCTGGAGGTTTCCGCCGTTGGTAGGCAACTGGGCGATGACCGAGCTGGTGTAGGAGGTGACCACGGTGGGCGGGCCGGTGAGCTGGGTGGCGGGGATGTTGGTCAGGTCGACGGTGGCGAGCTGGGGCAGGATCTCGGGCTCGGTGTAGGGCTGGAGCTGGGCGAGCCACTGCTGGTTGGTCATGTTGACCGGGTGGTTGACCCAGGCGGAGCCCCACTCCTGGACCACTTGCAGCGCGGCGGGCGCGGCGGGCGCGGAGACCGGGGTCTCGGGCGCGGTGGACAGCCGGGTGCTGGGCTCGCTGGCGTTGGTCTGCGGTGGCTGGTTGCTGTTGACCGACGACGAGGTCGTGGACGGCGCCTGCGTGGTGGTGGTGTCGAACGGGCCGACGGTGTGCGAGGTCGGCGACGGCGGGTGGAGGCGGGCGATGGCGATCGCGATGGCGATACCCAGAATGGCCACGATGACGATCGCGCCGACCAGATGTCGAGGCGACCGCAGCGGCCACGCCCACAGCCTGCGGTAGACGGCCGCGCGGCCCCGATTCGTCCTGATCGGCATCAGTACCCGTAACCCTTGTTCGCTGTCCCCGCGTCGCCCCCCAGCTCCGAACAGCGCACCCTAGCAGCGCGACCTCGCCCGTGCGCGAAGTTGTCCACAGCCCCGGAAACGCCCCGCGAGTTGTCCACAGGTGCGGTGAATAACCCTCCGCGAGATTTTGCGACCGCCCTAGGCTGGAAGCGGGGCCGCCAGCCCCCTGGGAGGGCGGGGGGTCGGGGGAAATAGGTGAGATTGTTTCGGGTTGGCATGGTCAGCTCCTGGCCGTGCGGGAGTCCCAGCTGCCGTCGCGGACTTCCAGGCCCCGGGATGGGCGGTAGAGCACGAAGACCGGGCGTCCGGCGACCATCTCGGTTTCCGCGCGGCGCGGGCCGGGCACCGGGCCGCTGTTACGGCTGACCTTGGACGGCACCACGAACGCGTCTTCGCCCCGGTGGTCCCACGAGTTGTCGACGACCGGCGGCGTGTCGACCAGGCGGCTGCGCCTGGTGCCGGGGGCCGCTGCGATCGGGCCGTCGAGGGCGGGCGGGCCGTTGCCAGGGAGGACGACCGTGGTCGTACCGCCTGCCGGACGGGCGGTGAGTTCGCGGCGGCCGCTGAGGTCCATCCGGCGGGCCGACGCGGGCACCGGGCCGACGTGTTCCGGAGCGGCTTCCGGGCGCGCTCTGCGGCCACGTGCGGTCGCCGCGTCGAGCACCTGGTCGCCGCTGCCGCCGTTGCGCACGCTCTCCCAGAAGCCCTCCTGCGGGGTCGGGCCCTCGTCCTTGCGTTTGCGCCGGAAGATCGTGGACGCCGGGAACCCGCGCCCGGCCGCGCCGACGGACAGTTCGACCATCTGCCACATGCGCCGCATCGGCTTGCCGACCATGAAGAACACGACCGTGATCAACGTGGCCAGCAGCATCTGCGCGAGCAGCGACAGTTGACTGGACGCGTTGAAGATCAATCCGAGCAGGAGCGCGTGCATGCCTGCGAGCGCGGAGAGCAGCAGGACGTTGAACAGGACCGCGCCCGCCGCTTTGGCCACTCTGGGCAGGACTTCGGGGACGACCATGGCGGCCAGGCCGATCAACGGAGCTGCCAGCATCAGGACGCGGAGCAGGACCTGGGCCAGCAGCACGGCGGCTTTGGCGAAGAGTTGGAACAGCGAATAGGCGATGCCCTGGAACATGGCCAGGAATCCGTCGCCGGTCCGGCTGCCTTCGCTGCCTTCGAAGAATCCGGTCGCCGAACCGAGTTTGTTCGGCAGCGACATGAAGTCGTTCTGTTTCGCGGTGACCTGTGCCTGGTCGTCGGCGGAGGCGAGTTGGCCCTTTGTCCACGCCTGGTCGGACAACAGTTCCGGACCGTACTGTTTGGCCTGCGGGGAATTGGGATCACCGAATTCGCCACGTGTCCAGTTCGAGTAGATCACGTTGTCGTACAACGAATCTGGCAACACGTTGCGCTGCGCGTCGACCTGGTCGTCGGGTAGGAAACCGGCTTGTATTTCCGACGTTTTCTGCAACAGCAGGTTGTCGACCTCGGAATAGACCGGACCCAACGCGAGCACTGACGCGGCAAGCCACATGCCGGCCAGTGCCCACATACTTCGTTTGCTGATATTGGCCAGGTCGCCGGACCACACGTAGCGGAACAGAATGATCGCCATGATCAACGCGACCGGCGCGAACCAGCGCACGTAAACGTTGTGGTAGAAGGTCTGCGCCGCGTTTTCCACCGCATTGTCCAGCGGTTTCAACATGCTGTTGTTGGACAGCATCGCGTAGTGCAGGCTGTTCGTGGCGCCGACGGTGTTCTTGCCGACGTTGAACAGTTCGTTGCCTGCCCAGGTGTCGATGACCGAGTTCGGGTCGGTGATCGTGGTGGACAGCGTGCAGTTGGTCTCGAAGACGTGCCAGACGGTGCCCGCGTAACTGAAGTTGCCGTAGTTGGTGTCCGGCGCGCCGTGGTCGAGCGCTGGCGGGTCGATCGCGCCGACCATGCCCGCGCCGGGGCTTTCCGGAATGGGCGCCTGACCGCACTGGTCGGCGATCGCGGGGGCACCGATGATCATCTGCATGCCGAGCATGCCGGCGACCAGGCTGACCACGATCCGCGCGCGACCGCGTTTGCTGAGCCCGTGAGTGCCGCGCAGCAACGGGCCGAGCTTGCGGAAGTTCGCGCGTCGCCGGGCTGCCATGGACAGACCGGCGAACAGCACCAAGGACAGCAGCGTCATAGCCATGGGCGTGACCTCGCCGGTGCGGGTCCTTCGACCATGCTGGTTTCCGCCGCGGCAAGCAATCCCCGAAAGGGTGACACCAGCCGGTCATCCGGCCCGGTGCGGGGCAGGGCGAGATGACCGCCTCGGCTGGGCCGGGCCGGGAGGCGGGCGCTCATACCGTGTCGTCCTGGTCGGCGCGCTCGGCGTCGGCTCCTCCGCCGTGTCGGCCAGAGCGGTCGGCCGGGGTGTGGATGAGTTCGGGCTCTTCGACGAGACCGAGTTCGGCGTCGAACTCGGTCTCGAAGTCGCCTTCGGGGTCGCCGGGGTAGTGGGGCACGGACACCGGCTGCACCGGGCCGCCGGGCAGCGCGGCGGGATTCTTCTTGGATTCGCGCTGCGCGTCCGGGGTGGTGTCCATCGAACCGCGCAGGTGTTCCAGGTGCGTGCCGGAGAAGTCGATCCGGATCCGCTCAACGCCGCCCGCACCGTCGCCGAAGATGAACTGGCGCGGTGAGGTGTCGCGCTCGGTCATGCCCCGGTCGCCGCCGGGCCGCCTGCCGAGACTGGCAACCACCTGCTCGTATCCGGCGCCGACCGGCACCTTGAGCAGGCGCAACGCGTCGGCTTGGGCGTTCTCGTCGTCCAACCGGCCGACGAACATGGAGTCGAGCAGGGCGACGAAGCCCTGGATGCGCAGGAAGTCCTGGGGGATCTGACTGGACAGCAGCACCCGGACATTCCACTTGCGCGAGTCACGCGCGAAGCGGTTCATCAGCACGCGACCGGTCGGCACCTCGGAGAGGAAGAACGCCTCGTCGATCCAGACGCCCTTGCGCAGGTCCTTGGGCCGTTCGTAGATGGAGCGCTGGGTGAGCCAGGCGGCGAGGTTGAGCAGTTCGACGCCCAGTGATTCCGCGTCGGTCCAGTGTTCGCGGTTCACCCCGTCCTTGGGCAGGGTGAGACCGGCCATGGTGAGCACGGTCAGCCGGTCGTCGCGGGCTTCCGCGTACGGGTCGGCGTCGTGTTCGGGGATGAGCAGGCTCATCCGCTCGCGCATCTCGTCGAGGAAGTCGGCGACGACCATGGCGTGCTCGTGGTGTTCGCTCGCGTCCCTGCGCAGTGCCTCGATGACCTGGCCGGGGTTGGCGTCGAACCGGCCGCCGACCAGGCGCACCGCACGCAGCAGCACGATGCGGGTCTGCGGTAGCCGGGAGACCTCGTAAGGGACGAGGCCGCTGAGCACGTCCAGCACCAGGCGCCGCCTGGTGGCCGCGACCAGCGCTTTCTCCCGCCGCCATGAGCGTTCCGGGTCTTCCTCGTCGTAGAAGTGCTCCAGTTGCGGCTCGGCGACCACCCGATAGGGGTTGAGGATGCCGGGCTGCGCGTTGAGCAGGTTGATCGGCCGCGCGTAGGGCCGCAGTTCGGGCAGGTCGCACAGCTTCGCCAGCGGACCGGACGGGTCCAGCACGGTCCAGTACGCGCCGGAACGCAACGTCTTGTAGACGATGCCGCCGCCGAGGAAGGATTTACCGCCACCGAGACCAGCGACCAGCGCGGTGAGGCCGGAGCCGTCCCGGATCTCCTGCGCCATCCACGGATCCCAGGCGACCGGGCGACGCGTCGCGGTGCAGGTTTCGCCGAGCAGGATGCCGCGCCGGTCACCCACTTCCGCGGTCGCGGTGGGTACGGCGGAGGCCACCCAGGTCACCGAGCCACGACGCAGGTAGGCGCCGGAGGCGAGCGGTTCGCCCGGGATGAACTCACGGACCATCGCGTACTGGGCTTCGGGGTGCTCGATGGCGACCTTCGGCTTGTACAGCTCCAGCAGCTGCTGGGCCAGGCGCAGCGTCTCGCGTTCGGTCGCGCCGGAGACCGCGAGCCGCCACCAGGACCGGACGCGGGTGGCGTGCGCGGTGAACCCGGAGGTCATCTCGTCGTCGATCTCCAGCACTCGCGACGCCTGCCGGGACAGCGACTGTGGCGGTTCCAGTTCGTGTTCGTCGGTGTAGTGCCGGACCTGCGAGCGGACCTTGTTCATCTGGCGTTGCAGTTCGCCGGAGACCTCTTCCGGCTTGCGCACGTAGATCCGGGCGGACCACTCGACCGAGGCAGGCAGCCGGTCCGCGTGCTGCACCCACGGGTCGTCGACCTCGGGGATCTGCAGACCGTGCATCTGGCCGACGGTGAGCACCGCGACGTGGCGTTTGATGCCCGCGTTGGACCCGGTGCGGCCGCGCACGGTGACGGTCGGCGCGTAGGGCTCGGTGTGGTAGTCGGCGGCGTCGGTGAAGCTGGCCAGGTCTTCTGGCTCCCAGACCGAGCCCGGCACAGCGGGCATGTTGCGCGGCGCGGGCAGGCCCAGCGAGCAGGACCGGTGCATCAGCCAGGACATCTCTTCCGCGGTGACCGGACGGCCTTCCAGGCCCGCGGCGCCGAGGACCTGGTCGAGGTGTTCGACCTCGCTGTCCAGCGCGACGAGTTCGGCGTCGACCGCGTCCGGGAAGATCCGGCGCAGCAGCGGCGCGGCCCGCTCGACCGCGCGGTCGACCATGTTCCTGGTCTGCACCTGCACGCCGAGGTAGACCTCCTTCTCCGCCATGGACCGGCCGAACAGCTGCTGCTGCTCGCCGACCATGTAGTCGTCGAAGGACGGCGCGCCCTGGGTGTCCGGGAGGCGGTTGACGGCATTGTGCACGTGCGCCTCGGCCCACATCCGGATCGGATAGGGCCGGGTGGTCACGCGCAGGTGCATCCAGCGGCCCTGGAGCTCGGCGTACTGGCCTGCGATGGCCGCGATGAGGTCCTGGCGCTGCGAGTCGGAGCGGAACGACCAGCGTTGCGCGCCGAGCCGGTACCAGGCGTAGACGTCCTGGCCGGTGCGCAGCAGGTGACCGTCGATGCTGCGCGCGGAAATCGTGGGGGTGTAGGTAGGGATGGCCTGTTCACCAGGCAGACGTCGGCCGCGCTGGCTGTACGCGGGCCGTTCGGCGGGTGCGACGGGCTGTTGGGCGATCCGGTGATTCGCCCTGCCGTCACCTCCTGCCCGGCGTCCGAACACCGCCTACCTCCTTGCTGCGCGTGCGTGCTGTCCTCGATGCGCCACCGGTTCTCGCCGCCTTGACCGTGCGGCCGGACTTCCGGTGGTGCACCGTGCGTGCCCGTTGTTCAGCCGTACCAGAACGGGCGTTGGTTCGCTGTCCAACGGACGGCGCATTCGTGCCGCCGTGCCGGTTGGTCCGGTCGGCCTTACCGGCCCGTCGCGGACGGGGCCGGGTGCCGCGCACCCTGACCCGGGTCGCGCTGGCCGCGCCGCCGGTGCCGCCGGTCGCCTCCCTCGGTGCGGTCAGTTCCCGTCCCCACATGGTCAGCACCGCGGTCAGCGGGCGTTCGTGGCTGATCCGGGAGCAGATGAACCTGGTCAGCCCGACCGTGATGATCAGGCCCCAGGCGATGGTGAAGAAGCCGAAGCCGAAGCCGATCGCGCGCTGGATGCCGAACACGATGAAGAAGACCAGGATGCCGACGCCCCACGCCACATATCGCGCCCGCCAGGGAAAAGTGGCTTTGGGCGGTCCGAGCCAGACGGCGTCGACCCGGTACACCTCGTCATCGGTGCGTACCTGCACTAGCGATCACCGCGCCCGATCAACTGGTGAACAGGTTGGCGAGCCAGGTGCCGATGTTGACACCCGCGCCGGTCACCGCGATGCCGATGATGGCGAGCGCGACGAACACGCCACCGACCCGCCGCATCACGCCAGCGTTGTCACCCCGGCCACCACCCAGGTAGAGCAGCAACAGAGCCACTACGAGCAACAGAAGGGGAATGATGTTGTTGATGATCCACTGACTGACGCCACTCGTGCCGAAAGATTGTGCGGCAAACGTGTGCAGCGTGTGAAGTGTCGTCATCTCGTCCTCCCTGATGCGACGAGTGTGGCTCCCCGGCGCACCGAGTCGCGGTCAGCGTCGGATGTCACTGGTGACGAGTACACCATGTCGGTTTGACGTCTTGTAGTGGTCGCTGTGCGCAGCGTAGGTCCAATCCGGTTCCCCACTCGGCGAGTGATGCCCATCTGACCACAACCATCATCAGGCGGAAGCAGCCTGCACGACACACAAACCACCCGTTCGCCCCAGTCGTCAGCGAACTTCACTCGTCCTCGCAACAATCGGTAACTGATCGTGCACCAAACGCCGGAGTGACTTTGGGAATAATATACCCAAAAGGTCCGATATTCGGACAAACTTGCCGGTACGCTGCGCGCACCTCGCGATCCCAACAGGCGGAAACCGCTGCTGAGAGGTGTTCTCCATCACAATCCTGGTTTGAAAGCGGGCAGACCGGGTAAAGCGGTCCAGCCGTCTGTTGCCGGACAACCCGGTGGATCCGATCCCGCCGATACGAGTCACCGTGCGCCTGTTCCCGAACCCCGTAGCCGAACAAGGAACTCACCCTGCCGAGCCCGGTTCAAGGGTACCGGTTGATCATCACCGGCTCGCCGTCGGCCGAAGGGTTCAACACCCGTTCAGCCGGTGGCCGCCGTGGCCTGCCCGGCGTCCTCCGGGTCCGCCGCGTCTCCCTGGTCGCCGTGCTCCCGGCTCATCCGCACCGCGGCGCGGTGCTGCCCGATCACATAGGCGACCAGCAACGCGGCGACCATGATCGCCATCATGCCCACGGTCGCGGCCAGTCCGACCGCGTCCGCCGTCCACGACAACCCGATGATCACCGCCGCGATCACGATCACGTAGCGCCCCCGGATGTGGTAGATACGGCTGGCCGGGCTGTGCAGAACGTTGCCGGTCAACAGGAAGACCGCGACCGGCAACGCCACCATCAGCGCCGCGCTGTCCGGACTCACCAGGGTGGCCTCGCCCGGATGCCGGGCCAGGTCGGCAGCGGTCTCCGCGGCCACGCTGAGCGTCGCGCCCAGTGCCGCGACCGACGCGAAGATGAAGAAGTGGGTGTAGGCCCAGACCATCGTGGTACGCAGGGATGTTCGCAGGATCTCGGCAGCCGCGTCGGTCTTGAAGTACGCCCACCACAACCCGAACACCAGCAGCAGGGCCGCGACGGCGAGCACGATCAGCGAGACCGGCACCCCGCCCTTGTCGTTGCTGGACACCACACCCTGCACGGCGATGGTCAGCGCGGACACGCACTCGCCGAGCACGATCAGCGTGAAACAGCTGTAGCGGTCGGAGATGTGGTCCGGGTGCCAGGACGTCTCGCGGCCGCGCGTCTCCGCCCACACCGGCACGAGCATCTCGCACAGCGCGAACACGCCGAAGAAGATCAGGTCCCACGGGTGCGGGAGGAACAACCGGATCACCCAGCCGGCCTGGCACAACCCGATCCCGACCGCGTAGCGCAGGGCGGCGGGCCGACCCGGCGGGTACTCGAACCAGACCCGGATCCACTGGGCGATCATGGCCACCCGCATGATCACGTAGCCGAAGGTCATGATCGTGAAGTTGAACGACTCGAACGCCGCGGGCATGCCCGCGGCGATCACCAGCACGCCCGCCATCTGCAGCAGCGTGAGCAGCCGGTAGAACACGTCGTCGGTGTCGTAGGCGCTGGCGAACCAGGTGAAGTTGATCCAGGCCCACCAGATCGCGAAGAACAGCATCGCGTAGCGCAGCACGTCCAGCCAGGCATTGCCGCCATGTGGACCGGCGCCGAGACCGTGGTGCAGCTGACTGCCCGCCTGCGCGACCGCGACCACGAAACACAGGTCGTAGAACAGTTCGAGCGGGGTCGACGAGCGGTACTCCTGCTCGCGATCCCGAGCCATCATCACCCGTCGCCAGGTGCCCAGCACGGCCGGGCGGTCCGTCCTGATGGTCACCGACGGCCGATGCCTGCTACCGGTCATCTCGACTCTCCCCCGCTCGAAGCCTTTCTGCTTTTCGAGCCTAGGACGCCGAGGCTCAGTCCTCTCGGTGGGACATCCGGTACTGCCCGATCACGACCACCGCGAACAGGGCGAGCGTGACGATGTGCACACCCGTGCAGTACTCGCAGATCGACCCGATCAGGACCAGTTCGGCGGAGACGAGGTAGACCACGAAGACCAACCCGACCGCGACGCCCGCCAACCGCAGCCAGCGCACGATCGGCAGCGGCGAGCGCCACCCCCACGGCGAGTTCAACACCGTCATCG
Organism: Pseudonocardiaceae bacterium; assembly: GCA_036494465.1. Taxonomy (GTDB): domain Bacteria; phylum Actinomycetota; class Actinomycetes; order Mycobacteriales; family Pseudonocardiaceae; genus CAJCJE01. The sequence continues at coordinate 52,832 of DASXOJ010000086.1, forward strand.
GCACGAAGAAGACCAGGCCGAGCACGGCCACCGGGATGCCGAAGATCTCCGACTCCGGGCTGGTCGTGACCTTGAGGCAGTTGACCACCGAGTTCTGCTGGCAGAACAGCGCGGCCTGGTCGGTGTAGTGGCTGATGGTGAGGTAGATCGACAGCGCGAGACCGGCCAGCGTCAGGAGGAAGGAGGTGATCACCAGCCAGCGCGGCGCCGCCTGCACCGTCCGATTGCTTGCCGCGCCCCCGTTCACCTTGTTCGAGGTGGCGCTGTTCGATGTCGGGGCCACTGGCACCTCCGGTAGGCGTCGATGATTTCGACCTTAGCGAAACGCACGCTCCGTGTCCGCCGCTGACCCGGTCATTCACCCTCGGACGATCCGGTGCCTACCGTGCCCCTCCTGAAACGCGACCATCCGGAGAATCTCGTCGTCTGTGTACTCCTGGTTGTCAGTGACGACGACCACCTTGTCGTCGTCCTCGTACTCCCGGTGCACGACCGCGACACACCGCCCGACGCCCGTCTCGACCGATCCCGCCGGGCCGAGCAGATACGCGTCCAGCTCCTGACCGTCCGGCGCGACCGTGTCCGGCACGTAGCCGTAGTTGACCGAATACCGGAACCGCGCCGACGGATGCCGCGATCCCATCGGCCGATCCACGATCACCCGGACCACCGAACCCAGCAACGCCAGCCCGAGCCGCAAAGTCTCCTGCCCGACAGATTCAGCCATGCACATCACCCCGACCGGCTTATCGTGGATTGCGAAAAAACTGGATCCATCCAGATTGCCAGCGAGAACCCGGCCGACAAGGACCCGAATGGCGGAGCAGGCACTACTCCTCCTCGACGTCGACGGCGTGCTCAACCCGTTCGCCGCGAACCCCACCGCCCGTCCACCCGGCTACCGCACCTACCGCTACACCGCCGACGGCGGCTGGTACACCGGCCGCAATGCACGTCGCCACCAGGGCCTGCGCATCTGGCTACACCCCGGCCACGGCCCCCGATTACGCGAACTCGCCTCGGCCGCCAACCTCGAACTGGCCTGGGCAACGACCTGGCTACACGACGCGAACCGCTACGTCGGCCCCGCGATCGGCCTACCCGAAATCCCGGTGATCGAATTCCCGGCCGCCGACCTCGCCCCCGAGCCGTCCGGCTGGACCGCGTGGACCGACACCGGCGGCTGGAAATGGCCCGCCGTCGCCACCTACGCCGCCGGGCGCCCGCTGGCATGGCTCGACGACGACTTCGACACCTTCGGCTTCCCCGAAGCGCGCACCGAGTTCGACCGGGTTCGGGACGGCATCCCGACATTCCTGTGCCACGTCGACCCGCGCCGGGGTCTACTCCCCGAGCATCTGAACCAGGTCACCGACTGGGCCGCTGGCCGCTGACCGTCAGGTCCTTTCTGGACAGTGCGCGAGCATCGCCGATACCTCGTCGGTCTTCCGCATCGCGCGCTCTCGCACGACGGCAGCGTAGCGAGATTGGGCGGACGAGTCGGCTTGTAAGCCGGATTCTGTTCTTTGGTCGTCTTGCGACGGCCAAAGCGGCGACCATCCATCTGGGCCTGCCGTTGCCAGCAGGCTCTAGCGGTCTACCCGCAGGCATCGGGCGGGCCGCCCTCGAACGCCTGCGCAGTGCCCGGGCTTGCGCTCGGGCACCTCTTGACCTTGCTCCGGGTGGGGTTTACCTAGCCGCCCCGGTCACCCGGGGCGCTGGTGGTCTCTTACACCACCGTTTCACCCTTACCCGATCTCTCGGGCGGTCTGTTTTCTGTGGCACTGTCCCGCGGGTCGCCCCGGGTTGCCGTTGACAACCACCCTGCCCTGTGGAGTCCGGACTTTCCTCGACCGGCTGTGACACCGGCCGCGGTCGCCCTGCCGACTCGTCCGCAGCACAGAGATTAGCTGGTTAGGGTATGCGCGTGCACAACGGGCCTGCCGCGGAAGTGATCAGCGTCGTGCTGCTGCTCGCGGTACTCGCGTTCGCGGTCGTTCGGCCGAAGGGGCTGCCGGAGGCGGTCGCCGCGGTGCCCGCCGCGGGGATCGTGTTGCTGGCCGGGTTGGCTTCGCCTGCTGCGGTCTGGGCGCGGGTGCTGCAACTGCTGCCGACGGTCGCGTTTCTGGCGGCGATTCTGGTGTTGGCGCACCTCGTCGACAGCGAGGGCGTGTTCGACTGGCTGGGGTCGCGGTTGGCGGTCGCGGCGCGCGGGAACTCGCACCGGCTGCTCGTGTTGACGTTCGCGGCGGCGGCTGGGACGACCGCGGTGTTGAGTCTGGATGCGACGGTCGTGCTGTTGACGCCGGTGGTGTTCGCGACGGCGAGCACGTTGCGGGTGCGGGCGAAGCCGCACGTGTACGCGTGCACGCATCTGGCGAACTCGGCGTCGACGTTGTTGCCGGTGTCGAATTTGACGAACCTGTTGGCGTTCGGCGCTACCGGGCTCTCGTTTCTCGCGTTCAGCGGGTTGATGGTGTTGCCGTGGCTGGTGTCGATCGCGGTGGAGTTGGGGGTGTTCTGGTGGTTCTTCGCGGCTGATCTGGGCGGGGTGGGGGTTGCCGAGCCTGCCGGGCCCGCACGGAAGACGCCGGTGTTCGCGCTGGTGGTGCTGGCGGCGGTGCTGGTCGGGTTCGGGGTGACGTCGCTGGTCGGGTTGGCGCCGGTGTGGGTGGCCGCCGCCGGCGCACTGGTGTTGGCGGTGCGCGGAATCCGCGCGAAGCGAGTGAAGGTGCGGGCGGTCGTGGTGGAGGCGGCGCCGTTGTTCCTGTTGTTCGTGCTGGGGCTCGCCGTGGTGGTGCAGGCGGTCGCGGCAGGCGGGTTGGGGCGGGTGCTGGCGGCGATCGTGCCGGGGTCGCCCGGGTTGGTGGGGTTGCTGGCGGCGGCGGGGATCGCGGCATTGCTGGCCAACGTGGTCAACAACCTGCCCGCGGTGCTGGTGTTGCTGCCCGCGCTGGGCGCGCATCCGGCGCCGGGGATCGTGCTGGCGGTGCTGCTCGGGGTGAACCTGGGGCCGAACCTGAGCTACGTCGGCTCGCTGGCCACCTTGCTGTGGCGGCGGATTCTTGCTGGTAAGGGGATGGTGCCGACGTTGCGTGAGTTCGTCCGGCTCGGGGCGTTGACGGTGCCGGTTTCGCTGGTCGCGGGCGTTGTCGCGCTCTGGGTCGGACTGTTGGTGGCAGGATCAACGAGATGACCCGGGTTGTGGTGTGGATCACCGAAGGCACGTGGCAGGGCTGTGTCGACGCGGCCGGTCGGCTTGCTCCCGAGGGCGCCACGTTCACGTTGCTGCACGTCAGCGATGGTGCGCCTGCCGAGGTGCTGCACGGGGCGTTCGGCGGATTGCTGGGACGCGGGGGTGGGCACGATCCGGGGGTCGCGGTCGAGGGGCTGAGCGGGCCTGCCGCCGACGAGTTGGTGCGGGCGGCCGAGGAACGGTTGGGACGGCCTGCCGCGCAGGTGTTGCGCAGTGGCGACGTGGAGCGGGAGGTCGTCGCGGCGTGCGCGGACGCGGAGCTGCTGGTGTGTGCGCGGGACGGCGCGCACGACCGGCTCGGGCCGCGCAGTCTGGGGCGGTGGACGCGGTTCGTCGTCGATCACGCGCCGTGCGCGGTGTTGCTGGTGTGGCCGGATGAGATACCCGGCGTTGAGTCCATACCGCCGAAGCCTTAGGACAGGTGCGCGGTGTCGTTGACGAGGCGGACCGACGCGTTGCCGTCGGGGTAGAACTCGACGATCGACAGCGACGCGAGGTCCAGGTGCAGGCGGAACAGGATGTTCGGGCCCGCGGCCAAACCGATGCGGAGCAGGGTCTTGATCGGGGTCACGTGGCTGACGACCAGCACCGTGCACCCTTGGTAGGCGGCGACCAGTTCGTCGCGGGCACGGGAGACGCGGGCGTGCACCTCGTCGAAGCTTTCACCGTCGGGGGTGGGCACGGACGGGTCGGAGAGCCAGGCGCGGTGCAGTTCGGGGTCGCGTTCGGCGGCTTCGGTGAAGGTCAGACCTTCCCAGGCGCCGAAGTCTGTCTCGGTCAGCGTGTCCCAGTACGCGACGGGCAGCCGGGTCTGTTCGACGACGGCGTCGGCGGTTTGCCTGGCGCGCTTGAGGGGTGAGCAGACGACCGTGGTGATTTGTTCCATAGTGGACAGACGGTGCGCTGCCGCTTTCGCCTGGGCGAGACCGGTCGCGGTCAGCGGTGGTTCGCCACGACCCGAGTAGCGGCGCTGGCCGGACAGTTCGGTCTGGCCGTGCCGCAACAGGATCAACCTGGTCGGCGCGCCCTTCGCGCCGGACCAGGCGGCGGGCGGCGCGGTCTGCCCGGAACCCTTGAGGCTGGTCATGGCGTCCTCTGCCCGGCCTGCTCGTCCATCGCCTGGTTGGCGAGCCGGTCCGCGCGCGTGTTGCGGGCGCGCGGGATCCAGTCGAACGTCACCACGTCGAAGTCGGCGACCAACTCTCGCCCCTGCGCGGCGAGCGCGCGCAGCGGCACGTTGTTGATCTTCCAGCGGCCGGACATCTGTTCGACGACCAGTTTCGAGTCCATCCGCACGGCCACGGTGTGCGCGCCCAGCTCCCGCGCGGCTTCGAGACCGGCGATCAGGCCGGTGTACTCGGCGACGTTGTTGGTGGCGATGCCGAGGCCGCCCTTGCGCTCGACGAGTACGTCGCCGGTGGCCTTGTCGAGCACGACCGCGCCGTAACCGGCGGGCCCGGGGTTGCCCCGCGAGCCGCCGTCCGCTTCCACGATCACTTCATCCGGCACTGCTACAGCCCCGACTCCGCCGTGCGGACCAGGATGGCGCCGCATTCCTCGCAGCGCTCCACATTGTCGGCGGGCGCGTCCCTGATCCCGGCGATCGCGGAGCGGTCCAGCTCCATCCGGCAGGCGCCGCAGCGACGCGCGCGGAGCAGACCGGCGCCGATGCCCTTCTGCGCGCGGACGCGTTCGTAGAGCGCGAGCAGGTCGGCCGGGAACGAGGGCACCAGCTTCTCGCGCTCGTCGGCCCGGCGGGTTTGCTGGGTCTCCAGGTCGGCGAGGGCCTGGTCGCGGCGCTGCTGCGCGTCGGCGAGGGTCTCCTCCGCCTGGTCGAGTCCCACCTGCGCGTGCTTGATGTCCAGCTCGAGGGCTTCGCGCCGCTCCATCAGTTCGAGCAGGTCGTCCTCCAGCGCGGCTTGCCGCCTGCTGAGGGTTTCGAGTTCGTGTTCGAGATCGGTGACCTGGCGGGTGCCGACGTTGCCGTCGTTGAGCAGCTTGCGGTCGCGGTCCTCCCGGGCGCGGACCGCCTCGATCTCGCCCTCCTGCTTGGTGATCTCGCGACTGAGGTCCTTGTGCGAGGTCTTCGCGGCGACCACGGCGTCCCGCTTGACCTGCAAGGTCGTTTCGGCCTCCGCGATCATGGCCAGTTCGGGCAGGGTGCGGCGGCGGTGATCGATCCGGCCGAGTTCAGCATCGGCATCGGCGAGGTCGAGCAGCCGACGTTGCACGGCTGGTTCGGCTTTCACGGTCAGGACCTCCCGGTGTTCGGTGGCGTGCTGCTCATCGCGGCGACCGTCCAAGGGTCGGTACGACGGGTAGAAACGAAGACATCGACCGTACCGCCCGTGGCGGTGCGCAGAATGTCGGCTGCCTGCTCGCACCACGGCCACTCACTGGCCCAGTGCGCTACGTCGACCAGGGCAGGCACCGCGCCGCCCGCGATGTGCTCGCTGGCCGGGTGGTGCCGCAGATCGGCGGTCACGAACGCGTCGACGCCGGCTTCGGTGGCGTCACCGAGGTACCCGTCGCCTGCTCCCCCGCTGACCGCGACCGTCCTAACCAGACGATCCGGGTCACCTGCCGCGCGGACACCGGGCACTGTGAACGGCAGGTTGTCAGCGACGCGCTTGGTGAACACTCGCAGTGTCTCGGGTTCGGGCAGTTCGCCGATCCGGCCGATGCCGGTGACGCCGTCGGGGTTGGGCCGCAACGGGCCCAGCACACGCAGGCCGATGGCGGTCGCGAGCGCGTCGGAGACGCCCGGTGATGACGAGTCGGCGTTGGTGTGCGCGCAGAGCAGACCGATGCCGCCGCGAATCATGGAGTGCACCAGGTTGCCCTTGGGCGTGCTCGCCGGAACGCCGTGCACGCCGCGCAGCAGCAGCGGATGGTGCGCGACGATCAGCTGGGCGCCGCGTTCGATCGCCTCGCCAACGGTGTCCTCGACCGGATCGACGCACACCAGTACGCGTTCGACGGTGTCGGCAGGGTCGCCGCAGACCAGGCCGACCGCGTCCCAGGATTCGGCGAGGGTGGGCGGGTAGGCGGTTTCCAGCACGGTGATCAGGTCGGCGAGGGTTGTCATGGGGTGGCGAGTTCCTTGCTGGTGAGGATGTCGGTCAGCGCGGCCAGCAGCGGCGCGCAGTCGTCGGGTGCGCGGACGGCGACGCGCAAGTGGTCGGGGGTGAGGCCGGGGAAGGTGTCGGCGCGGCGGACGGCGATGCCGCGTTCGCGCAGCGCGGCCCGGACCGCTGGTCCGTTCGGCACGCGGAGCAGCAGGAAGGGTGCGTGTGCCGGGTGAGCCACGGTGATGCCGGGGATGCTGGCCAGTTCGGTGGCGAGGTGGTCACGGTGTTCGGTGAGCTCGGTGGCCGCCGCTGCCGCTTCGGCGAGGGCGCCGGGTTCGTTGCAGGCGGTGACTGCGGTGAGCACCAGCGTGCTTACTGGCCATTGTGGACGGTTGGCGGCGAGTCGGGCGAGCAGACCGGGGGCGCCGATGGCGTAACCGGCGCGCAGGCCGGGCAGGGCCCAGGTCTTGGTGAGGCTGCGCAGGACGAGCAGACCGGGCAGGTCGGTGTCGGCGGCGAGCGACTCGGGTTCGCCGGGGACCGCGTCGGCGAATGCCTCGTCAACCACGAGTACACGGCGGGGCCTGGCGAGGGCGCGGAGGGTGTCGGCGGGGTGCAGGACCGAGGTCGGGTTCGTCGGGTTGCCGACCACGACCAGGTCGGCGTCGTCGGGGACCCGGTCCGGCCGGAGCCGGTAGCCGTCGGACTCGGTGAGCAGGACGTGGTGGATCGGGACGTTCGCGGTGCGCAGCGCGACCTCGGGCTCGGTGAACGAGGGGTGCACGATCGCGGCGAGGCGTGGGCGCAGCGCCGGGAGCAGGGCGAAGCCTTCCGCTGCCCCGGCGAGGATCAGCACCTCGTCCGGGTGCCTGCCGTGGCGGCGGGCGACCGTCTGACGGGCCTGAGCGTCCTGCGCGGCCGACGGGTAGCGGCCGATGTCGTCGATGGCCGCCGTCAACCGCGCGCGCAACCAGGCGGGCGGGCCTGGCAACCGCACGTTCACAGCGTGGTCGATCAGGCCCGGCTCGGCGTCCACGTCGCCGTGGTGGCGGAGCAGGGCGGGGTCGATGGTCATCAGGCGCGAGTGTAGATGTGCCGGGTTCGCATAGGCTCTGCTCGTGTATCTGGTGAGCTTCGTGTGTTCGGGCAACATCTGCCGGTCGCCGATGGCCGAGTCGGTCTTCCGGCAGCAGATGGCCAAGGCCGGGCTCGCGGACCTGGTCGACGTGAACAGTGCCGGGATCGGCGGCTGGCACGTCGGCGAGCCCATGGACGAGCGCGGTGCGGAGACGCTGGCGGCGGCCGGTTATCCGACCGGGCACGGCGCGGCCAAGGTCGCGCCGGAGCATCTTGGCGCGGATCTGATCCTGGCGATGGACCGGGGGCATTACCGGGCGCTGCTTCAACTGGCCGACGACCCGGACAAGGTGCGGATGTTCCGCTCGTTCGACCCGGCCGCAGACCCGGACGATCTGGATGTACCCGACCCCTACTACGGGCCGACGGACGGCTTCGACGCGCTGCTGGCGATGATCGAGGCGGCCATGCCGGGATTGATCGACTTCGTCCGGACCGAGGTCACCGGCTGACCCCATGACCTCACCCGGGCATCACAGGCTTACCGTGGTCACGTGCGGCGACTGAGTTTTCTGCTCCGACCGGGCTGGCTGGGCCTGGTCGTCGGCGTACTCGTTTTCGCTGGTGCGTGCTTCTGGATCCTGTCGCCGTGGCAGTTCGGCCGCAACACCGAGCGGCAGACCCAGATCAGCGCGCTGACCGAAGCGTCCAGCCGCGCACCCGAGCCGCTGGACGAGTTCCTGCCGGGCGACGTCGAGCCGACCGCGCAGCAGGAGTGGTTCCAGGTCACCATGTCCGGTCACTTCGTGACCGACGACGACGTGGTGGTGCTGCTGCGCGAGATCGACTCGTGCGAGGACTGCGATCCGAGCCCCGCGTTCGAGATCCTGACCCCGTTCCACCAGGACAACGGTACGAACGTGCTGGTCGACCGGGGTTACATCCCGCCGGGCACCTATGACCAGATCCCGAAGTACGCGGCAGCGCCCGCCGGGCATGTGACGCTGACCGCACGCGTGCACCCGGACGAGCCGGTCAGCGGCCGCAAGTCGCTGGTGTTGAACGGGCACCACGAGGTCTACGACATCAACGCGAAGGTGGTCGGCGCCTCGGTCGGGGTGAGCATGCGGCCGGGTTCGTTCGCGCTGCTGTCCGGTCAGCCGGGCGCGCTGGGCATCGCGGCGCTGCCGCAGTTGGACTCCGGGCCGTTCCTGTCCTACGCGTGGCAGTGGATCACCTTCGGCGTGATGGCCATCGGCGGGCTCGGCTACTTCACCTGGCGCGAACTGAAGCCAGGTGGCGCGCTGACGCCGGAGGGCCGGGCGCGGCGCAGAGCCGAGAAGGAAGCGCTGCTCGCCGAGGACGAAGCCGACCAGCAGACCGGCCGGGTGCCGACCGGACCGAAGAAGAAGATGCGCGGCAGGCACAAGATCGCGCAGCTGATCGCCGAGGACGAGGCGCGCGAGTTGGCCGAAACCGAGGATGAGGCGCGCGAGTTGGCCGAAGCCGAGGAACGGGCAGCCGAAGCCACCCGCAGCTGAAGCCGGACCTCGGCGGGACCGCGGCGCGCGGCCTATGGTCGGGCATGAGCATCAGCCCGTTCCTGTTCTGCAATGACGCGGCGGCCAGCGCGGATTTCCTGGTCGAGGCGTTCGGTTTCACCGACGAATCGGTCCATCGCGACGAGACCGGCAAGGCGGTCGTGGCGACCGTGCGCCTGGGCGATCAGCTGGTCTACCTGGCCCGGCCGCACGAGGGGCGGTTCGAGCCGCCGAGGGCCGAGGCCGTGTTGAACGCGTTGACCATGGTCGTGGTGGACGACGTGGACGCGGTGTTCGCGCGGGCCGAGAAGGCCGGGGCGCGGATCGAGTTCCCGCCGACCGACATGGACTACGGCCAGCGCGAGTTCGGCGTGCGCGACCTGGACGGGCACTACTGGAGTTTCGCGACCACGCTCAGCGCTTAGCGCGGCGACGTCCGCACAGCCACGCCAGCACGACGGCGACCGCGCCGGCGAGTGCACCGACCACTCTGGACAGTTCGACCGCGCGGGTGACGTGGCCGGCGTCCGGAGTGCGGCCGTCGCCGAGCACCGGGCGGTCTTCGACGCCGTGCGGGTACGCGGTGCGGCCGCCGAGCCGGATTTCCAGCGCGCCCGCGAACGCGGCCTCGATCTGGCCCGCGTTCGGGCTGGGATGCGCGGAGGCGTCCCGGCGCCAGGTGCGCCACGCGCCGGACGACGACCCGCCGACGACCGGCGCGCCGACCGTGGCGAGCAGCGCGGCGAGGCGTGCGGGGGCGAGGTTCATGACGTCGTCGATGCGCGCCGCCGCCCAGCCGAACTGCTGGTAGCGCGGGGAACGGTGGCCGACCATGGCGTCGAGCGTGTTGACCGCGCGGTACCCGAGCAGGCCGGGCACGCCCGCGACGGCGCCCCAGAACAGCGGCGCGACGACCGCGTCGGAGGTGTTCTCGGCGACGGATTCGACGGCGGCGCGCGCGAGGCCGGTCTGGTCGAGGGCTTGCGGGTCGCGGCCGCACAGGCTGGGCAGCCGGTCGCGAGCCGCGGTGATGTCGCCCGCGTCGAGTTCGGCGCCGATCGCGGTGCCCTGTTCGGCCAGCGACGCACCGCCGAGTACGGCCCAGGTGGCGGCGGCGGTGGAGAGCATCTGGAGCACCGGGCGACGCCTGCCCGCGCGTTCCACGACCAGGCCGAGCGCGACCGCGCCGCCGGAGAGCAACGCGGAATGCACCACACCGGAGGACTTCTGGTCGCGGTAGAGCCACGTCTCGGCCTCGCTGGCGGCCTTGCCGAACGCGGCGACCGGGTGACCGCGCCGCGGGTCGCCGAACAGGCCGTCGGCCGCGACGCCGAGCAACAGTCCGATGGCGCGCGCAGCGCTCACGCGGAATCTCCCTCAGTGATTGCGAAATGCCCCAGCTGGGTCGGACGTTACCCCCGGCCACCGACATCTCCCTGTGGGGGCGGGTGTGGTCAGCGTGCTCGGGTCGGGGCACGTAAGCTGGCGGGCCGTGGACTCGGAGCAGGAACTATCGGCGGGGGCCGACCACGCTGTGTCGAATGAAAGCGACTCCGCTCAGGGCATCGAGCGGCGGCTACAGCTGTTCGCGTACCTCCAGCCCGGCCGCAATCACCGCACCTACCTGGCGATCATGCGCCTGTTCACCTCGACGCTGCTGGCCGACCTCTCGGCGGGCGAGGTCGCGTCCGCGTTGGCGAAGGCGGAACGCGATCGCCAGATCGATCCGGGCGAGTCGCAGATCGAGGTGGTGCTCCCCCGGCTCCGCCAGCTACTCGACTGGGGGAATCTGGTTCTCGGTCGGCGCGAGGCGGTCGCCACCAGCATCGCCGAGTTCCAGCAGGGCAGCGTCCGCTACCAGGTCAGCAAGCTGGCGGTGCGGGTGCAGCGGGACGCGGACGAGCTGTTGCGCGTGCCGGAGGGTGCCCGCGAGGTCTCCCGCGAACTGCTGCCCGCCATCGAACGCGGCGTGACGCAGCTCGGGCAGACGTTGGCAGGAGCGGTCGCGACCGAGCAGAGCGATCCGGGTTCGCGCGGCGCGCGGCGGGCGCGGGAGTTGCTGGCCGAGCAGGTCACCACGTTGTTCCTGCAACACGCCGAGCTCGCTGTCACTGTTCGCGACTTCTACGCGTACCTGGGCCAGGTGCTGACCCGCAACCACCTCGCGGCCGAGGAGATCACCGGGTTCCGCGACCTGCTCGTCGAGTACATCCAGCTGGTCGTGGAGGACGTGCTGCGGCACACGCCCGCGATCGCGGAGGGCCTTGCCCGGCTGGCCGGGGGGCGCGCGGAGATGTTGCGGCTGCTCACCGCGAGCGTGTCGTTCGCGCCGCCGCGACCGGGTGAGGCCGACCTCGCGGTCGAGCGGGCACGCGGCCGGACCACCGCGGACTGGGTGCAGCTGACCGGCTGGTTCGTGGACAGTCCGGGCAGTCCGAGCCAGGTCACCGCGTTGCGCGACGCCACGGCGCGGGCGATCGGCGCGTTGCTGGCCACGGTGAAGCGGGCGACGTCCGGTGGCGGGTTGTTGCCGAGCAGGCGCGGCGAACTGCTGAACCTGGCCCGCTGGTTCGCCGACGCCGACCAGAAGAAGGCCGACGCGCTCTACACATCGGCGTTCGGCCTGCACTCCGCCCGCAACCTGCTCCCGTCGCCCGAACACGACGGCGACGACGAGCACACGCCGTGGCGCGACGGACCAGTGGTGGATGTGCAGGTGAGCGTGCGCAGTCGCGGTGATCGCGGCGCGCGCGGGCGGACCTCGCGAATCCTGGACGACCCGATCGGCCGCGAGTCGCTGCTGGCGCAGGCCAGGGTCGCGGAGGCGAAACGTCGCGCGGCGGCCGACGAGCTGATCGCGGCGGCGCCAAAGCTGGACCAGGTCACGTTGTCCGCGGGCGCGCTCGGGCAGTTGTGCGAACTGCTGACGTTGGCGATGGCACAGCGCAGCCATCCGACCGACGAGGGCGAGGCAGCGGACCCGGTGCGCGGCCTGCGGTTGACGCTGACCCCGCAGCACGGCCACACCACCAGGGTGCGCAGCGCGTCAGGCACGCTGACCTTGCAGAACACCCGCCTGGATGTCGTGCCGACGGACGGGGAGCGGGCATGAGTCCCCGGTCCGAGGTGCTGGACGGCCTGTCCGAGATCGACGCGGCGAACGTGGTGCGCTGCGCGCGCGTGCTGCTGCGGCGGCCGCTGTTGCGCGCGGCCGGGCCGGATGGGGACCTGTTGCCGCTGGTCTACCGGCACCGGATGGCGCTGGCCGATCTGTTCACGCAAACGCTTGGCTACCGGCTCGTCGTGCAGCGGCAGTTCGCCCGGCTGTACAAGTCGATGCCCGAGGGCGACCTGCGGCGCGGCGAGTCCGCGCTGTCGCCGCGCGGGTACATGTACCTGGCGCTGACCATCGCCGCGCTGACCGGCGTCGGCCGGCAGGTGCTGCTGTCCCGGCTGGTCGCGGACGTGCGCGCGGCGGGCGTGGAGGCCGGTGTCACGATCACCGACGACATCGGCGACCGGCGCGCGATCGCGGCCGCGCTGCGGCATCTGTTGACGTTGGGCGTGCTGCACGAGACCGAGGGGTCGGTCGCCGGACTGCTCGGCGAGACCACCAGCGAGGCGCTGATCACCATCGACACCGACCTGCTCGGCCAGCTGCTCGTCGGTCCGCTCGCGGAAGCCAAGGACGGCGACGAGCTGCTGGAACTCTCGGCCCGGCCGGGCCCGCGCGGGATCGAGCACGCGGTGCGGCGACGCCTTGTCGAAGATCCGGTCGTGCTCTACGCGGACCTGCCGCCCGAGCAGGCGGACTGGTTGCGCAGGCGGGCGCGGCGCGAGTCCGGGCTGCTGGAGTCGTGCTTCGGGTTGATCACCGAAACCCGCGCCGAGGGCATCGCGATCACCGACCCCGAGGACTACCTGACCGACCTGGTCTTTCCCGGCGCGAGCACGGTCAGCCGGATCGCCTTGCTGGCGCTGCCGGAGCTGCTGGTCGACGCCGACGAGAACGCGCGCGGCGACGGCCGGGTGCCGGTGGACCCGGATGCGTTGCGCGCGGTGTGTGCCCGTCTGGTGGAGGACTATCCTGCGGCGTGGTCGAAGCAGGCCACCGAGGACACCGGCCGCCTCGCCGCCGACGTGCTCGACCTGCTCGACGCGATGGGGCTCGCCGTGTTCACCGCAGCTGTGTCTGACCAAGAAGGCGAGTGGCTGCTCAACCCGGCAGCGCACCGCTGGCTGCCCGAACCGGACGAGCGGCCCGCGCGGGAGTTGCCCGCACCAGAACCACCGGCTCCCGAGCCGGAACCTGGCTGGTCGCTGTTCGACCACAGTGATATGACCGACCCCCAGTCGGGGGCCCACCCCCACCGGGATGACGAGACCGAAACGACCGGGGAGGCCGGAGCATGACGGCGGCAGGCGCGGACCGTTGGCGGCTGCACCGTGGCGGCATCGTCAACATCTGGCAGTACGACGAGCAGGAGTTCGAGTTCTCCGGCGGTCGCGCGGTTTTCCAGGGCACCAACGGTTCCGGTAAGTCGCGCACCCTGGAACTGCTGCTGCCGCTGTGCCTGGACGGCGACCTGCGCCAGCTGGGCTCCAAGGGTTTCGACACGGTCAGCATCCGGCGCTTGATGCTCGACGACTACGACGGCGGCCCGAACCGGATCGGCTATGCCTGGGTCGAGTTGCGCAAGCTCGACGCCGACGGTCGCGAGAAGTACCTGACCTGCGGGCTCGGGTTGAAGGCGTCGGCGGCTTCGCAGCAGGTCAGCGACTCGTGGCGATTTGTCACCGAGGCGCGCGTTGGCGTGGACCTGCGGTTGGCGGGCGCGGACCGGGTGCCGTTGGGACAGGCCCAGTTGCGCGAGGAGATCGGCGCGGACTGCGTGCTGGAGGACGCCGCGTTCCGCGCCCGGATCGCCGAGGTCGTCTACGGCATGCCCGCTGTTCGCTACGGCGACCTGCTGCACCTGCAACGCACCCTGCGCAACCCGGACGTCGGCCTGAAGGTCCTGGAAGGCCAGCTGGAACAGATCCTGTCCGATGCGCTCCCGCCGCTCGACGCGTCCATGATCGAGCAACTGGCGAGCTCGTTCGAGGACCTGGAGTCGATCCGCGAGAACATCGGCCGACTATCCACTGCGGACAGTGCGTTGACCGCGTTCCTGAGCAGTTACAACGGTTACGCGCTCAGCTCGCTGCGCGGTGCGGGTGACCGCGCGCAGACCGCGTCGAATGCGCTGCGCGGCGAACGCAACGAGACCAGCAAGCTCACCAAGCGACGCGAGGAGCAGGAACTCGCACACGCGGCGGCGGTATCGACCGTCGAGGAGCTGGAAGCGCGCAGCGACGAACTCGACCGCGCCATCGATTCACTCAAGGAACTCCCCGCCTACCAGGGCCTGCGTGACCTGTCCGATCGCGAGCGCCTGGTCGCCGCTGCGCGCACGGCGGCGGGCAACTCGGTCGACGCGGCAGGCAAGCACCGCACGCACGCGGACCGCGCGGTGGACACGGTGCTGGCGGTGCTGCGCAGGCTCGACCAGGACACCGAGGCAGCCAGCGAGCTGATTTCGGTGACCAGGCAACGACTTTCGGCTGCCGGTCTGGATCCCGCGCTGTGCCCGCAGGTGCCGGCCGCGCCGCCCGCCGAGGCTGATGTGCTCACCGAACTGGTGCGCGCCAAGCCGGATCCGGAGGCGGCGCCGGTCGAGGTGCAGCGGCGGGTGCCACCGGAGGTGCACCCCGATGCCTACGAGGCGGAGCTGCGCGCGTCGGCGAAACGCGCCGAGAGAGCCACCCAGAGCGCCGGCCAACGAGCGGCCTTGACCCTCTCGCTGCACGCCCGCGCGGTCGACGCGGACAAGCAGCGCCAGTCGCTGGAGGGCCTGCGGCAAGCAGCACGGACGGCGCAACTGGAGGCGACCGAGTCGGCGGGGCGGCGCAACGAGGCCGGTCAACGGCTCGAAGACGCGGCCGCGACCTGGTGGGAGAAGGCGCGCAACTGGGTCGGTTCCGGCCCGTTCGCGGAGACCAACGCCCGCCCGCCGGAGCCGCCTACCCTTGACGAACTGCGCCGTGACGCCGACGTGGCCCGCGCCGCGCAGGAAGCCGCCCGTTCCTGGGCAGCACCCCGGTTGCAGGAACTGCGCCAAGCGGTGCTGGGCGCGACGCACCGGACCGAGGAGATCGCGGCGCGGATCGCGGACACCGAGGCCGAGCTGATCGGGTTGCGTGGCGGCGTGGACGCCGTGCCGCCACGACCGGCGTACGCGCGGATAGACCGGGACGCGTCGCAGGGCGCGTCGTTCTACCGACTGGTCGACTTCGCCCCCGATCTCGACGATGCGCAACGCGCCGGTCTGGAGGCCGCGTTGCAGGCCAGCGGGTTGCTGGCGGCGTGGGTGCTGGCCGACGGGCGAGCGGGCGCGGTCGCGGATCCCGAGGTGGCCGAACTGCTTGCCGCGCCCGCCGACGCCGCTTCGGGGCGGACGCTGGCGGACGTGCTGGTGCCCGCGGTCGAGCCGGGCTGCCCGGTGCCGACCGAGGTGGTCGAGCGGGTGCTGCGCGCGGTCGGCATCGTCGAATCCGGCCAAACAGCTGGACTTGCGGTGGCCACGAACGGGCAGTGGCAGGCGGGCGTGCTCAGCGGCGCGCATGAAAAGCAGGCAGCGGAGTTCGTCGGCGCCGGCGCGCGGCAGGCGGCCCGGCAGCGGCGGATCACCGAGCTCGGCGCGCACATCGAAACCCTGGATGCGGAACGCGCTTCCGCCGACGCGGAGCTCGCCGTACAGGCCGAACGTGTGTCCACTTTGGAGCGTCACCTTGAGTCGTTCCCGGACGACCGTGGCCTGATCGCCGCACACGCCACGCTGGCGACGGCGGTGCGCACGGCCACCGAGACCACCGACAAGGCGGCGCGGCTGCGCGGCGAGCAGCGCGCGGCCGACGACCGGCACCAGGCAGGCCAGGCCGAACTGATGCAGACCGCGGCCGAAGCCGGTCTGCCCGCCGACACGGAAACCCTGTACCAGGCCAACCAGGCGGCGGTCGCCGCGCGCGGCAGCGCGGAACAGTTGCGGGACACGCTGGTCGGGCGCTGTGTACGCACGGTTTCCGACCTCGCCGACGCCCTGCACGACCACCAGGCCGCCGTCGACGACCTCGAAGACGCGGCCCGCGCGGCCGACGAGCGGTGCGCGGAGTTCGCTCGTGAGGCCAGCGCGCTGTCCGATCTGACCTCGGCCATCGGCGGCGACGCCGAGGAGGTTTCCGGTCAGCTCAGCGAGTTCGAGGAGCAGCGCCGCGCGTTGCGCACCGAACTGCCGGCCGCCCGCACCACGGCCACCGAGCTGTCCAACCAGGTGGTGAAGACCGAAACCCTGTTGGAGGGCAAGGAAACCACCATCGAGGCGAAGATCGAGGCCGCGGACAACGCCGAGTCCGCGTTCCGCGCCGCGCTGGCCGCGCCGGGCGTGTGGGCGGCGGCGTTGCCCGAACCGACCCCGATCCCGGACGACGTGTCCGAGGCGATGGCGTTGCTCGGTTCGATCGAGAAGCGCGCGGTGAGCGAGGAGGTGGTGATCACCAAGTTGCAGGCGTTGCAGACCGCGTTGGCAGGCAGCAACGAGATCACCCCGCAGCGGCACGGCGGCGTGCTCACCATCGTGGTCGCGGGCGAACAGGGCCCGCGCCCGGTCGCCGAGGCGGCGCGCGAGGTCAGTACCCAACTCGCCGAGCAGCGCGGTTACCTCGGCGAGCGCTACCAGGACATCTTCGCGGCTTTCATGCTCCGCGACCTCGCCGAACGGTTGCACGGTCAGATCAGCGTCGCCGAGGACCTGGCGCGCCGGATGAACGAAGTGCTCGACGTCGCCCGGTCCAGCCAGGGCGTACACGTCCAGTTGGAGTGGCAGCCCTCGGCCGCGTTGGACGAGACGATCCTGGAAGCGTTGAAGCTGCTGCGGATGCCGTTCGCCAAGCGCACCGAGGAGCAGGACGAGATGCTCCGGCGCGCGTTCACCGAACGGATCGACGCGGAGCGGGACAGCCACTCCGGCGGTTACCCGGAGATCCTGACCAGGGCCCTGGACTACCGCTCCTGGTACACGTTCACGGTGCGCGTGCGCGACGCGGGCCCGGACGGCAAACCGCGCACCCGGCGGATGCGCCAGCTGTCCTCCGGTGAAACCCGCCTGGTGTCCTACGTGACCCTGTTCGCCGCCGCTGCCGCCTTCTACGGCGCGGTCAGCGGAGCGGCACCGGAAGCCGGTCCGCTGCGCCTCGTCCTGCTGGACGAGGCGTTCGAACGACTCGACGACCCGACCATCGCGCGCATGCTCGGCCTGCTGGTCGACCTGGACATGGACTGGATCATCACCTGGCCGTCCGGCTGGGGCGTGTCCGAGAAGATCCCGCGCATGCACATCTACGACGTGCTCCGGCCCAAGTCTGGTCGCGGCGTCGCGTGCACGCACACCACCTGGGACGGTGCCGCCCTCGCCCAGTCCGACGGCTGAGCGAGGGCGTGGGCCTTAGCGCTGGGCGATGCGGACGGTATTGCCCGCCGGGTCGCGGAACGCGGCGTCGCGCACGCCCCAGAACTGGTCGGCGGGCTCCTGGAGCACCTCGGCCTCGGTGTTGGCGGCGACCTTGTCGAAGGTGTCGTTGAGGTCGTCGGACTGGAACTGGACCATGCCCAGCGAGCCCTTGGCCAACAGGGCGGCAAGCGCGTCGCCGTCCTCCTTGGACCGGCCCGCGTGCGGTTCGGACAGCACGATCTGGATCTCCGGCTGGCGCTCGGTGGCCAGGGTGATCCAGTGGAAGCCATCGTTTTCGACTTCCCTGGTCACCTTCAGCCCCAGGGTGTCCCGGTAGAACTTGACCGCTGCTTCGACGTCGTCGACGGCGATGTGTACGCCACTGATGGAAACGCTCATGTCAGCGACCCTATGCGGCACGCGCGGCGGGTGCTTCTCCAAAACTATTTGTCTGCCGACTGGCCTTTGACGCGGCGCGGCCGGGTCCAGGCCATGGTCTGGCAGGTCGGCATGCCGCGCAGTTCGTCGTGGTCGCGGGCGCGGTAGGCCGACGGTGGTTCACCGACCAGCTCGGTGAACCGGGTGGAGAACGAACCGAGGCTGGCAGCGCCGACCGCGAAGCAGACCTCGGTCACGCTGAGCTCGCCGCGCCGCAGCAGCTCCTTGGCGCGCTCGATCCGCCTGGTCATCAGGTACGCGTACGGGGTCTCCGAGTAGACCTCGCGGAACCGACGGCTGAAGTGCGCGGTCGACATCAGCGCGGTGCGCGCCAGCGCGGGCACGTCCAGCGGCTCCGCGTACTCGCGGTCCATCCGGTCGCGGGCTCTGCGCAGTCGTCGCAGCTCGTCGAGGTCGACCTCCATGGCTCACATTGTGCACGTCAACCGAGGTGATCGTGAGATCCGCCGACCCAGTCGACGTAGCGCTGCGCAGAGCGACGTACCGCGTTCTTGGCGTCACCGCGCAGCACCCGGCCGGACAGGCTGTAGACGCGGTCGAACTCGTAGGGTTCCAGCCGATCGGCGATCCGCCGGACCAGCCCGGCGGAGAGCGGAATGGCATTGGGGTAACTCCGCATGAAGGTGACCCAGCCTGCGGCCCGCACCGGAACCAGGGTGTCGCCGACCAGCAGGACACCACCGCCTCCCGCGATGTGCGCGACCGACGCGCCAGGGAAAT
Source organism: Pseudonocardiaceae bacterium (assembly GCA_036494465.1). Taxonomy (GTDB): domain Bacteria; phylum Actinomycetota; class Actinomycetes; order Mycobacteriales; family Pseudonocardiaceae; genus CAJCJE01. Next base: position 71,502 of record DASXOJ010000086.1, read on the forward strand.
GCCCACCCGCCTCGACCAGCGTCACCCCGGGCAGCACCTCCTGCTTGCCGGACCACTCCCGGATGACCGGGTCCTCCCGCTGCACCCAGGCCCGATCCAGCGCGTTCACCAGCACCGGCACGCCGCCGAGCCGGTGACTGAGGCTGACCTGGGCGCCGTACATGTGCGGATGGCTGGCCACGATCAGCGCGGCGCCGCCCAGTTCGACGATCTTGTCGACCAGTTGGTCGTCAACGTGGTTCGGTGGATCCCAGATCAGGTTGCCTGCCGGCGTACGCACCAGGTAGGTCCACTGGCCGATACCGAACTCGGGTTCGCGGTTCAGCCGGTGGATGCCCGGTTCCAGCTCCTCGTGCACCAGTCGGTGGCCGTCGGCGGCCAGCTCGTCCAGAGTCGTCCACACCTGACCGGTCTCGGGTACGTACTGCCGCTCGTCCACGCAGATCCGGCAGGCGTGCGCGGGCGGCGACGTGCTGTCGGGGTGTTCGACGCCGCAGGTGCCGCAGCTCCAGTTCGTCATGCTCGTCAGTCTGCGATCTCCAGCGAACTGGAGGTCAAGACGCCTTGATCGAGTAATACGCAAATCGCGTTATCTACTGTCTACAAAACATTGGCGAACCCTGTAGACAGGTCGCGATCATTGCGGTACCGACTGTTACAGGTGATCTCCGGCACGTTCGACGATCGGCAAACCATCACTTCAATCAACTTCCCAGCGATCACCCGTTCGAGTGGCTTTCCGCTGTCATCCCCGCAAAACCATGACATCGGTCGCGGTGTGTCACAACTGTCGTCCACTTGATACCCACGTTCGTGGCTAATTAGCTGTAACACAAACACATAAACGCATTTATTGACCAAAAATCGCGGTACCCCCGTGAAAAACGTCGAATACGCGCTTGCTAGCTTCGCCGAAGCCCCTCACTGCTTGCCAAGGTAGGCAACGTATTCGGGCACTCATGCCCGTCACGAACGACCTTTTCGCCACGGATGAAGGGATGGTTCATGCGCAAAGATCTTTGGTTCGGCAGCGCGATCGCCACGCTGGCGGTCGCCGCCGCGTTCGTCGTCAGCGTGCCGGCCAACGCCACCGAAGCGGGTGCCGGTTCGGCCTACGGCGCCTCCGTCGACGTGCACCTGCTGCCGAACGTGCTCGGACCCGGCGGACTCGCCGTGAGCACCGGAAAACTGGCCGCCAGCACCACTTCCGGCCCCACCTCGGCCTCTGCGGTCGACGCCGCGCTGCGCGGCCTGGTGACCGCCAAGGTCATCACCAGCTCGTCGCACCACAACGCGGGCGACGGCTCGGTCACCGCGAACGCGGCCATCGTCGACGCGACGCTGCCCGTGCTCGCGCCGCTCGCAGGCGGCACGCCGAAGGCGTCGGTCATCAGCTCGCAGTGCCACGCCACCGGCAACGGCATCACCGGCAGCTCCGACCTCGCCGACCTGAGCCTGGGCCGGATCGGGCACATCTCCGCGTCGACCCCGAACCTGACCATCGGCGTGCCGGGCGTGCTCAAGGTCGTCGCCGACGAGCAGATCCACCACGCCGACGGCAGCCTCACCGTGAACGCGCTGCACATCACGCTGCTCGGCTCCGGTCCGCTGAATGCGCTGGGCAGCGGCGACATCGTGCTCGCCTCGTCCACCTGCGGCCCGGCCACCACGGTCAGCACCCCGCCGACCGGCCCGTCCACGCCAGTGTCGCCATCGACGCCGACCACCCCCGAGGTGCACGTGGTCCCGGCAGGCGCGCCGGAGACCGGGGACGGTTCGCTCGCGACCCTGATTGTGCACTGAACATGACCGCGTTTCGTTGGCTGGCGACCGGATGCGCCGTGCTTGCGTGCTGTCTCGGTCTGGTTGCCTGCGGCGGCAGCGGTTCCGCCGGGCCCGCGACCAGCGGAGCCCCGGTCACCACCAGCTCGGCGGCGATCCCCGTCTCGCCGCCGAGCTGGGTGGACATCCCCAGCATCGCCGCCCACTCGTCGCTGATCGATCTCGGCCTCAACACGGACAAGTCGATCCAGGTGCCGCCGACCGACCAACCGCAACAAGCAGGCTGGTACAAGTTCGGCCCGCCACCCGGCCAGGTCGGACCGGCGGTGATCCTCGGACACATCGACGGTGACCACAAACAAGGCATCTTCTGGCGGTTGCACGAAGTGCAGACCGGCGACAAGGTCATGGTCGGCCAGCAGGACGGCCACACACTCACCTTCACGGTGACCAAAGTGGACAGTGTGGCGAAGAATTCCTTCCCCACCAACGCCGTCTACGGCAACACCTCCGATCCGGAGTTGCGCCTTATCACCTGCGGCGGCGCCTTCGACGCGTCCACCGGGCACTACCTCGACAACCTGATCGTCTACGCGAACCTCGCCTCCTGAGAGGAATCGGCCCACTGACCATGGGCCACCGGTGCCGGGCCCTGTGCGGGTCCGGCACCGGGGCGTCTCAGGAGCGGGTCAGGTTGAGCAGGAACTCGACCTGACCGCTGTGATCGACGGTCACGAAACCGGCGAAGTCCGGTGCGGTCACATTGAAATCGCTGAAGGTGACCGGGATCGACCCCTGCACCTGGATCGCGCTGCCGCTGCGCACAGCTGTCACCTCGAAGTTCACAGTCTTGGTGACACCATGCAACGTCAGGTTTCCAGTCGCGTGCTCGGTGACCTTCGTGCCGGGCGCGGGAACCGTGCCCAGCGCGACCGGCTGGGTGAGGGTGAACGTCCCATTCGGATACTGCGACGTGTCCAGCACCGACGAGCTGCGGAACCGGTCGTCGCGCTGCGATTTGTCGCTGGTCACCGCGGCCATGTCCACGGTGAACGTGGCCGAACCGACCTGGCTGCCGCTGATCACCGCGCTGCCGGTGACCTTGCTGGTGCGGCCGACCGCTGTTGTGCTTTGCCCGGCCAGGGATTCGTGTACGCGGTAACCGGCCTGCGAACCGGTGCCGACCTTCCAGGTGCCGTCCACCGGAACCGCCGCGTTCGACGTGCTGCCGGTGTCGCTGATGGCCAGTGGCGCGGCCTCGTCGCTGCTGAAGACGTGGATGTACAGGTAGGGCCCGCCGAGCACACCGGCGACCACGACCACCACGACTCCGACAAGCCACGGTATCCAGTGTTTCCTGATGCTGCGTATCACGTGGCTGGTCTCCCCGACGCTGTCGATTGAATGCTCAACTAGCTCTGCTTCGACTACACCACAGCCGAAGCCCGGGAAGCTCGTCCGAACCAGGAATCACAGCCAGAGCACAGAACCGCCCCAAGGTTCTGCCAAGAAACTCAGGTAGGCGACGAAAAATGCGCGGGGCGTCACACTCGACGCCCCGCGCGGTGATTCGTTTGGTCCACCGATCTCGGATATTCCGAAACCGTAATATCCGAGATCGGTGGAGTTGGTCAGCCGACCGTGTAGCTATACGGAATCGCGGTCAACTCGTCGCCGGAGTCGTTCGACACCGACGTCGTGTCGACGTACAACACGCCAGTGACCAGGGTGCCCTTGGGCGCGCCCGGCGTGAACGTCACTGTGATCGTGCCGTTCGCACCCGCGTCGACGGTCACCGGCGTGAACGACGGCGCGGTGGCCTTCACCGTGGCCAGCCACTGGTCCCCGGTGGAGGAGGTGACCGCCGCGTCGAAGCCCTTGGTGTGCGCGACCAGCGCCAGGTTCGCCGTGCCCGCGACCGGGTTGGCGTCGAACGGGCCGACGTCGTCCGCTTCCAGCAGCCACTTGCCCTGGCTGACCGGCGGCGCGGACACCTGGGCGACCGCGATGTTGCCGGGACCAGGAGCACCGAGCACCTCGGGCTCACCCGCGTTGGCGGCGAGGTCCGCCGAGACCGGGATCGACCCGGACGTGACGCCGATCAGCGAGTCCGTTTCGGTCGGCACCACGAACGGCACCTGCGCGTCTGGCGCGAGCGCCACGGTGGCCGCCGAGTTGCCCGGGGTCAGCTGCACGTTGGACACACCGTTCGTCCTCGGGTCGACGAAGAACGAGCCCGAAGTCGCGCCGGTGTTGTGCACCGTGATCGTGGCCGTGGTCGGCTTGCCCGCCGCCAGCGTGGTCGCCGAACTGTTCGGCACGTTCGCCGAGCTCACGTTGACCTTGTTGAACGTGATCGTGCCGGAGTAGTGCTCCTGGGTCGCATTGCCACTGACCGGATTCGCGAACGCCACGATCAGCGACCACCGCCCGGACTCCGGTGCGCGCACGTAGCCCTGCAACGACTTGCTGTACGCGGTCGGCAGGTTGTTCGAGTCGACCGACTGGACGTTGCTGGCCTGACTGAGGATCTCGCCCTCCGGACTGACCAGGTAGCCGACCACGTTCTGGTTGATGTCGCCCGCGAGGCTGACGCTGACGTCCAGGTCCTTCTGGCCACCGGGCACGTCGAACCAGTAGGTGTTCTGCTGCGCCGGTGCGCCCGCCCGGCCGTTGCCGCCGGTCAGGATGCCGCTGAACGTGCCGCCCTTACTGCCGCTGGTCGGCACCAGGCTGCGCAGGGTCAGCGGGACGGCGAACCGGGTGTTCGCGGAGCTGTCCACCTCGACCGCGGCGGATACGTCGCCGGGCTTGGCGGGCGTGCTCGCGTCGACCTTCAGGGTGCCGGACTGGCCGGGCGCGAGCTTCAGGCTGCTCGGGGTGACCGAGCCGAAGTTCGCATAGGCGCTGGATGTGAACTGGTAGTTCACAGGTCCGTTGAACCCGCTGAGCGTGTGGGCGCCGTAGATCAGCGCGGTCCAGGTGCCCACCATCGGACTGTGCACATCGACGTGGCCGAAGTTGGTGACGGTGCCCTGCGGGAAGGTGTAACCGGCGAAGCCGCCCTTCGGGTCGAGCAGCACCATCGTGAACGGCCCGGTGTTCGGCTCCGCGTGCCAGGCGATCGACGCGTCCAGGTGGTCGGTGCCCGCCGACACTGTGAACGTGTGGGTTACATAGTTGTCCACGGCGCCGCTGGTGCCAATGAACGTCGGCCCGCTCGCGGTGGTGTTCAACACCACGCTGCCGGTCTGATCAGCGACCACAGTGGACAGTGACCGTGCGTGCGTGGTCAGCGTTTGCGCGGTGGTGCCGACGTTGGTCACATTCTCGGTGAAGCTCTGGGCACTACCGGGTGCGCCGGTCGCGGCCAACTGTGAACTGCCGAACAACAGGCCGTTGCCGACCGTGGTGCCGGTGCCGTTCGCATCCTTGATCGACTGGGCCGTCTGCACCGCAGCGAGCGCGTTGAGCAGGCCGTTGCCCTGCCGGTCGGCCGGGTCGTACTCGTCGGTCGCGGTACTGGTGAGGATCTGCTTGACCACCGAGGGCGTCGGTTTGGCACCACCGTGCGTCTTGCCGTACGCCTCGATCACCAGCGCGGCAGCGCCGGACACCAGCGGCGCTGCCTCGCTGGTGCCGCCGAAAGCCTGGATGTTCGATGGCTGGCCCGCATAGTTCGCGCAGCCGAGATAGTTCTTGGTATCGCTGGAACACAACGCCCAGCCCTCGTCGCCGGGCGCGACCAGGTCGTAGACGCGCCCGTGCTCGTTGATGCCGCTGGAGCTGATCGCGGAGACGTTGTCGCTCTCCCACGCCCCGCTGAAGCCGGGCAGGTCGTTACGGGTCTGCGCCATGATCCGATACGTGGTGGACGCGCCCGCGGTGATGATGTTCGGGTCGCTGCCCGGGTTGTCGTTGGTGTTGCCGTAGCCCGCGTCGCCGGAGGAGTTCACCACGGTCACGCCCGCCGCCACCGCCGCGTCGTTGGCCAGGCTGAACGGGTCGGTGTTGGTGTCCGGGTACGGGTTCGCGCCGAGCGACTCGTTGATCACGTCGACGTGGTCGACGTTGACGGCGTAGTCGATCGCCTGCACGACGGCCGAGGTCGAGCCGAAACCGTTGGAAGCGATGACTTTCAGGCCGACCAGCGACGCGCCGGGCGCCATGCCCTTGATCTGGATGTTGCAGCCCTTGGGCAGTGCGTTCGCCGCATTGACGAAATCGGCCAGGTCGTAGGTCTGCTTGCCTTGCGCGGCAATGGAACTCGCGTCGCCGAACGCCTCACGGCCGTCGCCCGGTGCGTTGGTGCCCTCGCCGGAGAAGTCCTTGTAGTCGCTGAAGACCTTGCTGCCGTCCGGTCGGACGAAATCCGGATTGTTGATATCGATGTTGTCGGCGAGGAAGGCGACCTTCACGTCCGCGCCGGTCGCGGTGCTCTGCGCCTGCGGTGTGGCCGGGTCGCTGAACGCGGCGTTGGTTGCCTGGAGCGCTTCGGGTTCGAGCAGCGGCTTGGCCGGGTCGGCCGGGCAGGCGCCTGCTGGTGCCTTGGCGGGCGCGGCAGGGGCGGCCTGCGGGGCTGTTCCCATTGGTGCCTCGCGGACCGGCAGGTCCGGCACGACGGCGGCGACCTGCGGATCCGTGGCCAGGTGCGCGCTTTCCGCCCTGGTCATGGTCGCGGCGAAGCCGTTGATCACGCTGAACTGGGTGATGTTCTTGGCGCCGGTGGCCTTGGCCTCGGTCACCAGCGCGCCCTGGTCGGTGCGGGTCGCGTTGGTGCGGGCCGTGTCATTGAGCCGGTTGGCGGGTGTGCTGGGGTGTTGGTCGCGCAGCACGACGATGACCGGCTGCGTTGGTCCCTGGGACAACTGGGCGATCAGTTCCGGTGACAGCGGCTGCGCGCTGGGCACCGCGCTCGCCTGGGACACCCAGGTGGTGACCGCGATGGCGGTACCGAGGGCGACCGCGGCGGCGGCGATGGTCCGCATCCGCACTGTTCTGAAATTCATTCGTACCTCTGTCTAGCAGGGATGATGCCCCCCACTAGGACATCGGGCACACCTTCAGTCACATGCGTCCCTGTGGTCAACCACCGATAGCCTGATTCCCCGGGTGAAAAAAGCGGGCGGTCCACTACAACGAGGGAACGGGCCCGCTTCGCTCAGCGGGCCCGTTCGGGTCGAACTAGGATGGCGCGGATCGGTCTACAGGGGACGGTTCATTCGTAGCCGAGGACAGTGAAGTCCGGGCTCAGGAACACGTGGTGCGGCCAGTTGACGCTGATGTTGTGCACCTCATAGTCGCCGTCGCTCAACTGCACCACCCGATCGACGATGCCGCCGGGCACCACGGCCTGCGCGGCGGCGGTCGCCTTGTCCGCGACGGTTCCGCTGACGATCGTGCCGTCTCCCTCGGTGTAGTCCGGCGGGATCTGCCCGACCGACTTCGTCGGCGAGGACACGCCTTGCTGGAACGGGATCACCCCGGCCCTCGCGGCTTCCTTGACGCCGCCGTCACCGCCGGGCTGCACCACGATCTCGGTTGCCGTGACCGTCGAGTTGTCGACGAGTCCGAGTATCAGCACGCTCTCGCCGGTCCGCACCGCGTACACCGTGGCTGGCAGGCTGCCCACCTTGTACTTCGTCGCGGAATCCTCGTCCGCGGTGACCTCGACGCCGGTCGCCGTGGTGAGGGTGATGCTCGACGTGGACACCGTTTCGACGATGCCGGTCGCGCCACCGTCGGCCGGCCCGGACCGGGCACCACCGCCGGGCGGGGTCGCCGCGAGGGCGGTACCGGTGCCGAGCAGTCCCGTCATTGCCAGGGTCAGCCCGACGGACACGAGCCACGTGCGCTTTTTCATGTCGGCATTCCTGTTCTCGAAGTGGTTGCCTACCACCACGAGGATGCGTACCGTTCATGTGCTGATCTTGTGGACGAGCTGTATGACAGCTGTGCTCAGCCGGATTCGGCCCAGGAGCGGACCATCACGTTGGCGATCGACGGGCTGCCGGGCAGCTTGAAGCTGTCGTCCTCGCCCGCCAGGATCGCGCGGACCTGTTGCTTGGAAATCCAGTGCGCCTCGGCGATCTCGCCGTCCGCGGGCCGCAGTGGCGCGTCGTGGTCGGCGACGGCGGTGAAGCCGATCATCAGCGAGCGCGGGAACGGCCACGGCTGGTTGCCAAGGTAGCGGACGTCGCGCACGGCGACGCCGACCTCCTCGGCGATCTCGCGCATCACACAGTCCTCAAGGGACTCACCGGCCTCGACGAAACCGGCGAGCACCGAGAGCCGGCCCGGCGGCCACTGCGATCCCCTGGCCAGCAACACGTTCTCGCCGTTGACGCCGCGATCGTCGTGCACAAGGCAGATCACCGCCGGGTCGGTGCGCGGGTATTCCTCGCGGCCGCAGTTCGGGCACTGGGTCGCCCAACCGGCCTTGATCCTGTTGACCTCGGCGCCACACTTGGCACAGAACTTACCGACCCGGTACCAGTTCAACACCGCCTGCGCGGTGGTGAACAAGCCCGCGTCGCGCGCGCTGAGCAGTGGAGCGGCCAGCCGGAGGTCGAGTTTCTGGTCACCATCGACGAGTTCCGGTGGCTCCCAGCGGAACGTGCGCGCGGCCGGTTCATCGTCCGGAGAGGACACTCGCATGCCCCAGTAGCCGATGCCGTCCTGCTCGCCGAGCAGCACCACGTCGACCGGTGGAGTGTCCGCTATGGACAAAGCAGGCGCGAACACCAGCTCGGTCGCCTTGCCGCGCACGGTGACCCGGCCCGCGTCGTCGAGCAGGAGCACCCGCCCCGACGGCCAGAGTTCCGCCTGTTTCACGGTGTCGTTGACCAGCATCTCCTGACGATCCACAGTGGACCGCGACAGCAGCGGCAGGTCGGTCAGCGTGAACGGAGCGGTGGACGTCGAGGAGGGTGCCTCTGTGCTCACGGAAGTTCTACTCCACCCATCGCGGCGAGTCGTTTGCCCAGCAGGTCGGCGTCGCCGACGATGACGCCGGTGAACGCGGTCGGCGTGAAGAACTCCTGTGCCGCCTCGGCGACCTGCTCGACGGTGACTGCGGCAAGGCGCGCCGGGTGGCCACGGAACCAGTCCGCGTCCAGGCCGACGCCGACCAGCGCGGACATCTGCGACGCGAACCCGCCCTGGGACGCGGTCGAGGTCTGCAGCGTGCCGATGGCGTACTGGCGAACCGAGTCGACCTCTTCCTTGGTCGGCGGCTGCGCGATCAGGCGGGACAGCTCGTAGCGCAGTTCGAGCAGCGCGCCCGCGGTCACCTCGCTGGCCGTATCGGTGTCGACCAGCAGGGTTGCGCCGCTGCCGGTGAACTCCAGGGACGAGCGCGCGTGGTAGGTGTAACCCTTGTCTTCCCGGATGTTCTCCACCAGGCGCGAGGAGAAGTACCCGCCGAAGGCCAGGTTCGCCAGTTGCAGCGCGGGGTAGCGCGGGTCGGTGCGGGACACGGCCTGCGCGGAGAACCGGAACTGCGACTGCACCGCGCCCGCCCTGTGCACCAGCAGCAGGTCGTTGCCGGTGACCATGGGCAGCGGCGCCATCTCGACCGCGCGGGTCTCGCTGGCCCAGCCACCGAGACCGCGCTGCACCTCGGCGATGGCCGTGTCCGGGTCGATGTCGCCGACCAGGATCAGCGCGGCACCGCGCGGCACCACGAAACCCTTGTGCAGTTCGCGCACCGCCTCGGCCTCGACCGCGGCGACGTCGGTGGCTTCCGGCATCTCGTTGACGAACGGGTGGTCGCCGTAACGCCTGCGCTGCAACGCCTTGCGGGCGATGGTGCCCGGTTGCGCCATGGCGACGGTGATCCGTTCGACCAGCCGGTCACGCTCACGCACGACCTCGTCCGAATCGTAGGCTGGCGCGGTGAGCAGGTCGGCGACGATGTTCAGCAGGCTCGGCAGGCCGCTGGCCAGCGAGCTGCCGGAGATGATCAGGCGCTCCGGGTCGACCGTGGCATGCAGGTCGGCACCGAGCAGCGCCAGATCGGTGTCCAACTGGACCCGGTCGCGGCTCTGCGTGCCGGTCAGCAGCGCGTTGGAGAGCAGCTCCGCGGTCGCCGGGCGGGCCGGTTCGCTGCCACCGAAGGGGATCCGCAGCCGCAACTCGACCATGGGCACCGACGGCCTGCGCACCGCGAGCACGCGCAACCCGTTGTCCAGCAGGACATCCGCGACCGCAGGGTAGTCGGCGACGGACTGCTCGGTGAGGCCGGGCAGCGGGCGCGGGCCCTGCGCGGTGCGGCCGATCTCCTCGGCGCTGCGATGGGTAGTGGTGGTCACTCGGCACCTCCGGCCGGCTTGATCAGCAGTACGGCACGGGAGTCGGGGCGCAGCGCCTTGGCCGCGGTCGCCACGTCCTCGGCGGTCACCGCGGCGATCCGGGCGGGCAGCTCGCCAATGAGCTCTGCCCTGCCGTGCAGGAGTTCGGCCCCGCCCAGCGCGAGCGTGCGGGACACGATGCGGTCGTGGTCGGCGTAGAGCTCGGCGGTCCAGCGCGCGGTCACCCTGGCCAGTTCCGTCGGCTCTGGGCCGGTGCCCGCGAGCTTGTCCAGCTCCTGGTCGAGAGTGGAGAGCACGGCGTCCGGGGCGATCTCGCCGGGGTAGAACGCGGTGACCGTGAACGTGTCCGGGTCGCGCGCCTCGAACGGTGAGAACAGGCCGCAGTTCGTGCCCACATCGGTGACCAGCGCGTCGTTCTGCACCATCCGCTGCTGCAACCGGGACGCATCGCCCTCGGACAGGACCGCGGAGAGCACCACGTTGGCGAGGTAGGCGTCCAGCTCGGTCTGCGGGTTCGGCAGCCGGTAACCGACCGCGAGCGCGGGCACCGGAGCCAGCCGGTCCTCGATCTCGTGGCGCAGTTCGCCCGAGGGCGGCGGCTCCGCGAAGGAGGGCCGGGTCGGCGCCGGACGGCTCGGCACGTCGCCGAAGTGCTTGGCCACCAGGTCCTTCGCCGCGGTCACCTCGAAGTCGCCGGTGACGGTCAGGATGGCGTTGGCCGGCGAGTAGTAGGTGTCGAAGAACGAGGCGCAGTCGTCCAGGTTCGCCGATTCCAGCTCGGTGAAGTCGCCGTAACCGTTGTGCGCGTTCGGGAACGTCTGGTACAGCACCGCGGGGAGGGGGATCCACGGGAACCCGCCATACGGCCGGTTCAGCACGTTGAGCCGGATCTCCTCCTTCACCACGTCGATCTGGTTGCTCAGGTTCTCCTGGGTGATCCGGGGCGCCCGCATCCGGTCGGCCTCCAGGAACAGCGCGCGTTCCAGGCCCGCAGACGGCAACACCTCGTAGTAGTCGGTGTAGTCCGGGGTGGTGGACCCGTTGAACGTGCCGCCCGAGGACTGCACATGCCGGAAGTGCGCGAGCTTCTCCAGGCTCTCGCTGCCCTGGAACATCAGGTGCTCGAACAGGTGCGCGAAACCGGTGCGCCCTTCCGGTTCGGACCGGAAGCCAACGTCGTAGTGGACACTCACGCCGACGACCGGAATGGTCCGGTCCGGGGCGAACACCACGCGCAAGCCGTTGTCAAGGGTGAACCTGTGCAGGTCGGGTGGGGCCATACCCGGCAGCCTACGTGGTCCGGGAGATCACGTGCCGGAGGATCCGACCACTGTTCGACTCAGGATTTCTCGGCGTTCTCGGGGTCAGCCTCGATGTTCAGCGGTTCCCGGATGGCCGAGTCCTCGAACCAGTTCGTGCCCGTGTCCTCGCCGTTCGCCACGGGCGAACTCAGCTCGGGTTCGATCAGCGGTTCGATCTTGGCGACGGGGCGGGCCGCGTCGGTGCTGGGCACCACGCGGTGGCGATACAGCAGGTAACCGAACCCGCCACCCGCCACGGCGGCGACCACCAGCAACAGGAACGCCACCCGGTGCGAGAGACCGCTCGCCGTGCCCGGCGCCGCCGACGCCGGGTTGACCACCGTGTTCGCCGTCGCATCCGAGGGGACCAGCACGGTGAGCTTGGTGCCGACCGAGTTGCCACACCCGTTGAGCAGCAGGTTCACCGGCTTGCCGGCGACCTGCGCGGTCAGCGCGTCGTTCGGGGTCGCCGCGGCGCACGCCACGGTCTTGGTCACCGTGGCCTGGGCGGACGTACCTGTGTCGGCCGATGGCCGCATCCCGGTGAAGCCGGAGAGCAGCCACAACGCGAACACGGCGACGGCGATCACCACGAGGCCGCCTGCCGCGTACGGCAGGGCCCGTCGGAGCGGTGGTTTGGCAACCGTCACCCGACGAGGATGGCACGCGAACGTCGGGGACACCCGGTCGCGGTGGCCCGGATACGCGCTAATCACCCCGCTGCGGGAGCCCGAACACCCCCGAACAGACCAACCCGAGACCCTCCTCACACCATCCCCACGAACCTGAACGCTCCCTGAAGCCGGGTGGTTCACACCGGGCATCCGGGCGAAAGAGCACGACAATGCACGGGTGGCGTCTCACCCCCAACCCAGCCGCACTCCGCAGACCCCAGCGCGGACCTCGGCCCCGACCGGCGCGCGCATCCTGGTCATCGAGGATGCCGAGGCGATCCGCGCCGCCATGTGCTCGGCGCTCGGCGAACGCGGCCACGAGGTGCTGGCCAGGCCGGACGGCCGCGAACTGGAGTCCGACCTGACCAGGTTCCGGCCCGACCTCGTCGTGCTCGACCTGATGCTGCCCGGCCGCGACGGGTTCACCCTGCTCGACGTGGTCCGGCGCCACTCGACGGCGGGCGTCGTGGTTGTCACCGCGCGCGACGGTGTGTCCGACCGGTTGCGGGGCCTGTCCAACGGCGCCGACGACTACGTGATCAAGCCGTTCGTGCTCGCCGAGCTGGTCGCCCGGGTCTCGGCGGTGCTGCGCAGGCTCGGCCGGACCCCGACCACCGTGCAGATCGGGCCACTACTGGTGGACGCGGACGCCGGCCTGGTCATGTACGACGGCACCCAGGTCGAGCTCACCGCGACCGAGCTGCGCCTGCTGGACTACCTTGCCGCGCAGCGGGGCCGGGTGGTGTCCAAGATGCAGATCCTCACCGCGGTGTGGGGTTACGAGGACTACGACCCGAACCTGGTGGAAGTGCACGTCAGCGCGTTGCGCAAGAAACTGGAGGCACACGGGCCCCGGCTGCTGCACACCGTGCGCGGCCTCGGCTACGTGCTGCGCTCCGGCGAAGGGTGAGGTGTCGGTGACGACTGGTGCTCGCGCGGGCTTGCGGACCGGATCGCTGCGGCACCGGGTGATCGTGCTCGTGCTCGGCGTGCTGTTCGTGGTGCTGCTGGCGATGGTGATCCTGGTCCAGGCGCTGTTCACGGTGTTCTCCGCCAAGGACGTCAACGCGGTGCTGAACGCGCGACTGGTGGTCGCGCAGCAACTGGTCAGCAAGAACACCAACCCGCGCACGCTCGCCCGCAAACTGGACACCGGCGGTGTCCGGGTGTCGTTGGTGCTGCCGGACGGCCAGACCTTCGGCACGCTCGGCGCGAACGTCCCGCCCGACCTCGACGCGCGCACCGTGACCCTCAGCAAAGGCAGCCTCAGCGGTGCCCGCCTGACCCTCGCGGTCGACGAAGCCGCCGTGACCTCGGCGCCGACCCGGCTGCGCAGGCTGCTTGAGCTGACCGGCCTTGGCGCGCTCGTGGTCACCGGCGTGGCACTGCTGTTCACCGTCCGGCTCGCACTGTCGCCTTTGGACGCCATGACCAACCTGGCCCGGTCCATCGCGCGCGGCGGGCGCGGGCGGCGGCTGTGGCCCACCAAGCCACACACCGAACTCGGCCGGACCGCCGCCGCGTTCGACGACATGCTGGACGCGTTGGAAGGCGCCGAAGCGGCTGCCAATCGCGCCGAACAGGCGGCGACCGAGGCGGCCGAACGGACCAGGCGGTTCGTGGCGGATGCCGCACACGAGCTACGCACCCCGATCGCGGGCGTGCAGGCCGTCGCCGAGGCTGTGCTGCAACAACCACCCGACGCGGACCCGGAAGAGGTCCAGCGGCTGCAACTGCTGCTGGTGCGCGAATCGCGGCGGGCCAGCCAACTGGTCGACGACCTCCTCGACCTCGCCCGCATCGACTCCGGTGTCGAGCTGCACAAGGAAAACCTGGACCTGCACGTACTGGCCGACGCGCAGATCGACCGGATCCGGTTGCTCGCCCCGGAACTCACCCTGACCGTCGAAGGACCCGCGCTGCCCGTCTACGCGGATCCCGCGCGGGTCACCCAGATCCTGGCCAACCTGTTGGACAACGCCAAACAGGCGACGCCACCGGACGGCAGCGTTGCGGTGCGCCTCGGCTATGCGGGCAGCTTCGCCGAAGTCGTGGTCATCGACAGTGGACACGGTGTGCCAGTGACCGATCGGGAACGGATTTTCGACCGTCTGGTCCGTTTGGACCGTGCGCGCGACCGGCGTTCCGGTGGTTCCGGGCTCGGTCTGGCCATCGCCCGCGGGTTCGCCAGGGCACACGGCGGCGAACTCACCTGTGAACCGCCGCTTGTTGGCGCGCCCGGCGCCCGTGAACCAGCCGTTGTCAGCGCACCTGGCGCCTATCAACCACCAGTTGTCGGCGCGCCCGGTGCGGTGTTCCGGCTGTTGCTCCCGCTTGGCGACATCTCGATCGCGCCGACCGAACGGTTCAACCCCGGCACCCGGGTGGGTTTCCAGCCAGTGGACCAGACGCGACCCATCTGGCCAGGCGCAGGCCAGTGATATGACGTCCCGCGCGCACCGCGTGGCAAGGTGCAGGTATGCCATCTTCCCGGCGCACGGCCATCGGACTGGCCACCCTGCTCGGCGGGTCCGGCGTGCTGCACTTCGCGGCGCCCAAGCCCTACGACTCGATCGTGCCGCCCGCCCTGCCCGGCTCGGCGCGCACCTGGACCTACGTCTCCGGTGTCGCGGAACTGGTGATCGCGGCAGCGTTGTTCGTGCCACGTTTCCGCAGGTTGGGGGGGTTGTTGGCGGCGCTGCTGTTCATCGGCGTTTTCCCGGCGAACGTGCAGATGGCGCTCGACCACCAGCGCGCGGGCAAGCCACTGCCCGCCCGGTTGGTGGCGTTCGGCCGGTTGCCGTTGCAGGTGCCGCTGGTGCTCTGGGCGATGCGGGTCCGAAAGTCCGGAGAGTAATCGTTAGATACGCTATGTATGAAATTACCGATTAATCGCGAAGTCTTTTGGAATACTCTCGTGTCGTACGAACCGAAGCCCCGTCCACGACCACACCTGTAGGATCACCACGTGCCGTTATCGCCCAAACACGCCGCGTCCGCGCTCGGCTGGGTCGGTCCAGTCGTTCCGGACGTCGGCATTCTCGGCCACCGGGTCTCCGCGGTCGTTCGACTGCACCCTGAGGTGGATCGTTGGCGTCGGTCGAACGGCTGGCCGCCACAGCCCGACCCGTCCTGGTTCCGGACCTGGTTCGACCCCGGCCCCATCGACAGGACGCCGCTGCCCGCGGTGAGCCTGGTCGGCGTGCTGGTCACCGAGTCCGAAGCGGACCGCGCGCTGAACTCGTGCGGCACCCTGATCACCCTGGCGAAGGTCGCGGTGATCCTGCCCGAACTGGCCACCAACGACCCGTGGCCGCTCAACGAGTTCGACTACTACGGCGTCGGCGTGGTGTCCGGCGACGACGACAATCCCAAGGTCGTGGTGCCTCCTGAGGACCGCGCCGTCGAGTTCGGACCGTCGCTGTACGGCCGTTGGCTGCAAGAAGTCCTCTATGACCGGGTCGTGCGCGGGCTGCACGTTTCCCCGTCGCTGATCGACTAATCCGGTTCGACCGGAACCGCGCCGATCAGGGCTCGTAAACCGTCGGTGTCCAGCAGGTCCACCGGCCGTATCGTCCGGTTCACCGCCACATAGTGAAAAGCCGCCCGCACCTGGTGCAGCGGGCTCCCGCTCAGCGCCGCCCAGGCCAGCCGGTAAGCCGCCAGTTGCACCGTGCGCGCCCGCGCCGCGCCCTCCTCCGGCAGCGCCCCGGTCTTCCAGTCGACCACCGTCCAGCCGCCATCGGGATCCGTGTAGACCGCGTCCATCCGCCCGCGCAGAGTCACCCCCGCGATCTCGGTCTCGAAGGAGACCTCCACCTCGCGCGGGGTCCGGTCGGCCCATTCGCTGGCCAGGAACGCGTCCTTCAGCTCGTCGAGCCGCTCGTCCGGCGCGGCATCCTCGTCGGCGGCACCCGGCAGCTCGTCCACATCCAACAGTCGATGCGCGCCGAAGCGCTGCTCCAACCAGGCGTGGAAGGCGGTGCCGCGCCGAATCGACGGGTTCGGCGGAAACGGCAGCGGCCTGCGCAGCCTGCGCGCCAACGCGACCGGATCGTCGGCGAGCTGCACCAACTGGCTCACCGTCAACTGCTCCGGTAGCCGCACCTGCTCCCGCCGTCCGATCGCGGCGGCGCGCTCCGCGAGCAGCACGTCCACATCGCGCGCCCACCCCTCCGGATCGTCCTCGTCCGCAACGGGTTCCGGTTCCGGCCCGGTCATCGCCGAGTGCACCAGCTCAGCGCCGCGGATGACCGCCAACCGCCGGTTGCCCAGCGGATCGTTCGGCCATACCGCGCTGGTCACCGTCTCGGACAACGGGTTCGGCTCGTCGTCCTCCGGCGGATCGGCCCATCGGTCGATGCTGCCGATGGGCGAATCGCTGGCGACGATCGCCGCGTGCACGTCGGTCAGGAAGGGCGATGGCCCCTTCGGCTTCAACCCGCCCTCGCCCCACCAGTGTCCGGACACGAACAAGCCGTGCTGCGCCCTGGTCAGACCGACGTAGAACAGCCGGCGATCCTCGACCAGCCGTCGTTCCTCGAACTCCGCGCTGTGCAGTTCCAGCGCGTCCGTGACGGCCTTGCGGTCGTCGCCTTCCGACAACCGCAGGCGCGGCAGGTCGGCGGCGTCACCGCGCAGATCAGCGGGCAGTTCGGTGACCGACCGCAGCCAGTCCGCGGTGCGCCGCCTGCCAGGAAACACCCCGGAAACCAGATGCGGCAACGCGACCAGTTGCCACTCCAGCCCTTTCGCGGCGTGCACGGTGAGCACCTGCACCCGATCGTCCGCGACGTCGACCTCGCCCGGCTCCAGCCCGTCCTCTTCCTTCTCCGCGATGGCGAGGTAATCGAGCAACGCCGGCAAGGTAGCGGACGGACTGGCCATCGCGTAGTCGCTGACCACATCGGCGAACGCGTCCAGGTGCACCCGGCCGATCCGGCCCGGCCGCGCCATCGCCTCGATGTCCAGCAACAGCGTGCGTTCCACGTCCGCGACCAGTTCCGGCAGCGGTGCCTCCAGCCGTCGCCGCAGCGCGGTCAGCTCACCGCCGAGCAGCCGCAGCCGCCGGTACCCGTCCATCGAATAGTTGGCCGGATCCCCCGGATCATCCAAGGCATCGGCAAGCCCTGCCTGTTCCGCCTGCTCCGGCGGCAAGGCGTCGGCCAGCGTGGCTCCGCCAGGTCGTCCGCCGCCCAGTTCACCGGCGCGAGCCCACAGCGCGGCCAGGTCCGCGGCCCCCAACCGCCACCGCGACCCGGTCAGCAGGCGCGCGGCAGCCGTGCCCGCCAGCGGATCGACCAGCAACCGCAAGGCGCTGACCAGATCCCGCACCTCCGGCTCGGCGAGCAACCCGCCGATACCGACGACCTCGACCGGCAGATCCCGCGCCCGCAACGCCGCCGCGAGCTCCGCCATGTCCGCCCGCCGCCGAACCAGCACCGCGGCCGTCGGCGGGGCACCGGTCGCCTCGGTGTAGGCGAACCAGCGCCGCGCGATCTGATCCGCCACCCACTCGCGCTCCTGCCGCACGTCCTCCCACAACGCGCACCGCACGTCGCCCGGCGCCGCGCCCGGCATCGGTCGCAGGTCGTCGACGTCCAACCCCGCCGCCCGCAACGGGCCAGCGGCAACATTGGCCAGCGCCAGCACCTCCGGCGGATTCCGGAAGCTCGTCATCAGCCCGAATCTCCGTGCGGGCAACCGATTCCCGTCGACGACGCGCGGAAAGTCCTCGGTGAACCGGGGAAGGTTGGCCGCGCTCGCGCCCCGCCACCCGTAGATCGCCTGGGCGGGGTCACCGACGGCGGTGACCGGGACCGCGGTCAACTCGGGATCGCCGAACAACGACCTGAGCAGCACGCGCTGCGAATGTCCGGTGTCCTGGTACTCGTCGAGCAGCACCGCGCCATAGCGCTCCCGCTCGCCCAACGGCACCTGCGGATGCGTGGCCGTGACAATGGCGGCGGCCGCCATCTGATCGGCGAAATCCAGTGCGCCGATCCGCCGCTTGGCGGCCGCGTACTCCTCGACCATCGGCAACAACGCCACCCGCAACCGTTGCGCCGCAATCACTTCCAGCAACTTCTCCGGCAGCGCGTCACCCTGCCGTTTGGTCTTCGGCGCGTTCTCGATGATCCCGACCAGCCAGCGCGCGTGCCCGCGCAGCGCGTCCGGCTCCAGCAGGTGCTCGGCGAGCTCGCCTGCCAGCTTCAACAGGTAACCGGTGACCGTCGCAGGTATCCGGTCGGTGTCCAGATCCTGGGTCCAGGTGCTCACGACGCGGTGCGCCAGTTGCCAGGAAGCCGTCTCGGTCAGCAGCCGCGACCCCGGCTCGACCGGCAGCCGCAACCCGTGCTCGGCAACGAGCCGCCCCGCGTAGGCGTGATACGTGAGCACGGTCGGTTCCCCGGAGAGCACCGCCAACCGCCGCTCGCCACCAGGATCGACCCGATCCAGCAACGGCGACCCGGCCAGCCGCCGCAACCGCGCCCGCACCCGATCGGACAGCTGCCGCGCCGCCTTGCGCGTGAACGTCAAGCCCAGCACGCGATCCGGCGTGACCAGGCCATTGGCGACCAGCCACACCACCCGCGCCGCCATGGTCTCCGTCTTGCCAGCGCCCGCGCCCGCCACGACCAGCGTCGGCTCGATCGGCGCGGCGATGACCGCGGCCTGTTCCGGTGTCGGCTGCGGCAGACCCAGCGCCGAAGCCAACTCCAGCGGATCGACGAAGCTCACTCGCCCACCTGGCGCCCCTGCGAATGCACCGGGCAGGTCGTGCGCGCCGGACACCGATCACAGTCGGAGTTCACCGTCGCCGTGTACTCCGGCCCAGTACACGCCGATGCCGCATCCCGTACCACTGTCAACCACTCGTTCACGGCAGGCTCGTCAAGTGGTTGCTGCGCGAGCTCAGTGGGCCCCTTCTTCGTCTGCTTGGCCAGATAAAGCAGCCGGGCCCCGCCAGGCTCAGTGGACAGCCCCAAGTCATCGAAGGCCCCCAGCGCGGCCGCCAACTGGTAAACGGCCAACTGTGGATGTTGCTCGGCAGCGGCCCTGGTAGGCGGATTCTTCCCGGTCTTGATGTCGATGACGACCGGCCGCCCCTCCCGGTCCACCTCCAACCGGTCCACCCGCCCACGAACCCGCAACCACGGTCCAGGCTTGGCCTGTTCCTCATCCGGTTGAACCTTGATGTCCAAGCCCCACTCGACCGCGACCTGACTCAGCTCCGCGCGCGAGGACGACATCCAGTCGCGGAACGCGTCCACCATCCGTTCGATGCGCTGCCGTTCCCGTCGAGAGAACCACGGCGCACCAGCGTCGACGGTCGCCCAAGCCTGATCAAGCGCAACCCGCAACTTCTCCGGATCGGCCCCCTCGGCCGCCGCCTGCGCCAACGCATGCACCAAACTCCCAGTAATAGAAGGAAGTTCAGCAGTGTCGGTGCCCCCATGCCGCTCCACCAGCCACCGCAACGGACACTTCGTCAACACCTCGACGGTCGACGGCGAAACCCGCACCTCGTCCTCGTCCGTCCACAACGGATCGATGGTCGACACGTCGGCGAGCCCATACCAGGTACGTGGATCGGCCCCCGGCACGCCCGCCTTGGCCAGCCGGGCGAGCTGCGCGGCCGCCCGCTCCCGTCGATCGGCGCTCTCCACCTCACCGCACACCACCCGCCGCAGTTCGCCGACCACGTCGGCCAGCGACAACGCCCGCTGAGTCGCCGGAACCGGTCGCGCCACCGCAGCCGGATCGCTCGTCGTCCCGTCCAGCTCATCCAGGAATCGTGACGGCTGCTCGTCCTCCCCCCGAATCGCGGTCACCAGCAACGTCTCCCGAGCCCGGCTCGTGGCAACCAGCAACAACCGCCGCTCCTCAGCCAGAATCGGCGCCGTCGCAGACAGCTGGGTATCCGGATCAATACCCGCGACCAGGTCCACAAGCCGCTCGACTCCGAGCAACGACCCCCGCAACCGCAGGTCCGGCCAACTCCCCTCCTGCACGCTCGGCACGGCCACCAGTGTCCACTCGCGACCGGCCGAAGCATGCGCGGTCAACACCGAAACCGAGTCGCCGACCTGCGCGGAGGGCGCGAGCGTGTCGCCGACGATCTGTTGCGCGGCAAGGTATTCGACGAACGCGCCGACCTGCGCGCCAGGCAACCGCTCGTGATACCGGGCAGCGGTGTCGAACAACACCAGCACCGCGTCCAGGTCGCGGTCCGCCTGCACCCCGACCGGCCCACTGCGCGTCGACCGGGCGACCAGCTGCCGCTCCAACCCACTGGCCTGCCACAGCTTCCACAACACCGTCTCGACGCCGTCGCGCGCTGCGATCGATTCGCGGGCGACCTCCAGCAAGGCACCGACATGCCGAACCGGCCGGGCCGCCCCCTCCTCCAACGCCGCCAGCACATCGCCGGATTCCAGCGCTTCGACGAGTAGCGCACCGCTGCCCCGATCGCCGCCACTGGCCAGCTCAAGCCGACGCAGTCCGCGCCGCAACCGCCGCAACGCCAACGGATCCGCGCCACCCAACGGCCCGGAAAGCAGGAAAACCGCGGTGTCCTCGTCCAGCGGCAGCCCGGAATCCGCCGCACGCACCAACTCCAGCAGCGGCCGAACCACCGAATGCCGCATCAACGGCACGTCATCCCCAGGCGAAGCCACCGGCACGCCCGCCGCCAGCAGCGCCCGCCGCAACACCGGCAGCGACCGAACCGTCGACCGGACGACAACAGCCATCTCCGCCCACGGCACGCCGTCGACAAGATGCGCCCGGCGCAGTTGATCGGCCACCCAGGCAGCTTCCTGCGCGGCAGAAGCGAACAACCGCACGGTGACCCGTCCGGCGTCCGGATCCTCGGTCCGCGCCCCGAACGACTCGCGCCCCGAACCAGCCCCCGGCAGCCGGGCCGCCAACCGCTGCACCGCCGCCCGCACCCGAGCCGACATTCGCCGATCAAGCCGCAGCACGGCGGTCCGATCCGCGTCGACATCCACCAGCAGCCGAGAATCCGCGCCGCGGAAGGAAAAGACAGCCTGATCCGGATCCCCGAACAACACGAACTCGGCCGCGGTCCCGGCGAGCCCGCCGATCAGCTCGAACTGCTGCGGATCAAGGTGTTGCGCGTCGTCGACGAACAAATGCCGAACCCGCTCCTGCTCGCGTCCACGCAACTCGTCGTCCGTCTGGAAGGCCCCCAACGCGGCGGAAACCAACTCGGCGGCATCGAACGCGGGCGCATCCCCCGCCTGCAACAACGTGACCTGCTCATACTGCCGCCAGAACACCCCGGCAGCGACCCACTCGTCCCGCCCATGCGCCCGGCCGAGGTCGACCAGATCGTCCGGCCCCAGCCCCCGCTCCGCCGCCCGCAACAACAGATCCCGCAGCTCGGCGGCGAACCCCGGCACCGTCAACGCAGGTCGCAATCGAGCGGGCCAGTCCGGCGCGCCGTCCTCCACATCGCCCGCCAGCAGCTCGCGCACGACCGCGTCCTGTTCCGGTCCGGCCAACAACCGAGGAGCGGGTGACTCGGCGAGGGCTGCCTGCAACCGCAACACCCCGAACGCGTACGAGTGCACGGTCCGCACGAGCGGCTCCCGCGCGATCCGCAGCTCACGCGCGGCCGGATCGGCCAGCAGCCGCGTCACCCGGGCCCGCAGTGCCATCGCCGCCCGCCGGCTGGTGGTCAGCACCAGGATGTGCTCAGGATCGACGCCCCGCCGGATCCGATCCGCGACCAGCTCCGCGATCAGCGTCGTCTTCCCGGTACCCGGCCCACCCAGAACCCGGAGAAACCCGCGCTCATGCGCCAGGACGCGTTGGCCCGCCTCGTCCCATTCCAGGTTCGCGGGATCGTCGACAACCCGCCTGACCAGCAGCGGAGCCTGCCGCCCGGTAACCGCGAAGCGCCCGCCGACGCTGCCGGGAGCAACGTCGTCAGGTGCCGCATCGGGGGAAGTCACGGGCGCCACCAAAAGATGGAACCACGCCGCCCCCACCAGACCGCGCAGCCCCCACCGCTCGTGTCGTTACATCTGGTCCAGCAGCGCGTTCAAATCAGCGGCGATCGAGACAGGCGTGGCAGGCGCAGCCACCAACCACGGCTCCCCGGCCGAGTTCTGCTGCTCCCAGAACAACACCCGCCCCGAGTCCAGATCCAGGTAGGTCAGCGGCTTCTCGCTCTTGTGCCGCCGCCCCATCCGGTCCCGCACGGCAACGTAGAACCGCCCGCCGCCCTTGCGGCCCCCCGCCAGCAGCGTCTTCAAGGCGCCGACCTCGCGGGCCGGACCAGCGGTCTGCTGCGTGCCCACCAGATAGCCCCCAGCGGACCGCTGCTGGCCGGCACCGGCGGCGGTCGCCCGCTGGTAGAAGTCCTTCGGCACCGAGATCGACCGCGCCGAACTGGCCGGATACCTCGGCAACAGCTCGACCGCCGAATCGACCAGCTTGGCCGGGTCGATCGGATCCAGGTAGATCCGCGCCGCATCGGCAGCCACGCTCACCGCGAAGTCCCCGTCGGCAGCCGACACCACGGTGATCTCCGACCGGTTGTGCAACCCGATCCACCCGTGTACCTCGCGCATCGGCGCCGCCAGCAACCGCAGGACGCCGACGAACTCCTTGCTGATCTGCCGCCCGTGAGCCGCCCAGGTCGCGTTCAACTCGGCCATCGCATCGTTCAGGGTGCGACGGCCCTCGTCGTCCTCAACCGGCACAAACTCCACGTGCAACAACGGATGCTGCGACTCGACACCCGACAGCTGTCGCGCGATGCCCCACGCGGCACGCGACAGCGTCAAACTGCCCGGCACGTACGCCACCGAACCCCCCTCGCGTGGAACCCTGACCGAACTACTCACCGATGACCGGCGGAGCGACCGGATCGAAGTCGCCAATGATCATGTTGCCGTTTTCCTCGTTGACCAGGTAACCGGCAGTCTTGTGCTCCTCGTCCTGGCCGCCGCGGCCACCACCGCCCCGGCCCATACCGCCGCCCATGCCAGCACCGGACCGCCCGCCCGCGCCACCAGCACCAGCGCCGCCGAACTCGCCTTCCTCGGCAGCACCCATGCCAGCACCGGACCGGGCACCAGCGCCGGCCCCACCGCGCCCAGCGCCACCAAGCCCGCTACTGGACTCGGCGCTCTCGGCACCGCCCGGACCAAAGCCACCGCGCCCGCCGCCGGCACCGGATCCGCCGCCACTACCGCCGCCGTAGCCACCGCCACCACCACCGGAATAGCCGCCCATCGGGCCCATCCCACCGGGACCACTGCCGTTGTACTGGCCACCCGGATAGTTGCCGCCCTGCGAGCCACCGGGCCCACCGCCCGGATACTGCGAACCGGGATAGCCCGAGCCGGGGTAGTTACCGCCGCCAGGCCCAGAACCGCTCGGGTTCGTACCGGGGTAGCCAGAAGTACTCGTCGAGCCGGACGGGCTGCCGCCAGAACCGCTCCCGCCAGCCCCACCAGGCCCAGACGCACCCGCGCCAGTCGGCGGCGTGTATCCACCGCCGCTACCGCCCGCACCCGAACCACCGCGAGAGCCGCCATAGCTGCCGCCACCGCCGCCGGAACCACCAGCGGAGGGCGCACCCGAGCCTGTGCCGACGGTGCTGCCAGGCCCCTGCTGCTGAACCGCGAAGCTCCCCAAACCGGAGCTGTCAGCAGGCGGAGCCTCCACGAAGTTCACGTTGCTGGTCGTGTCACTGCCATAGGAGTTGTACGCGGCTTCGTTCGCCGAGTCGATCTGCGAGTTCTTGTTCACGGCGTCGTCGTGATCCGTGTTCCACGGGTCGACGGGTTCGTACCATGGGGCATCCGGAACCGGAACGCTCTTCGTGATGCTCCCCTGCGCAGTCGAGAAGCTGTTCGCTTGAAAGTCGGTCGCGGCAGATGCACTACCAGCAAGATTCGCGCCGTCGTTGAAAGAGTCCGACAATGATGAAAATGCGCCACCCATGTTGTCGGCAGCGGCGCCGGTGTACGTCGCCTTGATCCCGCTCAGCGCCTGGGTGATGTTGTCTCGAGCGGACTCGTACACCAACTGCTGGTTCATGAGGGACGCACTGCCGTCGTTCAACGAACCGACACCATTCACGTTGGTGTGGAACTGGTCGTACAGACTGGCACCCATCAGGCCCCACCCGACTTGATATTTTGAACCAAAAGCGCCGCCAGCGCCTCAGAAATTGTGCACGCCTTGGCGAAATTTGGATCAGACTTGTTCGTGACCGAGAAATCGACACCGATGTACTGCTTGTCATTGACCGCTACATCGGTTGAACAGTCGCCACCCTGTGCGGGGTCAGTAGGATTGCCTGCGAGGGAAGCGTCCACAGCCGGATACCCGGCAATGGGCGAGATCTTCTGCCGCCAAGCGAACCCACGCTGCGACTCGTAGAGCGCCTCCTGCGTCGGCGCCGATATGTTCGCAACGGCGCCACCAACAGTAGGCCCCAGAGGGTCCTTAGGCCGGAAGGTGCAGAGCGGGCCGTTGCCGACCGTGCTTGCATCCTTACCATTGAGCTCACCCAGATAGGGCGCGAGCTGCGCGTCAGTAAATCCAGAACAGATATCACCGGCAAGTTTATCGACACTGAGCGGGTCAGCAATCTCCGACTTCGGAGCAGCGGATGTCGCTGGAGAACTACTCGAACCCGACGATGGAACTGCCGAACCAGTCGAACCGGGCGTGCAGCCCGCAACCATAACGAAGGCAACGCCGCCCATCGCCAGGGAGGCAAGGACCTTAGACCGCACCATGCCCCCTAGGGATGTCGCCCGAACTATCGTTCGGATTGTAAGTCTCGGGCGCTTGCCACTGAATCGTGTTCGCGGTTTCCGCAATTCCGTATTGCTGGAGAATCCCAGTCATATTGTCGATCATGGTGCCCAACTGGTTGACCTTGGCCGTATACCAATCATGATGAGCCTCTACGTATTTCTGGCTCATACTAGAAATGAAGGAGCCACTGTGCGCATCGTTGCCCGGCGCCATCATGCGCATACTCGCAACGTTCTTCTGATACCCGTCCTGCACTTCCCTGAGCGAGTCCTGGAGCGCGTGGACGAAGGTCCAGCCGTCGGCCAGGTCGATCGTGTAGCCGTTGCCGAGACTCATCTGCGGCATACCAGCAATCCTCCCCGTGACAGTACGTAACGGCAGTTCAGCATACCGTAAGTCTTCTCCTGGCGCGGTCCCACCAGGACGAACGGCCTACACGATGCAGAACGCACAACCTTGGACTTCATGATGACGGTAGAGCAAGATCAATTGGCGCCGAATGGCGATATTGCCCGCGGGCATCTGCGGCTGGCGCGCATCGCACCCCAAAAGAAACACGCTCCGTGACCCCGCCTACGCATCGGGCGAGCCGGTTGGGAAACCGTTTTCTTGGGCCAGTTGACGGAGGGTGACCAGGAGCTCTGTGCGGCGGGCGGGGTCGAGGTTGGTGAGCAGTTCGGCTTCGACCTGGTGGGCTGCGTGGGCGGCTTTGGTGATCAGGGCGCGGCCGGTTGGAGTCAGTTCGACTATCTGACGGCGACGGTCCGCCGGGTCGCGGTTGCGGCGCACGGCGTCGAGGGTTTCGAGTTCGTCGAGCATGTCGACGATGACGCTTGGCGTCACGCCCAGGGCTCTGGCCAGGTCGAGTTGGGTCGCGGGGGCAGCACCGAGCCATTCGAGGACGCCGCAGTGACGCGGGCGGAGGCCCAGTTCGGCGATGCGCTCGGCGAAGCGACTGGTGCTGATACCGGCGATTTTGCCGAGCAGGAAGGTCACGCTCGATGCGACGGACTCTTGTGCGGCCACGACCTGATGCTATCGTCACCTTATGATTCGGCTACCTAATCATTTGGATACCGATCGAGTTGGCAAAGGTCTGGTCGTCGGGGTCACGGTCGCCACGGCGGGGACGACTGTGCTGCTCGGCGTGCTGACCTTCCGCGATCCGCGGCTGCTGGTCAGCGGCGACGCCATCCAGACCGCGCGGCAGGCGAGCGTCTATCTCGCCGCGCGGAATGTGCCGCTGACCGCAGCGCTGCTGTTGCTCGTCGGGCTGCGGGCCTGGCGGCCGCTTGGGTACTTTCTGGCACTGGCCGGAGCTGAGCAGGTGTTCGACACCGCTGTCTTCGCGAGTCAGCACAAGGTTGTCGAGACCGTGGGGCCTGCTTGTTTCGCGGTGGCACTGTTCGCGTCGTCGGCGTGGCTGCTGCGCAGGACACACAAACCGACGTTGTGACAACGCCAGGTTCACGCGGATGCGAGCATGCACACCATGGCCATCCCGCTGCACGTCCACCAGTACGGACCGGCAGGCGGCCCTCCGCTGCTCGCCGTGCACGGCGTGACCGGCCACGGCGCGCGCTGGGCGGCGTTCGCGCAGCAGCAGTTGGCGCGCTACCGCGTCATCGCGCCCGACCTGCGCGGACACGGGCGCTCGGCGTCGTTGCCGCCGTGGACGCTGGAGCAGCACGCCGCCGATCTGCTCTCGGTCATCGACGGGTACGGGCTGGACGCGGTACCGGTACTGGCGCACTCGTTCGGCGGCGCGGTTGCGTTGCACCTGCATCGGTTGGCGCCGGGGCGGATCAGCAAGCTGGTGCTGCTCGATCCGGCGGTGGGGTTGAGTCCGGCCCTCGCGCTGGAGCGCGCTGAAGTCCCACAGCGGCGGTTCGCCAATCAGCGGGAAGCCTGGGAGGCGCAGCGCTACGACTGGCCGACGGCGTCGGACGAGACCGTCTACTCGGAACTCTCCGAGCACCTGGAACAGTTCGGCGGGGAATGGCGGTTCCGGTATTGCGCACCGGCTGTGGCGACCGCGTGGAGCGAGATGACGCGTGCGCCGGTGCTGCCGCATCCGGGTACCCCGACCATGGTCATCCGCGCGTTACGCGAGCAGTATGTGAGTTCGGCGTTCATCAGCGGTTGCCAGCTCGTTCTCGGCCCGGACTTCGATCTGGTCGACCTGGATGTCGGACACATGGTGTATCTGGAACGTCCGGAGGACACGGGAGAACTCGTGAACCAGTTTGTTGCCAAGGGGTAGGTGTGGACGAGCAGATACACGAACACATTCGGGAGATCATCAGGTCGATCCCGGCAGGGCGGGTGACGACCTACGGCGACATTGCGGAGCTGGCCAAGGCGCCGTCGCCTCGGCTGGTCGGCCGGGTGTTGTCGGAGGACGGGCACGACCTGCCGTGGCAGCGGGTGATCCGCGCGGACGGCACCCCCGCGCCACATCTGGCCAGGGAGCAGCTGGAGTTGTTGCGCGGCGAGGGGGTTCTTGCCGACGGGGAGCGCGTCGATCTGAAGAAGTACCGGTGGGAGGCAGTTCTCGAGGCCCGGATGAAGGACGCCTCGGGCGGGTTGTTCTGAGTCAGAGCTGCTGGTCTTCTGCCGATCGGTGAGCCAGGTGTTCGGCGGGGTTGGTGCCCATGCGGCCCGCGTTGAAGTCTTCGACGGCCTGGATGATCTCGGCGCGGATGTTCATCACGAACGGGCCGTAGCGGGCGACAGGTTCGTTGAGGGGGCGGCCGCCGAGCACCAGGATCTCCCAGCCGTTCTTGCTTGCCGACGGCTGGCTGTCCGCGGCGCGCATGGTCAGCGCGTCGCCGGGGCCGAACACCGCAAGTTCACCCTCGTCCAGCGGGCGTGCTTCGGCGCCGACCGTGCCGCGTCCGGACAGGACATAGACCAGGGCGTTGAAGTCGGGGTGCCACGGCAGGGCGAGCCGCGCGCCGGGACTGACGGTGGCGTGGACGTAGGTGATGGGCGTCCACGTCGAGCCGGGGCCGGTGTGGCCTGCCAGGTCACCCGCGATGATCCGGACGAGTGCGCCGCCGTCGTCGCTGGCGAGCAGCACCGCGTCGCGGGCCTTGATGTCCTGGTAGCGCGGGTTGGTCCACTTCAAGGACGTCGGCAGGTTGACCCAGAGCTGGGCGCCGTGGAACAGGCCGCCCCTGGTGACGAGTTCCTGTGGCGGGAGTTCGTTGTGCAGGATGCCGGCGCCCGCGGTCATCCACTGGGTCGCTCCGTCGGTGATCACACCGCCACCGCCGATGGAGTCGGTGTGCTCCATGGCGCCGTCGATCATGTAGGTGACGGTTTCGAAGCCGCGGTGCGGGTGCCACGGCGCGCCTTTGGCTTCACCGGGGCCGTATTCGACGGCGCCCATGTGGTCGAGCAGCAGGAACGGGTCAGCGAGCGCCAGGTCGACGCCGGGGAACGGCCGCCGGACCTTGAAGCCTTCGCCTTCGTAGAAGGTCTGGGCGTGCACGATCTTGCCGACCGGACGCCAACTGGTCTCGGTGACCGGCAGTTCGGGCAGGCGGGGCAGGGTCAGGGTGTCCGCGGTGACGGCAGGCATGTCGACCTCCTTGGCCGGTGGCCGCCGGTTCGGCGACCCATGTACCCGTCAATGTAGTTGAGCGTGCAATTATTCCGCGAGATCAACTGGTGTGGCCGCGCGGTTCACATCCCACTCCGGCGATGTCAAGAAGTGGGTGTCGTAGCGTTCCTGCTCTGCCAGCAGGCTTTCGCGGGGTACTTCGCCGCGCGCGATACGGCCGAGGTGGCGGAAGTATTCGAAACGCTCACGCCGGGCGTGATCACGATCAGCAGTTCGGCGCCGTGTCCGCCGGCCGCGCCGAACGCGTGCGGCACCCCGGCGGGGACGACCAGCAGGTCGCCCTTGTTGGCGCGGACGACGTCGGTGCCGGACAGGACGTCCACGACGCCGTCGAGGATGTAGAACATTCCGCCGACTTGTCGTGGCGGTGCGGGATCGCGCCGGGAACGTTGCGTCCCAACTGGACGATCTGGGTGCTCAGCGCGCCCTTGGTGTCGTTGGAGTCGGCGAGCAGGCGGATGGTGGACGGGCCCTGAGACAGGATCTCGGCCTCGTCGGCGCGGACCATGACAGTGCCGTCGGCGGTGGGCACGATCAGCGACATCGGAAACTCCCCCAGTTCCGGTGACTATTGCAGTTCGGTGATCTGGTGCGCGGCCCGTTCCAGGCCACGCAACGAGCGGGTCGTGGAGTACGGGTGCAGCGCGTGCACGGCGAGCCGGAAGAGTAAGGCGCGCAACAACGCCTGCGGCCAGTCCGGCAGGTGCGACCAGCGCTGGAGGATCTCCTCGTCAGCGCCGCCCCACGCCAGCGCGTCCACCACGATCACGGCGGCGGCCCATTCGGCCGGCCGCCAGTACGGTTCGAAGTCCATGATCGCGGGCGATGCCGAGCCTGCGAACAGCACGTTGCCGAACAGGTCCCCGTGGACAACCTGGGGTTTACTCTGCATCGGCTTGCGGGCGGCGGCGAGCAGCTCGAACAGGCGGCCGCCGAGGTCCGGGTCGAGCACGGTTTCCTCTTCGGCGAACGTGACCCGGTCGGCGACCGAGAAGACGTCGGTGCGCGCGTCGATGAACCGGGGCCTGGTCAGGGCCGAGGTGGCCTGGTGCAGGCGCACGGACACGGACACGACCTCGTCGTGACGTGGTTCGGCGCGACCGGCGATGACCCGGGTCGCGGCCCAGCCGCCGACCACCCAGCGGCCGTCGGTCGACCGCAGCGGTCGTGCCACCCGCAGGTTGTCGACGTGCAACGCGTCGAGCGTCTGGCCGACCCAGGCGGCTTGCGCGGGATTGGTCGCGGGGCGCAACGCGGCTTCGCCACAACGCCACACCGGACCGCCGTCGATCAGTTCCGGCTCGCTGTCACGCGCACCGAAGGCAGCCCGCACGTGCACCGGCGGCGGTTCGGGTGTTGGGGTCACGGGGCGCGACGCTACCGCCACCAGGTGCCGTTCGGGTACGACGCCCCGGCCAATTGCCGGGAATACACCCCGACAGCCCAATGTGGACCGGCCGAAACGCGCACGCTGATCGGGTGAAATGCCGCTGGGCCGGCCCAGTTGGGCCGGCCCAGCGGAAAAGCAGGTGACTCAGTAGGTCGGCAGGCTTGGGTCGACCTGCTTGGCCCACGCCAGCACGCCACCACCGACGTGCACCGCGTCGGCGAAACCGGCCTTGTGCAGCGCGGCCAGCGCCTCGGCGGAGCGAGCACCGGACTTGCAGTGCAGCACCAGCGGCTTGTCCTGCGGCAGTTCGGAGAGTGCCTCGCCGGAGAGGATGCGGTCCTTGGGGATCAGCACCGAGCCCGGAATGCGCACGATCTCGTACTCGTGCGGTTCACGGACGTCGACGAGCAGGAAGTTCTCGTGCGCGTCGATCTTCTGCTTGAGCTCCAGCGGGGTGATGGTGTGGCCGGCGGCGGCGTTCTGCGCCTCGTCGGACACCACGCCGCAGAACGCGTCGTAGTCGATGAGCTCGGTGATCTTCTCGCCGTTCGGGTCCTTGCGGATCTTGATCGTGCGATAGGTCATCTCGAGCGCGTCGTAGACCATCAACCGGCCGAGCAGCGTCTCACCGATGCCGGTGATCAGCTTGATCGCCTCAGTGACCATGATCGACCCGATGGACGCGCACAGCACACCGAGGACGCCGCCCTCCGCGCAGGAGGGCACCATGCCGGGCGGTGGCGGCTCGGGGTAGAGGTCGCGGTACTGCGGGCCGTGCTCTTCCCAGAACACGCTGGCCTGGCCTTCGAACCGGAAGATCGAACCCCACACGTACGGCTTCCCGGCCAGCACCGCCGCGTCATTGACGAGGTAGCGGGTGGCGAAGTTGTCGGTGCCGTCCAGGATCAGGTCGTACCCGGCGAAGATGTCCAGCGCGTTGTCACTGGTCAGGTGCACCTGGTGCAGGTTGACCTTGACGAAGGGGTTGATCTCGGCGATCGAGTCGCGCGCGGACTCGGCCTTGGGCCTGCCCACATCGGACAGACCGTGGATGATCTGGCGTTGCAGGTTGGACTCGTCGACCTCGTCGAACTCGACGATGCCCAGCGTGCCAACCCCGGCGGCGGCCAGGTAGAGCAGTGCCGGACTGCCGAGTCCGCCGGCGCCGACCACGAGCACCTTCGCGTTCTTCAACCGCTTCTGCCCGTCCATCCCGACGTCCGGGATGATCAGGTGACGGCTGTACCGCGCGACCTCTTCCTTGGTCAGCTCCGCGGCTGGCTCTACGAGCGGCGGGAGCGGCATCGGTTTCCTCCGAATCGGCGTGAATTCCTTCCGGTCGGCACCGCGAACGCGATCCGGCCGGAGCGTCTTCTGGCCCGGTTTCTGGATTTGTCTCTGTCATCGAACAACACATCGAGGGCCGCTGGTCTTCCCGATGGCGCCGCTCCCAGCATATGGACGAGACGCGGGTGACACCCGTTCAGTTCGTGGCGGCGGGCGGCGCGGTCGCCGGGAAACCGGGGCCCTGCGGATAGGGCCAGGCGTTGACCTTGCAGACCTTGCCGTCGCGCTGCACATTGCCCCGGTTGCTCGGTTCGGCGTTGTTGACGTCGTAGACGTAGTCGTCGGCGACGCCGAAACTCTGCTCCATCATCACCGGCGCGAGGCCACCGTTCGTGGCACAGCCGACGTGGTGGTTGCCGAACGCGTGCCCGACCTCGTGGTTGACGGCGTACTGCCGGTAGAGGCCGAGGTCGCCGTTGAAGGCGAGCGCGCCGCGCACCCAGCGCGCGATGTTGATGATCACCTGGTGCGTGGGCAACACCCAGCAGGAGCCCTCGAACCCGATCTCGAACCCGCACAGGTCCGGCCGGTGGTCGGTGTTGGGCGTGGTCAGGTCGATGGTGAAGTCGGGCTTCGCGAACGTCGCGTCCACTCGTTGCAGTTGGAACGTGCCTGCGGCGATCCAGCTGCGCGGGTCCGACAACGTGCTCTGCACGGCGCTGACGAACGCGTCGTCGCCCTGGTAGTAGGACGGATCGATGCCGTCCTCGACGCGCACCTGGTAGTGGTAGACCTTCGCCGCGCCCTGTTTGCCCACGATCGGCCCGGTGCCGGGCAGGATCCGCCAGGTCCCCGCGCCGGACTGCGGATACGTGCCGCCGGTCGGCAGCACGGCCGTGCCGGTGCCCGCGTTGACCGGGACCGCGCCCTGTTCGGTGACGGTCGGCAGGCCCGCCTGCTCGGCGGTGATGCCTGCGGCGCCGACTGGTTCGTTCGACCTTTTGTGCGTGGTGTTCAGCAGAACGAGGACGCTGAGCACCACGAGGACCGGCACCGCGTACACCCGCCAACCGTAGGTTGACAGCACCCGGCCGATGCCTCTTTTGCGCCGCCGCTCGGGCTCGTCCTCGACCTCGGGTCGCCAGGACGCGGTCAGCGGCTTGGCCGCGGTCCGGCGCTGGCCACTGCGATAGCGCTGCTCAGCACGTAACGACTCGGCGGTCTGGGTCAACCTGCGAACAGCGGACTCCTCGACGGCGCGGACCGCCACCTCTCGGGGTTTTGCGCCAGCCGCCTTCCGCACGCACGACAGCGTAGCCATGATCACGCCGACCGACGATGCCGGACCGTTATCAAATTCGCGCCCTGGTCGTCACTCGATCGGGTGAGCTTCGGCAATGACTCAAGAAAAGGTCTTGTGATCTAGCTCACCAGGTACCGGCGGCGGCCGCATCCCACATGCCCAGCGTCGCCCGCGCGACCGTGGCCGGGCGTTCCATCTGCGCGACGTGCCCGGTCCTGGGCAGCACCAGCAGCCGCCCCCTGGCCAGCAATTCCGCTGTCCGCGGCGCCTTGCGCACGCTCACCAGCCGGTCCTGGTTGCCCCACACCACCAGCGACGGCACCCGCACCCGGCGCGCCACCGACCACAGCGACTGCGCGCCGGCAGCACACCAGGCCCGGAACAGCGCCAGCGTCGACGCGCTCAGCGCCGGGCCCGCCCAGGGCATCTGGGTGCGTTCGGCGTACTCGGCGATCGCCATGTCGATCCGCGCGTCGGAGACCTTGGTCGGCTCCGCGAAACACAGGCCGAGCAACTGCTGGGCGCGCTGTTTGGCGGTCATCTTGGCGACGGACTCGCGCATCGGCTTGCCCACCACCGGGATCAGCGCCAGCGCGAAGCGCGGGTCGGCCAGCCTGCGCACGTCCGGCCGCAGGTCGGGCATGGCGGGTGAGACCAGGGTCAGCGTGCGCACCAGCTCAGGATGGGCCGCGGCGAGCATCATCGAGATGGCGCCGCCCATGGAATTGCCGAACAGGTGCACCGGGCCGCGGTCAAGCTCGAGGATCAGCTTGCGCACCACCTCGGTCTGCGCTGGCAGGCTGAAATCCGTGCCCGGCGCGGGCTTGGACCGGCCGAACCCGGGCAGGTCGACCGCGATGCCGCGCACCGAACCGGCCAGCTGGCCGGCCAACTCGGTCCAGTTGGTCGCCGCCCCACCGAGCCCGTGCACGTACAGCGCGGTCGGCGCGTCAGCGGGGCCGGGCGTCTCCCGGACGTGCAGCGTGATGCCGCCAACCTCTAGTTCACGACCTGGCCAGGGCCGCATCGCGTCCGGAACCGGGGGCAGCGGAAAGGTGGAAAAGGGGACGCGAGTGAGCTGCGGACGGGCCGGCAGCGAGGCGGTGTGCAGAAACGGCATCCGTTCAGATTGACTCAGGACCGCAATTTTCTCCACCGAGTGGCTCTCTCACGGAGTGGGTACGCTCGATTGCTCGCCCAGCGCTATTACCAGCGGGTAAGGTCGGAGATTGGCCGACACCATCCCAGGCGGCCCGAACGAGCAGCACCGCGAGGAGGGTCCGTTGACTGACACAGTGCGGCAGGAGGGCAGCGCGCCGGTCAGCCGAGGAGTGCGGTTGCCGCGCACCGCCCGTCGCGCCCAGTTGCTCGCGGCCGCGCAGGACGTGTTCGTGGCCAACGGCTACCACGCAGCCGCCATGGACGAGATCGCCGAACGGGCGGGCGTCAGCAAGCCGGTGCTCTACCAGCACTTCCCCGGCAAGCTGGAGCTCTACCTTGCGCTGGTCGAAACGCACGTCAACGAGCTCATCTCCCGGGTCAGATCCGCGCTGGAGTCCACAACGGACAACAAGGCGCGGGTGCGCGGCGCGGTCGGCGCCTACTTCGACTTCGTGGACAGCGAGGGCCAGGCGTTCCGCATGGTGTTCGAGTCCGACCTGCGCGGCGAACCCGCCGTGCAGGACGCGATCGAGCGCGCCACCTCACAGAGCGTCGAAGCGATCACCGAGACCATCACCGCCGACGCGGGCCTCGACGAGAGCCGCGCGCGGCTGCTGGCCGTCGGCCTGGTCGGGCTGAGCCAGGTCAGTGCGCGGTTCTGGCTGGACGCGGACCGCACGATCGACAAGGAAGAAGCGATCGCGCTGATCTCCACGCTGGCGTGGCGCGGTATCGGCGGTGGTTATCCGCTGCAGAACCCGGAACGCGCCTGATGATCGGCCTGACCATCGGTAGGTGCGTCACCCGTCGGTAGGTGCGCCGGAATCGGCGCGGCTGGGTCAGCGGGGCTGGGCACCGGATCAGCGGGGCTGGGCCACCTATCAGCGGGGCCGGATCAGCGGGGCTGGGCTCCGGCGAGCGTGATGACGTGGGCTATCCGGTCGGCGACCTGCGCGGTGCGTTCGACGTTGAGCATGTGGCCCGCGTCCGGGTAGATGACGAGTTCGGCGCGCAGAGCGTCGGCGATGATGCGGGCGTGTGGCACGGGCAGGAGCCGGTCGGCACCGCCTGCCAGCACGATCGTCGGCTTGTCGCGCAGCGCGGCGAGGGCCTCGCGGCGTTCGTGTTCGCCAAGGGACAGCCGGAAACCGGCGATGCTCGCGGGGTTGCCCCGGCCGAGTTGGCCTGCGGTGTCGGCCACGTCGCGGCGGTTGGGTTTCTTGCCGAAGACCAGCCAGCGCAAGGCGGGTCGCATGACGGCGGTGCGGCGCATCAGCGAACCGTGCTCGATCTTTGACAACCTGCGGTTCACGCGTTGCTCGGCGCGGTAAACCCGAGGTGCCAGCCAGCGCGGCAAACCGTAGGTCAGGTTGCTCAGGCCACCGGAGGTGGTGGCGACGAACACCGTGCCCACGATCCTCGCCAGCAACTCCGGGTGCCGCTCGGCGAAGGCCATGATCGTCGCGCCGCCCATGGAGTGGCCGACCAGCACGATCGGCCCTTCCCGGACCCGGTCGGCGATGAGTTCGGCGAGGTCGTCCGCGAGTTGGGCGATGGTGGCGGTGCCGGGTTTGGCTGGTGCGGAGCCGCCGTGGCCGCGGTGGTCGTACCGGATGACGCGCAACCTGAGGTTCACAGCGTTGGTGAGGGCGGGAACCACGCGTTGCCATTCGGTGTGGTCGAGGGTCCAGCCGTGCAACAGGATCACGGTCAGGTCGGCGCCGCCCGCCGGTGCCGAATCGTCGATGTGCAGGGCGGTGCCGTCCGAGGTGACGAACCGGTGCGCGGTCGCCGGGTCCCACGGGGTGAGGCGCGGTGGGCGGGTGGTGGTCACTTGGCGACCAGGAAGGACCGGTGCCAGGTCTTCATGCTGGGCGCGCCGATCAGGCCGGCGTCGTCGAGGAAGGCCGTGATCCGCTCGCCTGCCCACCGGATGGTCTCGTGGTAGTGCGGGCTCTTCATGGCCACCGAGTACGCCTCTTCGGGGTTCAGGCCGACCGCGCGGTACGCCTTCGGATTGATCAACGTGTGCGTGACGTGGTAGGCGACCTGGGCGATCAGCCAGCGCTGGTAGTACAGCTCGGCCTTGCTCAACCCTGGCATGCCCGCGACGACCTCCTGGCGGGCGAAGGTGACGTGCCGGGCTTCTTCGAGGACGTGGATGCGGTTGACCATGCGGATCATCGGCTGGACGTTCTCGTCGGCCATGGCCTCGCGCTGCAACCGGTCGAGGAGCTCCTCGACGATCAGCACCGAGCCGTAGAGGGCCGGGCCGTAGCCGATGATCGGCAGCAGCCTGCCGAGCCGGTGGGTGATCGTGCGGGGGCCGTAGGCGGGCACGCCGAGACGCTCGATCGCCTTGCTGAACATGGTCGAGTGACGGCATTCGTCCGCGATCTCAGTCAGCGCGTAGCGGACATGGTTGGTGGTCGGGTCCTTGCTGTACGCGTCGTTGACCAGCATCTGGATCAGCAGCAGCTCGAACCAGATGCCGTTGCTGGCGACGCTGGCGACCTCGTGTTTGCCGAGTTCGATGCGCTGTTCCGGAGTGAGCCGGTCCCACAGGTAGGTGCCGTAGAGCGAGACGCGGTGTTCGGGCTGGAAGTACTTGCCATCGACGATGGGCGCGGCCCAGTCGATGTCGACATCGGGGTCGTAGAACTTGTCCGCCGACGATTTGAGCAGGCGCTCCGCCGTCTTTTCCCGGTCGGCGACCTTGGCGACCTCCACCGCACGACTCATGTCCGCTCCCTCGTCGAAATCGCTTGTCCGGACTCCGAGTAACTGTGACTTCCGGTAACTGTTACTTGTGGTAGCGTGCAGCGCATGGTGCGATCTGTCAAGAGGGCCCTCGGGAGAGGAGAACGCGTGGCAGACGCACGCAGTGAACGCTGGCGGGCGCACCGGGAATCGCGCCGGGAAGCGTTCGTCGACGCGACCATCAGAGCGATCGGCAGGCACGGCCCGGACGTGGGCATGGACGAGATCGCGGCCGAGGCTGGCGTGACCAAACCCGTGCTCTACCGGCACTTCGCCGACAAGGCCGACCTCTACCTCGCCGTCGGCACCCGCGCGACCGAGCTGCTCATGGCGGAAATCGTGCCCGCGCTCGCCGACGACGGTCCCATCTACGACCGGATCCGCCGCGCGGTCGGATGTTATGTCCGGTTCGTCGACGAGTACCGGGAGCTCTACCGGTTCCTGGTGCTGCGACCGCACCCGGCCAAACAGGACCTCGTCCAGCAGGACAAGACCAAGATCGCCGCGGTGCTCTCCGATCTGCTCGAGGCGTACCTGAAGTTGTTCCGGATGGACACCTCGCTGGCCGGACCGTCCGCGTACGGCATCGTCGGGCTGGTCCAGGGCGCGGGCGAATGGTGGCTGGAACACCCGGCCGCGATGACCCGTGACCAGCTCACCGAACACCTGACCATGCTGATCTGGCACGGCATCGACGGCGTGCTGCGCTCGGGCGGAATCGTGCTCGACCCGCACAAGCCGCTGTCGCTGACCTCGCAGCTGCGGCTGATCGTCGGCGGCTGAAGAGAACGCCTGAGGAGAACGAAGGGGACCGACATGGATGACGAAGACGGCTACACCGGCCCGGCGACGCTGATCATCGACGAGTGGGAGCTGGCGGTCGACGTCGAGCTGCGCGGTCACTTCCAGCCGATCGACGGGCGTTACCGCTGGTACGGGCGGGTGCGGCAGAACGCGGAACTGAGCGCGCTGCTGGCTGGACGCAAGCGCGCGGCGGCGCTGCGCACGCCGGGGGGCGAGGCCGAGGGGGAACTGTCCGATCCGGATCCGTGGGACCGCTACCGGATCATGGGCGCGAGCACGCCGCCGTTCGCGGTGCCGACCACGCTCGCGGAGCTGGAGGGCGAGTTGCCGGTCGGCAACTGAACATGAACATGAGAAAGCCGGGCGGGGCGGACCCGTCCGGCTTCTTCGTGTGCTGGGGCGCTGGTTCAGCTGCCGCCGATGAAACCGACCTTGCGCACGTCGGCGGGTGCGATGTCCACGTAGGCGATGCGGGAGACCGGGACCACGACGCGGCGGCCCTTCTCGTCGGTGAGGCTCAGCACGCTCTTGTCGTCCTTCAGCGCCTCGCCGACCAGCTTCTCGATCTCATCCGGCGTCTGCGAACTCGACAAGACGAGCTCCCGGGGGCTCTCCGCGACGCCGATCTTGATCTCCACGCTGACCTCCGGTTCGAACTGACGTTGCTTATTCGCAGAGTAGTCGATGCCCTGAGAAGCAACCGCGCTGCCGCGACTGCGTCACAGGCGTGTTCGCTATCAGCCGAGGGCTCAGCCGAGGCCCAGGGCGGCCATCCGCCTGGCGTGACTTTGCTGCATGCGCCGGAACAGCGCGGCGATGCCTGCCAGGTCACCGGAGCCGGACACGATCAGCTCCGCGAGCCCGTCCCGTTCGGCCACCACGTGCTGGCTCTGGGTCAGTGCCTCGCCGAGCAGCCTGCGGCCCCAGAGGGTGAGCCGGTCGCGCACGGTGGCATCCGCCGCGCAGGCGGCTTTGATCTCGCGTTCGGCGAACGCGGAGTGGCCGGTGTCGGCGAGCACGGCGCGGACGAGTTCGCCGGTGGGCTCGTCGAGCCAGTGCGCCATCTCGCGGTACAGCTCGGCGGCGAGGCCGTCGCCGACGTAGGCCTTGACCAACGACTCCAGCCAGGTTCGCGGCGCGGTGAGCCGGTGGAAGTTGTCGAAGAAGGCGACGAACGGCGTCATGGCTTCCTCGACGACGACGCCGTGCTCGGCCAGGTAGCGCTCCAGCATCGCGTAGTGCGCCATCTCGGCCGAGGCCATTTCGGACAGGGCGGCGCGGCCGGCGAGGGTCGGGGATTCGCGCGCGTCCTCGGCCATCCGGTCGAACGCGGACAATTCACCGTAGGCGAGTACGCCGAGCAGATCGGCAACTCCGGCATCGAGCGGGCCGGCCGGGGCCGAGGGCGGATTCGAGTCGGCGTCACTCATGCCGGTGAGGGTATCGGCCGTCGCGTCGACGGGCGCCGAGCGTGTCTTCGGCGCAATCGCCGCGCCGACGATCAGACCAATCCGCCGGGCTGATCGGCATCGAGCAGGTAGACTGCGCAGGAACTCGACGCTCGTCGACGCGGGTCAGCGCTTTTTCGCGGCTCGCGCCTCGCTTTGCAGCGGGGTCGCTCGGGCGGGTTCGGGTGGATGACCACTACGGCAGCTGAACAACGCAGCGTGCCTGCCACGTGGAAGGTGCGCGCACACCTCGTTGGTCCCTCCCGCGCGTCGCCGGTCAAGGAGCCGGCTCGCGGCGCGGTTGACGGGCCCGTCCAGGCCAGTGCGTGCTGGAACTAGAGAGGCGATCACCAAAACGTGACCAACAACACAATCGAGTCGGACGAGAGCAATCAGCTCGGCCCGGTCTCTTTGCAGCACAGTGAAGCCGGAGTGTCCGAAGCGGACACTTCGCACCCGTTGCAGGCCGGTGCTCCGGTCCGCACGGACTCCCCGACCTTCGCCGAGCTGGGCGTTCGCGACGAGATCGTGAAGGCCCTTGCCGAGGCCGGGATCGAACGAACCTTCGCCATCCAGGAACTGACCCTGCCGCTGGCGCTGGCCGGCGAGGACCTGATCGGCCAGGCCCGCACGGGCACCGGCAAGACCCTCGGCTTCGGCGTGCCGATGCTCCAGCGGCTGACGGTGCCGGGTGACGGCACACCGCAGGCCCTGATCGTGGTGCCGACCCGTGAGCTGGCACTACAGGTCTCGCACGACATCACCGACGCAGGCAAGCACCTTGGCGTGCGCACCGTCGCCATCTACGGCGGCAGGCCCTACGAGCCGCAGGTCGCGGCACTGCGCAAGGGCGTCGACCTGGTCATCGGCACCCCGGGCCGACTGCTCGACCTGGCCGAGCAGCGGCATCTGGTGCTGGGCAAGGTGAGCAGTCTGGTCTTGGACGAGGCCGACGAAATGCTCGATCTGGGCTTCCTGCCCGATGTCGAGCGGATCTTGCGGATGATGCCGGACGAGCGGCAGACCATGCTGTTCTCGGCGACCATGCCGGGCCCGATCATCACGCTGGCCAGGACGTTCCTGAACCAGCCGACGCACATCCGGGCCGAGGAGAACGACGCGGGCGCCATCCACGAGCGCACCGCCCAGTTCGTCTACCGGGCGCACGCCATGGACAAGGTCGAGGTCGTCGCCAGGTCGCTGCAGGCGACGGACCGCGGTCTGACGTTGATCTTCACCAGGACCAAGCGCACCGCGCAGAAGCTGTCCGACGACCTGACCGAGCGCGGTTTCGCCGCCGCCGCCGTGCACGGCGACCTCGGTCAGGGCGGGCGTGAGCAGGCGCTGCGCGCGTTCCGGTCGGGCAAGGTCGACACGCTGGTTGCCACCGACGTCGCCGCTCGTGGCATCGACATCGAGGGCATCACGCACGTCATCAACTACCAGTGCCCCGAGGACGAGAACGCCTACGTGCACCGGATCGGCCGCACCGGCCGGGCCGGCCGCGAAGGTGTCGCGGTGACGCTGGTGGACTGGGACGAGGAAGCGCGCTGGAAGATGATCAGCGACACCCTCGGCCTTGGCAAGCCGGAGCCGGTGGAGACCTACTCCACGTCCGAGCACCTCTTCGCCGACCTGAACATCCCGAAGGACGCGAACGGCAGGTTGCCGTTGAGCCAGCGGACCAGGGCCGGGCTGGCGGCGGAGGTCGAGGAGGACCTGTCCGGCGGTCATGGCAAGCGCGGCCGCAACGGCAGCAGCAGTGGCAGCGGCGGCAGCGGCGGCAGCAATGGCAACCGGCGACGTGGCAAGACCGGCGCCAAGGCGAGCGGCCAGGGCGGGGCGGAGCGTCCCGCGACCAAGCAGCCGCACGAGGGTGGCGCGCCCAGCGAGGGCGGCACCGAGGGCGGCCAGCAGCGGCGCAGGCGTCGCACCCGGCGCGGCGCGAACCCGAACGGTGAGGGCGGCCAGCCGGAGGCGACCACCCAGGAAGCCAGTACCTCGGGCGAACCGGCGGCCAAGCGGGCACCGCGCAAGCGCACCCGGCGGCGTTCCGGAGCCGACGTCGGCGATCAGGGCAACAACGCCGGCTGAACCTGCCTGAAACGATGTCCTCACGGCGACCGTAATAAGGTCGCCGCGAGGACGAATTCGGCGACCGCAGGGACTGGACACCACGGTGCAGCAACTGGACGACAACCCGCCCGAGCTGGTTGAGGACGAGCCCGTGCCCCGGCGGCGATCGTTCCGCAGGCCCGCCGACTACGCGGCGGCGGTGTTCATCGTGGTCGCCGTGCTGGTGGTCAGTTTCGTGCTGTGGGACCGCAGCGACATCCGCAACACCACGCTCGTCACCGGGCCTGCCTACCAGGCGATTCCGGCCGGTCCGACGGTGTTCCCGCCCTCGTTGGCGCAGGTCTGGCAGGCGCCGAGTTCGGCGACGCCGGTGCCGGTGATCGCGGGCCCGACCATCGCCACCGCCGCGGACGGTTCGGTCGTCGGCCGCGACCCGCTGACCGGTGATCAGCGCTGGCGCTACACCCGTGATCTTGGCCTGTGCACGGTGTCGCAGACCTGGGGCAAGGTCATCGCGGTCTACCACCGCTCGACCAACTGCAGTGAGGTCACCGAGCTCGACGAGACCTCCGGCGTGCGCGGCTCGCAGCGCAACGGCGACGCCCAGCTGGGCACCCAGCTGCTTTCCGACGGCACGTACGTGACCACGACCGGGCCGACGCTGCTGGACACCTGGCGCTACGACATGGTGCAGACCATGGAGTACGGCACGGTGCCGGACTTCTACAACCCGAACGTGCAGCCCAGGGCGCACTGCACCTACGGGACGGTGTCGGCCGCGTTCGGCATGATCGGCGTGATCGAACGCTGCCCCGGTGACGCGGGCGACCGGCTCACCTTCTACCGGGCTACGGCGACCAACGCGGACCAGCCGTCGGTGGTGACCAGCAACATCATCGGCGGGCACAATTCGCGGCTGATCTCGATGACCGCGCAGTACGCGGCGGTCGCGCAGGACGACCCGACGCGGGTGGCGGTGTACAACGACCAGACCGGCGCGGTGGTGGCGCAGTATCCGCTGAACCTGCCCGAGTCCGACCTCGCGGGCAACCCGGCCGGGCAGGTGGTGCCGAGCTGGACCGACGCGGACGGCGTCTACTGGTACACCGGTTCGTCGACGGTGGCCCTGTCCGCGACCGACTTCCATCCACTATGGACGGTCCAGGGCACGCTGGGCGCCGGCACGCCCTTCGCGGGCAAGTACCTGCTGCCGGTGCCGAACGGCATCGAGGTGGTCGACGTGCCCACCGGGGCGAAGGTCGGCACGATCGGCGTGAATCGAAACGGGTACTCCGGGCCGGTGGCGATGGCCAGTCTCGGGCCGATGGTGTTTGAGCAGCGCGGATCCACGCTGGCCGCGTTGCGCTGAGTGCTTCAACTGGCGGCATGTGGTTCGATCGGGTTTGTTGGTCTTCTGACGCTCGGTTGGAGGAGGTGCCAGGTGGTGCAGCCGTCCCCGATCAGCCCGCACGGTGGTGCGCGGATCGACCTGCCCGGCCGCTACGGTCCGATCGCCGCGCTGCGGCGCGCGCCCACGGATCCCGCGCTCGGCGCGACCGCGTTGCTGCTGCCCGGCTTCACTGGGTCCAAAGAGGACTTCGTGCCGTTGCTCGACGCGATCGCGGCGGCTGGAATCGGCACGCTCGCGGTCGACCTGCCCGGCCAGTACGAGTCGGTCGGCCCTGACGACGAGGCCGCGTACCTGCCGGACGCGCTGGGCGAGCCGGTCGCCGAACTGATCGAGACGCTGATCAGCGGCGGTGAGCGCATCCTGTTGCTCGGCCACTCCTACGGTGGGCTGGTCGCGCGCGGCGCGGTGCTGGCCGGGGCGAAGGTCGCCGGTTTGACGCTGCTCGACACCGGACCGGGCGAACTGCCGCCGGGATTCCGGCGCACCATGCTGGACACCCAGGAGCCCGTGCTGCGCGCAGGCGGCATCGAGGCGGCCGAGCAGCTGCGGGCGCAGTTGGACGCGGCCGCGCCCGGTTGGGCGAACGCGCCACAGGAACTCAAGGATTTCCTGCACAAGCGGTTCGTGCGCTCGTCGGCGCCGGCGATCCTCGGCATGGCCGACGGACTGCGCCATGAACCCGACCGGGTGACGAAGCTGTCGCACGCGTTGCGCGTGCTCGACGCGCCCTGCCTGGTGTTGTGCGGCGCGGACGACGACGCGTGGACCGTGGCCAGCCAGCGGGA
Source organism: Pseudonocardiaceae bacterium (assembly GCA_036494465.1). Classification (GTDB taxonomy): domain Bacteria; phylum Actinomycetota; class Actinomycetes; order Mycobacteriales; family Pseudonocardiaceae; genus CAJCJE01. Next base: position 114,434 of record DASXOJ010000086.1, read on the forward strand.
CATGGCCGACCGGTTGGACGCGGACTTCGCGGTCATCCCGGACGCCAGACATTCGCCGAACGTGGAGAACCCGGCCGCGCTGCTGAGTGCGTTGATCCCGACCTGGCGGGCCTGGCTACAGAACTAGACCGACCAGAACAGCCAGAGCCAGGCGAACCAGAACACCCCGAACGAGGCCCCGGCGAAGAGCAGCACCAACACCGAGGACCAGCCGCGCCGCGCGCCCCTGCGCCGGTCGACGCCGCGCTGCGCCAGGTATGCGAGCAGCGCCAGCACGGCCTGGCCGACCACGTCCAGCAGGCCGGGGCCGGGCTTGCCGAGCACACCGCTGAGCACCTGCGCGGCGATCGCGACCAGCGCGATGATCACCGTCGCCGCGGTCAGCGTGCCGGTGATACCGCCGAGGAAGGTGCGCCGCCTCGGTTTCGCTGATTCTTCCTGCGTGACAACGGGTTCGGGTTCCCCCGTGATCCTGCGCGTCGCCGCCGCCTGGATCGCCTCGAACTCCTCGTCGGTCATGACGGGCAGTTCTTCGGTGTGCGCGTCGGCCGGGTCGAACTGCTGGTGCACCGGCTTGAGCTGACCGCGCCGCACCGGGATCGGCGCAGGACGGTTGCCGCCCGGTCCGCGCCGTGTCGGGATCCGGTCGGTTGGCTCGGTTTGGTATCCGGTGAGCCGATCGTCGGTCATGGTGACAATGCCGCCCATGGTTCGAGTTCGGGTGCGGCCTGCTGGCCTGCGGCGCAGCTGGGCCGGAAATCACACCAGGAGCACTGCCTGCCAACGGTAGGCGGAAACAATACGTCGGCATCGCCACCCGCGGCCAGTGTTTCGCGCGCCACGTCCAGCTCCTCCGCGGTCTCCTCGGCACGGCTCAGGTGCCTGCCCAGCGATTCGTCGGTGTGCGTCCACGAAACCACGGATCCGGTTGGCAGGTGGTGCAATTCCACTTGATGACACGGACGGCGCAATGTTCGCCGAGCGGCGATCGCATACAGTGCCAACGCTTGCGAGCCGCGCGCGTCGTCGGTGGTCAGCGCGTGCCGACCGGTCTTGTAGTCGACGATCACCAGCTCGCCCTCGCGCAGGTCGATCCGGTCGACCCGTCCTTCGGCGACAATCCCGCCCGCAGGCGCGGAAACCCAGCGCTCCAGACCGATCGGGTCCTCCTGCACGTCGATCTCGGCGACGTAGTCGGCCACCCAGTCCTTGGCGCGCTGGCGGTACGTCGCGGACTGCGCGGCGTCGGCGAAGCCCTCGTTGCGCCAGTTCGACACCACCAGGTTCGCCGCCGAGATCGGATTGCGCTTGGCAACGGGCAGATCGAAGAACGCGCGCAACGCGTTGTGCACCGCGGCACCCATGGTGCTGTGCGCCCACGGACCGCCGCGCTGCGGCGACGGCCGGTCCAGGTAGGTCATCCGGTACCGGCGGCGACAATCGTTCCAGGTGGCGAGCCGCGCGGGGGTCACCTTGACCAATTTCCGCGGCATACTGTCGAATCCGAGCTGCCCTTGCACTCCCCCAACGGTACGCAGCGGCACTGTCAGTTCCGCAAGGGGGCCTTGCGGCAAATAGCCCGAACAGGAGTTTTGGCGTCGACCCGGCTACTCCAACAGGGTGGTCGGCACTGGTCCTTGCGGATCATTCACCAACTCGTACCCCGGTTTTCTGTTTCCGACGCTATACGCCGCCCGTGATGAAGCCGCGGATGGCGTTGGCGACGAGTTGGACGGCGATGGCGGCCAGCAGCAGGCCGGCGATCTTGGCCATCAGTTCGATGCCGCTCTCCTTGACGAGCCTGATCAGCAGACCCGAGTAGCGCAGGCACAGGAACAGGATCAGGTGCACG
>DASXOJ010000087.1:0-68552 GCA_036494465.1 Pseudonocardiaceae bacterium
ACCGTCCTGCCCGGCATCGGTCACACACCGCCCTGGGAAGCGCCGGACCAGGTGGCCGAACTCATCACCGCCGCGCTGCCGGCGGGATCACAGAACAAATGAGACGGAAGGACAGCGATGCGCGGTTACGTGCTGACTCGCCGGTACCTGTTCATGCACCCCAGCGGGGCGGACCTCGAAGTGCTGTCCGGCCTTGTCGACGATGGCCGGTTGCGACCGGTCATCGACCGGGTCTTCCCGTTCGAACAGATCGCCGACGCCTTCGCCTACCTAGAAAAGGGACACGCCAAAGGCAAGGTCGTCGTCCAACTGTGACCACGCGCCAGTCGACCCGGCCCTGCACGCGATCAGCACCGGGCGGCCCATCCGCCGATCGAGTGACCGACCACAACGACCCCGGTGTCGGCGGAAGCTCGTTCGTCGAGTGCGTCGACCAACCCGCGCGGGCGCGCAAGCAACTCGGGTGTGGTGGCGTTCCGCGCGATGAGGCGTTCGAAATGTGGGGCGATGACCTGGCACCCGTGCGCCGCCAGGTGTTCCAGGAGCGGACAGTGGCGTTCCGGGTCGCCGCCCGCTCCGGCGGCGAAGAGTACAACTCGCCCAGGGCTGGTCGGACCAAGCGTCAGGATGTTCAGCTTGTTCCTCCAGGAGGACACCGACAACGACTCAACACGCTGCCCGTATCCGGTGGTCCGGGACAATATCTCACTTATCTGACCACATGCGGCGAGCCGGTCGAGACCGGGGCTGATCCAGACGAAGCTACTGAGGCTGAGCAGAAACAGGTCCATGACGCTGGACCCGCTACTCCCCTGGGGCCCGAAACTCCATTTGCGATTTGCTTCAGCGCCGATGAATCGCGTCGGTCAGTCGTTACTGTTCGTTCCAACGTATCGGTAACGCGAGTGTCTGACATCGGTACCATGACTGAGCAACGTCCCGTTCCACCAACGCGAAGGCGAATTGCCGAATGGCGACAACAGGATTGTCACGCCCGCTGGCGTTCAGCACCTTGGGGTGCCCAGGTGCTCCGGTCGAGGAGATCTGCGCGCTCGCCGAGCACAGTGGTTGGCGTGGCGTGGAGCTGCGGGTATCCGACGAAGAGGATGTCCACATTGGACTCGACGCCGCTCGGCGCGAATTGACCCGGTCGGTGTTCGAGTTGGCGTGCGTGCCGGTCGTGTGCCTCGCTTCCTATGTGCGGCTGGGCAAATCTGACATCACCGACGACGATTGCGCCGGGGACATGCTCGCTCATCTCCAGCTCGCGCGGGATCTCGGAGCTGCTGGGGTACGGGTTTTTCCGGGGGCGGGCGAGTCGACGGTGGAAGCGGACGCGCGAATGGTTCGGCGGCTCTTGATGGTTGCTGACGCGTTTGCTGACGCGGAGGTCGCGCTGCTGCTGGAGACGCACGACTCCCACCGCGGAGCGGGGGACGTCGCCCGCGTGTTGGAGCAGGTCGATCATCCGGCCGTTGCAGCCATCTGGGACATCCTGCACACCTGGTTGGCCGGTGAGGCGCCGGACTTCTCTTGCCAGCGGCTCGCTTCGCGGCTGCATCACGTACAGCTGAAGAACGTGGCCAGCAGGACCGATCTCACGCCGACCCGGTTGAGTACCGGGATTCTTCCGGTCTCGGAAGTCCTCACGGCGCTCGACTCGATCGGTTATCAGGGTTGGCTGAGCCTGGAATGGGAGCGCCGCTGGCATCCGGCGGCGGAGCCGTTGCCGGTGGCGCTCGACGACGCGCGCGCCTGGCTGGAGTCGAACGCGTAACCGAGGTGATCACGCGGTGTACTCCAGATCCTCCTGCTTGATGGCGTGTGCGAAGGGCAGTCCGGCCGCGTACCTCTGGATCTCGTCGACCGAGGCCATGGCGAGTCGCTGCAATTCGGTGCCGAGCGAACCGGCCACGTGCGGGGTGAGGAACACGTTGGGCAGGCTGTACAACGGCGAGTCGGCAGGCAGTACGTCGGGATCGGTGACGTCGATGACGGCGTCGATTCGTCCAGTGGACAGCTCGGCGATGAGCGCGTCCTGGTCCACCAGCGTGCCGCGGGCGGTGTTGATCAGTGTCGCTCCATCGGGGAGCATCGCGAGTCTCGGACCGTCGATGAGGTGTCGGGTCTCCGGCAGTTGGGGCGCGTGCAGGCTGACCACGTCCGACCGCTGGCACAACTCGTCGAGGTCGACCGGTTCCGCGCCAAGGCTCGCGGCCTGGCTCGGCGTCACATAGGGGTCGTGGAGCAGGACGTCGAGATCGTAGGCGCGCAGCAGCTCCAGCACTCGTCGGCCGATCCGTGAGGCGCCGACGATACCCACTGTCCGGTGGTAGTTGCCCGCGGCAGCGTAGAGCTGGTGCAGATCGGGCCGGCTGCCTCGATGCTCACGATAGCCGTCCCGGATGCGTAACAGCCGCTTGTTCGCGAACACGATCATGGCCACCGTGTACTCGGCCACCGGCAGGGCGTTCGCCCAGGCCGCTGAGGTGATCTGCAGACCGCGGTGCCAGCACGCCTCGGTGACGTGCCGGCGAACCGAGCCGGCCGCGTGTACGACGGCTCGCAGGCGGGGAGCCGCCGCGAGTGCGTCGGCGTCCAGGATCGGTGCGCCCCAGCCGGTGAGCAAGAGCTCGGCGTCGCCCAGTGCCGAGGCCGCCGCTGGGTCGCCGAAATCGTCGACGACCAGCTCGGGGTCGACATCGGCGACAGTGATCAGCCGGGTCATCGAGGAGGCGTCGAACAGCGCGGTGGCGATGTCCGGCGCCATCGCCAGCAGAACCCTGGGGCGGCGCGACAGACTCCTCGGCACGATGGGAACTCCTTGTATGGCAGGGAATCGACAGTGCTACTTCACGCTGCCAGCGGTCAGGCCGGCCTTCCAGAATCGCTGCAAACACACGAACGCGATGATCAGCGGCAGGATGGCCAGCAGCGATCCGAGGACCACGAGGGGATAGAACGTGGGGTCGACGGAGGTCTGACTGTTCCACGAGTACAGGCCGAGGCTGAGCGGGAACAGCTTGGTGTTGGCCAGCATGACCAGCGGCAGCAGGAAGTTGTTCCAGATCGCGGTGAACTGGAACAGGAACACGGTGGTGAACCCGGGCAGGACCATCCTCAGCCCGACCTGCCAGAACGTGCGCAACTCCCCCGCCCCGTCGACTCTGGCCGCTTCGAGGACATCGCCCGGCACGTAGCCCGCGGTGAACACCCGCGCCAGGTACACGCCGAACGGGTTGACCAGGGTCGGGATGAACACCGCCCAGAACGTGTTGACCAGCCCGATCTTCGACGCGACCAGGTACATCGGCAGGGCCAGCGCGGTCGTCGGGATGAGTACGCCGAGCAGCACGATGCCGAACAGCTTCTCCTTGCCGCGGAAGGCATAGACCTGGAACGCGTAGCCGGCGCACACGCAGACGAAGGCGCAGACCAGGGCGCCGATGCCGGCGTAAAGCAGGGAGTTGAGGTACCAGCGGAAGTAGATTCCGCCGTCCTGCTCGGCCAGGGCTCGCAGATTGGCGCCGAGGTGCAGGCGGTCCAGCGCGAGCCCCCGGCCGCCGATCAGGTCGCCGGTGTCCTTGCCGGATGCGGTGAGCAGCCACAGCACCGGAAGCAGGGTGTAGGCGGTGGCCAGGATCAGCGCGGCGTTGACGGCCGTCCTGGACAGGGTCCAGCGCCGTGGCGCGCGGTCGACTCCTCCGGTGAGTCGCGTTCGGGTGTGCGGCGGTCGCGGCTGGGTGATCGTCATGCCGTGCTCCGCCCCGCGCGTCCTGCGCCGAATCTGGTGATCACGAAGGACAACACGGCGGCGGCCACCGCGAGCAGCACGGATGCGGCCGCCGCCAGGCCGTAGTCGCTGCGGTCGAACGCGGCACCGTAGGCGTACATGTTCGGGGTCCACGTGCTGATGACCGCCGGTGCGCTGCGGTGCAGAATCATCGGCTCGGTGAACAGTTGCAGCGAACCGATCACGGTGAACAGTCCGGTCAGTACGAGGGAGGGGCGGATCAACGGAACCTTGACGCTGAGCGCGACGCGGGCCCCGGAGGCGCCGTCGAGCCTGGCCGCTTCCAGCAGTTCGCGCGGGATGGCCTGCAGGGCGGCGTAGAAGATGACCATGTTGTAGCCGGTCCACTCCCAGATCGCGATGTTCACCACCGAGGGCAACGCGCCGCCCGCGCCGAGGAAGTCGACCGGTACGCCGATACCGTTGAGCGCGCCGACGACCGGGCTGATGCCCGGGGTGTACAGGTACACCCAGACCAGCGCGGCGATCACGCCGGGTACGGCGTGCGGGAGAAACAGCGCGAGCTGGAAGAACCGGCGGGCCCGAGCCAGGGTCGAGTCGATCAACAACGCCAGGCCCAGCGCGGCGCAGAGCATCAGCGGTATGTAGAGCAGGCAGTAAGTCGCGGTGACGAGGAATCCGGCCTGGTAGGCCGGATCGGCCAGCGCCCGCGCGTAGTTGGCGATGCCGCTGAAGACCTGGCTGGTGCCGCCGAATCCCAGTCCGCCGGCCTGTTCCCGGAACAGGCTGAGGTAGATCGCGTAGCCGATCGGGATCAGGGTGACCGCGAGGAAAAGGGCGAAGAACGGGGCGAGGAGGAGGACGGTGACTCCCCCTCGCCCCCATGATCCGGAGTGTGTTGCGCCACGCCGGATCACTGCGGAGCGACCTTCAGGCCGCGATTCTTCAGGTCGGACACGGTCGCGCTCTGCCCCTGTTGCAGGGCCTGGGCCACGGTGGCGCCCGAGGCCAACTTGCCGAACACGTCGGTGATCGCGGTGTTCGTCACGTCCATCGACGGACCCCAGGTCCACCCGGGACGGAACGCCGAGCCGTCGCTGCTGAACACCGAGAAGATGTCCTGGCCACCGAAGAACGCCGTGTTGAAGCCGTTCTTGGCCGTCGCGACCAGGGCCGGATCGGCCGGGTAGACCGAGGAGATCCCGGACCCGATCCTGGCCCGCATGCCGGCCACGGTGCCGGTCGCCCATGAGGAGAACTCGATGTCCGCGGCCGTGTTCTTGCTGTCCTTGCCGACCACGAACACGCTACCGCCGAGCATCCCGGTCGCCGCCTTGCCATCCCAGGTCGGGATCGGCGCGGCCGCCCAGTCACCGGACTGGCTCGGCAGGGCACTCTTCAACGAGCCCGCGCTCCAGGCGGCGCCGAGATAGCCGGCGAGTTGGCCCTTCTGCAATTCGGCGGTCCACTGCTGACCGAAGTACGGTTCGACGCGGACCAGGTCGTCGTTGATCATGCTCTGCCAGTATCCGGTGACCGTCTGGGTCGGTCCGTCCGTCAGGTCGACCTTCCAGGCGTCGCCGGTGGTACCGAACCAGTGCGCGCCGTCCTGCCAGGCCATCGCCTCGAACGTGGACGGGTCGTCGGTGAAGAACGACGCGATCCGGGTGGTGGGGTCGGCCGCCTTGAGCTGCTGGGCGGCGGTGCGGAACTCGCTCCAGGTGGCGGGCACCGGAATATGGTACTGGGTGAAGATGTCCTTGCGGTAGAAGAAGACCTGCGGGTCAGCGTCCAGAGGCAGACCCCAGTTCTGGCCGCCGAGCGTGGTCAGCTCGATGGTCTGCGGCAGGTAGTGCGAGGTGAGGCCGCGCACCTCGCTGGTGATGTTCTGGACGCCGCTCTGGCTCACGAACGAGGGCAGCATCGGGTACTCGACGTTGAACACGTCGGGCTCGTTGCCGGCCTTGACCGCGTTGAACAGCTTCGCGTAGCCGCCTGCGGTCCCGGACGGGATCTGTTCGAAGGTGACGTGCACGTCTTTGTGGGTCGCGTTGAAGGCGTCCACGACCTGCTGGGAGCCCCGGGTCCATCCCCAGAAGGTGATGTTCACCGGTTTTCCATTGCTGGCCGCGGAATTCGTGCCGTTCGATCCGCTTCCGCCGCAGGCGGTGAGAAGGCCGAGACCGAGGACCGCGCAGGCGAGGGGCGCGAGTACGCGTCGCGCGATGTGCCGGGTTCTGCGTAATGATCGTGGGTTCGAGCGGTGCGGCATTGCAACGGCTCCTCTTCCTTGGTCCCCGACCGGGACAAGCCGAGCTCATCTTGGGCACCGCAGCGGTCGCCGTCAAGAGCGATCGACCAATCGATCTAAATTGACGATCGATCGACGTTCGAGGCCACGTCGGCCAGGGCCCGGCTGGACTCCCGGACCGTGAGGTGCGGGAGCAGGTCCAGGTGCCGCCTAGGCGACAGCACCGCGCCGGCGGCCCGCCGCTGATTCACCCGCTCCAGCAGCAGCTCGACCGCAGCCTGTCCGACCTCACGTTTCGGTGGCTTGACCGCACTGAGCGGGGTGTCACCGAAGGCCGCGACCTCGTCGTCGTAGGCGATCACCGACAGGTCGTCGGGCACCCGCACGCCGACGGTGCGCAACCGCTGGATGAGCATGATCGCGTCCACGTCGTTGTGGATCAGCGCGGCCGTCACGCCGTGTTCGCGGACGGCGGCGATCAGTCGATCGGCCGCCTTGTCGAAACCGGCCGGGTTGGTCTCCAACGAGTAGGTGTCGATCACGTCGACCACAGGTTCGCCGAGGTCGACCGCGTCCAACGCGGCGAGGTAGCCGGACCGCACTCCACTGCCCGCCGGGCTCAGATGCGCCGCCAGCGCGATCCGCCGGTGTCCGAGCGAGACCAGGTGACGGATCGCCAGAAACGCGCCGTAGGCATGATCCGAACACACCCGATCCCAGCCGGCCGCCGCCGCGGTCAGCGGCGCTGCCCGGCGCTCGACCAGTACACAGGGCAGGTCGAGGTCAGCGAAATCGGCGGACTGGGCCGAACTCGGACCGTCCGGATCCCAGCTCGGGGTCAGCAGCAGCCCGTCGACGCCGGTCTCCAGCAGCCGCGCGACCTGCGCGGCGTCCTCGGTGGGCCGGTAGCCGGTGATGCCCAGCACCAGCCGTGCGCCGGCCGCCGCCGCGGCCGCCTGCGCACCGCGCACGACCTCGGCGTAGTAGTACGTCGCCGAGGGGACGAGCATGCCAAGCGTGCGGTGCTCACCCGGGGCGTTGGCGCCGGGCCGGGCCTGGTCGAGGGGTACGGGCAGGTAGGCCGGGGTTTGTTCCGGCCAGGAGGCCAACCCGTAGCCGTGCTGGAGCAGACCCTGTTCGGCCAGCAGTGCCACGTCGCGGCGCGCGGTCACGGGAGCCACGCCGAGGCCTTCGGCCAGCTCCATCACCCGGACGCTGCCCTGCTCCTGGACAATCTCCAGGATGCGCCGACGTCGCTGCTCGGCCGAGATGCTCACCGGGTGCTCCTTCGCTGACCACGCGCCGATCGATTCGGATCGTTTGATCGTATCCTATTGACGATCGATCGGCCGATTCCTAGATTCAATGGGGTCGACGCACCCCTCCTTCCCTCACCTGCCACGAGGTGAGCACCGATCTCCGGTGACAACAACCCGTAGTGCCACCGGATGGTTCACGGACGAACCAGTCATAGGAGGACGTGCAATGCCGCACAGCACCAGCCGGATCGGCGCGGGTTTACTCGTGGCCGCCTCGGCAATGGCGATCGGCCTGGGTTCGATGAGCCCGGCCGATGCCAACCCGATCACTCCACAGCTCGATTCGACCGTCGCACCAGGAGGCAATTTCGACTTATCCCAGTGGGAACTCGAACTGCCGACCGGCAGCACCGGCAACACCACCACGATCGCGCCAGCACAGTTGAAGGGCGCCAACGGATTCCAGGACAAGTACTTCTACACGAGCCCGAGCGACGGCTCGATGTCGTTCTGGGACCCCGAGAACGGCGTCACGCTGGGCTCGTCCTATCCCCGCACCGAACTGCGGGAAATGGACTCCAGTGGAAAACCGGCGGAATGGAACCCGGCGACCGGCACGCACACCCTCAGCGCAACCCTCTCCTCGGACAAGGTTCCCAACCATGTCTGCGTCGGGCAGATCCACGACGACAACTCGCAGCCCGGCTCGAAACCGCTCCTGGAGCTGTACTACTACAGCAACGGCGACATCAAGATGGGCCTCGAACAGACGCCCGCGGGCGGGAACGAACCGCAGACCACGGTGACCAATGTGGCGCCGGGCAAGAAGTGGTCCTACGTGATCAGCCTGACCGGCGGCAACACGATCAACCTCACCATCACCTCAGGTAGTACGACGAAAACCATGCACTGGGCGATTCCGTCGAGCTTCCGGGGCTACCTGATGTACTTCAAGGCAGGCGACTACGACCAGTCCGTCGGCAGCAGTGCCACGGTCGGCGCACTGGTGCACTTCTACGCGCTGAGTTTCCACCACAGTTCGTAACGGCCCGGGGCCGGGGACGGTCCGCACGTTCCCGGCCTTCCTTGGTGGCTCAGGTTTCCGAGGAACCGATCAGCGCCGTGACGGCCTGTTCGGCCAGCCATCGCTCGGTCTCTTTCCAGGTCCAGCCTCGAATGCGACCAAGCGCGGCTTGTTGTCCTGCGCGTTGCGCTCGGCATTCCCGACGACAATCACCCGGACCGCCCCGCAGAGACCTGCCAGCTAGTCAAGCAAGTTCACAGGCTATCCAATGGTTGAACGCACTAGTAACTATGGTGACGATCTTATGAATATATGACGGCCCAGATCGGCGGGAGCCCAGCTGGCAGCCCGGCCTCTCGGCCTCCTGCCGTGCACACATTCCGCTTGGCTACAGCCACGTCGGCAATTGAGGCAGGTGAGCAGCGATCGTGCCGCCGGGTATCCGACCGGTCAGCCAGCCGGCCAGCTCGGCGGCCGGGGCGGTGATCGAGGCAGGCTGCCCGCGTGACCCACGCAGCTGCCAGGTCCGGTCCCGATCGGAGGGTGTCAGTAGGACAGCCGGACAACTGTCCTTTCCGGACAAGATGCCGGTGGTGTCGTCGAGGAGCAGATCGATGACACCCGCAGGCAGATCCTCGACCGTCACGCCGGCGCGAAGGTCAATGGCGTGCAGCCATACCTCGCGGATGCGCAGCCAAGGAATTTCCGTGGCCGGAACGACTCGGCCCAGTGCGCTGCGGACCGTCGCGCGCCAGCCACCGTTGTCGAGCGTGGCGATGGCCTCGTCGAGAGCGCGCGCCGTCGTGGCGACCTCCGATCGCAGGACCGCCCCGGACAGGTTGGCTGCCTCCTCGATCTCCACTGCCCGCTGGTCCCTACTGGCGTACATCGGGGTCTCGACTCCAGTGCCTGCCCAGTTCGCAAGTCGGATCAGCGCCTCGGCGTTGCGGGCGAGGTGCCCGACCACGTGCGCCTTGGTCCAGCCGGGTAACGCGCTCGGCGCACGCAGCAGGTCGTCGGTGAGGTTGTCGACGGCAGCCAGCAGGCAGGTCGTACCCTGCCGCAGCCAGGGCAGCGTCTTGACGAGTTCGTGCCGGTCGCTCACCTACTGATCCCGTTGACGGGCGCGGCCGGAGCGCCGATGAGATCGGCTCGCCCGGACAACACTGCGGTGACCGCTCGATCGAGGTCAGGCGAGGAATCGACGAGCAGCGCCGGAATTCCGAGGTCCATGCGTGCGTGTTCGCACAGCAGTGCCCGGGTCACCGGCGTTCCGCCGGACACGGCGACCAGAGCAGGACCGGCGCCGGCAAGGGAGGTCAGTGCATCGAGGGCGCCGGGCAGGTCCTCCTCGACGGCAGGCGCCAGTACGGCCGCACCCCACGGTCCATCCGTGACGGCACTGGTCGACAGCGGCAGGTCATCGAACGTGCCGCGGATAGCCGTCGGGCGCCCCCGCGCATCGGACCCGATCTCCACCACCCGGCCGGCCGCTGTCCAACCGCCGGACTCGAACGGCGTGCGCAGTGGATCGGTGCCGTAGGTGTCCAGCCACATCCGGTGGCTGGTCGCCACGAAGTCCGGTGCGCGCCGGGCGAGTCGGGCGTCGGTGATGCTGCGGGTCAGGAAGTGGTAGGCGAACTGCCACGGCTGGAATACGTCGTGGTACTGGCCGAAGTGCTCCCACCAGGCCAGGCTGGGCCGGGCCGAGTCCTGGATCTTGTGCACTGGCGGCTGGGCGGCAGCCTCGTAGGCGACCAGCGCCGCAGGTAGGTCAGCCGGATGCTCGGTGAGCGCACGAGACAGCGCGATGGCGTCCTCCATGGCCATCTTGGTGCCGGATCCGACCGAGAAATGGGCGGTGTGCACCGCGTCGCCGAGCAGCGCGATCGGTTGTGGCGTATCCGTATGCCAGCGCCGCGTCCTGCGGGTGCGAAAATTGCCCCACCGGGAGTTGTTGACGAGCAGCTGGTGCCCGTCGATCTGGTCGGCGAACAGCTTTTCCAGATAGGCCTTGGAAATCATGTCGCTGTGCCCGGCAGGCGCGGTCACGTCGAATTCGTCGAGTCCGGCCGCACGCCAGGATGCCTCGTCGGTCTCGACGATGAAGGTGGACAACGTATCGCTGATGGGATACCCGTGGACGGCGAACACGCCATCGCCTCCGCGCTGATGCACGAAGGTCAGCCCGTCGAAGAGGTAGTCGGTGCCGAACCAGATGAACTTGGCAGTTGCCGTGTCCACTCGTACACCGAGATCGGTCCTGAGCTGCTCGCGAATCCGTGAGCCGGTCCCGTCCGCGGCGACGACAAGGTCGTAGCCTCCGAGGTCGTCAAGACCGACCTCGGTGGCGAAGCGCAGGTCGGCACCGAGGTCGCGGGCCCGAGCCTGCATCAGGGTGAGCAGCGTGCGGCGCACGACGGCGGCCATCCCGTTTCCACCGCAACGGATCCGCTCGCCCTTGAGTCGGATTTCGATGGCGTCCCAGTGCCGGCCGTGCGCGGTGAGTGCCTCGCGCAGAACCGGGTCCGCGTCATGGATGCCGGCCAGTGCCCGATCGGAGAATACGACTCCGAAGCCGAAGGTGTCGTCGGCGCGGTTTCGTTCGAACACGGTCACATCGACGGACGGGTCAGCCCGCCGGATCAGGGTCGCGAAGAACAGCCCACCTGGACCGCCTCCAGCAACGGCGATGCGCATGATCACGCCCTCTCGTGGCACCCCGAGTCAGCAGTCAGGACGTCGGCCATCCTGTCGACCCGCCCGTCAATATACAACACTCAAACGACGGACGTCTACAGAGTGAAACTCCAGGCTAGGAGGAGCGGAGCACGGACGCCGAGGCGCCGATCACCTCGTCCACTGCCTCCTCAGCGGGGGCGCGCAGCAGGCTGTGCGCTTCGAGGAATGCCTGGTGCACCTCCCGTCCAACCCAACCCTCCGGCAACAGCTCAGGCGGCAGATCCGGATCCCGGAAGGGGAAGTGCCGGTAGTCGTGCACCAACCGCATCCGCTCGACAAGAGCCTCCCTGCCATGCAGCTCACCTCGGCGATAGACGGCAAGCCGCCGACGGTAGAGAGCCATGAGGTCCGCGTAGTCGCGATTGAGCTCCGCGAGGTCCCAGGCCCTTTCGGCAATCCCCCGGTCGGACGCACCGCCCTCCGACCGCGACCGGAAGACGTCGAGGTGGACCGAGGGCTCGTCCGCGAACGCCTCCTTGACCTGCTCGGTCCTGGCGTGCGGACTCAGCCACACCGAGGAGGACAGCGGCCCGAAGCCGAACCACGCGAGCTTCTTACGCAGTTGCTCGCGCAGGGCACGCTCGGTCTCGGGAACCGAATAGATCACCATGTGCCACTGCCCGTCCCAGGGATCGGTCATGCGGGCGAAAATCCGGCTACGCCCCTCATCGAGCAGCTGCCATGCGGCTTCGGTCAGCGTGTAGACGGTTTCCCGGCCGTCCCGGCTGCTGGCCAGCCACCCTTCCTTGCGCAGTCGGGTGACCACGACACGGACGGTGGTCTCCGGCACGCCGAAGCAGTCCATCAGGCCGACCAGGGCGCGAAGACGTGCCACGCCGTCCCGATAGCGCAGATAGTCGCCGAACAGGTCGAACACCAATGACCGTGCCTTCACGCCCACCTCCCACAGCTGCCAGTCCGAGCCCAACTCGTCCAGCAGTTTAGTTCATGCGCCATCCGGCTGACGTCCGTTCCGACAACGCAGCGTCAGAGGCACCCATCCGAGGTGCTCAACCCAGGGCGCCCCTCGGCGTCGCTGCCATGCCCGCCACCAACCCGGGGAACTTTGGGACGCAGGTAACACGATCAGAATGGCTCTACATTGACAGTATCGGCGCTACGCTCAACTGGCACCGCCGCCAGATCGAGTGCGCCCACCGCGGCCAACAAATTTCGCCCGACAAATCAGGGAAAGGAACAAGCCATGCGTAGGACAACCCGTATCGCAGCAGTTGTACTCGGCATACTTGGACTGACCGCCATTCCGCTCGCCGCGAATGCGACCCCATCTCGAGGTGCCACGCTCGACTGGGAGACGCAGACGACCGTCGGCAACACCACCTACATCTTGCAGCAGGTGACACTCGCTCCGGGTGGCACCACCGGTTGGCACTGGAATAACGGTGTGGGCTATCAATACGTCGTCCAGGGCACGGTAACCGAATACAAAGCCGACTGCACCCTGGAAGGCGTCAACAAGTCAGGCAACTCCTACACGGAACCTTCCGGTCCCAGTAGCGTTCACGTCGGACTGAATCTGGGCACGGTGCCGATTGTTGCCGACTTCTTCTACATCATTCCCGCGGGCACCCAGGCCAACAACGACGTGCCCAATCCGGGCTGCGACTTCCAGTAGCCGACGGGCCGTCAGGAATTCGGCGAGCTGGTCAGCAGCGCGGTCACGGCCTGCTCGGCCAACCAGCGCTCGGTCTCCTTCCAGGTCCAGCCGAGTCCCCGGAGTTCCCGCCATGAGGTGAAGCCGAAATAGAACCAGAGGATGGCGGTGGCCCGCGTCGGGGTGATCCCCTCGCGCACTGCCTTGATGGCGACCAGTCGGGCGGCGACTCGATGAAAGCGTTGCCGCAGCGTCGCAATGGCACGCTCGGCCGCTTCGGCAATCGTCGGGTCGGCGGTGGCGTTGTCCAGCATGATGACGATGGTGTGCTGCTGACTGCGCTTGGTCGCCCCCGTGCCCGCCGCCAGCCGGAAGATGATCTCCGCGCCATCGGTCAGGGTGGCGATGTCATCGAGGCTGGCGATGATGAGCGGATCGTCCATCGCGCGCTCGATGAGCGCGACAACCAACTGTGGCTTCCCACCGATACTGGTGTAGACGGTGTTCGGTGCCACCTCGGCAGCCGCGGCGACCTGGTTCACCGTCGTGCTGGCATACCCGTGTGCGACGAACAACTCTTCAGCGGCATCGAGGATTGCCGTCCGGGTGTCGGCGGCGGCTTGCTCCCGCCTCGGAGATCGATAAGTGCGACCAGCCACCGGGTAACCCTAACATCACCGATTGGAGCCGGCGCACCAATGACACGCGGCAACACCAGTTCGGCGAGGCAGCCGGAACCCTCGCTGGTTCACATTGCGCGGCCCAGGCGCCATGGCAGCAGCCTGTTACCGCGATCACACTCAGAGCCGGTCCATATTCACATGAGAGTGGCTATTATCATTATTTGAGCGTTCAGATCAGCAACCGCTCCGATCAACGACCTGACCCAGCGAAAGCGTAGGTATCGACGATGGCCACGGACTATGACGTCGTGATAGCGGGAGCCGGCCCGGTCGGGCTCTGGCTCGCCAGTGAACTGCAGCTCGCCGGGGTGCGGACGGCAGTGGTGGAACGCCTTGGGATGCCCAACCCCCATCCGAAGGCGTTGGGCATCCAGCCACGCACCCTTGAGGTGTTCGCCATGCGCGGTGTGGAAAAGCAGTTCCTCGCCGAGGGGATTCCGATGCCACGGTGGCACTTCGGCATCCTGGACAACAAGCTGGACCTCACCGGGCTCGACACCGCCTACCCTTTCGTGCTGGCGTTTCCGCAGGTCCGCACCGAGGCGGTCCTTGAGGAGCGTGCCTACGGACTCGGCGCGGAGATCCTTCGCGGACGAGAAGTGATCGGGCTGGCCGAGGACGAGTCGACGGTCACGGTCGAACTCGCCGATGGCACCACGCTGAGCAGTCAGTACCTCGTCGGTGCCGACGGCTCGGGGAGCACGGTGCGCCGTGCCGCGGGCATCGACTTCGTCGGCAGCGATTCGACGGTGTTCGGCTATCTCGGCGACGTCGTCCTTGACGACCCGCCGCCGATGGGAACCACTTTCTTCAACGAGTACGGCGCGGTGCTGACCGCTCCCATGCCCGGTGGACTCTTCCGGGTGTCCGGGTACGACGCGACCGACCAGGTACCCGGCCGTCGCGAGGTGACCCTCGACGAACTGCGGGCGACGGCGATCCGTATCGCCGGCACGGACTTCGGCATGCGCGACCCGCACTGGCTCAGCCGCTTCGGCAACGCCACCCGGCACGCCGAAACCTACCGAAAGGGACGCGTACTGCTGGCAGGCGACGCCGCGCACATCCACTTCCCCGCAGGTGGCGTCGGCCTCAACACCGGCGTCCAGGATGCCATGAACCTCGGCTGGAAACTCGCCGCGCGGGTACAAGGCAGGGCAGGGGAAGATCTGTTGGACAGCTACCACGACGAGCGCCACCCGCTCGGTGCCGCCGTCGCCGAGCACACGCTGGCCCAGACGACACTGATCGCCGG
This sequence comes from Pseudonocardiaceae bacterium, assembly GCA_036494465.1. Taxonomy (GTDB): domain Bacteria; phylum Actinomycetota; class Actinomycetes; order Mycobacteriales; family Pseudonocardiaceae; genus CAJCJE01. The sequence continues at coordinate 14,584 of DASXOJ010000087.1, forward strand.
GACCAGCCCGACCGGTCAGGCCATGCGGTCGCTGTTCAGCAAGCTGATCGCCACCCAGCCGTCGATGTCACTGGAACTGGCCAAGAAACTCACGGGCCTCGACGTCCAGTATCCGGCCCCCACGGCGGATTCCCATCCGCTGGTCGGTACCAGGCTCTCCGGGGTCGAGCAGTATCTGCAATCCGGACGTGCGGTGTTGCTGAACATGTCGGGAAAGCCCCTCGAGTCCACGAGCGACCACGCGTCCGCGATCGGGATCCAGACCGTCTCCGGTTCGCCGGAGTTGGTCGACGCCACCGCGGCCGTCATCCGGCCCGACGGCTACGTCTGGTGGGCCACGGACAGCTCGGAACCTGGCGAGGAGATCAGCACCGCGTTGGACGAACTGGGCACGACCTTCTGACCGGGACGGTTCTCTCAACGGAATACGAGTCCGGGCTCTGCCACCAAGGAGGTTGACACAGCCCGGCCCGTAGGGCTGCGTGCAACCACGACCGCCGTCGATCCCACCCAGCCACCGGAGTCGGCCAACCGCTTCGTCTCGACTGGTCCTCCCCGTACAGAACCGGGATTATCAAGAACATGAGCGCTTCTGAGGGTAACCGGGCCGACGTCGTTGTGCGCAACGCCGCCGTCCACACACTCGATCCCGCTATGCCACTGGCGCAGGCGTTCGCGGTCCGTGCCGGCAGAATCGTCATGGTCGGGGCCGACGCGGACGTCGAAGGCACGGTCGGTGCGGACACGCGCGTGATTGACGCCGCCGGTGGCATGGTCATGCCAGGTCTCGTCGATGTGCATGCCCATCTGGGATTCGGCGGCCAGCAGACGGCGTGGGAGCTGACGCTGCCTCCTGGGGCGAACCTGGACCAGATTCTCGATGCCGTACGGGATCGGGCGAGCACGCTGGGCGCCGACGACTGGGTTGTCGGCGGCGTCGTCATCAGTCCGGTGTTCCAGTCGCTCCGTTCGCGGGAAGCCCTCGCCGCCTTGGACGAGGCAAGTCTGGGCCGACCGGTCCTGCTACGGGACGACTCGCTGCACAACCGCTGGGTCAACTCCCGTGCCCTGGACATCATGGAAGTCGACGCCGCGACTCAGGACCCGGTCGGCGGCCGGTACGTGCGCGACTCAGCAGGCTTGTGCGTCGGCCAACTGCTCGAACAGACCTCGACAGCCGCGGAGCTCGCGGTCCGGCTGAGCATGGGCGACGCGCACGAGCGGGACCTGATATCAGCCCGCACGGCAGTGTCGATCTTCAACTCGGTCGGTGTCACCGCGACACAGGATGCGGCCACCATGGGAGCGTGGCTGGACGTCTTCACCGAGCTCGACCGCGCCAGCGAGCTGAACACGTGGCTGGTCGGATCGCTGCCGGCACGGGAGTTCGTGGAGTCCGGGCCGGTTGGGGCTGAACTGTTCGAATCCGCCGGGAAGTGGCGTAGTGCCCATGTCCGGCCGGACTTCGTCAAGGCGGTGCTCGACGGCGTACCCATGACGAGGACGTCGAAATTCCTCGAACCGTACAAGCCGGATCCGTGGGCACCCGCACCGTCCGCGCATCAGTGCGCGTTCTCCGGCAATGCCCTTTTCACCGATGAGGAATTGCTCGATGTGCTCGACGCGGCAGCTTCCCGTGGCCTGCATGCCAAGCTGCACGCGACAGCGGACGGCACGGTCCGGCAGGTACTCGACGCCGTGGCGATCATCCGCGAGCGATACGGCGACGGCCCGGTGTTCCATCTCGCCCATCCTGAGTTCATCCACTCCGACGACGTGGCCCGGTTCCGCGAGCTGGGTGTTGTCGCCGACGCCTCTCCGGTGTTGTGGTTCCCCAATCCGATGAACGACATCATCGCCATGCAGGTCCAGGACCACTACCTGGACCGGATCTGGCCACTGCGCGAACTGCACGACGCTGGTGTCCTGCTCGCGGCCGGTTCGGACTGGCCCGTTGGCATGGCGGTGCCGGACCCGTGGCTGAGCATCGAGACCATGATCACCCGTCGCAACCCCGACCCGGCGGTGCCCGGCGCCCTCAACGCCGACCAGGCCGTCGACCTGGACACCGCGATCAAGGCCCACACCGTCAATCCCGCGCGAGCGATGGGCTTGGACAAGGAGACCGGACGGATCAAGGCCGGGCTCTCCGCCGACTTCATCCTGCTGGACCAGAACATCTTCGAGGTACCGGTGGAACAGATCCACGCCACCCGGGTGCGTCAAACCTGGTTCGCAGGCCGTTCGGTATACGACGCAACCGCTCGCTCGTAGGCCCGGCCCTGAGTGGCGGACTCGGCCGCCCGGTCGCCGATCCGCCGGGACCAAGGCTGCTACATGAAACAAATCTGTGACGACCGGCGGTTGACCTGTCTACCGTTTTCGGCAATCATGACGACTGAAGGACTGATTCGTCCCGGACCGTGAGTCGGCGGGGAAGGTGCCCGCCGCCGGTGACCCCTGACGTCCGGTGCTGCATGACGAAGAGCGCTTCGGGGCCGAACCCAGGATTGACAAGGGAAAGTGGTCGAAGATGACTATGACGGACGACGTGCTTACCGGCAGGACCGGTTCGGTTTTGCGGGACGGCACGACGGTGCGGGACCTGGTCGACCTGGACCGGCGCGAAGTGTCGATGCGGGTGCTGTCCGACCCGGAGCTGTATCGGCTGGAGTTGCGCAACATCTTCGCCAGGGCGTGGGTGGGGCTGGCCCATGTCAGTGAGATCCCGAACGCCGGCGACTTCGTCCTGCGGCACATCGGCGAGGATGCGGTCATCGTGACCCGCACCGCCCAGGGCGCCGTCTCGGTCCTGCTCAACGTCTGCGCGCACCGGGGATTCGAGGTGTGCTGGGCAGATGAGGGCAATGCCGGCTCGTTCAAATGTCCTTACCACGGCTGGGCGTACGACGGGTCGGGCAAGCTGCTCGGGGCACCGCTGGAGAAGGAGATGTACGGAGACTGGGACAAGTCCCGGTACAGCCTGCGGCAAGCCAGGGTGGAGGTGCGCGCCGGGATCGTGTTCGCCACCTTCGACACCTCCGGCCCTGCTCTGGACGACTGGTTGGGGGACGCGGGCTGGTACATCGACCACGCCAGCCACCAGGACAGAATCCCGCTCGGTCCGCCGATGCGTTTCCAGGTACAGGCGAACTGGAAGACGTTCATGGACCAGGGTGCGGGTGACAACTACCACCCCCTGAGCTTGCACCGCTCGTTGCAGGAGATCGGCATGACCTCGGACCTGCCGGGTTCGCCGGGTAGCCGGTCCACGATCAGGAGTCAGAATCACGCCATCGTGAGCAACCCAGAGGGCAACACCACGTTCGCTTTCCCACCTGGCTTTCCCCTGAAGACCTACTACGACGAAGCCGCAGGCGATTTCCTGACTTTCGCGGGCCGCCTCTTCGCATCGTCGGTTCTGCCACAAACGGTCATCTGGGGCCCTTACGTGTACCCACTCCCGGACGGCACGCAGACCACCGGCGGCGCACTCTGGCAGATCGAGCCCAAGGGCCCTGACGCATTCGTGATGTATCTGCAGAACTTCATCGACCGCGACGCTCCTGATGCGGTAAAAGATGCCGTCCGACGCGAAAATGCGGCTCAGCAGGTATTCGTGGCCGACGACTACGAGGCGAACCTGTCGCTGCAGCGCTCGGCGCGCGGGGCGGTCGGCCAGCAGCAACCGATGCGCTACTTCGCGCAGGGTGACACAACGAAGCCGAGCGACTGGCCGGGACCCGGCATCTTCTTCCAGCCGCCGCAAAAGGACGACGCCCAATGGCTCTTCTGGCTCCGCTGGCTCGATCTGATGACCGACAGCGCCTGCTAGGGCCGGGAAAGGTGCAGCGATGACAACCAGTATGGACATGGCAGCGAAGACGGGTACCCGGGTGAAGGCGTCGGACCCGGTCTATGGCGACATCCTCGACTTCCTGATCGACGAAGCCGCACTGCTCGACGACGACCGCCACCTCGAATGGCTGGACTGCCTCACCGACGACATCGCCTACAAGATGCCGGTCCGCAAAACCGTGTACCGGCGCGACGGCAACGGCTTCGACGAGCGCAACGTCCACTGGGACGATGACCGGCTCTCGCTCGGTCTACGAGTCCGGCGCTCGGTCGGCGTCGAAGCCGCCTACGACCGCGACCCCGCACCGCGCATCCGGCGGATGGTCACGAATCTCGTCGTCCACGAGACCAGCAAACCCGGCGAATACGCGGCAACGACCTATCTCTTGGTCCTGCGCAACCGTTTCGACGCGCCTGTCTACGACATGGTGACCGCCAAACGCGAAGATGTCATTCGCCGCGAAGGCGATGGCACCTGCAAGCTCGCGCGCCGGCTGGTTCTCCTCGACCAGACCGCGCTCGGAGCCGTCTTCATCAACGTTTTCATGTAGAAGTTGCGAGGCTGGTTCCTTGACCGAGCAATCCGCGCCGCTGTACGTCAAGGTCGATCCGTCGAGGTGCTGCGGCTACACCAGCTGCGCCGAGGTTTCCCCTGAGGTGTACAAGCTCGACGAGCAAGGGTTTGCCTATGTGGACAGTGCCGTCGTCCCGCCCGGGCTCGGCGCCAAGGCCCGGGAAGGCGCCGCCATCTGTCCGGAGCGCGCGATCTATGTCGGCGAGCTGCCACCTGACTGAGGCCGAGGGAGACACCCTACGTTGGCCAAACCCACATTTGTCCTGCTCGGTGGCGGCCTCGCGAGTGCGACGGCGGCATCGACACTGCGCATGGCGGGCTTCGACGGTCGCGTGATCATTGTGGGCGACGAGGCCCACATACCCTACTCGCGCCCGCCACTGTCCAAAGAGGTGCTCCGTGGCGAGAAGTCTCCTGAGCAGACCTGGCTGCGCCCACCTACGTGGTACACCAGCAAGGACGTTGAGCTGCGGCTCGGCATCCGGGCAACCGCGGTCGATCCGGGCGCGCACCTGGTCGAGCTGGCCGACGGCACCCGCCTGGCGTACGACAAGCTGCTGGTCGCCACCGGCGGGGTGCCCCGAACCTTGGACATTCCAGGGGTCGATCTGCCCGGAGTGTTGTTTCTTCGCAGACTCGACGACGCACTGGCGCTTCGCGGGCAACTCATCCCCGGGGCGCCGGTGGTGGTGATCGGAGCCGGGTTCATCGGTGCCGAGGTGGCCGCGAGCGCCCGCACGCTCGGCTGCGAGGTCACCATGTTCGAGATCGCGGAGATCCCGCTGGGTCGCGCGCTCGGGCCCGAGATCGGTCAGATCTACGCGGACGTGCACCGTGAACACGGCGTCGAACTGCGGACGCGCGTCGGCGTCGACCGTATCGAAGGCCATGGGCACGTGCAGCGAGTGGTGGCGACCGACGGCCGGGTGCACGACGCCTCCGTGGTGGTGATCGGAGTCGGGCTGGTACCAGAACTGGATCTCGCAGGGAGCTCGGGACTCGCCATCGGAAACGGGGTCATCGTTGACGAATACTGCCGGACCTCGGCCGACGACGTGTTCGCCGCAGGCGACATCGCCAACCATCCCAACCTTTTCCTCGGCCGTCGGATCCGGATCGAGCACTGGCAGAACGCGCAGCATCAGGGCGCGGCGGCGGCCAGGAACATGCTGGGGCAGCAGCAGCCCTTCCGTGAGGTTCCGTGGGTGTGGTCCGACCAGTACGAGCACAATCTCCAGGTCGTCGGCCTTCCTGATCCCACCCAGCGCATGGTGCTACGCGGCGACACCGAGACACGGAACTTCTCGGCTTTCTTCATCCGTGATGGTCGGGTGACCGCGGCGTTGGCCATCAATCGTCCCGAAGACATCCGGGTCGCTCGTCTCATGATCCATGATGGCACCGAGGCAGCAGAAGGCCACCTCGCGGATGTCGACGCGGACCTGGGTCAGTTCGTCATGAGCGCCAACCGATAGCCACCGATATGCCGGCCGGCAGCACGAGGCGGGTACCGAATCCTGGGCATCCGCCTCATGAATCAAGGTCGCGATGGCCCGTACCCGGTGCGACTCGCGGCGCCTGACGCGTGGCGACATCAGGCGTACGGGCGGCTGCACGCGGTGTCGGCGAAGTGGCGGCAACCCGGGCTGGCATCGATGTCATGGACGCGTCGTGGTCTCTCCTGGATGGCAGCGAGTTATTCGCGCGCGTGGCCTACCAGTCCCGCTTCGTAGGCCATGATCACGGCGTGCACGCGGTCGCGGGCGCCGATCTTCGCAAGGACCCGGCTGACATGTGTCTTGATGGTGGACTCGGACAGGACGAGGTGCCGCGCGATCTCGCTGTTGGTCAGGCCGGTGGCCACCGCGAGCAGCACTTCACGTTCCCGTTCGGACAGAACAGCCAGCAGGGCATCGGCCTGCTTGGCTTGGCTGGGAACCGAGGTGTGCTGGAGGAAAGCGTCGAGCAGGCGTCGGGTCAGTGCCGGTGCGGCCACCGCGTCACCGGCGGCCACTGCCCTGATCCCGGCGAGCAGCTCCTCGGGTAGGGCGTCTTTGAGCAGGAATCCGCTGGCTCCGGCACGCAGTGCGCCGTAGACGTAGTCGTCGAGGTCGAAGGTAGTCAGGACCAGGACGCGAGAGCGGCCTCCCGCGGCGACGATCCGGCGGGTGGCCTCGATCCCGTCCATGCCGGGCATGCGGATGTCCATCAGGACAACGTCGGGACGCAGCGCGGCGGTTTGGCGGACGGCTTCGGCGCCGTGCCCGGCCTCGCCGACGACGCTGGTCTCGGGATGGGCGTTGAGGAGCATCCGAAAGCCGAGGCGCTGCAACGGTTGGTCGTCGACGATCAGGACGGTGGTCATCGGCTCGACTCGCGCAGAGCAGGCGACTCACTCCGGACAGGCTGCGGTGGAAGTGGCAGGGTGGCACGCACGATCCAGCCGCCGTCCAGGTCGGGCCCCGCGTAGGCGGTGCCGCCGGTGAGCGCGGCGCGTTCCCTGATCCCGATCAGGCCCTGGCCGGACTGGTGCGTTCCCGTTGCGTGGTAAATGGTTTCCCGTCCGTGGTGGCCGACGGGTTGTCCGCTGTCCTGCACGCTTACCCCGAACTCCCGGTCGGTGGCGCTCAGGGTGACCCGCAGGGTGGTGGCGGACCCTGCGTGTTTGAGGCTGTTGGTGAGTGCTTCCTGGATGATGCGGTACGCGGCCAGTTGCACGCTGGCCGGCACTGTGTCAAGGTCGCCCTCGGTTCGGTAGCAGATCCGGGGGCCTGCGGCGCGGATACGGTCGAGTAGCGCCGGCAGGTCGGTGATGCCCGGTTGTGGGCTCAGTTCGGCGCTTTCGACCGGCTGGTCGGGCCGCTCGCGCAGCGCGCCGAGGGTGCGGCGCAGTTCGCTCAGTGCCTGGCGGCCGGTGCCGGCGATGAGGCGCAGTACGTCCGCGCGGGCATCGGGGTCGGCGGCGGCCGCGCCGTCGGCCAGTCCGATGATGACGGCGAGGTTGTGGCCGACGATGTCATGCATCTCGCGGGAAACCCGGCTGCGTTCGGCCAGGGTGGCCAGTTGGACACGTTGCTCGCGTTCGACCTCGAGGCGGGCGGCGCGGTCGGCGAGGGCGTCGAGTTGGGCACGGCGTACCCGTACCACAAGCCCCAGCGCGGCGGCGGCGGTCGCGGTGGCGCACAGGAAGAACATGCTGTCCAGGGATTGCTGGTCGTAGGGCCGCGCGTGGAACGCCGCGACTCCGAGTCCGGCAACGCAGCAGGCACCGACCCAGGGCAGCGCGGTGAGCCGGTCATAGCGCGCGACGGCGTAGAGGGAGATCAGAATGCCGAACGCGCTGTGCAGCGAGATACCCAACGACCATTGCAGCACGCAGGCGGCCAAGATCGCTGTCAGAACAGCCAAGGGTGCGCGGCGGCGCCATGCGAGGGGCAGTGCCTGGCCCACCACTGTGACCGCAATCAGCGCAACGTGAACGCGGGTGCCCAACAACGATATGCGTCCGTTGTCGGCAACGACCAGCAGCTCGGCAAGGCCGGCAGCCAGGATCGCAAGGACGAGCAGCCGGTCCAGCGCCGAGGGGTGGGCGCGGTCGATGCGGTGCAGGCGGCGACCGAGGCGAACCGCCCGGCGGGCGAACGTGCTGTGCCACAGGGCGGCCAGTTCGGGAGGCACGTCGCTGGCCGGTGGGTTGCCGGATCTCATGGCCTCCACGCGCCTGTCCCTTCGCCTCCGCTGCGACTGGCGAGCCCGGCCGCCCTTTCATCCACTGTAGAGCCGCCCCTGCTGCCAACCGTGGTCGGCGTCGGGCATCCGGCTCAGCTTGGCGTGCACTGGTACAGCTTGCTGGAACTGAAATCACCATTGAGCAGAGCGAGTGCGCCGGAGGCGGCAGTTGCCCCGGCGCTCGTCGCGCCGCCGTAGTCCTTGGGCGGGACCTTGGCGCAGCTGTGCTCGACCCAGTTCGTGACCGTGGTGGTCGCAGAGCCGGAGCCGCCCATACCCATGCCCAGGCCACCGGGGAGCACCAGGAAGAACCTGAGCTGACCGCTGTTGACCAATTCCTGCACCCGGCCCAGCGTCGGTTCGGGTACCTGGCCGCTGAAGCCACCCTCCGTGAGAACCTCCTGGCCGGTAGCCAGGATGAAGGGCTCGGCTTCTGACCAACTGGAGACGCTGACCAGGTAGGTCGCGCCGTCACTATGTGCCAGGAGGTAGGCATAGATCCGTCGCTCGCCGGCACTCAGCGTCGTCGTCGCGGTCATCATCGCGCCAGGTCGTGACGACGGTCCTGCGGGCATCCCGCGCGGTCCCCTGCCACCGATGCCGCGCTGCTCGCCAGCGCGCTGCTCGATAACCGCGGCGAACGATGTGCTGCCGCCCAGCCCGCCGGGGCTATCGGCCGGTCCCGCACTGGCATCGTAGGAACTGCCCTCATAGTTCGGGTCCAGGACGGAGGCGGCCCATACCGTGGGCGCGGCGAGCATGGCCACGACCGCCGCGACAACACCGGTAGTCATGAGTCGAGCGCGAGTGCGGCTGGTGAAGCGCGCGATCACCAGCGCGACGATGGCGACCACGCCCACCGCGACGGACAGCCACAACGCCCACGGCAAGAAGTCGCGGTAGGACGACCACACCGCGACCGTCCACCCCAGTTCGAGCACGACCGTGACCGGCAGGGCCCATGCGCGCCGGCCACCGGCCCGGTATGCCCGGCCGAGCATGACTGTCCCGACACCTCCCAGTGCCGCGATCGACGGCGCGAGCTCGGCCAGGTACGCGGTGTGGGGAAGGCTGCTCATGTCGCTCAGGACGACCCCGGCGGTCAGCAGCCAGGTGCCCCACATCAGCAGGCCACCACGCACCCGATCGGTGCGTTCCGCGCGCCGGCGCCACACAAGGCCCAGTGCCAGGCTCAGCAACGCCAACGGGAACAGCCAACCGATCTCGGGCGCGTACTGACTGCTGAACAACTTGGTCCACCCGCTGGGCTCCGCACCGGAGAAACCCGATGTACCGGGTGTACCGAATGCCTGCCCCGGCCCAGGTTGACTCGCGCCGGGTGCACCTGATCCACCAAGTCCCGCGTCGGCAGGCATGTTCACCCCGGCTCCTGCTCCTGCCCCTTTTCCGCCAGGTCCCCGGCCGCCGACCTCGTCAGGCAGGTTGATGCCGAAGCGTTCCAGACCGTTGTAACCGAAGACCATGGTGAACGCGCTGTTGTTCGTCGAGCCGTCGACATAGGGACGATCGGCCGCCGGGGTGAACGTGAACAGCAGGATCCAGGACATCGATACCGCCAGTGTGACCGCGCCGGCCACCCCGAGGTGCCACATCCTGCGGCGCAGCGGAGCGGGCGCGGTCACCGCGTAGCCCACGGCCAATGCCGGCAGGATCATCCATGCCTGCAACATCTTGCACTGGAAACCGAGTCCGACCCAGATGCCCGAGTACAGCAGCGGGCGTAACCGCGCGTCGAGGACGGCGCGCTGGTAGGCATCCGCGACCAGGACCATGCACATCGTCAGAGCGCCGTCCTCCATGCTATGACCGAACATGGAAGCCGCGATGGGCGTGATCGCGAAGATTCCAGCGGCGAAGATCCCCGGCATGGGGCCTGCCCAGCGACGGACGACGCGATACATCACCAGCACGGCCACGATGCCCTCGATGACCTGTGGAAAGGCCACCGCCCACGGCTGAAACCCGAAGATCCGCGCCGACAGCGCCTGTGGCATGAACGAGCCGGCGAGCTTGTCGATGGTGATGGTCGCCTGCGGGTCGAACGCGCCGTAGAGGAATGCCTTCCAGCTCTCCGACATGCTCTTGACCGCCGCCGAGTAGTACGGCGACATGTCCACTGTGGATAGATTCCACGCGTACAGCACCGCGGCAACGACCGCGACGCCCAGCAGGGCAGGACGCGCCCACCGAGGCTGGTCATCGGGCGAGCGCCACACCTGCCAGCGGTTCCTCGCGGTCCGGGCCTCCGACGCCGACTGGTCCAGTGATTCGAACGGATCGGCAAGGGCCAGTGACACGGGCGACACCTTTCACAGCGGCTCCGGCACCGCGGCGCGGGTGCTGGCACCTGTCACCGTAGAAGCGCGGCACGGGCGGTCGGTGGCACCACGGGCCCGATTTCGCGGCCAGACCGGTACCGCGGTACCGGTCTGGCATCAACCCAGAGGCTGACCTCTCGCTATAGCCGCGCGCGATGATGCTGCGTGCCTCGGTCATGACTTCGGCGACATACCCCGCCAATAAATCGTGCCATGGCGTGGACGGTCGTCACCAACTTGTTGTATTTTGGTGGGCAACCGCTCCGCGAAGGGACGACCGATGGCAGCTCCCCCGCACATTCCGGACAGCATGGCCGACGAACAGGCTCGGCTCGGCGAGCTCTACTCGGCCTTCGAGGCCGCACACCTGGCCCCGTTGTGGACCCAGCGGGAAGGGCTCATGCCCACCACGCCGGAACCGGATGCCCGGCCGACGCTGTGGCGGTGGTCGACGTTGCTACCACTGGCACAGCGGGCCGGCGAACTCGTGCCCGTCGGACGCGGTGGCGAGCGCCGCGCGATCGCGCTGGCCAACCCTGGCCTGCCGGGCACGCCATACGCCACGCCGACGCTGTGGGCCGCGATCCAGTATCTCGGCCCCCGCGAAGAGGCCCCCGCGCATCGGCACAGCCAGACGGCGTTTCGGTTCGTCGTCGACGGCGAGGGCGTCTGGACCAATGTGGAGGGTGACGCGGTTGCCATGCGCAGGGGCGACCTGCTGCTCACCCCGGGCATGCATTTCCACGAGCACCACAATCCCACCGACCGCCCGATGGCCTGGATCGACGGCCTTGACATCCCGTTCGTACGCCAACTCGACGCCGGGTTCTTCGAGTTCGGCCCGGATCAACTCGCCACCCGCGAGACACCGGTGGCTTCGCGCAACGAACGTCTGTGGGGCCACCCCGGTCTGACGCCGGTCGGCATACCCACACCGAGATCCTCCCCGCTGATGGCCTACCGGTGGGAACACACCGATGCCGCGCTCCGAGCTCAACTGGAACTGGAAGCCGAGGGGCACCCCGGCGTTCTCGAACCAGGGCACGCCGCCGTGCGGTTCACCAACCCGGCCACCGGCGGCGACGCGCTGACGACCATCCGGTGCGAGATGCACCGCCTGCGGCCGGGCAGCCAGACCACCCCCACCCGGATCGCGGGCTCGGCAGTGTGGCAGGTCTTCGACGGCGCCGGCACCGTGCACGTCGGAGCCGACACCTACGAGGTGGCCAAGGGAGATCTGTTCGCGGTCCCGTCGTGGGCCCCGGTCGCCATCTCGGCACCGCGCGGCCTTGACGCCTTCCGCTTCTCCGACGAACCGATCCTCGCCGCCCTGAACCTGGGCCGCACAACACGAGCGGACGCGTGAACCGGTGAAACTGGCAACCATTCGCACGTTCGCCGGGACGGCGGCGGTCCGGGTCGATGACGATGCCGCGGTCGAACTGGATGCGCCGGATCTCGGTGTATTCCTGGCCGGCCGCGACTGGAAGACCTTGGCCGCATGGGCCGACGGGCCACGGCACGAGCTGGCCGGGTTGGATTACGCGCCGCCGGTGCCGAATCCGGAGAAGGTGATCTGCGTCGGCCTGAACTATCGCTCCCACATCCTGGAGATGGGACGGGAGCTACCGGAATATCCCACCCTGTTCGCCAAGTTCGCCCGCGCGCTGGTCGGCGCTCGCGACCCGGTGGAACTCCCAGCAGGCTCCGCGCAGGTGGACTGGGAGGCAGAGCTCGGCGTGGTGATCGGTGAGCCCGTCCGGCATGCCGGTCCAACGCAGGCAGCGGCGGCCATCGCCGGCTACACCGTCGTCAACGACGTGAGCGCGCGCGACTTCCAGTTCCGCTCCGCGCAATGGCTACCGGGCAAGACCTTCGAGCGCAGCACCCCGGTCGGGCCGTGGCTGGTCGTCGACGAGGGACCGCCGGGAGAGCTCTCGTGCACCGTCGACGGCGAACTGGTGCAGCAGGCCGAGCTGGCCGACCTTGTGTTCGGTCCCGCCGCGCTGGTCGCCTACATCTCGCAGGTCATCACGCTGGTTCCCGGCGACCTGATCGTCACCGGCACGCCGGGCGGTGTCGGCCATGCGCGCACACCGGCCCGTTATCTGACCGAAGGCATGGAGCTGGTGACCAGGATCGGTGGTCTCGGCGAATGCCGCAACATCATGGTCAAGGGAACCTGAGATGCCCGCTGGGACCGCTGTCCGGTGGCCGGGCACGTGAGCGTCCCCGGTCCGGCGTCTGCGCTGCGCGACGCGACCCTGGCCGCGCTGTTCGCGCCGCGCGGGATCGCCGTCGTCGGGGCATCCGGCAATCCGGGCAAGCTCGGTGCGTCGCTTGCCCGTTCGCTGCGTGGTTTCGCTGAACGCGGCGGACATCTAGCGCTGGTCAACAGCCGCGACGCCACGATGTACGGCGGTGTGGCAGCCGCGGCGGCAGCAGGCCCGGTGGATCTTGCGATGATCTGCGTACCCGCGCCCGCCTGTCCGCGGGTCATCGCCGAGGCGGCGGAGGCAGGCGTACGGGCCGCGGTCATCTGTGGTGGCGGATTCGCCGAGGCCGGCGCGGACGGTGCCGCGCTGCAGCACGAACTGGCCGCGTTGGCAGCCCGTACGGGCATTCGGATACTCGGTCCCAACACCAGTGGTTTCTTCGTCCCGGCGGCCGGTCTGACCGCGAGTTTCGTGCCAGGGGCCGGTTCCGTGCCGGCCGGCCGCATCGCGGTCGTCGCGGCCAGCGGTGGCGTGAACCACGCCGTGGCTTTCCTGCTGGCCGAGGCGGGGCATGGCGTCAGTCTTGCGGTCGGTCTCGGCAACGGCGTCGACGTCACGGCACCGGACGTGTTGGACCACCTCGCCGACGATCCGCGAACCACGGCGGTCGCGCTGCACGTGGAGTCCGTCGCCGACGGCCCTCGGCTGGTCGCATCGGTGCGCGCGCTGACCGCGCACAAACCGGTCGTGGCGCTGGTCGTCGGCCGACATGACGTCGCGGCCTTCGCCGCATCGCACACCGGTGCCCTCGCCACATCCTGGCGCACCACCCGAGCCGCGCTCGCCCATGCCGGTGCGGTGCTCGCCGACGACGAACGCGAACTGGTCGACGCCGTTGGCGCGCTCGCGGTCACCAGAGTCCGGCTGGGCCGCCGCAGCGGTGTCGGGGTGGTCACCGCGCAGGCAGGCCCCGGCCTGCTGCTGCTCGACGAGCTACGCGGACGGTCCGCCGAGGTGCCGGAACTCACCGAAGACACCCAGGTCGCGTTGGCGGTCCTGTTGCCACCACTGACGTTCCAGCGCAACCCGGTCGACACCGGGCGCCCCGGCCCGGAGTTCGGACGGGTGTTCGCCACGGTGGCCGCTGATCCGGGCGTCGAGGTCATCGCCGGATACGCCCTGCACGAACCCGAGGCAGTAGACCTCGTCCGCGCGATGCGGGAAACCCACGAAAGCGGGGTACCCATCGTGCTCGGTGTCGGCGGAACCGGACCGGAAGCGGCCGGCGTTCGACGATCGCTGCTGGCTGCCGGCATTGCCGTCGCCACCGACCCTCGGGGTGTCGCAGCGGCCACGGCCGCCCTGCTGGCGCAGGCCAGAACGCGTTACCAGGACGACCACGAACGTGCCGCGCGGCCAAGAGCACACCTTGACACTGGGCCGTACGACGAGAACGACGCAAAGAACGTGCTCACCCGGCTGGGTATCGCGACGCCCGCTCGCCGGGCCTGCGCCGACCGGGTCGACGCGCACGCCGCGCTCGCCGAACTGGGCGGCCCGGTCGCGGTCAAACTGCTGGATTCCGCTGTACTGCACAAGACCGAGGCTGGTGGCGTCCATCTCGGCATCCGCACCGCGGCAGACCTGGATGCCGCACTTGACGCGCTGGAAGCCATCGGCGCCACCAGATATCTCGTCGAATCCATGGCCGCACAGGGCGTTGATCTGGTCGTCGGCGCCCGCCGCGACCCGGTATTCGGGCCGATCGTCCTGTTGGGACTCGGTGGCACGACCGCGGAAGCACTTGCCGACGTCGGGGTCCGACTCGCGCCGCTGCCGCAGTCGGAAGCTGCCACGATGCCCGGTGAACTGGCCGGGCGTGCCCTGCTGAACGGTTGGCGGGGCGGCCCGGTGCTGGACAATGCCGAACTGGGCCGGGTCATTGCGATGGTCGGCGACGTACTCGTCGACAACCCGCATCTCGCGGAGATCGAGATCAACCCGCTACGCGTCACCACGGGCGGCCTTGTCGCTCTCGACGCGCTGCTGATCGTCCAGGAGGCCGCCAATGGCCAGTGCGATCAGTGAGCACACGATCCCGTGGCCCGAGGCCGAAGCCGCTCGATACGTAGCAGCGGGTTACTGGGCCGGAGTCCCGATCGGAACGCTGCTGCGGCAGGTGGCGGACCGGACGCCCTCGGCACGAGCGCTGGTGGATCCCCCGGCAGGGATGACGCTCCGCTACGCCGAACTCGTCGCGAAGGCCGACGCCTGCGCGATCCGGCTGCGCGGAATCGGCCTCACCCTCGGTGACCGCATCGTCGTGCAGTTGCCCAACGGCTGGAAGTTCGTCGTCCTGCTGCTGGCCTGCCTGCGCGCCGGGATCGTCCCGGTGATGGCGCTGCCCGCGCACCGGCGCAGCGAGTTGCGTCATCTCGCGATACAGGCCGAAGCCTCGGCGATCGCGGTTGCGACCCGACTGCGGGACTTCGACCACCAGGCACTCGGCCACGCGCTCGCCGCCGACGTGCGCAACGCGACCGGCGGACCGTGGCACGTCCTGGTGGCAGGCGAGGACCTCGATCCCGGCAGCATCGATCTGCGCGACCTGTGCGGACCGCCAACCGATCCCGTTACGGACCGGCGAATTCTGGACGAGGCCGCGCCAAGCAGCCGCGACGTCGCGGTGTTCCTGCTCTCCGGCGGCACCACCGGAGTGCCCAAACTCATCGCGCGCACCCACGACGACTACGCCTACAACGCGCTGGCAAGCGCACGGATCGCGGCGGTCGACGCGGACGCGGTCTACCTGGTCGGCCTGCCTGCGGGACACAACTTTCCATTGGCCTGTCCCGGCATTCTCGGCACCCTGTTGTCCGGCGGGACGGTCGTCATGCTGCCCGCACCCGATCCAGCGCAGGCATTCGCGACCATCGCCGAGCAGGGCGTCACGCACACCGCCGCCGTCCCGGCTATTGCCGGTCGCTGGCTGGAACACGCCACCACGCACGGTGCCAACGAACTGCGCAGCCTGCGGGTCCTCCAGGTCGGCGGTGCCAGGATCGCGGACGAGTTGGCAGGCAAGGTAGCGCCAGTTCTCGGCGCGCGACTGCAGCAGGTCTTCGGGATGGCAGAGGGACTCCTCAACTTCACCCGGCTCGACGATCCCGACGACGTCGTCTGCGGCACGCAGGGTCGGCCACTCTCCCCGGCCGACGAGATCCGCCTTGTTGACGGTCAGGACAGAGATGTCCCGGACGGCGAGCCGGGTTCGCTGCTCACCAGAGGGCCGTATACCCCGCGCGGCTACTACCGAGCCGCCGAGCAGAACGCCCGCGCGTTCACCACGGACGGCTGGTACCGCTCAGGCGACGTATGCCGCCGTACCCGGCAGGGCAACCTCATCGTCGAAGGCCGCGACAAGGACATGATCAACAGGGGCGGCGAGAAGATCTCCGCGGAGGAGATCGAGAACCTGGTCTACCAACTGCCCGGGGTCAGCGAGGTCGCGGCTGTCGCGATGCCGGACCGGGACCTCGGCGAACGAGTCTGTCTCTATCTGGTACCCCGACCGGGCGCGGCCGTGACGTTGCCGGAGATCCGCGCTCTCATGCAGCGAGCAGAAGTCGCGCGGTTCAAGTTCCCCGAGCGTCTTGTGATCGTCGGCGAGCTGCCGTCCACCAAAGTCGACAAGATCGACAAGAAGGCCCTGCGCGAGGACATCGCCCGTCGGCTCGCTGCGGAGATCCGCGCGGCGGAAGTCGATGCGGGCACGGTTACCTGAACCGCTTGTCAGTCCCGCATTCCGCCATCGACGGGCAGCACGGCCGCCGCCGGCGTGGTTACGGCAAACAGGACGTAGCAATGGTTGTGAAACCTTCGGCAACCGCCTTACCGGCCGGTGATCCGACTAGACCTTGGCGAGGCCGAGGATGTCCCGCGCTTCGCTTGGAGTTGCCGGCTCACAACCGAGTTCGCGAACGATGCGCGCGGCCCTTGTCACCAGATCGACGTTCGTGGCGAGCTCGCCCCGCCGATAGTAGAGATTGTCCTCGAGGCCGACCCGAACGTGCCCGCCGAGCAGAATCGCGTGCGTGATGGCGGGCAGTTGGTTCGCACCGATCGCCGAGACACACAGTTGCGCACCGCCCGGCAGCTCATCGACCATCTGGTGCAACGCACGCGGCGTGTAGGGCATGGCGCCCTGGAAGGGACGGTCCAGTCCGAGTACGACGTTGATCCAGTATGGCTGAGTGTCGAAACCGGACTCGATGAGCCGTCGGCAGTCCTGCACGATATTGGGGATGCTCATGACCTCCCACTCGGGCTTGATGCCGAGTTCCGTCATGCGCGTCGCCAACTGGTCGCACTCGGCGGGCGAGGTCTTGCACAGCAGCTCTCGTCCCCTGCCGTTGACGACGAAGGTCTGTGCGTCGAAGGTGGCCATCTCGACCAGTGGCGCCTCGATGCCTTTCAGCCGTTCGGTCCAGTCGATGCGCCACTCCCCCGTGTCGTACTGCTTGATCATGTCGCCGAAAACCCCGCCACCGG
This sequence comes from Pseudonocardiaceae bacterium, assembly GCA_036494465.1. GTDB lineage: Bacteria > Actinomycetota > Actinomycetes > Mycobacteriales > Pseudonocardiaceae > CAJCJE01. The sequence goes on from DASXOJ010000087.1 coordinate 31,851, forward strand.
TGGAGTTGTTGATGACCACGTCCGTTTTCTCGCGAGTCAACGTGTTGATCTGCGCGTACACGTCGGGGTTGCACGTCGCTTCGAAATCGCCGGGACGACGGGCGTGCAGCGCCGCGACACTCGCACCGGCCGCCACACAGGCGGCGACGTCCTCGGAGATCTCCTCCGGTGACACCGGCAGGTTCGGATTTTCGTCCTTCGTCGCCATGCCACCGGTCGGCGCGATGGTGATGATGACCTTGCGCGGTTTCGTCTGAGCAACAGCGGTACTTGCCACGATCGTGCCCTTCCGCATTGTCAGTAAACAAGAAGCGCCGGTGTCCGGCTCTCCGCCGAAAGATCGAGGTCGATGTCGTCGAGGGGTTCCTGATCTTTCAGGTGCACATCCACGGCGAGCAGGCTGCCTGTGACGGGACACAGCCAGCCCGTCGCGGTCAATCGCTCGTGCAGTCTCGCGCCGACCTGTGCGGGAAGGCGGATCGGAAACCGCGTCGCGCCAGCACGCCAGCGCGTCGATCCGACCGACAGGACGGCGCCTGCGACGGTCTCGACCCGCCAGCGCCCGAGCTCGTCGCGGATGGCGCGCAGCTGATCCGCCAGCGGCAGCCAGCCTTCCCCCGGCTTCAGCGCGACCGGCGGCGACGACGGATCGCACTCGGGAAGGTTGTCGGCAACGGTATCCACCGGGCGGCCGAGCCTGGCGGCACGTATTTCGCGGCGGCGCAGCCGGGTTCGGTCCTGATCCCATCCGATGGCCGCGCCGGAGGTGGTGGACGTCAGTGCGACGCCATAGACATCCAGCGCGGCGGCCGCGCTGACGACTCCTCGGCGAACGTCATCGACAACGTCGTTGGGAGTGCGGTCGAGTGGATCGCCGAATCCTCCGCCGCCCTGCCAGGTCACCGCGAAGACGTCGGTGTCCCCGAGCGGGAAGGAACCGGGTTTGGCGCCGAGGTCGCGCCAGCGCTCGGCCTCACGATCCGGCTCGCTCGCTCCATCGGTCCTCGCGCGGGCTCCCCGCGCGAGCAGCTGTCGCACGGTCCCGCCGGGTAACCCACCCGACAGTCCTGTTGAGTTCGGTACCTCGGCACCGTGCGTCATGACAAGGGCCTGAGTCTGTGGCACGGACACCGTGAGCGCGATCTCCGCACCAACACCACCCCGGCGACGGCCGGCACCACCGGTGTCTTTCGCCAGTCGCCGGTAGAGGTAGACCAGTGGCGTCTTCTGCTCGTTCACCTCGACATCGGCCACCGACGGGCACGGGGTGTTGAGCGGCCCTGCGGCGTCCTGACCATCGTGGTCGGCGAAGGCACCGAATCCGCCGCCGAGCGGGTCCATCAGGTGCAGGCCGAACGGCTCGCCGTACCGGTCGCGTCCGCTGAGGTTGAACGTGGCCATGGTGCCGCTGCAGACGCCCTGCGCTCGGGACGCGAAGTCCGGGGTAGCTGCCAGGAACCTGTTCAACGCGGCCGACACCACGTTGCTCACCACCCAGACCGTCTCGACGGTCGCGCTGCCGACCGGCGCCGGGGGCGTCGCGGTGCAGATCAGACCGTCCGGGGCGAGGATGCGGACCGGATTCAACAGCCCGTCGTTCCAGGGAATCCCGAAGCCAAGGGTAGGAATGAGAGCTCCGGCGACACCGCCGGCGAGTCCGGCACGAGAACAATTCACAAAACCGGGTGCCTGACCGGAAGATCCCGAGAAGTCCAGCGTGAGATCGTCGCCTGTCTTGGTGGCCACCAGGTCGACGACGTACAACTGGTTGGAATGGCCGTCGTGCTCGAGGAAATCCCGAGCACGGACGACTCCGTCGGGCATCGACCGCAACCGGGCGCGCAGCTGCCCTTCGGCGTCGTCGACCATTCGGGCCATCACCGCCTGGATGGTCTCGGTGCCATAGCGTCGGCACAGTGCGAGCAGCCGATCGGCCGCGACGTTGAGCGTGGCGATGAAGGCCCGGATGTCCAGGCCCACCTGGGCGGGCAGCCGGGTGGCCGCGAGGATCATCGCCAGGACGTCCTCGCGCAGTTCCCCGGCGTCGACCAGTTTGACCGCGGGGATGCGCAGGCCCTCCTGCCAGATCTCCGTCGCCTTCGGCGACCACGACGCGAAGTCCATGCCACCCATGTCGGTCTCATGAGCCATCACGCCTGCCCAGGCCACCAACTCGCCGTCGACGAACAGCGGCGCGCACATCTGCAGGTCGTTCTGGTGCAGGGCACCAACATACGGATCGTTTCCGATGATCCGGTCGCCGTCGCGGAGTGCTCGTCCATCGGCCAGGAGATGCCGGATCAGCGAACCGACCGGCGGCGCCTCGAACGTCACCTGGTGGCCCATGGTGGCGAACGCCCCACCGGGCAGGTACAACCCGGTGAAGAAGTCACTCGCCTCGGTCACCGTCGGACTGCCACTCACCGCCTGCAGGGCCAGCCGCATCTGGTCGGTGATGGCCACCAGCCTGCCACGAACGACCTGCGTGAGAACGGGATCGACGGTGGCTTGTCCGTCCAATGTGGTCATTGCTGGCCTACCTTCACGTGAACGGCGCCGTGCCCGTCCGTAGTCGCGGTGGCGTCGGGCGGGACGACCACCACGCACCCGGACAACTCGATCAGGCAAGGGCCCGCGACGAACTGGTCGGCGCCCGGCCACTCGCATCCGTAGATGATGCTGTCCGCCGGCGCGTTGGCATCGTCGAACACGACCGGACGCGTGCCCCGGTCCTCGAACAGCTGGTTCGCCGTCGACGAGGTCGGCACGGCTTGGCGTTGGCTCGCGATGGCACGCGCCGACAGGATTTCGAAGCCGGCCTCACGATATCCGGCGCCCTTGCCGAACAGCAGCTCGTAGTCGGACTCGAACCGGGCCAGCAGCTCCGACAGCGCTGGGACGTCCGGCCCGGCCGCCAGCCCGACATCGAGATGGTGCGCCTGGCCTCGATATCGAACAGCCGCGGTGTAGGTCAGCTCGGTAGTGGCCGAGGCGGGGATCACGGCAAGAGTCCGGCGCGCCGTATCCCGCAAGGCTTCGGCGACCAATGCCGCGTGGGACTCATCGGGTTCCGTGCCGCCAGGAAGGCGGAGGTAGCAGGTGCGCGAAGCCGTTGTCCGGAGGTCGCTCGTGCCAGCCCCGAATGCGGACTGGGCGGTCGCGGTCGCGGGGACGACGAACCCGCTTAGGCCGAGTTCCCGGCACAGTGCCCAGGCATGGGATGGACCGCTGCCGCCGCCTGCGACCACCAGGAACTCGCGTGGGTCATGGCCGCGCTCGATGGTCACCGAGCGAAGCAGATCGGCCATGGCCGAGTCGAGCAGGGTGCGGATCGCCAGGGCCGCTTCGACGGTGCTGAGCCCGAGTGGTCCGCCGATCCGCTCGTCGATCGCCGCACTCGCCGCACTCGCGTCGAGCACGATCCCACCGCTGCCGAAACGACCCGCGTCAAGGACGCCGAGGATCAGGTCGGCATCGGTGGCGGTGGGCTCGGTGCCACCCTTCCCGTAACAGACCGGACCGGGTACCGCGCCCGCGCTGCGTGGACCAACGGTGAGAACCCCGCCATTGACCGAGGCGACCGAGCCACCGCCCGCACCGATGCTGGCGACGTCGACGCTGGATACGCGCATGTCCGCGCCGCCGAAGGTGACGTCGTCCCGCAGTAGCGGCGCACCGCCGACCACCACCCCGACGTCGAAGCTCGTACCGCCCACGTCCAGGGTCAGCACGTCGGGTCGCGCCAACCGTTCCCCAAGGGCCCGGCCCGCCACCACGCCGGAGGCGGGCCCGCTGAGCAGACCGGATACCGGCGTCGCGCTCAGCGCGGCCGCGGGCACGACTCCCCCGGCGCTGGTCGTCATCATGATCGGCGCACGCATGCCCAGCTTCGCCAACTCCTCGCCCAGGACGGTGAGGTAGTTCCCGGCGATCGGACCGAGCGCGGCATTGGCCGCGGTGGTCGACGCTCTGGCGTATTCACCGACCGTCGGGGCGATCAGGTGCGAGACACTGACGAACGCGTCCGGCATCAGCTCGTCGACGAGCGCGGCCATGGCGATCTCGTGCGCGGGATTCTCGGTGGCCCACAGCAGGCAGATGGCCACCGCCGCCACCCCGTCATCGCGCAACCTCCGCACGGCCGACCGTGCCGAGTCCAGATCCAGGGGTGCGACGATGTGACCGTCGGACGCTGTTCGCTCCGCCACCTCGACGACACGGTGGCGCGGTACCAGCGGACCGTTGCGGCCCCGGAGAAAATAGTCTCCGAGCTCAAGGCCCTGCAGACCGGATGTTCCTCGGCGCAGCCTGCCGATCTCCAGAACGTCGCCGAATCCCTGGGTGGTGATCAGACCGACCCGAGCGGCCCGACCCGTCAGCAGCGCGTTGAGACCGACCGTGGTGCCGTGCCCGAAACGAGTGATGCGTGCACAGAAGTCCTCCACGGACAGTCCGACACCGTTGGCAGCCAAGCGAAGGGCATTGACCACTCCGGTGACGACATCAGGTGTCGTCGGCGACTTGCAGACCGAGGACCGCCCACCAGGGGCGCGCAGCCACAGATCCGTGAACGTACCGCCGACATCAGTACCGACCGTCCAGCCATCGTCGTCGACCGTGGCGTCCGGCACGGCGGCGTCGACCGCCCGCTCAACACTGAGACAGTTCACTTCCCGCGCGCTCCTCATGCAGCCGTGGCCGGACATGCCGTGCGCTGAACCACCGTGCCGACCGGCACACATTGTGTAACAGATTTTCCGCAGCCGTCAAGCATATGTTACGTATCGTCGGAGGGCCGCGCGGCTTCGGCTGAGGTCAACTCGGCCGCGAGAGTCGCTCCCGTATCCGTGCTCCGGCACGGAACGCCTCGTCCCGGTCGGCCAGTTCCGCCGCGTGCGCGAGAATGCCCGGTCCCCTGAACTCAGCAGGCGTGGACACTCGCCGGCTCAGCAGCATGAAGTGGAAGTGCTGCCATTGTTCGCCGAACCCCATCAGGTAGACGCGTTCGACATCGGCCTCGGCCTTGGCTGCCGCACTCAGTTGCCGCACCAACGGGCCCAACGTCGCCGCCTCGTCATCGGAAAGGCCCCATAGCCAGTCACCGCTGTGCCGATTGGCGCTGACCATGATCCAACCGGGGACGTCGAGCACCAGGTTTGCCGTCCACACCTCATCGACATGGACCAACGACTCACTGGGAATTGCCTTGCGGAGATCGCAGACCTGGCAACGGTCGGCAGCCTCGTCCTGCTGCTCTCGCACCTGTGCGTGTGACACTGTTCGCTGCCCTTCCTACTCAGCCTGTTGCTCGTCGTGCACGGGGGTGGCCATGGTGCCGAGTCCGGTCATCTCGATGCGGACCGTGTCACCGGCCGTGAGCCACCGCGGCTCGGCCATACCCGCGATGACGCCGGCCGGCGTCCCGGTGGTGATGATGTCGCCGGCCTGGAGCGTGGTCGTGGCACTGAGCCACTCGATCAGCTGATAGGGATCGGTCGCCATCTCCTTGGCGTAGGAGTCCTGCCGGACCTCGCCATTGACCCAGGTCTGAATGCGGACGTCCTCGTAACTGCCGACCTCGTCAGCGGTCACCAACCAGGGTCCGGTGGGCAGGAACGTGTCCCAGCCCTTGGCGCGCATCAACTGGTAGAACGGTGCGACGTTCAGCTTCTTGCTCTCCCCCTCACCGAGATCGCGCGCGCTGACGTCATCGGCGATCATGTATCCGGCGATGTGCTCAGCGGCGCGGGCGGCCGGGATCCGTCGCCCACCCTTGCCGATGACGATCGCGAGTTCGGCCTCGTAGTCGAACTGCTGACACTCCACCGGACGCACGATCGGATCGGTGGGACCGGACAGTGCCGAGGAGGGCTTCTGGAACACCACCGGCAACGTCGGCAGGCGCTGCGAATCCATCCCCTCCTCGATGAGATGGGCGAAATAGTTCGCACCGCAGACGAAAAGGTTGGGCGGGTCCACGACCGGCGGACCAAGCCGGACCTCGGCCAGCGGAATCAGGTCGACACCGCGATCCAGCGCCGCGGTGATCCCAGCGCCGAGAGCGTCGAGCCTCGGCAGCGCGCCACGAACAGAATCCACTTGTGCGAGACCGAGGTCGGCCAGCACAGGTCCCAACGGAAGAACGGAATCCTCGACAAGTGCACCGGGAAGCTCACGTCCAGGTGGCCCATAACTCACTAGCCGCATGAGATTTCCTTTCAGCTACTGCACTACGGGTGATGTCGTCCGGGGTATATCAGTTGCTTGGCGGTGCCCACGCGGTCAGTTCAGCGACCGTCCGCCCGGCACGCAGTCCCCGCAGCGCGTCGGCGGGTTCGAAACGAGTCGCCGACCGCACGTACCTGTCACCGCCCGCGTAGAACTCGACGATCTGCTCCTCGCTGTAGGCGGTGTCGTAGAACAGTTCGACGGCGTTCCCGTCGGGGTCCTGGTAGTACATCGACATCGTGGGACCGTGATTGAGGCACATCGTCGGCCGAATGCCGGACTCGACAAGCCGCCCGTGCGTCTCGACCAACGCCAGCAAGCTCGGATACTCGAACGAGAAATGGTTCAGCCGAGAATGCACGGCGTCCCCGCCGGCACCCGGCTCGGACTGCGCGACGGAGTCATCGGCCTTGATCACGTTGAACATTCCGATCCGGTGATGCGCCTCATCGGTCCGCAGGAAGCAGGCACTGTGATCCTCGGTTTCCACCCCGATGGTCGCGTCGAGAACTTCCAGGTACCACTGTTTCGTGGCCTCGTAGTTGCTGGAGTTCAAGATAAGGTGAGCAAGTTTCGGAGACGCCACGACGGGCCTCTTTCCACAGCAGAGTTGCGAGGACTGCGCAACTCGGAACCAAGTGAACCGGCCCATCGGCCAGCACTGTCGCCCTCGACGTTAGCCATCAGCCCGCCTCCCGTCAAGGACGAATCCGTCCTTTATTGTGATATGTTCACGCAACCGCCAGCCACAGCGTTGACACGAACCGAGGAGAGTCCCGGTGACCGCCGAACTCGTGCAGGTCAGGCAAACTCGTTGGTCGTCTCAGGACGAAGCCGACCGATTCACGGTGGACGACCCCGGCCACGGAACTCGGTCACCGGCTGCCGAAGGTCGCCGAAACCGTCCGTGAATGCCGAAGCCGTGACGCGGCTTCGGGCCGGCCCCGGCGACAACCCGGCCACTCAGGGGGGCCTACTGGTCACGTCCACGCACCGGCAATGGGTGATAGACACCCTCGACATCGGCGTCGCCGAGGGTGTCACCATCGCGGCACAGGCGCCGGTAGGCGACTACTGCGTGCCGCCGACGTTGTTCACCCATGCCACTCCCGAGATGTGCATCGCCAAGGAAGAAACGCCGAGGTGACGTCATGACCGAGGGCTGGATCGACGTTCACGCGCACTTCTCGCCGCCGAGCACCGTCGAGGAACGAACCGCACGCTGGGCCGCGATGCGCGAGGCGCGGTTTCTGGCCCCCGAACAGTTCGAATGGCGCGTCGACGTGACGCTGGACTACATGGATCGAACCGGAATCGCGATGCAACTGCTGAGCAACATTCCGAAGAGCTGCGACGCGTTGCGTGCGTCGAACGACTACGGCGCAGAACTTGTCGCCGACCATCCGACCCGATTCGGGCTGCTCGCCGCGTTGCCGACCGACGACCCGGCAGCCGCGCTGGCCGAGATCGAACGCACCTCGGCCGAGGTGCCCGCCGACGGGTTCGCCGTGACCTGCCACTACAACGGTGTCTATCTCGGTGATCCATGCCTGGAACCGATGTGGGCCGAACTCGACCGCCGGCAGGCGACCGTGTTCGCTCATCCTGATGCCTACGCCCCCGCCGCCAACGGGCGCCCGGCGCCGCTGCTGGAGGTCGCGTTCGAGACCGTGCGCACCGTCGTCGACATGCTTTATGCCGGCGTCTTTCGTCGCTACCCCAACGTGAAGCTGATCGTGGCGCACTGCGGAGGCGCAGGCGCCCTGCCCGCCGCGGTGGGCCGACTGACCTTGCTGGGCACCCAGCCCTGGGTACCCAACCCGAACGCACTCACCACGACCGAACTGACCGAGCACTTTCGGCGCCTCTACCTGGATACCGCGGCGGCCGGCTACGCGAGTTCGCTGGCCCCCGCACTCACCGTGACAACACCCGGCCACCTCGTCTACGGCTCCGACAGCGGGGTGCCGTGCAGCACCGAGGCCACCATGGAGGCCAACAAACGCGAACTGCTCGCCTTCGACGGCATTACCCGCGAACAGGTCGAGGACATCGGCCGAAACGCCCTTGCGCTGTTTCCGGGCGCGGCAGCAAGGATGGCAGGCCGGACGATCCCAACCTGAGGCCGAGCGGCCCGGCCTCAGTGCCCGGCCAGTTTCGCCAGCTCGGGATCGTTCCGCAGGCGACTTTCCTGAATTGCCGCGATCTTGGCCGCCAGATCCGGATCGTCCTCGTCCCAGGTGTCGAACGCGTCGAAGTTGATCACATGAGGATGGACGATGAAGTCCGCCCGCCGATGAGCCGGATCGTTGATGTATCGCTCGAATGCCTCGATGTCGGCCATGGCGAACGTGGTGGAGTGGGTGTACGTGTCCGACTCCCTTCCGGTGTACTGACCGACGACGCCGAGCAGTACGCTCTCCATCTCACCTACCGCCCGAAACGCGGCCATGCACGCCGCGTAGTCCTCGTCGCTGGTTCCGTCCTTGAAGCGGAAGCGAAGTACATGGACGATCACGATATCCTCCAATGCTCCACGACAACGGGATGAACGCCGGCAATCCCAGGACGCGCGCCCCTTCAGCAACGAGCACGCGCCCCGGCCTCACCTACAGTTCATAGTAGTATCACTCTTATTAATTTGGTGGCCTAAGCTTAAAATCTAGCCGCACGTGACGCGGCGCACAGGCCGTCTGGTGGCCGTCGCTCATGCGCCCCAGCTGCCCGGGTCACAGTTGCAGCATTAATCATCTCAGCAGCACTACTATCATTATATTCATGATATACTCACGGCGTGGCGACCCGCACGTACCGATCTCCTCGACGTGAACAGGCCGCGGCTCATACCCGCGCGGTGATCCTGGACGCCGCCGAGGAACTGTTCGCGGAACGCGGCTATGCCAACACAACGGTCAACCAGGTCGCGGCTGCCGCCGCGGTCGCGCCGAACACCGTCTATACCAGTGTTGGCGGAAAGCCACAGCTGGTTGTGGCCCTCGCCGAACGTGCGGCAGCCCATCCGGTGATCAGCAGCGGCCTCGAGGCGATCGACACGATGACCGATGGACGGGAGATCATTCAGCTGTTGGCCGAGGGCACGAAGGCGGCAAGGCGCAGTCAACAGCGCGCCATCGCCGTCATGCTGGACAACGTCACCGCCGACCCACTGATCGCGCACACCGCGGAGCGCATCACAGCTCTGCTGCGCAAACGCATCCACCGAATCGCGACCCGCCTCGGCGCCATCGGGGCGTTGCCGGCGGGTATGACGACAGCACACGCTGCCGCCATCCTCTGGTTCTACTTCAGTTTCACCGCGTGGAGAGAACTCCGCGCCCTCGGTTGGGCCTGGAAAGAAATCGAACAATGGCTCGGCGGCCAAGCGATCAGCGCGTTGCTCGCGGCACCCGACTCGACAGCTCGCATCGGCCACTCGACCTCGTCGACGCGACCCGGTACACGTTGATCCGTCGGTCCGACCCACTTCACCGGCACAGACCACATATGCTCGACATATGCCGAACCGTCCCAGGTCAGATGCGTTGAGCGACGAGCGTCCTGCTCGAACCCGGCGCGGAGCAGCCGCGGTCCAACAGGCAATCTACGACGCGGTCGTTGCCGAATTGGCCGAGGTCGGATTCGGACGGCTCACCTTCGAGAGCGTCGCGGAGCGGGCCGGCACGGGCAAGAGTCCGTTGTACCGGCGCTGGCCCGATACCACCTCGCTGGTCATCGACACTTTGCGCGAACTGTCCTCGGACCCCGTCGACTACCAGCGAGCCGGCATTCTCCGGGACGATCTCGTCGGGCTCACGCGGCATATGACCAAAACGCAGGAAGGCGCCAAGGCCAAGGCATTCCGGGCCCTGCTCGGCGAGGCATACCGCCATCCCGAGTTGCTGAACCGCTTCACGTCGCAGGTTCTCAACCCACTCTTCGACGCAATGACCCGGCTACTGCGCGACGCCGCCGAACGCGGCGAGATATCGTCGGAGCGGTTGACGCCCGTTGTCTGTGAAGTGCTGCACGCGCTGATCATCAAAAGGGCGCTGCTCAACAGCCACGATCTGACCAAGGAGGACATCACACAGATGGTGGACGAGGTGCTCCTGCCTCTGGTCACCGGCTGAAACCGTAGGACTCCCAGTTCCGCAGTACGTCCTGTTGCAGTGAGTCCGGGTAGCAGTAGCGAAACGATGAGCGGCGCGGCAGATCCGCGGGATCGGGATACTCGTCGCCGTAAAGGCAGTTGTAGGCGACCTTGGTTGCGCGCATGACGGCCCGATCGGCACCGGACCAGGACGGCGGCAGCGGTGTGATCGGTTCGTCCGGGAAATAGATCGCCCCGTTGTGTGGATGCATCCGCGTGGCCATGGCCCAGACCAGGGCGCTGATGTCGGTGGGATCGACGTCGTCGTAGGTCACGATGACCACCGCCAGCTCGACCCCCGGCTTACTGTGGAAATAGGTGCTGGCGATCTGGTTGACGAGGTCGGTCGACGTGCCAGCGAACTCGTCGCGCCAGTGCGCGGGAACCGTGGCGACGAACCAGGATGTCGCGGCCTCGTAGGGCAGCCAACAGGTGGTGACGGGTAGTCCGGCCGTACGGAGTTGGTGGAGCGCTTCGGCGGCGTAGACGGTTCCGGACGCCGTGTGCGTCTCGTCGATCGGCTCGCCGGCGGCGACGACCGGCAGGATGGCCTCGTCTCGATAGGTGATCGCGTCGACGTGGAACAGCGGGGCTTGCCAGGTGTGCGTGGCGATATAGCCGCTGTACTCCCCCATCGGCCCTTCTGGCCCGGTCCGGCTGGGATCGACGTGTCCTTCGATGACGATCTCGGCGTCGGCCGGCACCTGCAACACGTTGGTCTCACAGGTGACCACGTCGAGCGGTGCTCCCAGATAGGCGCCGAGGAAGGCAACCTCGTCGACCTCACGCGGTATCGGCATCGCGCAGGCGAACGGGATCGCGGGGTGCCCGCCCTGTGCCACGGCGAAGGGCATCGGCTGGCCGAGCCGGCGCCATTGCTCGAAGATCTGGCCGATGTGCTGGGTCGGCGCGAGCGGCCCGACCAGGGTGCGACGATCATGGATCATGAGTCGCGAGATCGTCCAGTTTGTCCAGTGCCCTTCGGGATCCTGGACGATGAGGGCACCCCAGGTGTTGAAGTACCGGCCGCCGTCCCCGTCATGAATGCGAGGGGTCGGGAAGATCTCCAGGTCGACGTCGTTGCCGAGCAGGACGTGCTGCTTGCACGGCCCGTTCTCGACCAGCCTTGGCGGGATGGGCTCGCGCTGCCGGGCCGCGGTGAGCGCCTCGACGATGTCCAGCCCCTTGGCGGTCGGCGGCAGACCCAGCGCGAGTGCGATACGGGCGAGCCGATGGTGTGGCTGGCTGCTGGTCGACGCCGGTGCGCCGAGTACGCGGAATCCCGGCTCCCCCCGGTCGAGACTGGTGAACAGTGGGGATGGCGCGCCGATCTCGCAGCACCTGCGAACAATGGCACCGAGTTCGAGATCGGTGGCGACGGTTCGGTCGACGCGTTGGAGTTCGCCGAGCTCGGCGAGTGCGGCCAGATGGCTTCGAAGATCACCCTCGGGATTCATCGTGCTCCCCTCAGTGCGGTGGGTTCCCCGGTGTCGAGGAGGTCAGGTGGGCCTGCCCAGCGGGGGATGTCCGCGACGGTCAGTCCGAACTGGTCCAGGATGCGGGCCGCGGTGTGCTCGACGATGTCGGCGACCGTGGCCGGGCGGGTGTAGAACGCCGGCACCGGCGGCATGATGGTCGCGCCGATCCGGCTCAGGGCGAGCATGTTCTCGAGGTGAATCGGTGACAGCGGGGTCTCGCGGACCGCGAGTACCAGCCGACGGCGTTCCTTCAACGTGACGTCGGCCGCGCGGCTGATGAGGTTGTCCCCGAAGCCGGTGCGGATCGCGGCCAGCGTCTTCATACTGCACGGCGCGATGATCATGCCGTCGACCTGGAACGACCCGCTCGAAATCGACGCCGACTGATCGTCGATTCCGTGCACGTGGTCGGCCAGCGCGGTGACGTCGGCGAGCTTGTGATCGGTCTCCATCGCGATGGTGGTCCTTGCCCAGCGGCTCAGGATCAGATGGGTCTCGACCCCAAGGGTGACGAGTGCCCTCAGTACGGCGATGCCGATGGCCGCACCCGTCGCTCCGGTCATTGCTACCACCAGCCGCCGTGGGCTGTCCGTTGTGACTGTCATCTGCGGGTATCCCACCTTAGTGTACGCACGTTCATTAGTGACGTTACACTAATGAACGTGCGTACACTAGCTTCATGAGCAGTGACACCGGACGTGTGCGACGCCGCGACCCCGTCCGTTCCAAGGCCAAGATCCTCGAAGCCGCGCGCAGGGCCTTCACCGAACGCGGCTACGACAGCGCCACGATCCGGGACATCGCCCAGCGGGCGGACGTGGCCGTCGGCCTGGTGTTGCGGCACTTCACCAGCAAGCAGGAGTTGTTTCTTGCGGCCTTCCCCGGCCCGGAGAACCTGGAGCCCACACCGTCAGGAGATCGCGACTCGTTGATCTCGGAGCTGATGGCCGGCGTCCTCGATCGCCTCGACTCGAATCCAACGGCGGACCCCTTCCTTGCACTGATCCGCAGCGCGGGCACCAACAAGGACGCCGCGTCGGCGCTCTACGAGGAAATGCGCCGACGCACCACCGAGTTCCTCGAAGAGACCATCGAGTCGCCCGACCGAGAACTGCGGGTCGAACTGCTGGGCGCCCAGATCATCGGGATCGCCTTCGTCCGGCACATCCTGCGCACCGGCGCACTGGTCGCGACGCCTGCGGCAGACCTCGCCCGCAGCCTCCAACCGATCGTGCACGCCACCTTGTACGGTGACGTACCGTCCACTCCCGGCTAGGGCTCGATCAGCGCGTCGATCGCCCGCTCGGCCAACCATTGCTCGGTTTCCTTCCAGGTCCATCCGAGGCCGCGAAGCTCGCGCCAGGTGGTATAGCTGAAGTAGAACCAGAGGATGGCGGTGGCGCGCGAGGTGGTTATGCCGTTTCGAAGCGTCCGCACCGCGGTGAGGCGCGCGGCGATCCGGTGGAAGCGCTGACGCAGGAGGTCCGTGGTCCGTCGGGCCGCTTCGGCGATCAGGGGATCTGCCGCGACATTGTCCAGCATCACGGTAATGGCGCGCTGCTGGCTGCGCCTTGCCGCGGTCGTGCCGGCGGCCAACCGCCTGATGATCTCCGGCCCGTCGGTCAGGGCGTCGATATCGTCGAGGCTGGCAATGATCAGCGGATCGGCGGCAGCGCGCTCGACAAGGGACACAACCAACTGAGGCTTTCCACCGACGCTGGTGTACACGGTGTTCGGCCCTACCGTCGCCGCCGCGGCGACCTCGTTCACCGTGGTAGTGGCGTAACCCTTCGCACCGAACAGCTTCTCGGCCGCGTCGAGGATCGCGGTGCGCGTCTGCGCGGCGGCCTGTTCCCGTCGGGGAGATCGGTACACCTGGGTCGCCATCGAATCACCATATCACTCGTACAATCACCAGAGCACCACTTAGCTGATTAGGGCATTTACGCACCGAGGCCGACCAGACCTATCTACCTCCGCAGGTCCCGGGTGAACTTGGGAACGTCGACGAACTCGGAGAAGGTGTAGTGCCGGAGTACGTCGAGGAAGGCCCGCCGTTGGGTGGGGTCGAGCTGGTCAAGGAGATCCTGCTCAGCCTTCTCGGTAGCGACCGTCGCACGCTGACAGATCTTGCGCCCGCGTGCGGTGAGGGTCGGCCTGCGCGCCCTCCGGTCTCTGGGATCCGGAGCACGGACAACCAGACCTTTGTCCTCGAGGGAGTCGAGAGTCGCCGAGATGACGGATTTGTCGATCTTGACGAGCGCGGACAACTCCAACTGGGTCATCGGCGCGGACATCAGCGCGACCATCACGAAGTGTTCCTTGAGGGTCACGCCGATCGCCTCGAGGGCGGCATCCTTACGCTGGCCAAATCCGAGCCAAGTGCGATTCAGTAGCCAATTGACATCGCCATACAGCGGGTGTTCGGATCCTTCCATTCCGGTATCGTACCGAATGTCCTCAGCCTGGTCGCGGTTCACCAGGTGGTCCTCCGGCATGAGCGGTGCGCTCGTCGGGCATGGCACGGCATGGCGGGTCGCCCGCCCGGTCGCGAGGACTTCCGAATATTCCCTGATCTCCACCACGGCTGTCCGTGCGCCGTCTTCATCAGACTATTCTTGACACAGAACATCTTGGCTCATACTATCTGGTCACGGCCAATCGTGGGTCCGGGATGGCGCAGGGACTTCCGGCCACTGCCTCGGCCTCGCCCGGTCCGGCGCGAGTCGGATGACAGCGCCGAGGGTCACTCGGCGAACGCGCCAGGCGAGGAACATCCTTTCGTGCTACTCCGCGCCCTTCGGGTGATTGTCGACTCTCGGCCGACCCGAGCGATCTTCCAGTAATCATGAAGGAGAAAAGCATGAGCGACTCAACCAGTACGGCGCTTGGACGACCGGTCATTCTCGTCAACGGCATGGGGTCGAACTTCGATTCACTGTGGCGGCGCAACGGCTGGGTCGACAAACTGGAGGCAGCCGGCCGCACCGTGATCGGTGTGGACCTGCCCGGCCATGGCGCCTCCAAGGATGCCGTTGACCGAGACGCCGCCGATCTCGTCCTCGACGAGGCGGCCAAGCACGGTTCTGTCGACGCAATCGGTTTTTCCGCCGGGGCGTGGGCACTGCTGCTTGCCGCAAGCGAGCAGCCTAACGCGTTCGAGCGGATTGCCGTCCTCGCTGCCGCCGACGCGGTGCTGACCGGTGGCATGCACAGCGAGGCCATGAACAAGCCCCTCATCGACGCACTGCGTTCGGGGGAACCCACGGACAATCCGATGGTGACGCTGCTTCGCCACATCATCGCCGATGCCGGCAACGACCCGAAAGCGATTGCGGACTACCTTGCCGCGAGCAAGCGATTTGTCACCGTCGAAGGCTTGGGTGCCATCAAGGCGGAGGCACTGGTCATTGACGGCAGCGGAGACGGCGCAGGACAGTCGGCCCTGGTGGCAAGCACGATTCCGAGCGCGGAACACCTCACCATCGACGGCGCCGACCACTTCGAGATCCCGACCAACGCACAGTGCCGGGACACCGTCGTCACCTTCATCAACAGCATCGGCTGACGGGCGGCGCAAGAGCTCAGGGCAGGTGGACCCTTCGAGTTTTGGGGCGTTCGATCCGCCCCATCGCAGTCACCGACATCACACCGTTGTGACGAGGAGAAGTTGACATGAGCGGCAATCCCGAAGTGTTGATCATCGGCGGCGGTCCCGTCGGTCTGAGCGCGGCGCTGGCGCTCGGTCGTGCGGGCATCACCTGCTTGGTGCTGGAACGGCGTACTGAATTCTCCAGGTATCCCAAGGCCAATGGAGTGCACGCCCGGACGATGGAAATCTTCCGGGAATGGGGGGTCGTCGAACCGGTCAAGGCACTGACCGCCGGTATGCCCAACGAGGTCACGATCGCCTGGATGACTCGCTTGAACGGTATCGAGATCGGACAACTCGTCCTTGGCGAGAACGCGGAGATCGCCCGCCTCTTCGATGCGCAGTCGCCGGAACGCATGTCGACGGTGGGGCAGCACATGTTCGAACCGGTGATCGCCGAGATCGCCGGCGACCTGGACAGCGTGACCATCGAGCTTGGCTGTGAGGTTGTCGATTTCACGGTGGGCGAGGACTCGGTCACCGCGACCTACACCGACCAGACCGGTGCTCGACACACCGTCGACGCGCAGTACGTGATCGGGGCGGACGGTATGCGCAGTGTCGCGCGCCGCACGCTGGGCATCGGTGAGCATGGCGAGGCGTCGTTGGGAACAGCGATCAACGTCCAGTTCGACGCGGACCTCGACCCAATCCTCGGCGGCCGTCCCTCCCCCATCATCTGGATCGTCAACGCCGACACGCAGGGAGCGTTCATCCGGGACAGTCCCACCCGGTGGCGTTACAACTTCGAGATCCCGCCCGGCGCTGATGTCGACGCGGTGACTCGAGATCGTTGCGAGAAGGAAGTTGCCGACGCGATCGGTGCGGTCGTGCCGATCAAAATTCATCACATCTGGTCCTGGAGTCACGACCAAGCGGTTACGGACAAGTGGCGCGAGGGTCGGGTCTTCTTGGCAGGAGACGCCGCTCATCACTTCCCGCCGCATGGTGGCTTCGGATTGAACAGCGGAATACAGGATGTGCACAATCTGGTCTGGAAACTGATCGCGAGGTTGCGGTGGGGAGCCGGAGATGGGCTGCTCGATTCGTACGAGGTCGAGCGGCTCCCGGTCGCGGAGTTCAATGGTGACAAGATGATGGAGAACACCCGGCAGATGGAGAAGACGGGTTTCCTGTCTCAGGACAAGAGTGTTCTTTCGTTGATCGAGACCGACGCGGGTGAGCATGTGCGTCGCGCGATCGCCGAAGGCATTCCCGCGCAGCGAAACCAGCTGGCCTCGCACGGCCAGCAATTCGGTTACCAATACACCAGTACGGCGATGGTGCCCGACGGAACCGAACTGGTCGCGTCGAGCGTTGCCGAGTATCGGCCGACCGCTCGGCCGGGTGCGCGGGCACCGCATTCCTGGGTGCGTTCCCACGGCGAGCGGATTTCGACGATCGACCTCTACGACGGCGGGTTCCTCCTCCTCACCGGTCCGGACAACGTCGGATGGGTGGCGGCGGCGGCCCAGGTTCGTGCCGAACTGGCCGTCCCGGTGATGGTGTTCGGATTAGGTACTGACCTCGCGCCGGTCGATGAGCCCATCGACGATCTCCTGCAACGCTATGGGCTGGACGCAGCCGGCGCAATCCTCATCCGGCCGGACGGATTCGTCGGCTTCCGCTCGGTCGACCGGGCCGACGACGAGCTCAAGGCGTTGAGCGGCGCGCTGCGCCACATCCTGGATCTTGGCAACTGACCTTTCTGTAGGAGATTGTCATGAGCAATTCCGGTAAGTCGAAGGAATCACTGATCCAGAACGAGGCGGTTCGGCTCCACGAGGTGTCCACCGGCTGCTTTACGGTGGTGATCGACAATCCACCCTTCAACCTCGTTGATTCGCAGGTATTCGCCGGTCTGCAGTCCGTGAAGTCATTCGCCGAGGACTCGGCGAATGACGTACGGGTACTGGTCTTCGAGAGCGCGAACCCCGAGTTCTTCGTCAACCACGTGGGCCTGGAGATCTCCGCCGAAGCGGGTGTATCCGAACCCATGGAGATCCACCACGGATGGCCTGCCTACAGTCACTGGCTCAGCTCGAGCCCCGTGGTCACCATCATGATCCTGCGCGGACGGGCTCGGGGATTCGGCTGCGAGTTCGCCGCAAGCGCCGACATGCGGTTCGCAAGCAAGGAGAACAGTCGAATCGCCATGCTCGAGGTCGGCTTCGGTGCACTCCCCGGCGGCGGTGGACTCGAATGGAGCCAACTACTCGCAGGACGCGCACGAGCCATGGAGTTCGTCCTGAGCTCCGATGATTACGATGCCGACACCGCCGAGCTGTACGGCCTGGTGAATCGGTCCATTCCGGACGCGGAACTCGATGCCTACGTGTACCGGCTCGCTCGTCGCATCGCGAGCTTCAACCCGGCCTCGATCGCGACGGTCAAGACCTATCTCACGAAGCGCCAGCCCATCCCACTTCCGGTGGATCTGGCCGACACCGCCGCTGCCGCGGGCGGCCTGCTGTCGACCGACGCCGGGCAGGCCGTCGTCGCTCGCGTCATGGCCAAGGCAGGAGGTGTCCCTTTCGACTACAAGGTGGAGCTCGACCTGCCAAAACTCTGCGACGCGGACTAAAGCGCCGCTAACACGATGCCTGCCGGGCCCACCATCGTGTTAGCAGCTCCAACCCACGTCACGATCAATTCCAGCCTGCGAGCGAGATCCGCCGCGGATACAGTCCGCCAGGAAGAACAACGGCAGCTGGGCGGTACCAGCCGAATTTCTGTTGGGAGTTTCAATCATGTCTCGAACCGCGCTGCTGCTCGGCGGCACCGGGCTCGTCGGTAGCCACTGTCTGGACCAGCTTCTCACCGATCACCGCTACAGCAGGGTCACAGTATTGACCCGGCGGCCTTTCTCGGGTGTCGACAACTCAGAGGGGCGTCTCGACGCACGCGTCGTCGACTTCGATCGACTCGCCGAGCAGTGGGATGTCACCGCCACCGATGTCTACTGCTGCCTGGGTACCACCATGAACTCCTCCCGGGAGGAGTTCCAACGGGTCGATCACGACTATCCGGTCGGGGCGGCGCGACTGGCCCGTGACTCCGGAGCGCAACGGCTCGCGATCGTCTCAGCCGTCGGTGCCAACCCAGGGTCGCGAATCTCGCTGTTGCGGGTCAAGGGTGAGACCGAGCGCGACGTCGCCGATCTTGGCTACGACTGTGTCGAGATCTTCCGACCCGGGACTCTGCTCGGCGACCGCACCAAACCACGCTCCGGTCAGGGGATCGCGAACGCGATCGGACCGGTCGCGGCGCGTGTGATGGTGGGTCCGCTCGCGCGCTTCCGGCCGGTCAGGTCCGAGACCGTGGCTACGGCGATGATCGCCGCCCTTCAGCTGGGCAGGCCGGGAGTCCACACCCATACCAACAAGGAGATCGTGGCGCTCGCCACGACCGCTGAACAGCCTTCTCGACAGGCGTGAGGCCCAATTCCTATGCCTGGTAACGGTTGCCGTGGCCGAGCGCCCTCGACGAGGATCACCGGAACGGAACGGCGTGTCCATGCCGGTTGACGCCGATGCCCGGCCGCTGCGGGAACGCCTGGTGGGATCCTGGCGATTGGTGTCCTACGAGGTGCGGGACGAGGCAGGCGGGTTCGTCGGTCACCCGCTGGGGGACGACGCCGCGGGCTATCTCGTCTACACGGCGGACGGCTTCATGTCCACACAGGTCATGCGGCTGCGCCGACCCCGGTATCGGGCCGGTGGATTCGGCGACGGCACCGTCGCCGAATCCGCGTCGGCGGCCCGCGGCTATGTGGCCTATGCCGGGACCTACCACGTCGATGGCGATTCGGTGGTCGTACACGAGCCGGCGGTGAGCCTGTTCCCGAACTGGGTCGATACGGCCGTAGCCCGCAAGGCGCTCCTGGTTGAGCCACGTCTCGAACTGACCACACCGGAGCCCCTGCCCTACGGCCGCCAACAACTGACCGCCGTACTGGTATGGGAGCGGGTCGAGAAATCGGGCTCGATCACCTGACCAGCGAAGGGCCCAGCCGGTTCGGCTGGGCCCTTCGCTGGCGCGGACGTCACACCCGCATTGCGCCGGCCAGGCTGCGGCCGTGCTCGTGCGCGGCCTGTTCGGCGGCGATACGGATCTCCTTGGCCAGATCCTTGAACGGCTCGAGTGCCGGGTTCACACCGGCCATGGTGAACTCCGCCTCAACGACCTTCAGATCCAGCTTCCACACATCGGCGAGGATGCGACGCATCCACGCGGTGGCATGATCCCACCCTGCGCGCGGCGTGCCCTGCGCGTAGCTGCCGCCGCGTACGGTCACCAGCACCGCCTGCTTGCCCGCGATCGCCGGTTCGACGCCCGCTGTCATCCTCGGATCGCAGATCAGCAGATCCACCCAGGTCTTGAAGTGCTGCGACACACCGAAGTTGTACAGGGGTACCGCGAACAGCAACGCGTCGGCGTCGATCAGTTCACCGGCCAGCTCCGCGGCCAGGTTCAGGGCCTCGACCTGTTCGGCGGAGCGGTGGATCGCCGGCAAATAGCTAGCGTGCACTGCGGTCGACCACGCGGTCGCCGGGATCGGGTCGACGCCGACATGGCGGCTGACCACTTGAGAATGTGGGTGGGCGGTGCGCCACTCCTGTTCGACGATGTCGGCGATCTCGCGGCTGTGTGAGCCCTCGATACGGATACTCGCGTCGAGACGGAACAGGGACATAGCTACCTCCTGGTCGCTGGTGGATTTCTGCTGACATGCCGCAGGCGCCGACTGGCTGAGGTAATTCCGCTCAGCCAGTGTCCGCGCGGCAGTGTCGGAAGTAGCTTGTGAGGTCGTGTCACCGAAAAGGCTGTCGAGTGAGCACATGAGCCATTCGACATCGTCTTGCTCAAGACTATCCACGAACCCAGCCTCAGTCAAGGACAGATTCGTCCTTAAGGTCTTGGCCTGTTCTCCTGACGACGCATACCGCGCGTGAGCGCCTGTATGCTTAGCCGATGTCGAACCGCAACAACGCTGGCGTTCAGACGACCGAGCGGCCAGTTCGTACCCGGCGGGGCGCCGCCGAGGTCGAGCAGGCGATCACCGACGCCGTCGTCGTCGAGCTGGCCGAGGTCGGGTTCGGGCGGCTTACCTTCGACAGCGTCGCCGAGCGCGCCGGTACCGGCAAGAGCCCGCTGTACCGGCGGTGGCCTGACACGACGGCGCTGGTGATCGACGCGTTGGAGACGCTGACCATGGACCCGGCCGGCTATGCGCGGACCGGCATCCTGCGGAAGGACCTGATCGGCCTCACCCGGCACATGACCAAGACGCATCAAGGCGCCAAGGGCGCGGCATTCCGCAGCCTGCTGGGAGAAGCCCACCGCTATCCCGAGCTACTCGACCGGTTCAAGTCTCAGGTCCTGGCCCCGCTCTTCGACGCGCTGACCGAACTGCTCCGCGACGCCGCCAAGCGCGGCGAAGTGTCGTCGAAGCGCCTGACACCCGTGGTCCTCGAGGCGTTGCACGCACTCGTCATCAAACGTCTGATATTGGAAACTCGAGATCTGAGCACCAAGGACATTACCGAAATGGTCGACCAGGTACTCCTGCCGCTCGTCGTCGCCTGAGGCGATTCCGCAAGGTAGGCGATGAGATCGAGCGGTGATCACGCGCTCGGCGGAGACCAGGCGATCAGCTCGGCGACCGTCTTTCCACCGCGCAGCTCCCGCAACATCTGGGCGGGATCGAAGGGGCTGGCAGACAGCACGTACCTGTCCCCGCCCGCGTAGAAGTCGACGATCTCCTGCTCGCTGAAACCGGTGTCGTAGAACAGCTCGACGGTGTTGCGGTCCGGGTCCTCGTAATACATCGACATCGTGGCGCCGTGGTTGAGGCAGATCCCCGGAAGTACCGAGGACTCGGCCAGCCGGCCATGCTTCTCCAGCAGCTCCGCCAGGCTCGGATACTCGAACGAGACATGGTTCATTCGAGACAGCGTGGTCTCGTCACGAGAACCCGGCTGCGTCATCGAACCGGAGTCATCGGTCTTGACGACGTTGAACATCCCGAACCGGTGATGACTGTCATCGGTCCGCAGGAAGCACGCACTGTGGTCGGAGGTCTCGACGCCGATCGTCGCATCGAGAACAGTCAGGTACCACAGCTTCATCGCTTCGTAGTTGCTGGTGTTCACAATGAGGTGCGCAAGCTTCGGTGATGCCATCACTGTCTCTTCTCTCAACAGTCACATTGAGCCCGCGCCCCAGCTATGGGGAGCGGGCGAGAAGCAGCCAATACTGCCGTGACCAACGTAGGGACAACTCCGTCCTAAGTCAAGGACTAACTCGTCCTATGGGCAGGCGGCGTAGCTACCGCACCGTCGCGTCCGGACACGGCGCCCGACAACAGATGTAACGAACTCTTGACGCACGTATCCATCGCGTCACATAATTGGCCGCGCTGGTCCAAGCAGATCGCGCACGGTTCGACCGTATACGGACGAACTTCCAGTCAGCCCGCCCTCCACTCGGGCCCGCACCGGCATCATCCATTGCCACCCGATCATCAAACGGCCCGTCCAGTCCACCCGAGCCGAGTCCAGGAGTGGGAACATGGCCAATCCAGACGTCCGGATGCCCGAGCAGGCGGACGGTGTGAGTTGGGATCAAGAAGCCGACCTCGTCATCGTTGGCGGGTCGCTCGCCGGGTTCACCACGGCGCTGCACGCGCATGAATTGGGCGCCAGCGTGATCGTGTTGGAGAAGGCACCCCAGGTCGGTGGGACGGCGCGCAAGGCGGTCGCCGGCATGTGGGTCCCGAACAATCGGTTCATGCAGGAGGCAGGCGTGACCGACCGCAAGGAGGACGCGCTCGCGTATCTCGCGCGGATGGCCCGGCCCCTGCTGTTCGATCCCCGTGATCCCACGCTTGGTCTGCCGCAATGGGAATACGAACTGTTCGAGACGCTCTACGACAATGCCGATACGGCGTTCCGCGCACTGGAGGCGTTCGGCGTCGATATCGAGCAGGACGCCGACTTCCCCGACTATCACATGCATCTGCCGGAGGTGAATGCGCCACGGGGCCGGGAGTTGTTCCCGCACAATCCCGACGGTACCCGCGGTGACGGCGCGACGTTCATTGCCGCGCTCGCGGAACTCGTGGCCCAACGCGAGATTCCGGTTCACCTCCAGCACCGCGCCGCTGGTGTGATCATCGATGACAGCGGCCGTGTCGCCGGGGTGCGCGTCGAGACACCCGACGGGGATATCGCCGTACGGGGGCGCAAGGCCGTGGTCTTCTGCTCCGGCGGTTTCACGCACAACGAGGAGATGCGCCGCTACTACCTCGGCGGTCGGGTCGTCGGCGGGTGCGCCGCGTTCAGCAACGAGGGTGACTTTCACCGAATCGCGCAGCGGATGGGTGTCCCGCTCGTGCACATGGATGCCGCCTACCTCGCACCGCTCGTGCTCGAGAAGATGCTCAACCGCGACCCGACGATGATGGGCGTGTTCGCCGTGCCGGGCGACAGTCTGATCATCGTCAACAAGTTCGGCAGGCGCGCCGTGAACGAGAAGGCCCCCTATCAGGATCGGACGATCCAGATGCTGTCCTGGGACCCGCACGACGCCGAACACCCGAACTTCCTGATGTTCCCGATCTGGGACCAACGCGCCGCGGACCGCTTCCCGGGCGGCTTCCTGGGAGCGTTCATTCCAGGCCCCGGCGATGACGCATCGCACGTCGTGCGCGCGGACACTCTTGACGACCTCGCAACTGCTCTCGACGAGCGGTTGGTGAAGCTCGGTGACGGTGCGCGGAACACCCGCCTGCACAAGGGTTTCGCGGACTCGTTGCGGGCAACGGTCGAGCGCTTCAACCAGTTCGCCCACGACGGCACCGACGAGGACTTCCGGCGCGGTGAGACGCCGATCGAGATCACCTTCCACGGACCGGTGGCCGACGACAACCATTCCTCCAACGGCCTGATGTTCCCGTTGGCCGATCACGGCCCGTACTACGCCACGATCCTCGCGCCAGGCACGCTCGACACCAAGGGTGGCCCTCGGGTGGACACCTCGGGCCGAGTCCTCGGCGCGGACGAACGGCCGGTTCCGGGGTTGTACGCGGTTGGCAATTCCAGTGCCGCCCCCACCGGACAGGGCTACATCTCCGGCGGGATGACCTTCGGACCGATCATCACGTTCGGCTACCTGGCCGCCCATGCCGCTGTCCACGAACCGAGCGCTCTGGTCGATCATGACGATTGATCAGGTAACGGCGCCGGCAGAATCCTCCGACTACGTGGGTGCGCGAGTCAGGAAGCACAACGGAGCCGCGTACCTGACGGGACGGGTGACCTACAGCGCGGACATATCGCTGCCGAACATGGCGCACGCCGCGATCGTGCGCAGCCCACTCGCTCACGCCAGGATCGTGAAGATCGACACCACCGTGGCACTGGCCCAGCCATCGGTCCTCGCCGTCCTGTCCGGAGCGGACGCCGCCAAGACATCCGGCCCGATCCCGTACCTCCTCGACCCCGCCGGACTCGGTGGACACAGCGCGGACGTCCGGTGCCTTGCTGTCGACAAGGTCACCTATGTTGGCCAGCCGGTTGTAGCCGTGGTCGCCAGCACGCCCGCCGATGCCGCGGCGGCCGCACGGCTGATCGAGGTCGACTACGATGAGCTGACTCCGATCTTCGACGCCGAGGCGGCGATGGCGGAGGATGCGCCGCTGATCTACCCGGACTGGCATACCAATGTCATGTTCGCCGGAACGTTCGGCGACGACACATTCGAGGAGACCGCCCGATCGGCTCCGCACCTGCTCCACGGAGAGTTGCGGATCCAGCGTACGACGCCGTCGCCGATGGAGACGAGAACCTACCTCGCCGACTGGAACGAGCGCGCCCAACAACTCAACTGGTACGGCACAACGCAGAATCCCCATCCGCAACGCTGGGTTCTCGCTACGGCACTCGGCCTCACCGAGCGCCAGATCCATGTCGTGGCACCGTCGGCAGGCGGCGCCTTCGGGCTGAAAATGCACGGGCACCCGGAAGAGGTACTGGTCTCGGTGCTGTCGCAGATCGTCCAGCGACCCGTGAAGTGGGTGGAGAGCCGCAGCGAATGCCTGCTGGCCGGTGGCCGGGAACAGGTGCACCGGTTCGCCGTGGCCTACGGCGACGACGGCCGCGTCCATGCCCTCCGCGACCAGATGATCGCCGACCACGGTGCGGTGGCCGCCGGCGCGGGATGGGGAATGTCGTTCGTCGCCGCCAACAGCTTCCCCAGCGGCTACGACATCCAACAGTGCCGAGTCGAATACTCGATCGTGGTGACCAACAAACCGCCATCGGTCGGTATGAAACCGTTCGGCAAGGACGCTCCGGTGCTGGTGCTCGAGCGGGTGATGGACCTGGTCGCCGAGGCAACCGGTCTCGATCCGGGCGTCGTCCGTGCACGCAACTGGATTCGCGAAGACCAGTTCCCCTACACGACATCGGCGGGGCTGGTCATCGACAGCGGCAACTATCACGGGCTGTTGACGCAGGCACTCGACCGTTTCGGGTATCAGCGACGGCGCGATGAACAGCAGGTCGCGCGATCGGAA
Source organism: Pseudonocardiaceae bacterium (assembly GCA_036494465.1). Taxonomy (GTDB): domain Bacteria; phylum Actinomycetota; class Actinomycetes; order Mycobacteriales; family Pseudonocardiaceae; genus CAJCJE01. The sequence continues at coordinate 56,939 of DASXOJ010000087.1, forward strand.
GGTCGTTGTATCGGGATCGGGCTCGGGTTCGAGATGCTGCCGGAAATAGCCGACATACCCGGGTCGTTCGTCACCGCCTACGACAGCGCCACGGTGCGGGTGGACCCGTCGGGCCAGGTGACCGCGCTCACCGGTGTCACAAGTCCTGGCGGGGGCAACGACACCGCGATAGCTCAGATCGTCGCCGACCGGATCGGTGTCGCGCCGTCGGATGTCGCGGTGGTGCAGGGAGACACCGCGCTGTGTCCGTACGGCACCGGAAACCTCAGCAGTCGCGGCATCGTGGTCGGTGGCGGCGCTGCCGCGCTGGCCGCCGACGACGTAGCGCTGAAGTTGCGGACGATCGCGGCGGCGATGCTGGAGGCCGACCTCGCGCGGGTCGAACTCCGCGATGGATTCGCCAGGATCACCACTGACCACGAGCGCGCGATTCCACTCGCCGCCGTCGCCCACGGGGCATACACGCTCGGCTACATCCTGGCCGCCGAGATGGACGCCCCACTCGAGTCCACCCGCGTGTACAAGATGCCCAACGTTCAACAGGTCCCGGACGCCAAGGGCCGACTGTCCACCTACACCACGTTCTCCAACGCTCTGCACGTCTGCGTGGTCGACGTGGACACCGAAACCGGAAGAGTCGATATTCTCGACCATTTCTGTGTTCACGACTGCGGCACGATGATCAACCCCCTGTTCGTCGAAGGTCAACTCCAGGGCGGAGTGGTGATGGGCATCGGTGCCGCCCTGTCCGAGGAGATCCGCTACGACGATCGAGGGGCGATTCGCACCGATGCCTTCAAGCGCTACCTGATGCCACGCGCCATCGACATACCGCATCTGCGCATAGGCCACCAGGTCACCAGGAGCCCGTTCTCCTCGCTGGGTGCCAAGGGCGCAGGAGAATCCGGATTCGCCGCGGCACAGGCGTCGATAGTGAACGCGGTGAACGACGCGCTCCGGCCGTTCAAGGTCGGGCTGAACGTCCTGCCGTTGACTCCCCCGCGCGTGCTCGCGGCGATCCGCGAAGCAACGCGGACCGCAGGGGCGGTCGGATGATCCCGTCCACGTTCGCATACGAGATGCCACACAGCGCAGGCGAGGCGGTCGACCTGATGCGGGCAGATCCGCTCCGCGCTCGCCTGCTGTCCGGGGGCACCTGGGTTGTGCCGGAGATGAATCGCGGCGAATCCCGCCCGGGCCTCGTGGTCGACCTGCGGCGAGCGGGTCTCAGCGAGATCCGAGCCGAAGCTGACCGCATCGTGGTCGGCGCCACCTGCACCTACGCCACGATCCTGAAATCCACGATCGTGGCAAGGCAGGTCCCGCTGCTGGCACTCATGGCGCGTGCCGTCACCGGCGGCCAGCAGATCCACAACCAGGGCACCATCGGCGGCTCCGTGTGCGCCGCGCTGCCGCACTCGGATGCCCCGGCAGCGGTGACCGCACTGGCCGCGCGGGCGGTGATCGCCGGCGCGGACGGCGAACGCCGGATAGCTGCCAGCGCGATGTTCGCGGGTCCCGGCCAGACGGCGCTGGAGCCCGGGGAGGTGCTGACCGCACTCGAGTTTCCGGCACGCACCGGATTCGGCCACGGATACTACAAACTCAAGGGCTTCGAAGGAAGCTGGCCCATCGCCACCGCGGCGGCGATGGTGGCGATCGATTCGGACGGGCGCTGCTCGGCTGTCGCCCTCGCCATGGGCGGGGTCGCCGCGACGCCGATGTCGGTTGATCTCACCGACGTGCTCGGCGACCGGCCGGACGATGACGAGGTGTTGGCTCGCGCGGGCCAGCGCGCCGCCGAGACGCTGGATGCACCGTGGAGTGACATTTTCGCTTCCGATGACTACCGCGCCGCCGTGGCACCAACCGTCGCCCGCCGCGCGCTGAAGCGTGCGATCGACGATGCCCGGCGCGCGACTGCCAGCCATGACGGAGGACCGCGATGACCGCTCAGCAAGCCAAGTTGACCATCATTCTCAACGGTGCGCACAGGTCTGCGGAGGTCGACCCACGGATGCTGCTCGCCGAGGCGCTGCGCGAATCGTTCGGTGTCACCGGCGTCAAAACAGGTTGCGCGACCGGCGACTGCGGTGCGTGCACGATCGCCGTCGACGGCTCGATCGTCAAGTCGTGCCTGCTGCTCGCGGCCGGCGCCGATGGCGCGGACATCACCACGATCGAGGGCCTCGCGCAGGCCGGCGAGTTGTCAGAAATCCAGCAGGCATTCTGGTCCGAATACGCCTTTCAATGCGGCTTCTGCCTCTCGGGAATGCTCTTCGCCGCCCGCGACCTGATCTCGCGGAACGTCGCGGCCGGCGACGAGGACATCCGCAAGGCGATCAGCGGAAACCTCTGTCGCTGCACCGGCTACGAGAACATCGTCTCGGCAATCCGAAAGGTCATCGAAGCGCAGCCCTCGTGACCATCCGTTCGAAGAATACGGGAAACCACGTGGAAACCACCGAGTCAGAGCACGAAGTGATCATCGTCGGTGCCGGTCCCACCGGCACGTTGCTGGCGATCGAGTTGGGCCGTCGAGGTGTTGCCGTCCATCTCATCGACCGGCGGGAGAGCCGGCTGCGGCATCCGCGAGCCAGTGGAATCCACGCCCGCACCATGGAATTGTTCCGCCAACTCGGGCTCGATGACCAGATTCGCCGGGCAGGCCGCCTTCCGGTCGAGAACTGGAGCAGCACCGGATACCTGACCCGATTGGGCGATCCCGATATCGGCGTCATCGACATGATGGCCGAGAAGGAGCGCGTGGCGGCGTTGTACGAACTGTCGCCCGCATTCCTGACCTGGTGCGCGCAAGATGCCCTCGAGGAGGTGCTCCGCACGCACGCGCTGAGTCTCCCCAGCGTCAAGGTCACCTATGGCTGGCGGGCTACCGGCGTCACCCAGGACGTCACCGGAGCAACCGTGTCCTTGATCGACGAGGAGACCGGCGCCGAGCGCGTTGTCAGGGGCAGCTATCTGGTCGGCGCGGACGGCGGGCGTAGCGTCGTTCGCACCGCGATGGGCATCGCATCCCCCGAGACGCCGACCATGAGCCATCAGGCCAATGTGTGCTTCGAAGCCGATCTGCGGCCATTCCTGGACGGCCGCAACTACATCTTGTACTTCATCATCAACCCAGACACCCAGGGCGCTTTCATCACCTACGACGGTGACCGCCGATGGGTCTACAGCTGGGACTACGATCCCGAGCAGCGCGGCACGGAGGACTTCACTCCCGAGTATTGTGTCGAGGTCATCCGCAAGGCGATCGGTTCGTCCGATGTAGACATACGGATCGAGGGTACGTTCTTCTGGAACGTCCAGGCGGCACTGGCCGAGAAGTTCCAAGAAGGCCGAGTCTTCCTCATCGGTGACGCCGCGCATCGGTTCCCGCCGACCGGTGGGTTCGGCATGAACAGCGGTCTGCAGGACGCGCAGAATCTCGGCTGGAAGCTGTACGAGGTCCTGCGAGGCGACGCCGAAGAAGAACTGCTCGACACCTACGACGCGGAGCGTCGGGACACCGCCCAGCGCAATATCGCAATGACCCTCGATGCCGCGAGGAAGTCCGCCGAAGTGGGCTGGTTCGCCAACGATCCGTCGCAGTTGGTCAAGATCGAGGGCCCCAATGGCGAGTCGATCCGGCAGCAGATCGCGGACGCGATTCCCGGTCAGGAGCAACAGTTCTGGTCCTACGGCCAACAGTTCGGCCTAGCGTACGAATCTGCCGCTGTCATCCCGGATGGCTCACCGCCGGTCGAGTCGACCGCCGTCGACTATCTTCCGAGCGCGCGCCCTGGTGGACATGCTCCACACGTGTGGCTCGAGTCGCCGGAGGGAAAGCGGGTCTCCACGATCGACCTGCTGCATACCCGTTTCGTCGTCCTGGCGACCCCGGCCGGCCAGGCGTGGATCGACGCTGCCAGGCAACTGGCCGAAGATCGCGGCGCTGACATCGGCGCCTTCACTATCGGTGTTGGCGGCTCGTTCACTGATCCCGATGGCAACTGGGCGAAGTGCTACGGCCTCGACACCACGGGGGTGGTTGTCGTACGGCCGGACGGATACGTCGCCTTCCGCGCCGCGGCACTCGACGCGGGCCAGTCTCCGGCGACTGTGCTTGCAGACGCCTTCAATCGCCTTCTCGGTGGCACTCCAGGGAATTCCGCCGGGTGAGTGAGGTCGGCCTGACAATGTCGCCACGTGGGTCCGTCATGCCGCCTGGCTCCGGGACACCGACCGCGACCCCCGCGGTGTGGCTGCTCAGCGATCGGGCCTGTTTCGTGACCGGTGCCGTCATGCCGGTCGGCGGCGGCTGTCATGCCTGGCTTCCGGACACGGAAGGCGCGCGGTGGGCCTGCCGCCAGGCGCACCGCGCCACGTCTCACCGTCCGTTCGGCGGGTTACCGTAGTCGCGCAAGGACACGATCAGGCCGTCGTGTACCCGCATCACCCGGATTCCGGGCATCCGGACTTCCTGCCCGCCGAAGGTGCTGCGCATGGTCTGCTCGCAGACGATGACTTCCGGATCGGTCGTCTCGTACACGACGACGTCCTCGATGTGCAGGTCGGCATCGAAGCCGGCCATCCGGTTGAAGTGTTCCCGGATGGTGTCGATGCCTTCGATCCTCGCCCATGGCCCGGTTTCCAGCGGGTGGTAGACCACTGCGTCCTCAGCGAAGAGATTGGCCGCTTGCTCCCACTTCTTGTTGACCATTCCATCGACGAGTTGTTCGAAGACCTCGCGCGGTGTGCTCATGACGTTCTCCCTGGGTTAACCGGAACTAAGGTTCCGAATACCACGCTAGCACGGATCCGCAGCCACCGTCCCGCATGCGCCACCGATTTGCGCGATCCGCACCACATTCATCGTGGCATCGGTACTTCCAATAGCGGGACGACGCTCGACCAGTAGGCGCCGGTACTAGCGCCGTGCGGAGTCCCTCGCGGACAGCAGGTCGTCGGTCTCTCTGTACAATTGACAGTAGTACTTCTCTTATCAACTGTTACTAAGGAGAACGATATGACGAACGTAGCAGTACTGGGTACCGGCGGCATGGGCTCCGCGATGGTGCGCGCCCTCCTTCGCGCTGGCTTCGACGTGCAGGCATGGAATCGCACCGTGTCGCGGGCCGCTCCGCTGGCCGCCGAGGGCGCCATGGTGTTCGAGGATGCCCGGGACGCGGTCCGGGACGCCGACGTCATCATCACCGTGGTTTTCGACACGCCCGCACTACTGGACGTCCTCGACCAGGTCAGTGCGGCTCTGGACGACAACGCGGTTGTCGTCCAGAGCGTCACCGTCGGTGTGCATATCGACGAGGTCATCGAGGCCGCGCGGCGGCATGGCATCGCCATGGTGGACGCCCCGGTGCTGGGCAATCCGGTCTCGGCCGAAGTGGGCAGGCTTTCCGTCATGGCCGCCGGAAACCCGGACCTGCGCGAGCGCGTCACCCCGGTATTCGACGCGATCGCCACGAGGACGACCTGGGTCGGCGACCGTCCCGGCCCGGCCAGCCTGCTCAAGCTGGTCACCAATGCCTGGGTCGAGGGGTTGACCGCGCTCGCCGGTCAATCCTTCGCGCTGGCCAAGGCGTTCGGCGTCGACGGCCGCGACTTCGTCTCGGTGACGTCGGCCAGCGTTGCCACGAGCCCGTATCTGGACCGCAAGGCCGCGATCATGCTGGGCGAGTCCGACGAGGTCATGGCCGAGCTTGCCCTGATCCACAAGGACATCGTGCTCATCGGCAATGCGGCGCGAGCCTACGGCGTGTCGACCGTGCTGCACGACGCTGTGCGGAACCTCTTCGAGACGGCGACGGCCATCGGCTACGGCAGGCAGGACGTCGGCATGGTCGTGAAGGCCTTCGACAACGAACTCACCGGTAACCACTGAATATGCTCAATGGATGGCTGTCCGCACCTGTCGGCCGCCCCGGCGCGAGCATCGCCACGTTGCGGCCATTCTCTGGTTCTACTTCGGTTTCACCGCGTGGCGGGAATTGCACGTCCTCGGCTGGACCTGGAAGGAAACCGAACAATGACTGGCCGACCAGGCGATCAACGCGCTGATCAGGACCGATCGGCCGACCGCCTGACACCCGAATCAGCTGTGCGCGTCCATGCCGGGCCAGCGCGCTCGCACCCGGCGTGGAGCCGTCGAGCCGACCGCGTGGTCGCCACCGGCTGGGTGACCGGTCGCAACCTTCGGATGGCCTCGCCCAATAACTAGTATCATTAGGTTTTCAGCCGCCGAGGAGTCGCGATGATCACGACAGCGTTGCCGTCCGATCTGGTCCACATTGAGGGTGCGGTGGACACCCGCGTCGAACCGGGTGGGTTGCGTCCCACCCGGTTGCCGAACTGGGCCCGCGCCCAGGTGCCGACGCCCTTTTTCGGTCTGGTCGCGGAGGCTGCGGCCGGGGTCCGGCTGCGACTGCGCACGGCAGCGACCATCGTCGAGCTCATGGTCGAGGTGACCAGCGCCGAGGTGCCCGGCGTCGGAGTGCTACCCGCCGTCTTCGACCTGCGGGTCGATGGCCAGCACACGGCGCGTGTCGCGGCGAAGGGCGGCAACGTCGTCCGCTTGCGGGCCGACTCCTCGGCACCGGAATTCGTCGCGGGCCCGACACAGGTCGTCCGGTTCGATGGCCTGTCCGGTCAGCTCAAGGAGGTTGAACTGTGGCTGCCGCACGTTGCCACCTGTGACCTGGTGTCGCTGCGCACCGACGCCGAACTCGTGGCCACCGAGGAGCCCTCCGCGCCGAAGTGGGTGCACTACGGATCGTCGATCAGCCACTGCGTCGAGGCCGAAGGTCCACTCGGGACCTGGCCTGCCACGGTCGCGAACCGCAGCGATCTGGCGCTGACCTGTCTCGGCTTCGCCGGCAACGCGATGCTCGACCCGTTCGTGGCCCGCGCCATCCGCGACCTGCCTGCCGACCTGATCAGCCTCAAGATCGGCGCCAACATCGTCGAGCAGGCCACCTTCCGGGTCCGGACCTTCGGGCCCGCCGTGCACGGCTTCCTGGACACCATCCGGGAGGGCCATCCCGACACGCCGATCGTGGTCATCTCCCCCGTCCCGATGCCGGTGGCCGAGGAGCACAGCGGTCCGGTCGTGCCCGATCCGGTTGACGGGCCACGCGCCCTCGGCACCGAGGCCGACCTGGCGGCCGGTGCGCTGAGCATGCGGATCGTCCGCGAGCAGCTTTGCGAACTCGTCGGCGAACGCGCGGCACGCGGCGACGCTGTGCACTACCTGTCCGGTTTGGACCTGCTCGGCCTGTCGGAATCCGCCGACCTGTACGACGGAATCCACCCCAATGCCGCGGCCTACCTGCGGATGGGCGAGCGCTTCGCCCTCGCCCTCGACGCGCTGGGCGTCTTGCCGTCCTCGGCCCTCTCAAACAAGTCGTAGAGCCGCTTGAGGTCGCCGACCAGGTCGATCGACGGATCGCGCAGCCACTGCACCTGAAGCCCCTCGGCGGCGGCCAGAAACATCCGCGCCTTCCACGGATCGCCGTTACCGAGTTGCTTGCCGACCAGCTCGATGATGGCCCGGGACCGTTCCTGCATGAACGCGCGCGCGGGGTGCTCCGGTGATGCCGATGCCGCCGTCATGTCCACCAGGAGCTTGACCAGACCGGGCGTGCGGGTGGCATGGTCGAACAGCGCCCAGGCGCCATCTTCGGTGCCCAGGTCGTATGCCTCGAGGTCGGCGCGGTCGCGGGCGGCCAGGATCTCGATCAGCAGTTCGTCCTTGCTGTCGAAGTAGTGCAGCACGCCCGCCTCGGTCAGGTTCACGCTCTCGGCGATGCTGCGCAGCGACGGGCCCTGCGGCCCCGAGGTGGCATATGCCTCCAGCGCGGTGGCCAGGATCTGCGCCCTGCGGGCCAGACCCTTGGCGTACGGACCACGTTTGCCCTCGGTAGCCATACCGCGATCCTACGTCCCAACTCCAAAAACTAGTATTACTAGGTTTTCAGGCGTACCGTCCCCGGTGAGGGGAGCGGGACGAGACGAGGTTCACATGACCGACAACGACGCCGGTACCACGGCGACCACGATCCCCGCCGCGCCACGCCCAGCCGAGCACCGGATCACCCGGCTCGGTCGGTTCGGCCCGGCGTTTCTTGGACTACAACTCGGCTGGGCACTCCCCTCGGCGGCCGGGGGCACGCTGTTGCAGGCACTCCTGGCCGAACAGCACGGCACTGCCAAGGTCGACCTGCTGGCCGTCATCACCACGATCGGCGCGGTGATCGCGGTCATCAGCACGGTCGTGGCCGGTGCCTGGTCCGACCGAACCCGCAGCCGATTCGGGCGGCGCAACCCGTGGATTCTCGGCGGCGCGCTCGCCTCGGCCACCGGATTGGCGCTGACCGGGGCCCTGCCCTGGTTGCCAGTGCAGATCGTCGCCTTCGCCCTCTACCAGGGCGGGCTCAACGCCATGCTCGCCGCCGGGGGCGCCTTGTTGCCGGACCGCGTCGCCGGCAGTGCGCTCGGCAAGGCGTCGGCCTATTCCGGCGCCGGCTACCTGATCGGCACCGCACTGGGCAGCGTCGTCGCCTCGGCACTGATCGCCAACCCGGGACGCGGCCTGATGATCGTGCCCTGGACGATGTTCATCGCCGCTCTCCTGCTCGTGCTCGTACTCCGCGAACCGTCCACTCGCGACCGGTCGGCCCCACCGTCGGCGGTACTGCGCTCGCTGTTGCCGCCCCGCGACCGGGACTTCCTGCTGGCCTTCGCCGGACGGTTCGGGGTGATCCTCGGGCTCACCGTCATCGTCTTCTACCAGCTATACATCTTCACCGACTTCCTCCACATCGACACGGCCGCGGCGGCCTCCCGCATCGCACTGGGCACCACGCTGCTCGTGCTCGCGGCGGTCGTGGCCGCCGTCATCGGTGGCCTGGTCTCGGACCGACTGGGCCGGCGCAAACCGCTGGTGATGCTGGCTTCGCTGCTGATCGCGGTTGCCGCCGTGCCGATGGTCGTCGCGCCGAACGTGACCGCGCTGATGGCCCTCTACGTCGTCGCCGGCCTCGGCTGGGGCCTCTACCTGTCCGTGGACCAAGCCCTGATGGTGGAGGTGCTGCCCACGTCCGGGGCGGAGGCCAAGGAACTCGGCACGCTGAGCATCGCCAACAGCGCGCCCTCGGTCATCGCTCCGGTCATCGCGGCCGTCGTCGTGACCGCGTTCGGCTTTCATGCCCTGTTCCTGTTCACCATCGTCGTCGCCCTGCTCGGCGGCGCGTGCATCGCCATGATCAGACGAGTCCGCTGAGCCACGAAGGAGAATCCTCATGTACCTGACCGACTTCCGGCTCACCAGCACCAACCCCGAAGCAGGTGAATCGGAGTGGATCGCCGCGTCGGTGCCGGGTGGGGTGCACGAGAGCCTGCTGGCCGCGGGCCGGATCGAGCATCCGTACTTCGGCCGCAACGCCGAGACCGTCCGCTGGGTCGAGGACGCGACCTGGTGGTACCGCACCGAGTTCGCCGCGCCCGACCGGAGCACAACCGATCGCGTCATCCTCACCTTCCCCGGCCTCGACACCGTGGCCAGCATCTGGCTCAACGGCAGGCTTCTTGGCGAGCACGCCGCCCAGTTCCGGGCCGCCACCTTCGACGTCACCGATGACCTGCGGCCGGACAACGACCTCCTGGTCCGCTTCACCCCACCGCTGGCCGGGCTCCAGGTTCCGGAATCCGTCCAGCAGACCGCCGACACCATGCGAGCGATGATGGCCGCGGCCATGGGTTCGGCCGCGGCGCAGGAGGAGTCGGGCGAGCAGCCGCCGGGCGTGCTCTCGGGCAACCTGGCACTGACCCTGCGACGCAAGGGCACGTTCTCCTGGGGCTGGGACTTCGCGCCCCGCCTGCCCTCGATCGGCATCTGGCAACCGGTCGAACTGCGCGTCGAATCCGGCGCCGCACTGACCGGTCACCACATCCGCACCACCGCGATCGACCTCGCCTCGCGCACGGCGACGGTCGAGGTCAACGTCGAGGCCGACCTCTTTGCCACCACCGGCCCGCTCGACGTCCGGCTGACCCTGACCGCGCCCACTGGCGTACCCACCAGCTACCTGCTCCCCCTCAACGAGAACGGCAGCGCGTCGGCGACGCTCCAGGTCACCGACGCGCAACTGTGGTGGACGCACGACCTGGGCACCCCCGCCCGCTACGACGTCCGGCTGGAACTGCTGGCCCGCGACGGCACCGTGGTCGACCACCGCGCGGACCGGATCGGCCTGCGCACCATCACCATCGACCGCTCCCCCGACCTCATCGAGGGCGGCCGGCACTTCAGGTTCGTCCTCAACGGAACCCCGATCTTCGCCCGAGGCGCGAACTGGGTACCGGCCGACATGATGATCGGCTCGGTCACCGCGCAACGGCGGCGGGCACTGATCGAGAAGGCCGCCGCCGCCAACATGACCATGCTGAGGATCTGGGGCGGCGGAATCTACGAGCCGGACGACTTCTACGACGTCTGCGACGAGGCCGGCCTCCTGGTCTGGCACGACTTCATGTTCGCCTGCATCGACTACCCGAGCGACGATCCCGCCCTGCGGGCCGAGGTCACCGCCGAGGCCGAGTACCAGGTGCGCAGGCTGCGCAACCACCCCTGCATCGCGGTGTGGTGCGGCAACAACGAGGTGCACGCCATCCACGGCGTGATCGACCCGAGCCTGGCACCCGGAAACTGGGGATACGATTTCTTCCACGACATCCTGCCCACCGCGGTCGCCACGTTCAGCCCCGGCACCGAATACTGGCCGGGCAGCCCATGGGCCTCGGACGATCCGCGCGGCGTCAACGGCGTGCTCGATGGCGACCGGCACGCCTGGGAGGTCTGGCACGGCGTCGATGTCGGTGCGGGCGGTCCGACCGAGTTCGCCAGCCACGGCGAGGCCGTGCACTTCCACCGTTACGCCTACGACAAGGGCAAATTTATCAGCGAGTTCGGCATCCACGCCGCACCCGAACTGTCCACGTTGGAACGCTGGACCGAGCCCGGCACACTCGCACTGCACAGCGCCGAACTGGACAACCGCAACAAGGACGTGCCCAAGAACAAGGCCGACGACCTGATGTCGGTGGAAACCGGACTGCCCCGCGACCTACGAGAGTACCTCGACTTCTCCATGGCCACCCAGGCCGAAGGGCTCAAGTTCGGCATCGAGCACTACCGCCGCAGGCAACCACACAACAGCGGCACCCTGGTCTGGCAGCTCAACGACGCCTGGCCCGGCTTCAGCTGGTCCATCGTGGACTACGACCTGACCCCCAAAGCAGGCTACTACTTCGTCCAGCGGGCCTACCAGCCGGTTCTGGCCAGCTTCCGCCGCACCGAGACCGACGGCCTCGAACTCTGGATCACCAACAGCCGCCCCCAACCGGTCACCCTCCGGCTCAACGTCGAGCTCGCCACCTTCGGCGGCAAGCAACTCCTCGACGAGCCACTGACCGTCGAGGTCGCCGCGCTGGAATCGAAACCGGTCTGGACGGCAACCGCCGAGCAGGTGTCCCTCGGCCCCGACCGGTTCGCCCGAGTGTCCGACCAGGACGCCCGAATCGAACCCAACCGACTGTTCTT
>DASXOJ010000088.1:0-2284 GCA_036494465.1 Pseudonocardiaceae bacterium
CGACGCGAACGGCTGGGTGTCCGACATGATGGTGCTCCTCCGGAAATCGGCGTACGACAACGTCTGCCGACCAGACTTCCCGGCGCACCACACTCAACCTAACACGATCTTCATTGACGTCCTGTTAACGCAACCGCACGAGCAGTCGCGCCAACCAGGCCGGGCAACTGCCCGTACCACGCCGTTCCACGCCGCACGGCGGCCAGCGTCAGTCGGCAGGGCCGTAACCGTCAGGTCAAGAACGATCCGTCGATCAGGCCGACGACCAACTCCAGCCGGGTGAGCAGCCCGACCAGGCACGGCTCTCGGTCCCAGCAAACACCCGTTCCACCGCTGCGCACAGCCGACTGTGGCGTGTGACCGGATCGCGCCGCCCGGGATCCACTCGATCTGGCACCTCACAGCCAGCGCGCACGCACCGTGCGGAACCAGACACGATCCGCTTACGTGGCCGGTACCGGGTTGTCGCCGCCGCCAGTTTCACTGGGACCCGATATCGGACCACGTCAGTCGGTGTCCACTCGGGAGGACGAACCGTGCCCATCACCATCTCCGCAGCACTATCCGACCAAGGCCAGGTGGCCGCAGGCAAGATAGCCGAACTCCGCACGCCCGGGCGCTTCCTGGTCAGCTCCATGTTGGCCGGCGCCTACGTCGGGGTCGCGATCGTCCTGATGTTCTCGGTCACCGGCCCGCTGCTGGCCGCCGCCTCGCCCTGGACGAAACTCATCCAGGGACTGGTGTTCGGCATCGCCCTGACCCTGGTGGTGTTCGCCGGGTCCGAGTTGTCCACCGGCAACATGATGACCTCGATCCAAGGAATGACCACCGGCAGTGCCGCGATCGGCGGTGGCATCGCGGTGATCCTCGGGTCCTTCGTCGGCAACCTGGTCGGCTCGATCATCTTCGCCTGGCTGGTGGACGCGGGCGGCGTGCTGGACATCGGCGCAACTCCGGGCCACGTCGCACCAGGCATGGCCATCCTGGCCAGCGTGATCAAGACCAAGACCGCGGAGTCGGCGTCCGCGCTGTTCTTCCGCGGTGTGCTGTGCAACTTCCTGGTCTGCCTGGCCGTGTGGATGGCCGCACGCACCAAGTCCGACGGCGCGAAACTCGCCCTGATCTTCTGGTGCCTGCTGGCCTTCGTCGGATCCGGGTTCGAACACGTCGTCGCCAACATGACGGTCTTCTCCCTGGGCTTGGTCGAACATGTGAAAGGCGCGACCGTCGGTGCCTTCGCCCGCAACCTACTGTTCGTCGGGTTGGGCAATCTGGTCGGCGGCGGACTGCTCGTCGGCGCCGCCTACGGCTACTTGGGCCGCCGCACCCGCACGACAGAGGCTCCGTCCTCCGGTGAGTCCAACGGCCTCGACGAGAAACTCGCCACCACCTCAGCTTGAACCCCACCAACCAGGCCATGCGCCCACCGAAGGCCACCAGGCAGGCGGCCTCCCAATCCGTCAGGCGACCGATGGGACACGCCTGGCCCCGTCTCGGCGGCATTGACCCATCCGTCCCGCACGGCCCGACCTGGTCATTTACCCGGTTCGACACCTGTCACCTAGCCAGACCGGGCAGTTCGCATCGGCACCTCGGACAAACCTCGGACGATCAGTCGCGGTCAGCGTGACGACCGCGCCGGCAGGATCTCCAGGACCGCGCAGGACAGCCCGATCCCGACGCCGTTGCCGAGCATGAGTATCCGGTCGCCAGCAACGACCTCGCGCGTGGCGAGCAGGTGGTCGAGGGCTGCGATGTGGTCGTTGACGCCGAGATGGCCGACCCGACGGCCGAAGTCGAGCATGCCGCGCGCCGGGTCGATGCCGAGCGGTCCGAGCACAGCGCGCACGTAGCCAGGGTTGCCGGCCAGCACGTGGGTGACCCGCGCGATGTCGGCGACCGACACCTGCGCCTCGTCGAGCGTTCTGCGGGCGAGGGCCGTTCTCGTGTCGGCGAGGCGCTGTTTCGCCTCGGCGAACTCGTCGGGCCATCGACCGGCGAACCGGGTGATCCGAGGGCCGTAGTCGAGCGACCTGCCCTCGTCGCGAGCGAGCGGGAACAACGCTCGATCGCCTCGGTACATCTGTTCGAGATCGGGCAGGGACGCCGAGCCGACGGCCAGCAACTGGGCGACGCCGGGCCTGCGCGACACGGCCATGGCGGTTCCGGCGTCGCCCAGGATCGAGCCCCGGTTCGTTCTGACCCCCTCGGCGTAGCGCCAGCGGTCGACGAGCGTCTGACCGAAGTTGTCCGCGCCTGTGATCAGAGCGGCGACGCGGTCGCT
>DASXOJ010000089.1:0-9219 GCA_036494465.1 Pseudonocardiaceae bacterium
GGCGCGATGATCAGCGGGGTGTCGCGCTGGTATTCCGACCAGGCGCGGGCGAGGCGCGCCCTGGTGGTGAGCAGGTTGGCGTATTCGTCGGCGTCGACGGGTGGGACGAGGTCGAACATGGCGGCCATGAACGCACGGGCGCCGTCGGAGGCGAGGGGTTCGCAGTCGGGCCAGGCGCGGCGGGAGTCGGCGTTGGTGAGGCGGGCCCAGCCGTCGGCTGCTTCGTCGATGCCGGGCGGGGGTGCGTCGTGCACGTCGAATCCGGCGTCGAGCAGGGCGCGGGACGCGCGGTTGAGCGCGGTGTGCACAGCAGCCGGATAGTCGCCGCGCAGGATGTGCACGCGTCGGATGGTGGTGGGCAGGTGGGTGGCGGGAACGGGTACGTGCCAGGGGTCGCGCGGGTCGGACGCGATCATGGCGGCGAAGGCGATGCGCAGGTCGGCGACGTGGCGGGCCATCGGGCCCTGGACCTCGACGAGTTGCAGGCTGATCGGTTTCGTTGCGGGGTCGAGGGATTGCGCTTGCGGGATACGGCCGAGGGTGGGGCGCAACGCCGCGATGCCCGCGCACTGGGCGGGCCAGCGCAGGGAGCCGCCGAGGTCGTTGCCGACGCCGAGCAGGCTCATGCCGGTTGCGAGGCTGACGGCTTCGCCACCGCTGGAGCCGCCTGGGGTGAGCGCGGGGTTCCACGGGTTGAGGGTGGGGCCGGCGATGCCGCTGTCGGTGTGCCAGCGCAGCGCGAAGTCAGGCATGTTGGTGCGCGCGAGCGGGATCGCGCCTGCGGCGCGGAGGTTGGCGACGACTGGTGCGTCCACTGTGGAGAGATCTTTGGCGAAGGCGGCAATGCCCTGGGTGGTGGCGCTGCCCGCGACGTCGATGTTGTCCTTGATCGTGATCGGCAGTCCGTCGAGCGGGCCGATCGGGGTGCCCGCGCGCAGTCTGCGGTCGGCTTTCTCGGCTGCGGCAAGGGCTTCGTCGGCGAGGACGGCGCGGATCGCGTTGAGTGTCGGGTTGAGCTCGGCGATTCGGTCGAGCAGGGCGGCCACGAGTTCGGTGCTGGTGGTCTCGCCGTTGCGCAGGGATTCGATCATTTCTTGGCCGTCCAGAACAGGGTCAGTGCGGCGAGTGCCGCTGCGATGAGCAGGCCGATGGTCGGGTCGAGCAACGTGAGCAGGAACGGTGCGGCGAAGCCGAGGTAGGAGATCGCCTGGTAGATCGCGGTCAGTCCGGCGAGTTCGGCCGGGTCGGCGATGCGCTGTACTTCGAGCAGGCCGGACACCTGACAGGCGCCGTAACCGGCACCGAGCACGATCGCGGCGACGATGATCAACGCGGGCTGGGTGGCGATGGCAAGGCCGATCACGACGATGGCCAACGCGGTGCGGCGCAACGGGATCGGGGCGAGGCGACGGGCGAGCGGCTGGATCGCGATGCCTGCCAGGGCGGTGATGGTCGCGACGATCGCGGCGAACGCCAACGAGGCCGAGACCAGCGCGGGCAGGTACGCGAGCGCGACCGACGCGGAGATGAAGACCCATGGCGCGAGCGGGGCGATCACGCGCAGGAATCGCCGGTCCGGGCGAGGGATGCGCGTGCCCTGGCGCGGCGCGGTTTCCCTGGTGCGCAGG
This sequence comes from Pseudonocardiaceae bacterium, assembly GCA_036494465.1. Lineage (GTDB taxonomy): Bacteria > Actinomycetota > Actinomycetes > Mycobacteriales > Pseudonocardiaceae > CAJCJE01. The sequence goes on from DASXOJ010000089.1 coordinate 1,629, forward strand.
ACGAGCGGGATCGCGATGAGCGCAAGGGCGAGCTGCGGCAGGTAGGGCAGGACGGTGGGCAGCGGCGCCCATTGCGCGAGCATGCCTGCCACCAGCGGGCCTGCCGCGAAGCCCGCGGTCATGGCGATGGTCAGGCGGCGGGCGCCGGTGCCTTCGGGTGCGAGTTCCTTGACCCAGGCGGCGCCGGAGCTGAACGCGGCGCCGCTGGCGATGCCTGCGACGAGTCGACCGGCGAACAGCAGGCCGGGTGTGTTGCCGCCCGCGATGAGCAGGACTCCGGCGAGCACCGACGCGATCAGGGCGGGCAGTAGCACGGTGCGGCGGCCGTGGCGGTCGGCGAGCAGGCCGCCGATGAGCAGCGCGGGCATCAGGCCGAGCGCGTAGAGGCCGAAGGTGGCCTGCACGATGGCGGCGGACAGGCCGAGTTTGGCCTGGTAGAGCAGCAGCAGCGGGGCGAACTGGTTGGCACCCCAGCCGACCGCGGCGACCGCGATCCCGGCGTGCAGCCAGGACCGGTCATCGGTTTCGACATTCAGCACGCTCACCATGCTGGTCAGTGCGACGGCCGACGACGAGTGGCCGGAATGACAACATGCGTACAGTTTCGGACATGAGCGTTGTCGCGCTGGCCGTCACCGACGGCATCCCGCTGTTCGAGCTCGCGGTGCCCGCCGCCGTATTCGGCGTGGACCGGCCGGACCTGGTGGATCCCTGGTACGAGCTGATCGTGTGCTCGGCGCCGGGTGCACGGGTCGGTGGGTTCTTCCGCGCGGACACTCCGTACGGCCTGGACGAACTGGCCAAGGCGGACACGGTGATCGTGCCCGCATGTCACGACGTGATCGAGGATCCGCCGGGCGAGTTGGTCGACGCGGTCAAAGCGGCGCATGCGGCCGGTGCGCGGATCGCGTCGATCTGCACTGGCGCGTTCGTACTGGCGGAGGCCGGTCTGCTGGATGGTCGGCGGGCGACGACGCACTGGATGCACGCGGAGAAGCTGGCTCGGCGCTATCCGCGCGTCGAGGTGGATCCGGGGGTGCTCTACCTGGACGAGGGCGACATCCTGACCTCGGCGGGCAAGGCGGCAGGGCTGGACCTGTGCCTGCACATGGTGCGCACCGATCACGGCTCGACGATCGCGAACGCGCTGGCCAGGCGGCTGGTGATCGCGCCGCACCGGCCTGGCGGGCAGGCGCAGTTCATCGCGAACCCGATCCCGGCCGGCGACGAGCACGGGCTCGCCGAGGTGCTGTCCTGGGCGCTGGCGCACCTGCACGAACCGCTGACCGTGTCGGATCTGGCGAGGCGGGCGCACACCAGTCCGCGCAACCTGAATCGCCAGTTCGGCGCGCTGGTCGGCGCGACACCGTTGCAGTGGCTGCTCACCCAGCGGATCGCGCGCGCCCAGGAGTTGCTGGAGAACAGCGGCGAGGGCGTGGACGTGATCGCGGGGCGGGTCGGCATGGGCAGCGCGGCGACGTTGCGGCGCCACTTCAACCGCGCGGTCGGCGTGCCGCCGGACGCGTACCGGCGGACGTTCGCCTAACTGACGCCCGCGACGCCGATCAACTGGCCTTCGGGGTCGGTGAAGTGGCCGACGACGAGGCCGGTGCCCGGTGCGCGCTCCGGGCCCATCACCCGCTTGCCGCCGAGGCTTTCCGCCTTGGCCAACGCTTCCTCCACATCGGACACTCCGACGTAGAACAGCGCGCGCCCGGCATAGCCCACTCCCCCACCGATTCCGCCGGGGATGCCGCCTTCCTCTGCTTCGGTGAAGCCGTACCTGCCTGCTTCGGACACGGACGTGGCGACCGGGCCGCCGACCGCGAACTCCCAGCCGAACAGGTCGCCGTAGTACGTGCGCAGCGTGTCCGGGTCGGTGCCGATGATCTCGAAGTGCACAACTGGTTGTCCCATGCCACGACCATAGTAGTTGTGAAAAACAACCTAAAGGTTGTATTTTCTAACCATGCCGACGACGCGGACCTACGGCGACAACTGCGGGATCGCCCGCGCCCTGGACGTGGTTGGCGAGCGGTGGGCGCTGCTGGTGGTGCGCGAACTGCTGCTCGGCCCGCAACGGTTCTCCGACCTGCGGACCGCGCTGCCCGCCGCGAGCTCGAACCTGCTCACCGACCGGCTGCGCGAACTGGAGGCGCGGGGCGTCATCGCGCGGCGCAAGCTGACGCCACCTGCCGCGTCATGGGTTTACGAGCTGACCGAGTGGGGCCGCGAACTGGAGCCGATCCTGCTCGCCCTGGGCGGCTGGGGGCTGCGGGTGCCGCGCGCCGAGGGGGCGACGGTGAACGCGACCTCGATGATGTTGTTCCTGCGCGGCGGAAAGCCCGATCCGGCCGATCCGCCGACGGAGTACCGGATCGAGCTCGACGAGACCGTGTGGACGGTGCGCGCGGAGGACGGCGCGATACACGTCGAGCGGGGCGAGCCCGCGCATCCCACGGCGAGCATCAGCACGGATCCGGTGACGTTCAACGAATGGCTGGCAGATCCGGCACGGGTGCCGGTGCGGACCAGCGGCGATCCGGTCGCGCTGGCCCGGCTGTCCCGGTCAGTCGGCGCGTAGCGTGTCCATTGTGGATGTCCGGCCGAACTCGCGTTCGAATCCACTCAACAACAGGCGCAGCAACGGGTTCAGCTCGGCGAGCTCGGCCTCGCGCAGCGCCTCGGTGAAGATCTCGCGCTCGTAGTCGGTGCGCATCTTGGTCGCCGCCGCCCACCGTTCGCGGCCTTTCCTGGTAAGCCGGATCGGGCGGCTGCGCCCGTCGACTGCCGGGACCGGTTCGACCAGGCCCGCTTTGCTGAGCCGGTCGATCCGCACGCTGATCGTGCCCGAGGTGACCCCGAGCAGGTCGGTCAGCTCCTTGGGCGTCAGCACGTAGGGCTCGCCGGAGCGGCGCAGCGCGGAGAGCGCCTGCCAGTCCCCCACGGTCAGTTCGTGCTGAGCGGCAGCGCGGCGCAGCACCTGCTCGAACTGCCTCCCGATCCGCGCGATGCGCTGACGGGCGGCTTCGACTCCGGGATCGACGTCGGCAGCCATGACATCGAGCCAGGTTTCCAGGTCCGCATCGACCGAATCGCCCTGTGCAGCACTCACTCTGGCACTTCCTTGAGTATCAAGGTACTTTAGTTTGAGTATCAAGGTAACTTATCAGGGAGCGGTCCATGACCACATCCACCAGCAGGCCCAACCGGGTCTGGCTGATCACCGGCGCCAGTACCGGACTGGGCCGCCAACTGGCCGAAACCCTCATCGCGAGGGGCGAACGCGTCGCCGCGACCGCGCGGAACGTGGCCGGCGTCAAGGATCTCGCCGAGCACGCGCCGGACCAGGTTTTGAGCGTGCGCCTCGACGTCACCGACCAGGATTCGATCGACGCCGCGGTGGCCGCCGCCATCGCCCGGTTCGGCCGGATCGACGTACTGGTGAACAACGCGGGGCACGGCCTGATCGGCGCGTTGGAAGAACTGTCCGACGCGCAGCTGCGCGCGGTGCTGGAGACGAACGTTTTCGGTGTCGCCGCGGTGACCCGCGCGGTACTGCCGCACCTGCGCACGCAGCGCGGCGGGCACGTCGTGCAGTTGTCTTCGGTCGGCGGGGTCGTCGGCAATCCCGGGCACGCGGCATACGCTACGTCGAAATTCGCACTTGAGGGCATGTCCGAGGCGCTTGCGGGTGAGGTTGCGCCGTTCGGCATCCGAGTCAGCATCGTCGAACCCGGACCGTTCCGGACAGAGTTCGCGGGTCGGTCGATGAGTTTCGCCAACGCGATCCCCGACTACCAGGAGACGCCTGCGGGCACGTTGCGTACCCGGTTCCGGGCACAGGACGGCAACCAGCCCAACGATCCGGTCCGCGCCGCCGAGGCGATCATCGCGTTGGTGGATCGCCCCGATTCGCCGTTGCGGCTACCGCTCGGACCGGAGGCGGTCACCCGGATCCGCGCCAAACTGACCGGCCAGCTGGCGGATCTGGCCGCGTGGGAAGAGATCGCGCTGAACACCCGCTACGACGAGAACGCCGCGCGGTAGGCCGCAGGACTGGTGCCGACCACCCGCTTGAACCGGTCGCGGAACGCGGTGGGTGAGCCGAACCCGACCTGACCGGCGATCCGGTCGACCGGATGGTCCGTCGACTCCAGCAGGTACTGCGCCTGGCGGATCCGCGCGCGGTGCAGCCATTGCAGCGGCGTGCTGCCGGTCTGTTCACGAAAGCGGCGGTTGAGGGTCCTGGTACTCATGCCCGCGTGCACGGCGATGTCCTCAAGGCTCAGGTCGACCTCGGCGTTGTTCTGCATCCAGCGCAGCACCGGTTCCAGCACCGATCCGCGCGGCGTCGGCGGCTGGTCGGCCACGATGAACTGGGCCTGGCCGCCCTCGCGTTCCAGTGGCATCACCGCCAGCCGAGCGGCGTCCGCGGCGACGGCGGAACCGTGGTCGCGTCGGACCAGGTGCAGGCACAGGTCCAGGCCCGCTGCGGCACCGGCCGAGGTCAGGAACTGGCCGTTGTCCACGTAGAGGACGTCCGGGTCGACGTCGATCCCGGGATAGCGCTCGGCCAGCAGGCCGGCGGCGAGCCAGTGCGTGGTCGCCCGGCGACCGTCGAGCAGGCCGGTCGCGGCCAGGACGAAGGCGCCCGTGCAGATCGACGCGATCCGGGTGCCGTTGGCCGCCGCCGCGCGGATCGCGTCGAGCGCCGGCTCGGGGATCGGCGCGGTCGGATCGGCGCAGCCGGGCAGCATGATGGTGTCCGCTTCGGCCAACGCCGCCAGCCCGTACGGCGCGGCGATGGTGAACGCGCCCGCGTCGACGGTCGGGGTCACGGCGCAGATCCGGACCCGGTAGGCGGTGCGGCCGTCGGGCAGGCGGGTCCGGTTGAACGCCTCGATCGGCGTGCTCAGGTCGAACGGGATCACCTGATCGAGGGCGAGGACCGCGACGGTGTGCATGGCCTCACCCTAGTGGCGAGAATCCGTTGGAAGCTGGCAATCCAGCCAGTTCCATGATCACCCCAGGTCGGGTTGGCTGAGGGCATGTTGACACAGATCGTGTTGTTCGATGGGTTCGATCCGCTCGATGTGATCGCGCCCTACGAGGTGCTCACCGCTGGCGGGATGTTCGCCGATGGCGCGATTGTCGCCACGCTGGTCTCTGCGGAGGGCGCACGCGACGTACCCGCCGGTCTCGACCTGCTGAACGTGCGCGCGACCGGCCCGCTCGATCCGGGCCGCGCCGATCTGGTCGTGGTACCCGGCGCGGCAGGACGACCCGACGAGATCCCGGCGATCCTCGCCAGCACCCTCGACACCGGGCTGCCCGCGCTGCTCGCGGCCGCACTCGCCGACCCGACGGTGACCGTGGCGACCGTGTGCGGCGGTTCGCTGCTGCTCGCCATGGCGGGCCTGATCAACGGCCGACCGGCCACCACCCACCGCATGGGACTCGCACAGCTCGGCCAGTCCGGGCCGGCGATCGACGCGCGCATCGTCGACGACGGCGACCTGATCAGCGCGGCAGGCGTCACCTCCGGCCTCGACCTCGGGCTGTACCTGGTCGAGCGCGAACTCGGCTCAGCGGTGGCACTCGCGGTGGAGCAGTTGATGGAGCACCAGCGGCGCGGCACGGTCTGGCAGGCGGCAGCGTGACCAAGGCCCTGCTCGCGATTCACGTGATCGTGGCGATCATCGCGGTCGGACCGATGACCGTCGCGGCCAGCATGTTCCCGGCGACGGCCCGGCGCTCGCTCGACTCGGCCCGCCTGCTGCACCGGATCTGCCTGATCTACGCGTATGTCGGGATCGCGGTGCCGTTCTTCGGACTCGCCACCGCGGGCGCCATGCACGTGATCGGCAGCCCGTGGCTGATCGCCTCGATGATCCTGACCGCGATAGCGGCAGCCGTCATGGCCGCGCTGGTCCTGCCCCGGCAGAAACGGGTGCTGGGCACGAAAGGCGCCGATCGGGTGCTACCGATGTACACCGGGTTGTTCAACCTGTTGTGGGTCGCGGTGACCGTGCTGATGATCGTCCGTCCCGGTTCGACCACCGGCGCCTAACCAAGCGTGAACGGGTCGCGGGTGCCACCGGTCAGTTCGACCCAGATCGCCTTCTCCTCAAGGTATTCGTCGATCGCGTGCACGCCGTTCTCCCGGCCGAGCCCGGAACTCTTGAACCCGCCGAACGGCACCGACGGCGCGACCACCCGGTAGGCGTTGATCCACACGCTGCCCGCCCTGATCCGCGCGGCGACCCGGTGCGCGCGGTGCACGTCCTTGGTCCACACCGCGCCGGCCAGGCCGTACGGGGTGTCGTTGGCGAGTTTGATGGCTTCGTCCTCGTCGGTGAAGGTCAACGCGGCCAGCACCGGACCGAAGACTTCCTCGCGGTAGACGGTCGACTCGGGCGTGACGCCGGTCAGCACGGTCGGTTGCACGAACAACCCGCCGAGCCCGGCATCCGCGGCACCGCCGTAGGCCACGGTCACACCCTCGGTTTTCGCGGTTGCCAGGAAGTCCAGCACCTTGCGGTACTGCGGCGCGTTGGCGACCGGGCCCATCTCGGTGTCGATCGCGTTCGGGTCGCCGAGCCTGATCCGCGACGCGCGGTCCGCGACCAACCGGATCAGCTCGTCGTGCACGTCGGCGTGCACGATCAGCCGGGAGCCCGCCATGCAGGTCTGCCCGGTCGCGGCGAACACGCCCGCCACGATCCCGTTGGCGGCCGCGGTCAGGTCCGCGTCCGGGAAGACCACCTGCGGCGACTTGCCGCCCAGCTCCAAGGTGACCTTGTTGATGTTCGCGGCGGCGGCCGTGGCGACCGCGCGGCCGGTCGCGGTGGAGCCGGTGAACGCGACCTTGTCCACGCCAGGGTGCGCGGCGAGCGCGGCACCGGTCTCACGCGACAATCCCGTGACCACGTTGACCACGCCGGGAGGAAATCCGGCTTCGCTGATGAGTTCGGCGAAACCGAGCGTGGACGCGGGCGCGTGCTCGGAGGGCTTGACGACCACCGTGCAGCCCGCGGCCAGCGCTGGCGCGAGTTTCCAGGTCAGCAGCAGCAGCGGCGAGTTCCACGGCGTGATCGCCGCGACCACGCCGACCGGTTCACGCCGGGTGTAGACCAGGTAGTTGGGGTTGGGCGAGGGGATCTGCCTGCCCTCGATCTTGTCGGCCAGACCGGCGAAGTAGTGGTACCAGGCGCCGATCGCGTTGAGCTGGCCGAGCATTTCGCGGTACAGCTTGCCCGAATCGTTGACCTCCAGCCGGGCCAGCCGTTCCGCGTTCGCCGACACCAGATCGCCGAGCCGGTGCAGTATCGCGGACCGGGCGAACCCGGTCATTTCACCCCATTCTCCGTCGAGCGCGGCACGCGCGGCTGCGACCGCGGCATCCACGTCGTCGGGCCCGCCATCAGGCACGATCGCCCACGGCTCGCCGGTGTAGGGGTTCTGCGACTCGAACGTCGCGCCGGACAACGCATCGACGGCTTTCCCGCCGATCAGCAGGCGAAACCGCTCCAAATCGGCCATTCCATCCTCCGCACCTGAGGTTTCCTGACTTCGAGCGTAAAACGGT
>DASXOJ010000090.1:0-37107 GCA_036494465.1 Pseudonocardiaceae bacterium
ACCGCCAACGGCGTCTCCGCGCTCGCCTACCGCGCCCGTGAGGGCCTGCGCCAGGCATATCTCCAGGTCCACCTGGCCGAGAACACCGCGGAACGGTGCCGGGCGACCGTGGACAAGCTCGGCGCCTGGACGCGTGGCGGCCTGTCCAAGCGGGAGACCGCACAGGTCGAGGCGCACCTGGACGAGTGCGCGCGATGCCGGGCCCTGGCCGCGGAACTGGCCGACGTCAACGGCGCGCTGCGTCTGATCATCGCCCCGCTGGTGCTCGGCGCGGGCACGGTCGGCTACCTGGCGCTGGCAGGCAAGGCCGCGGTCGGCACCGCCGCCGCGGTGGGCGCGGGCGTCGGCGGTGCCGCTGCCGGTGCCGCTGGCGGGAAGGCTGCTGCCGGCGCTGCTGCCGCGCTGCCCAGGCAGTTGCTGGGTGTCGGTGGCGCGGCGGCAGCCGTGGCGGCTGCCTTGGTCATCGCGCTGGCCAGCGCGACCACCCAGCACCTGCCGACCGCGGCGGCGACTCCGCCGCCACCACCGGCGAAGACCGTCACCCCGAAAGCTCCGCCGCCCTCGACGAAGCCCGCGACCCCGCCACCGAGCAATCCGACGCAGCCGCCGCCGCCGTCGAGCCCGACGCAGGCACCGCCCCCGCAGCAGACGCCGACGCTGCACGCGTCCGGGCCCGGACAGACCATCACGCTCACTCCCGGTGGTGGCCCGGTCAACGTGCCGATCACCGCAAGCAACTCGGGCACCGGGCCGTCCGGTCCGGTCAACGCGACGCTGAACCTGCCGCCCGGGGTGAGCGCGCTCGCGCCGGGTCAGACCGCGGGCCCGAACCAGCCCAGCACGAGCGGGGCGCATCCGGCCGCGAACACCTTCCACCTGCCGACCCTCCAGCAGCTGCGCCTGCAAGCGGCGACTGGGCAACTGCCGCAGGTCGACTGCCCTGCGGGCACCGGCACGGTCACCTGCGACGGACCGAGCAGCCTGCAACCGGGCCAGTCGGTGGTGTTGATGTTCCGGCTCGCTGCTGCCAAGGGCACCCAGGGCGGGACGATCAACGGCTCGGTGAACGCGGGCGGTTCGATGAGCGTGCAGATCACCGTGGACGTCGCGGTGCAGCAGCCGCCACCGCCGCCGCCACCCAACGACGAGCTCAGCCTGACCGCGCTGGAGATCTCGGGGTGGACGGCGCCGCCATGGCTGCCGCCGTGGATCCTGCCGTTCGACAAATACCCGAGCGTCGACATCACCGTGCGCAACACCGGGGCCAGCACGAAGACCGTCGATGTGGACGTGAACCGGACCGTGACGCTGGTGTCCGGCACGGCGGACGTGACCTGTTCCGGCGGGGATCTGAGCACCGAGTGCCAGAGCACCGCGGCCATCGCCCCGTGGCATGCGCTGCACCTGCGAGTTCGCCTCTACGGCGGGCACAGCTACGACTCGGTCACGGTCACCGCGACGCTGGGCAGCGCGACCCGGCAGGTGACGCTGGACTGCGCGGGCTGGCCGGTGCCGCCGTTCCCGCGCCCGCCGTCGCCGCCGGCACCGACCTCGCCGACCTGGACGGCCCCGCCGACCACGACGCATCAGCGGCCGACCACGACGACACCGCCGCCGACCACAACCCCGACGACCACGCCGCCGAACGGGCACAACCAGCCCGGTCCGCCGCCGGTGCTGGTCGGCCCGCCGCTGACGTCCAACCCACCGGCTACGACCATCCCAGCGCCGACCACGACACCGAGCGCTCCGCCGAGTCCCGGCTGCACGACGCAGAACGGGCCGGGAGCCGGGCACGTGCAGCCGGGGCTGTTCGGTTACTGCGGCGGACCGCTGTTGGGCGGGCTACTAGGACCACTCTGAGCGCTTGTAACGCCTATCGGGCCGATAGGCGTTACAGCAGATTTTCGGGGTAATAGTAGGGGCGTTGCCAAGATCAGGACACCTGCGATCGCGATGCCGATCCGCGGGCTGGTCAGCTCGGCCAGCAGGCCCCAGAGCGCGGTCAGCGCGGCAATGCTCGTACTGGTGCTGATCGACCACGCGGACAGCACGCGCGCGACGCGCCGCTGGCCTGCGTGTTCGAGCCGGTAGGTGGCCAGCACCGGGTTGTACACACCGATGCAGGTCACCAGGCCGAACTGCACCGCCATGACCAGCAGCAAACCGCCGATGCCCGGTTGGACGAAGGCGAGGCCGATCGGCCAGCACACCCGCAGCGTGCCCGCGACCAGCAGGACCCGGTGCTGGCCGAAGCGCGGCACCAGCCTGCGGGACAGCCGCGCGCCGAGCAGTCCGCCCAGGCACGGCAGCGCGAACGCGAGCCCGAACTGCCAGGGCGCGAAGCCGAGCTGGTTGAGCATGAGGATCGACATCAGCGGCTCGCCGACCATGATCAGGCCGTTGACCAGCAGCGCGTTGCCGAACAGCCGCCGCAGCAGCGGATTGGCCAGGATCTGCCGCCAGCCATCGAGCAGGTCGGCGCCCCGGGATCGGGTCGCGATGGTGCGCTCCGGCACTGGTTCCGGCCAGGTGATCGCGCGGATGCCGAGCGCGGAGAGCAGGTAGCTGACGGCGTCGGCGAGCATGGTCGTGACCGGGCCGAGCAGGCCGATCGCGGCACCGCCCAGCGGCGGGCCGACCACGGTCGCGGTCCAGGTGGTCGACTCGAAGCGGGAGTTGGCCAGCAGCAGGTGATCCGGTGCGACCAGGGATCTGAGGTGGGCGCCGCTGGCCGCGTTGAACGCGATCTTGGCGGCGGCGACCACGATCGACACGACCAGCAGCTGCGCGAAGGTGAGCAGGCCGAGCGCGTAGGCGGCCGGGACGCTGAGCAGCGCGGCGAACCTGGTCAGGTCCATCGCGATCATGACCGGCCGCTTGCGCCGAAACTCCACCCACGGCCCGAGCGGCACCGCCAGCGCCGCGCCTGCCGCGAGCCCCGCCGAAGAGAGACCGGCGACCTCGGCCGGACCGGCGTGCAGCACCAGGATCGCGATCAACGGAAACGCGCCGAAGCCGATACCCGAGCCGTACGCGCTCACCGCGTAGGCAGCCCACAACCAACCGAACTGTCGCCCCATGCGAACGAGCAAATCGGCAGCGGGAACCGCAGGTCAAACAACAGTTCGATCGGCGAGCCACAACCGCCGGTTGTATCCGGAGCTCAGCTACTGCCTGATGGTCCGAGGCAGGCGACCTCGGACGGATAACCGGCGGGAACCCAGCGCTGGGCGCCGGTCACGGTGCGGCAGGAGGAATCGCTGCCGGGCCCCGCCTCGACCTTGAGCACGGTGAACGCGGCGGACGCGCCGCACTGGGCCTTCAGGTAGAAGTTGTTCACGCAGTCGCCCGCCTTGGCGTCGATGGTGAAGCAGTAGACCGCGTCACCCGGTCCGGTGATCACCACGTACTGCTGCGCGGCGCAGCCGCTGACCTGGCCGACCGTCTTGTTCAGCACGAAGTCCGAGTTCGCCGAGCCGCACTGGGCGATCTTGGTCACCTGGTAGCTGCTGCTGTTCGTGACCGCGGTCACGCACTGGCCGGCGGACACGGCGAGCTGGGTCGAGCCGCTCGCGTTGGTCGCGCCGGGCGCGTTGCTGGTCTGCTGTTGCTGCTGACTGGTCGCGGCCGGGGTGCTGGTCGGCGCGTTGGCCTGCTGCTGCGCGTGGTGGTTGTTGAGCAGGACGATACCGGCGATCACCCCGCCGATGATCACCAGCGACGCGAGGATCGCGGCGATGATCTGGCCGGTGTTGCGCTTACGCGGAGGCGGGGGTGGCTCTGGCGCGCTGCCGTGCCACGCGGGTTGATCCTGCTGTTGCCAGGCGCCGGGAAAGTTCGACGGGCCATAGGGGCCGCTCGGGCCGCCACCGGCCTGACCACCCCAGCCACCCTGCGCAGGCTGCTGCGGATAGCCCTGCGGCGGGTACGGACCGGACATCAGCGGGGTCTCCTTTCGGCCAACGGCACACATCATGGTGCCGCACACCCCTGGGCCGACATCGACTGTGTCCCAATCGTGCTCAACAGGACTACCAGCTCAGGGCCGAACCCGGGCCCCTTTCGAGCCCGTTGGCCGCCCCTGACAGGCAGCTTTCAGGATCAGCTCGGTATTCTCGATGTTGTGTTCATTGTCGAAGCGACGCTGGCGCGCGTACCCAAGCCGCTGCGCTCGTTGCTCATCAAGCACCGCGAGATGCTGAAGTTCGCCGTGGTCGGCGCCTTCTGCTTCGTGGTGACCAACGTGATCTGGTACGGCCTGAAGTTGACCGTGCTCGACGGCAAGCCGATCACCGCACAGGCGATCGCGATCATCGTTGCCACCATCGTGTCCTACGTGCTGTCCCGCGAATGGTCGTTCAGCACTCGCGGTGGACGGGAACGCCACCACGAAGCAGCGCTGTTCTTCCTGATCAGCGGCATTGCCGTCGGCCTGAACCTGGTGCCGACCGCGGTCTCGCGCTACCTGCTGCACCTCGAAGTGCCCTTCGTTTCCATGTTCGCCCAGGAAATCTCGGACTTCCTGTTCGGTTCGATCATCGGCACCCTGGTGGCGATGGTGTTCCGGTGGTGGGCATTCAAGAAGTGGGTGTTCCCGGACGAGAACGCCCGGCCAGGACGCGGCACTGACGTGCGGCCACTGCACGTCGTCGACGACTCGGACGAGCGCGTCGCCTGACCGTCCACTGCGGACCAATTTTTTTAGCTGTTTCACAGGCGGGCGGCGATGCCGTCCAACAGGCAGTCGATGCCCAGCTCGAACTGGGCGTCGGAACCGGGCGGCAGGCCGGTGTCCTTACCTGCCAGCATCGCGGCGGTCAGCGCGGCGACCCGTGGGCGTTCCGGGTCGGCCGCGCCGTCACCGAACCACGACCGCATGAGTTCACGCGGATCCTGTTCGACATGGAAGTCGTTGGCCTGCCACATCTTCCGCTCCTCGGCGGCCTGCATGGCGAGCCCGTAGACATGACTGTCCAGCAGGCGCCCGAAGTTCATCGCGGTGGCCACGTCTTTGCCGAGCTCCTCGAAGACCGACAGCACGAACTCCAGTTTGCGCACCGCGTTCGGTCCGGCCGGCGGGCGCGAGTGCACGAGACCGGCGAACCAGGGATGCCGACTGGTCATCCGCCACATCGACAACGCCACCCCGCGCAGGTCCGCGCGCCAGTCGCCGCTCGGTGACCCTGGAACGTCCAGTTCGGACTGGGCGGCGTCCAGCATCAGGTCGACGAGGCCGTCCTTGCTGTGCACGTAGCGGTAGAGCGACATCGGCGTGGACGAACCGAGCCGGGTCGCGACCGCGCGCATGTTCAGCGCCTGCGCGCCGCCACCCTCGTCGGCGATGGCCATGGCCGCCGTGACGATCTCGGTCCGCCCCAGTGTCCTGGTCCTGGTCGGTGGCGCGGGCAACAGCCAGATCGGCGGTGCCGGTGTGTTCTCGCGCGCCATCGAACTCCCCTCGGTTGTGTACAGCGTACGTTGAGTGTACTAAGTACACATCATATGTACTTAGTACACGCACTCGAAGGGGGACCAATGACCGACGAACGGATCGAGGTGCTGGTGGTCGGCGGCGGCATGGCCGGACTCACCGCCGCGCTGCTGCTCAACCAGCAGGGGGTGTCGACGATGCTGGTCGAACGCCACCAGCAAGCCTCGCCACAGCCGAAGGCGCGCCGGTTCAACCTGCGCACCATGGAGATCTACCGCGGCCTCGACCTGACCGCGCCGCTGCTGACCGCGAGCGCGGACCTCGCCGGGTTCGACGGCATGCTCCAGGGCACCAGCCTGGCCACCGCGACCTGGCCGCAACTGACCGGCAGGCGTGTCGAACAGCGCGCCGAGATCGCCGAGCACAGCCCGTGCGACAGCCTGCTGTGCCCGCAGAACCTGCTCGAACCGATCCTGCGACGAGCAGCCGAGGAGCGCGGCGTCGACGTCCGGTTCGGCACCGAACTGCTGGCCATCGAACAGGGCGCCGACGGCGTCACGGCAGTGCTGACCGGCGCGACCGTTCGGGCAGAGTATGTGATCGCCGCGGACGGCCCGCGCAGTCTGATCCGCGAGACGCTCGGCATCAACCGGATCGGCAAGGGCCACCTCGCCGACAACCTGGACATCTACTTCGCCGCAGACCTGGCCGAACTGGTCGGCGATCGCCGGTTCAACATGTGCACGATCGACAATCCGGCGGTCTCCGGCACCTTCGTGTCGGTCAACGGCACCGACCGCTGGCTGTTCTCCACCAGCGACACCGGCATCCCCGCGCAGCGCTGGCCCGAACTGCTGCGGATCGCGATCGGCGTGCCCGGCCAGGAGATCGAGATCGTCAGCCTGACGCCGTGGGAATCGGCCATGCGGGTCGCCGAGACCTTCGCGCAGGGCCGGATCTTCCTGGCGGGCGACGCGGCGCACGCCATGCCGCCGATGGCCGCCTCGGGCGCGAACACCGCGGTGCAGGACGTGCACAACCTCGCCTGGAAACTGGCCAACGTGCTGCGCGGCGCGGCCCCGCACGCGTTGCTGGACACCTACCAGGTCGAGCGCTACCCGATCGACTACGCGACCGCCGAGTTCTCCAGCCTGGTCAGCGGCGACCTCGGCGCCATGGTCAAGGCCGTCACCCTGGGCGAGGACGTGCCCGCGTTCAACCCGTGGGTGGCGCTGCTGGGCACCCAGTACGAGCAGGGCGCGCTGATCCCGGACGATCGCGGTCCCGGTCCGATGGACCGGCTCGCGCCGGAAGGCAGGCCCGGTATCCGCGCGCCGCACGTGTGGGTGCGGCGCGGCGACGAGCGGATCTCCACCATCGACCTGGCCGGTCCCGGGTTCGCGCTGCTCACCGGCGCGGACGGGCAGGCGTGGGTGGACGCCGCGCGGGAACTGGACATCGCCGGTTACCGGATCGGGCCGGACGCGGAGATCGACGACCAGGAGGGCCGCTGGCTGGCCGAGGTCGGCATCAAGCCGGACGGGGCGCTGCTGGTCCGGCCGGACGGGATCATGGCCTGGCGCAGCGTCGAAGCGGTCGCCTGCCCGGCGACGGCGCTGGCCGGGGCCATGCGGGCGGTGCTCGGCTAGCGGGGGCCTGGTTCGGTGCGCCAGGGCGTCGCGACCAGGTCGCCCGCCTTGGCCACCGGCAGGAACAAGGTAAACGTGGCAGGCCGCGACATGGACAGTTCGAGCCGGCCACCGTCCGCGTCGACCAGAGCCCGCGCCAGCGCGAGACCCACCCCGGTCGAGCCACCGCCGGACACGCCGCGCTCGAACACGTGCGCGGCCAACTCCTCCGGCACGCCGGGACCGTTGTCGCTCACCTCGATCACCGCGGTCGCCTCACCCCGGCGCGCCGTGATGGTGACCGTGCCGGTGCCGTGCCGCAGCGAGTTGTCCAGCAACACCCCGATGGCTTCGCGCAGCCTGCCCGGCGTCGCCCTGGCCAGCAACCCGTCCGGCACGCGCACCCGCAGCGAACGACCGTCGGCGCGGAGCAGCTCGCGCCAGTCCGCCGCGATCGCGGGCAGTTCGGTGGCCAGATCGATCGGCTCGGCCTGCACCGCGCGCGCGGCACCAGCGGCAGCGAGCAGTTCCTCCAGCACCTTGGTCAGTCGCTCGGACTGCTCCAGCGCCGCTGCCGCGTCCTCCGCGATCTCCGGGCTGGAGGCGCCAGCCATGGACTCCAGGCGCAGTTGCAGCGCGGTCAGCCTGCTGCGCAACTGGTGCGACACGTCGCCGACCAGGTCACGCTCGCGCTGCACCAGATCGGCGAGAGCGGAGCCCGAGGTGTCCAGGGCCTGCGCGACCATGTCGAGCTCCTCGACGCCGTACCGGTTCGGATCCGGCCGGAAATCACCAGCACCGAGCCGGGCCGCGCGATCAGCGACGTGTCGCATGGGTTCGGCGAGGCGGCGCGCTGTCACGGTGGCCACCACGGTCCCTGTCCCGACCGAGAGCACCACCAGCAACGCGATCAGGCCGGTCAGCTCCGCCTGCAACTGGCGCAGCGGGCGAGCATCCTCGGTCAGCACCAACTGGCCGCCCTGCGCCAGCGGCGCGACGAACGTCAACACCGAATCGCCCTGCGGCTTGCCGATCGTCTGGGTGTGGCCGTTCCGGTAGGTGATGGTGGCCAGCGCGCCGTTGAGCGTCGTCGACAACCGGGCCGGGTCGACCGTGTGCTGGTCCGCGAGCTGAGTGTCCACTTCGGTCGCCGCATTCTGGGCGGTCGCCTGGAAGGTGTCCGCCTTCGTGCTCTGCACCACGATCACCGCGGAATAGCCGAGCGGAATGCCGAGTGCGCACGCGGTCACCGCCACCGCGAGCAGGATGGCCCGCAGAATCCGGCGCCGCACGAGCCCGCCCCACTACTCGGCGTTGAACCGGAACCCGACGCCGCGGACGGTGGCGATCCGCCGTTCCGCGGATCGCGGGTTGCCGTCGCCGAGCTTGCGCCGCAACCAGGACATGTGCATGTCCAGGGTCTTGCTGTTCTTCAGTTCCGGACCGCTCCAGACCTCGGAGAGGATCTCGTCGCGGCTGACCACCTGGCCCGCGTGCTGCATCAACACCCGCAGCAACTCGAACTCCTTGTTGGCCAACTGGATCTCCTGGCCGTCCACGGTGACCATGCGCGCGCCGAGGTCCATCCGCACGCCGTTGGCCTCGACGGTGTCCGGGGCGCGCCGGCGCAACAGGGCGCGGATGCGGGCCATCAGCTCGGCGAGGCGGAACGGCTTGGCGACGTAGTCGTCGGCACCCGCGTCTAGGCCGACCACGAAGTCGACCTCGTCGGCGCGCGCGGTGAGCATCAACACCGGCAGTTCCCGGCCTGCCGAACGCAGCCGGCGGCACACTTCCAGGCCGTCCATGCCGGGCAGGCCGAGGTCCAGCACGAGCAGGTCGATGCCGCCGTTGCTGGCCGATTCGAGCGCGCCGGGACCGTCCGAGACCACATGCACGGCATATCCCTCGCGATGCAGCGCCCGCGAAAGGGGGTCGGCAATGGCAGGGTCGTCCTCGGCCAGCAACACCACGCTCATCGGACGCTCCTCGCCAACTCCCACCGGTGCCTTTGCACAGCCGTAGCGTATTCGTAGCCAGACTATTCGTGGGAGCATCCAAACCGTGTCAATCTCCCATTCTGATGTTGCGCTGGCGCTGCGCCTCGCCGATACCGCGGACGCCATCACCATGACCCGGTTCCGCGCCACTGACCTGCGGGTCGAACGCAAACCGGACCGCACGCCGGTCACCGACGCCGATCTTGCCGTCGAGGACGCGATTCGGGCGAAACTCGCCGAACACCAGCCTTCGGACACCGTGGTCGGTGAGGAGCGCGGCGGCGCGGTCGGGGCAGGCCGGGCCTGGCTGATCGACCCGATCGACGGCACCAAGAACTTCCTGCGTGGCGTCCCGGCCTGGGCATCCCTGATCGCGTTGATCATCGACGGCACCCCCGTCGCTGGGGTCGCCAGCGCGCCGGCGCTCGGTCGGCGCTGGTGGGCAGGGGCCGGTGAAGGCGCCTGGACGAGCATCGACGGCGGTACACCGAAAAGGATTACCGTGAGCTCGGTCACTGACCTCGCCGACGCGTACGTCTCCACCACCGACCTCGGCTCGTGGACCGAGCACCACTCGCGCGAGGCGTACCTGAACCTGGTGGACGCCTGCTGGGAGAGCCGGGCCTTCGGCGACTTCTGGCAGCACTGCCTGGTCGCAGAAGGCTCGATGGACGTGGCCGCCGAAGCGATCGTGAACGACTGGGACGTGGCCGCGTTGCAGGTGATCATCGAGGAAGCGGGCGGAAAGTTCACCGACCTGACCGGCGCGGCCCGCTACACCGGCAAATCCGCGCTCTCCACCAACGGTGCCCTGCACGACGGCGCGCTCGCGTTGCTCAGCTCTGCGCGTTGACCCCCTGCGGCAACACGATCGGCCCGGTCTTCGGCGAGTCGTCTTCGCTCGGCTCGGACCGGGCCGGTGCCGCGGGTTTGTCCCCGGATTCCGTTGCCAGCAGGCCAACGGCGCCCCGGCTCACCTGCGCCCAGGTCAACCTGCCGAACAGGTAGTGGCAGGCGACCTGCTCGTTGCTGAAGCTGGCCCAGTCGTAGCGGTTGCCCTGCTCGCGCCAGAACACCTCCCAGGTGACCACGCCACCGTCGTCGGCAGGGTGCTCATCGCGCAGCAGGCACCAGGTGTTGTCGGCCTCGGCGCCGATGGACACCACGCCGTCGGGCACGCCGACCGCGCGCAGCCACGTGGTGATCGATTCCGCGTTCATTCCTCTTCCCCCACAACCATTTCCTGCAAGAACCCTAGTGCGACGAGATCAGCGGCCGGATAGATCGACCGATATCTGACCCCGCCGCCCGGCTGACCGAACCACGCGGTGGACAGCGCCCACCACATCGGCAGTTCGCGCAGCACCTCGTACCGGTGATACCCGGCGGTCAACTGATCGGGTGGCAGCGACCGCGCCGCGAACGGCGTGCCAGGGACCGAGAACACCCGGCCTTCGTTGCTGCCGAAGCGATCCAGGATCGTGCCCTGCGCCAACCGGACGGCCTCGCCATGATCGCAGCCGCCCTCCGGGAACGACTGCCCCGGCGGCCACGCGAACTCGGCCGCGTCGTCGTCACTTGCCGGTCGCACCAAAAATCGGCGATCCCAGTCGGCCTCGTTGCCGCCGCCGAGCGGGTCGTAGTCGGCGATCAATTCCGCCGGCGCGGGCACACCATCGGCGAGATCGGCGGCGGTGCCCCGGATGACCGTGTCGAAGACCGCCGAGTCCGGATGGTCGTGCGGCTCGAACCGCGACCCGGCCGCCAGGTCGGTTTCCGCAGCAGGCAACGGCAACTGCCGCGCCGGTCGGCTCGCCGCGACCGGCAGATGACCGATCGGGAACATGTACACCAGGAAGATCGCGACCTCCGGATCGCGCGGCCCACTCGAGCGGCGCGCGGCCGGACGCGAGTACGAATGCGACGATCCGGCCGAAGGCTGATCCACCACCGCCCCGCCACCCGCATTGCTCGCATTGCTCGTAATGCCGCCGACGTACTGCGCGGGCGCGGCGCGCGAGATCATCCCGCCGACCGGCGCGGAGCCGTATTGGTTGCCGGACCAACCTGGCCCCGCAGCGCCTGATCCCGCAGCGCCTGATCCCGCCGCGCCATAGCCGCCAGGCACCTGCGCGGGCGGCAGCCCGGCATCCGGCGCGAACCCGACCGGCGCCGGGGCGGCCGCCGGTCCCGCATCGGCAACCGGCGCGATCGGTGCGGCCGGTGCCGCACCCCCGGCAAACGGCTGCATGGTCGGCGACACGCTCGGCCCGACATACGCGGACTGCTGCACGGTCCCCATCGGCGGCGTGTGCGCATCAGGCATCGTGGCGCCGGTGCCGCCGTGCTGCGCGATCGGCGACAGCTGGATCGGCCCGGTGTTCTCGCCAGCGGGCGCCGTGTACTCCCCGCCGCCGTGCGCCACGGCGCCAGGCACCGCCACGCCATGCCCACCGCCGACGCCGCCCGGATATCCCGACCCGGTCACGGAACCCGGCGCCCCAAGCAAACCGGGATCGCCGTGCCCACCGCTCAGCAAACCCGGCGAACCAGGCTGGCCACCCAGCAGACCCTGCCCGCCCTGCCCGCCGCCCAGCAGGCTCTGCCCGCCGTAGCCGCCTTGGCCGCCGTAGCCGCTCTGCGTGCCGGGGCCGCCGTGGCCGGTGGCCGTCGCAAGTGGACCGGTGCCCAGCGAATCGACCGTGCTCCCTGCCTGCGCGACAGGGCCTGTCTTGCCCAGCAACGGTTCCAGCCCGCTCAACCCGCCGCCGTGCCCGCCGCCCGCGAACGTGCCGCCACCGGGGTTGGCGTTGACCGGGCTGTTCTGGCCGTACACGGTCGAGCCGCCGTCCTGCCGGATCGAGTTGGTCAGGTTCGCGTTGACTTTGGCGATATTGGCCGATGTGCCGCGCACCGCGGTGTCGAGGCCGAGCATGGCGGTCGGGTTGCCGGTCGCGGCGGCCTGGTGGGCGGCGTCGGTGTTCTTGGCGAGGGTGACCAGGTGCTGCACGATCTGCACCTTGGCCTCGCCGACCTGGTCGGCGGCGTGTTCGAGCTGGTCAGCGGCTGCGTTGCAGCCTTGGACCGTGGTGGTGAGCTTGCCGGAGTCCGGCTCGATGAAGCCGTTCCAGTGCTGCTGGGCGGCGGTCGCGGTGGCGCCCTGGGTGCCTGCGAGGGCCTTGTTCGCGGAGCTGTCCGCGTCGGCCGACACGCCGGTCAGGGACTTGCCTGCCTGACGCCAGGCCGAGGCCGTCGAGCGCATGGCGTCCTCGTCGGCTTGGGGCCACTGCACGCCGGCCGTGGCGGCGACGCCGGCCAGCTCGGTGGGGAGTTCGATGCCCATCGGTGCTCCAGGTTGGTCAGCCCTGCTCGCGCAGGGTCGCCGCATTGTCCGTCTCGGTCTGCTCGTAGCGGTCCGCCGTACCGGTGAAGCGATCGCCGACGTCGGCGAGACTGGCGGGCAGGGCGCCGAGTCTGCCCAGCGTGTCCTGCGCCGGTTGGGCGAAGCTGGCCGCGAACGCACGCCCGGCTTCGTCGTCGCCCCAGCAGTCGCCCGCGTCGGTGACGGCTTGGTTGAGCTGGCGGTGGATCTCGCCCGCGCGTTCGGCGTGTCCGGCGAACTCGTTGCCGTGCTGGCGCAGTTTGGCTGGGTCCGCGCTGAATCCGCTGGTCATCGTTGCCTCCCCCGGGTTCGGCCGCTGGCCGTGTTCATCCAGGTCTGCTCCTCGTAGTCGGCCTCGTCGTCGTCGCTGACGGCCCCGGTCGGCCTGGGTGGCGCCGGCGGATTCTGCTGTTCGGGCACGAGCTCGCTGGGTTGGAGGTCGGCCCGGCCTGCGATCAGCGCGGCGGGGTCGGAGTCGGGCGGCAGCACCGGGCGCAGGGTCGCGTTGGCGCGTTCGGCGGCGCGGGAGGCCGCGGCGGCGGTGGTCCGGACGACTTCCTGGGCGAGTTCGGCGGCGCGGTAACGCTGGTAGGCGGCGTCCGAGATGACCAGGTTGAGCAGGTTGCCCCTCGGGCCGACGGTCGCGGTCACGAGCCCGTCCGGGTTGGTCACCGATTCCTTGATGGCGAGCAGCTCCTTGTGCACCTCGGCGAGCTGCTCTCTGGTGCGCCGATAGTCGGCGAGCATCGCCTCGACCTGCTCGGAATGGCTGGCCATCTGCCTGGCACCTCCGGGGTCTGTCCTTGTCAGGGCATGGCGCTCGTTGGCCCTGTGACGGTGGCCGGCGCGGTTCGGTTCCGTAGTTCTACCGACATTGTCCCGGGATTCGGCGGCTCAGCGCAGCATCAATCGAACGAAGGCGCGCCGCTGGCCTGCGCCGCGCTCGACGGTGAACCCGGCGCCGACGAAAAGTCGCACCGTGCCGTGATACAGCTCACCCGAGCCGATCTTCGAGGCTCTGCCCAGTTCGGTGTTCACCGGATAGCCCTCGATGGCGTTCGCGCCGTTGCGCCGCGCGTGTTCGACGGCGCCGGTGAGCAGGTATTTCGCCAACCCGGCGCGGCGCGCGGCCCGGTGCACGAACAAGCAGGTAACCGCCCAGACGTCGGCTAGGTCATCGAGCGGTTTGGTGACCGGTGAGCGGGCCAGGCGCGGATAACTGGCGCGTGGGGCGACCGCGATCCAGCCGCGCGCCTCGTCGCCGTCCATGGCCAGCAGACCGACAGGGCCCGCGCACATCCGGGCGTGCAGCAGGTCGCGGTTGCCTGCGCTGCCGTTCTCGGCGAGGTCCTTGCTGGTCTGGAAGAACCAGGTGCACCAGCAGCCTGCGACCGCGCCGTTGGGGCCGAACAGCAGTTCCAGCGCGGGCCAGGTGTCCTGGTCCAACTCGCGCAGTGTCATCTCCAGCCCCCGGTCCGGGGCCCGCCCCCGCCGGTCCATCAGCCAGCGATGGCGCGGACCACGCGCGACGGGCTGGGGCGACCGAGCCGCTGCGCCATCCACGCGCTGGTGGCGACGAGCTTGTCCAGGTCGACGCCGGTGCGGATGCCCATGCCATCGAGCATCCAGACCAGGTCCTCGGTGGCCAGGTTGCCGGTCGCGGATTCCGCGTACGGGCAACCGCCGAGCCCACCAGCCGAAGAGTCCACAGTAGACACTCCAGTGCGCAGTGCGGCGAGCGTGTTCGCGAGGGCTTGGCCGTAGGTGTCGTGGAAGTGCACGGCCAACGACGACAGCTCGGTGCCCGCCGACGCGAACCCACCGAGCAACGCCTCGACCTGACCTGCCGTGGCCACGCCGATGGTGTCGCCAAGGGACAGTTGCGAGCAGCCCATGTCGAGCAGCCGCCGCCCGACCGAGACGACCTGAGCAGGGTCGACCGAGCCCTCCCACGGGTCGCCGAAGCACATCGAGACGTAGCCGCGCACATCGAGCCCTTCCGCGCGGGCGCGGGTCACCACCGGGTCGAACATGGCGAACTGTTCGTCCAGGGTGCGGTTGAGGTTGCGCTTGGCAAAGGTTTCCGTCGCACTGCCGAAGATCGCGATGTCGCGCACGCCCGCCGCGAGCGCGCGGTCAAGGCCGCGTTCGTTGGGCACGAGCACTGGATAACGCACGCCGTCGCGCATCTTCAGCTCGGCGAGCAGGGCTTCGGCGTCGGCGAGCTGCGGAATCCACTTGGGAGAGACGAAGCTGGTCGCTTCCAGGATGCGCAGGCCGGCGTCGGCCATCCGGTCCAGGAACTCGAGTTTGACCTCGACGGGGAGCACGGTGGACTCGTTCTGCAAACCGTCGCGGGCGCCGACCTCCCAGATGCTCACCTCAACCGGCAAGGCACCTCGATCAGGGGCCGGTACAACGGTCGGCAGGCCAACATCCCGAGCACCCATGGGGGTCGCCCTCCAGGTCTATTCGCGGTCTTCGTACAGCTCGACCACCCGGTTGGCGATCAGCTCCCTGGATTGTCCCTCGCCGAGCGCGATGCTCGCCAACACCGCGAGCATGTCCCGGTACGTGAGGATTTCCTCTGGATCGGTCCGGAACGAGCTGTTCACCAGGCGCTCCAGGTAGACGACCGGCGCGGCGTCGCCGAACTCCAGCAGCACGCACGGGCCCTGGCCGACATCGCCGTGACCGGCCGGGATGATCCGCAGCGACACGTCGGGCCGGGTGCTCATCCGCATCAGGTGGCAGAGCTGGTCGGACTGGGTACGCACACCGCCGACGCCGATCCTGGTGACGCGCTCGTGCACGAAGAAGGTGAACCGGCGCGGCCGGTCGGCGTAGCAGAGCACGTTCTGCCTGCGCATCAACACGTCCAACCGGCGCGGCGCATCAGGCAGGAAGTCGGCGCTCGCCTCGCTCACCGCCTGCGCGTAGTCGCGGGTCTGCAACAGGTCCGGGACCAGGTTGGGCGCGAACTGGGTAGTCGCGCCGGCGCGGATCTCGTGGTCGATCAGGGTGCGCCGCTGGAGGTCGTGCCGGACCCAGCCCGGTACGGGTTCGGTGCGGTTGAGCGCGAGCAGGGCTTCCCGCTCCGGACCGGTGATCAGGCAGATTGCGAGCAGCGGAATGAGGTCGGTCTGGTCGAGCACGACCTGGCCACCGAGGAACCGGACGAGGGTGGCGCGCGGCCAGTCGAGCTGTTCGGCGACCTCGCGCGCGGGCAGACCGGCCTGGGCCATGGCGGTGGCGACGGCGTTGGCCAGTTCGCGCGCCCGGATCAGCGAATCCGATTCCGCCACGGTGTCCTCCTGGTGCCGTCGCGGACCGACAGTAGGGCGCACCAACGCCGAATTCGACCCACGCGGGGCAGAACCACTCGTTCGGAACGAATTGCACGGCCCGCAATCGGGCGGCATTCCGGTGAAGAGAATTTGCGACTGATGAAATCGCCAGGTCAGCGGCGGTCGTCGTCGTAGCGTTCGTCGCCGTGGCGGTGTGCGTGGGAGTCGTCGTTGGGGTTGTCGTTGACTTCCCGGTACAACAACGAGTGCACGTATTCGACCTGCGGAATGTCGTCGAACTCCAATGGTTCGTCCGACGCGGATTCGATGATCAGCGTGCCCGCGCCCCAGATCCGGTCGATCAGGCCGTGCTCGAAGCGCACGCTGTTGATCCGGGACAGCGGAATGTCCATTCCGGTGCGGTTGAGCACGCCCTCGCGGGCCATCACGCGGTCGGTGGTGACGATGAAGTGGGTGGTGCGCCAGCGCATCAGCGGGATCAGCGTGCACCAGACGATGACCACGATCGCGACCACCACGATGGCGATCCAGGCGGCCTCGTGCCAGGGCTGTTTGGCGAACGCGGCCGATCCGAACGAGGCGGCGGCGACGACCACGAGAAAGATCAGCACCGGAACGATGAGCATCTTCCAATGCGGGTGCTTGTGCAGCACCACTTCCTCGCCCTCGGTGAGCAGGTTCTCGGGGTAGGCCACAGCTCTCCTCGGGTTGGTCGCGGCAGGGGGATTCCGTTCCGCCAACGGTACCGGGGTCCACCTGGTCAGGGCCGGTATTTCCGGTCGCGAAACACCAACGGTCCGGACCTGCTCAGTCCTTGGCGCGCAGATGCACCACGTCACCTGCGGAAACTTCCCGTTCACCGCTGGCGGTGCGCAGCACCAGGGTGCCGTCTTCGGCGAGCCGCACTGCGGTGCCCTCGATCGTGCTCGACCCGTTCAGCTCGACCCGGACCTCCTGGTCGAAGGTGACGCAGGAGGTGCGGTACTCGTCGTAGATGCCTGCCGCGACGGCGTCGCCACCCGCGCTGCGCCAGGCGTCGTCGAGCACGGCGAGTTCGGTGAGCAGCCGGGCGGCGATCGCGGTCCGGTCGAGTTTGATGGCGCCCGCCTCGGCCAGCGAGGTCGCGGCCAGCCCACCGGCGCCGAGCGGCACGTCGACGGCGAGCGGCAGGACGTTGAGGCCCATGCCGAGCACCACGTTGTCCCCGCTGACGCCGGCCAGCACGCCCGCTGCCTTGCGCCCGCCGAGCAGCAGGTCGTTCGGCCATTTCAGCGCTGCGCCGGTGGCGCCCGCCCAGCTCGCGGTGCGCACCAGCGCGACCCCGGCGAGCAGGGTCAGCCAGCTCAGCCGGGTCGGCGGCACGTCGGCGGGACGCAGCAGCACGCTCAGGTAGAGGCCGCTGCCGGGCGGAGATGCCCAGGTGCGGGCCTGGCGGCCCTGACCTGCGGTCTGTTCCTCGGCGATCAGCACGGTGCGGTCCTCGGCGCCCCGTGCCGCTCTGCCTGCCAGGTCGAGGTTGGTCGAACCGGTACTGGCGAGCACGTCCAGCGCGGCGTAGCGCCCGCCGGGCGCGAGCAGCTGAGCGCGGAGAGCGGCCTGGTCGATGGGTGCACCGAGAGCTGTCACCTTGGAGAGAATAGGCCCGGGGTGATCCCGCCGACCGGTCGGAGCGGGACGGCCGGCGGGACTGGGATCAGCGTGCAACCTCCAGTTCGCTGAAGGTCAAGCCGTGAGATGGGCAACGTGAACACTGGTGAGTAGCGTTTCGCTGACTAGGCTTTGTCCATGAGCAGCGCGACCGTGCCCATCGGCGAGCCGACCAGCGGCGAGCAGCCGGATATCCACACCACAGCCGGCAAGCTCGCGGACCTCTACCGGCGCAATGACGAGGCGGTGCACGCCGGTTCGGCGCGGGCTGTGGAGAAGCAGCACGCCAAGGGCAAGATGACCGCGCGCGAGCGGATCGACATGCTGCTCGATCCCGGCTCGTTCGTCGAACTCGACGAGCACGCGCGGCACCGCTCGACCAACTTCGGCCAGGAGAACAACCGGCCTTACGGCGACGGCGTGGTGACCGGCTACGGCACCATCGACGGCCGTGGGGTGGCGGTGTTCAGCCAGGACGTGACCGTGTTCGGCGGGTCGCTCGGCGAGGTCTACGGCGAGAAGATCGTCAAGGTGATGGACCTGGCGATCAAGACCGGCAGGCCGATCATCGGCATCAACGAGGGCGGCGGCGCGCGCATCCAGGAGGGTGTGGTCTCGCTGGGGCTCTACGGCGAGATCTTCCGGCGCAACACGCACGCATCGGGTGTCATCCCGCAGATCTCGCTGATCATGGGCGCCAACGCGGGCGGGCACGTGTACTCGCCGGCGCTGACCGACTTCGTCGTGATGGTCGACAAGACCTCACAGATGTTCATCACCGGCCCGGACGTGGTGAAGACGGTGACCGGCGAAGAGGTCACGCTGGAGGACCTCGGCGGCGCGCGCACGCACAACACCAAATCCGGCAACGCGCACTACATGGGCAGCGACGAGGAGGACGCCATCTCCTACGTCAAGGAGCTGCTGTCCTACCTGCCCTCCAACAACCTCTCCGACCCGCCGGTCTACCCGAGCGAAATACTGGACGGCGCTTCGGTCGCGGACGCGATCACCGAGTCGGACACCGAACTGGACACGCTGATTCCTGATTCGGCGAACCAGCCCTATGACATGCACGAGGTCATCAACCGCGTGCTGGACGACGGCGAGTTCCTGGAAGTGCAGCCGTTGTACGCGCCGAACATCGTGGTCGGGTTCGGCCGGGTGGACGGGCACAGCGTCGGCGTGGTGGCCAACCAGCCGACCCAGTTCGCGGGCTGCCTGGACATCGGCGCCGCGGAGAAGGCGGCGCGGTTCGTGCGCACCTGCGACGCGTTCAACGTGCCGGTGCTGACCTTCGTGGACGTGCCCGGCTTCCTGCCCGGTACCGACCAGGAGTGGAACGGCATCATCCGGCGCGGCGCGAAGCTGATCTACGCCTACGCGGAGGCGACGGTCCCGCTGGTCACGGTGATCACCCGCAAGGCGTACGGCGGCGCGTACGACGTGATGGGCTCCAAGCACCTCGGCGCGGACATCAACCTGGCCTGGCCGAGCGCGCAGATCGCGGTGATGGGCGCGTCCGGCGCGTCGAACATCGTGCACCGCAAGACGCTCGCGGCAGCGGCCGAACGCGGCGAGGACGTGGACGCGTTGCGCGCGAAGCTCGATCAGGAGTACGAGGACACCCTGCTCAACCCGTACATCGCCGCCGAGCGCGGTTATGTCGACTCGGTGATCCCGCCCTCCTACACCCGTGGTTACGTGGCGCGGGCGCTGAGCATGTTGCGCGACAAGCGGGAGACGCTGCCGCCCAAGAAGCACGGAAATATTCCGCTGTGAGCGCCGGGGAGCCGAAGCGGCCGTTGCTGAGCGTGGTCCGGGGTGAACCGGACGACGCGGAGCTGGTCGCGTTGACCACGGTGGTGCTGGGCCTGGCGTCCGCGCCGCGACCGGAACCGGCGCAACCGCGGCGCTCCGCGTGGTCGGATCGGGCGTCCGCGCTGCGCCGCACGTTGGCGCACGGTACGGGTGCGTGGCGCGACTCGGGCCTGCCCCGCTAAGCACAGACTCGACTGCCAAGCCGGCGGTGCCTTCGGGCGCCGTCGGCTTTGCCCTGCTCAGGGCATGTTCCGCGACCGCACGGACACCGTGCGGATTATTTGGCTTCGATTAGTCAATGTCGTATAGTCCACGTGGAATATACGACGGGGATCAGGATTGAGGTGGAACGGATGGCCGGGCGGTCGCGGGTCACGCTCACGCCGTTGGCGCTGATGGCGCTCGAGTTGCTGCACGAGCACCCGATGCACCCCTACGAGATGCACCAGCACCTGCGCACCCGCGAGGCGGGCCGGGTGCTGAAGCTGTCCGCAGGCTCGCTCTACCACACCATCGAACGCATGGCCGAGCAAGGAATCGTCGAGGTGGTGGAGACCTCCCGGGAGGGCAAGCGCCCGGAACGCACCACCTACCGGATCACCGACAAGGGCCGCGACGCCTTCGCCGACCGGCTGCGCGAGATCATCGCCGAACCCGCGCACGAATATCCCATCTACCCGGTCGGTATCGGCCTGCTGCACACGCTGGACCGCGACGACGCGCTGGTTCAGTTGCACCGCAGGCAGATGGACCTGGCAGGCAGTGCGGCCTGCATCCGGGTGCACATCGAGAACCTGGAAAACAAAGACATCGAAGCGATGTACTGGATCGACACCAAGCTGGTGCTGGCCCAGGTCGAGACCGAACTCGCCTGGACCGAACAGTTCATCGCCGACATCGAGAACGGCGCACTGCGCTGGCCGACCGGTCCGGGGGCCGGGGAAGCGGTCGGCGAGACGTTGCGCCTCGTCCAAGAACCATCAAGCTCAGCAAAGGCTCCAGGCTTTGCAAAGGAAGGTGCGGGATGAACCGCAGACAAGCCAACCCGTGGGTCGCACTGGCGGCCCTGTGCGTGGGTTTCTTCATGATCCTGCTGGACACCACGATCGTCAGCGTGGCGATCCCGTCCATGATCAAGGGATTGAACGCCAGTCTGAACGAGATCGTCTGGGTGACCAGCGGCTATCTGCTGGCCTTCGCCGTGCCGCTGCTGGTTGCCGGGCGCCTCGGTGACCGGATCGGCCGCAAGACCATGTTCGTCGGCGGGCTCGCCCTGTTCACCGTGGCGTCGCTGTGGTGCGCGTTGTCCGGCAGCGCCGAAATGCTCATCGCCGCTCGTGTCGTGCAGGGGCTCGGCGCAGCTGCGCTGACCCCGCAGACGATGGCCTTCATCACCAACATGTTCCCGCCGGAGAAGCGCGGCACGCCGCTGGGCATCTGGGGCGGCGTCGCAGGCCTGGCCACCATCGCCGGACCGCTTTTGGGCGGCGTACTGGTGGACAACTTCGGTTGGCAGTGGATCTTCATGGTCAACGTGCCGATCGGCGCGCTCGGCGTGGTCGCGGCGCTGATCCTGTTGCCCGGCAAGCTACCCAGCCGCAACCAGCGCTTCGACCTGGTCGGCACCGTCCTGTCCGGACTCGGCCTGTTCGCCTTGGTGTTCGGCGTGCAGAACGGCCAGCAGGACAACTGGGGCAAGGCGATCGGCCCGATCACCAGCCCGGAACTGATCGCCGCCGGCATCGTGTTGCTGGCCGCTTTCGTGTGGTGGCAAGCCATCGGCGCGCGGCGCGGCAACGAACCGCTGATGCCGTTGGCGTTGTTCCGCTACAGCAACTTCGCCGCCGCGAACGGGGCCAACGTCGCCATCGGCTTCGCGCTGACCGGCATGTTCCTGCCGCTGGCGATCTACTGGCAGAGCGTGCTCGGGCTGAGCCCGTTGGCGGCGGGTCTGCTCGGTGCGCCGATGTCGTTGGTGTCCGGCATGGTCGCTCCGTTCGCGGGCAAGCTGTCCGACCGGATCAGCGGAAAGTGGGTGTCGCTGACCGGGTTCGTCGCGATGGCGATCGGCATCGCGATCGTGGTCGCACAGGCCAAACCGGATACGGCGCCGTGGTCGCTCACGCCCGCGCTGGTCGTGATCGGGTTCGGCGTCGGCTGCGTGTTCTCGCCGCTGGCCAACCTGGCCACCGCGTCGGTGCCGCTGCCGCAGATGGGCGCCGCTTCCGGCGTGATGAACACGTCCCGCCAGGTCGGTGGCGTGCTCGGCAGCGCGGCGATCGGCGTGCTGTTGCAGGCCCGGTTGACGGTGACCATGCACACGGCCGCGGTGACCAACGCGGCAACGCTGCCGCCGCAGTTCCGCGACCAGTTCATCGCCACGGTCGACGCGCAGGCGGCGACCGCGAGCACTGGCGCGTCCGGCGCGGCGCAGGCCGGCGGTCTACCGGCTGAGGTCGCCGCGAGGCTGGCGCAGGCGGGCCAGGCCGCGTTCCGCGAGGGCTTCACCTCGGCGACCACGGTCACGCTGATCCTGCCGCTGGCGATCCTGGTGCTCGGTGCGTTCGCCTGCCTGCTGATGACGCGGGTGAAGAGCAGCACGCCGACCGCACCAGCGGCCGAGCTGGTCACCGAACCGGCCTGATCGGTCCCGGCCGGCCTGGTTAGGCTTCCTGGGTGCGTTTGGTACTTGCTTCCCAGTCGCCGGCCAGGCTGGCCGTGCTGCGCGCGGCCGGGGTCGAACCGGTCGTTCATGTGTCCGGAGTGGACGAAGACGCGATCGCGGAGGCACTGGTCGATCCGTCGCCCGCCGAGCTGGTTGCCGCGCTGGCCAAGGCAAAGGCCGATGCGGTCGTGCCCGCGATCGCGGCGGCGCATCCGGACGCGGTGGTCATCGGCTGCGACTCGATGCTGGTGATGGACGGCCCGAACGGTCGCGAGGTGGTCGGCAAACCGCACACCGCCGACGTGGCCAGGACCCGCTGGGCGGCGATGGCGGGCACCAGCGGCGAACTGGTCACCGGGCACGCCGTGGTCCGGCTGGCCGACGGCCGACCCGACCGGCAGGCCAGCGCCGTCGAGGGCACCACGGTGCGGTTCGCCTCGCCGAGCCCGGCCGAACTGGACGCCTACCTGGCCACCGGCGAGCCGCTCGCGGTCGCGGGCGCGTTCACCCTGGACGGACTTGGCGGCTGGTTCGTCAACGGCATCGACGGCGACCCGTCCAGCGTGATCGGCATCAGCCTGCCGCTGACCAGGAAACTCCTCATCGAGGTCGGCGTGAGCGTCGTCGAACTCTGGAAGAAGTCCTAGGAGCAGGTATGCAGCTGGCTGTCGGACACGTTCACGTTCGGCCAGCCGGGTAGCCGGTCGAGTTTGCTGACCGGGCTGGTGCAGCCCAGCGTTGCCCCGGTGACTTCGAAAACCTGCACGTAAACCGGGGCTCCGGCGCACTCGGTGGTGAGATCCGAGTCACATTCGACCTGCGCGGTGACCACCTCGGCGCCCTCCGCGCCGCCCTGGCGCAGGCTGATGTAGCCGCCGGAGGCGAAGTAGGGGTCGTCCGCGCGCTCCCAGTCGCCCCGGGTCTGCACGAACACCTCGCCCGCGCTGCCCTCCGGCCCGGATCCGCTCACCATGCACGCGGGCGCGGCGGCGTTGACGCAGGTCAGCGACTGTGCGGTGAGGCCGGCGCCGAGCTGGCTGATGGTGGTCTCGAAGACGCTGTTCAGGCCCTGCGCGGTGACGATCCGAACCCGCCCGCTGTTCGCGGCGGTGTTCGCGAGCAGTTCCACGGTGCTGCCGGCCACGGTGGCGCTGGCCAGCGACCGGCACGGGCCGTCGCCGCACTGCAACTGGGCATTGGCAGGCGTGGACAGCGCGGCGCCGGAGTTCGCGTCGTCGGCGGTCCGGTGCGGCCGCAGCAGGATCGCGCCGACCAACGCGAGCAGCGTCAGCCCGATCGCGACCGCGACGGTGATCACCACCGGACGCCCGGCAGGCCCACGGCGGGCCATGCACTTCTCCCTTCCACCATCGCCAACCTCGGCAAACGCCTCACCGCAGACAAGCACAAATCGCACATTCGCGCTGGGCACAGACCAGCACGCCCTGGTGAAATTGCTCTCGGTTTCCATTCAGAACTCGGTGCGCAAGTGTCCGGTCCTTAAGGTCTGTTCGTAAACTGGCCGGTAACCGTCGAACGAGGAGGTAGGCGTGCCCCAGCTGCCGGATGGTGGGAATTCCACCCCGTTGCACAAGGTTCTGGTGGCCAACCGGGGCGAGATCGCGGTACGCGTGATCCGGGCCTGCCGTGACGCGGGCCTGGCCAGCGTCGCCGTCTACGCCGACCCGGACCGGGACGCGCCGTTCGTCCGACTCGCCGACGAGGCGTTCGCGCTGGGCGGCAACACGCCCGCCGAGAGCTACCTGTCGATCGACAAGATCCTGGACGCGGCCAAGCGCGCGAGCGCGGACGCCGTGCACCCCGGCTACGGCTTCCTCTCCGAGAATGCCGAGTTCGCCCAGGCTGTGATCGACGCGGGCCTGAACTGGGTTGGCCCGAGCCCGCAGGCCATCCGCGACCTCGGCGACAAGGTGACCGCGCGGCACATCGCGACCCGGGCGGGCGCGCCGCTGGTGCCCGGCACCAGCGAGCCGGTGAACGGTCCCGCCGAGATCATCGCCTTCGCCGATGAGCACGGCCTGCCGATCGCGATCAAGGCCGCGTTCGGTGGCGGCGGTCGCGGCCTGAAGGTGGCCCGTACCAAGGAGGAGATCCCGGAACTGTTCGAGTCCGCGGTGCGTGAGGCGGTCGCCGCCTTCGGTCGCGGTGAGTGCTTCGTCGAGCGCTACCTGGACAAGCCGCGCCACGTCGAGGCGCAGGTGCTCGCGGACAAGCACGGCAACGTGATCGTGGTCGGCACCCGGGACTGTTCGTTGCAGCGCCGCCACCAGAAGCTGGTCGAGGAGGCGCCCGCGCCGTACCTGACCGACGCGCAGCGCGCCGAAATCCACTCCTCCGCCAAGGCGATCTGCCGCGAGGCCGGCTATCACGGCGCGGGCACGGTCGAATACCTGGTCGGTCTGGACGGGACGATCTCCTTCCTGGAAGTCAACACGCGCCTGCAGGTCGAGCACCCGGTCAGCGAGGAAACGTCCGGGATGGACCTGGTCCGCGAGCAGTTCCGCATCGCGGCAGGGGAAAAGCTGCGATTCACCGAGGACCCGGCGCCGCGCGGCCACTCGATCGAGTTCCGCATCAACGGTGAGGACGCGGGCCGCGGCTTCCTGCCCGCGCCCGGCACGGTCAGCACGTTCATCGCGCCGGACGGTCCCGGCGTGCGCACGGATTCCGGGGTCGAGTCGGGCAGTGTGATCGGCGGCGCGTTCGACTCGCTGCTGGCCAAGCTGATCGTCACCGGCGAGGACCGGACCCAGGCGCTGGAGCGCTCGCGGCGCGCGCTGGAGGAGATGGTCGTCGAGGGTATGGCGACCGTGCTGCCCTTCCACCGCGCGGTGGTGCGCGATCCCGCGTTCGTCGGCGACGACACCGGCTTCACCGTGCACACCCGGTGGATCGAGACCGAGTTCGACAACACCATTCCGCCGTTCGAGGGCGCGGCCGACGCCACCGAGGAAACTCCCCGGCAGACGGTCGTGGTCGAGGTCGGCGGGCGCAGGCTGGAGGTGTCCCTGCCGGGTGACCTGGCGTTCTCCGGCGCCGCGCCGAGCCAGGCGGGCGGTGCGGCCAAACCGCGCAAGCGTGCCGGTGGCAAGGCGAGCGCGGCGGTGTCCGGCGATGCGGTCACCGCGCCCATGCAGGGCACCATCGTCAAGGTCGCGGTGGAGGACGGTCAGCAGGTCGAGGCCGGGGAACTGGTCGTGGTGCTGGAAGCCATGAAGATGGAGAATCCGGTCACTGCACACAAGTCCGGCACCGTGGCCGGGTTGGCCGTTTCAGCCGGCGCTGCGGTGACTCAGGGCACGGTCCTGCTGGAGATCAAGGATTGACAACAGGCCAGATGTCACGGCCGGTGCTTCGGCGCTGGCCGTACCATCAGTGGTGTGAGTGAGTTCCAGGACGCGGATCTGCGGATCGCGGACAGCGAGCGCGAGAACGCGTTGACCGTGCTCGGCGAGCACATGAGCGCCGGCCGGCTGAACATCGACGAGTACGGCGAGCGCAGCGCCCAGGTGTCCACCGCGAAGACGCGCGGCGAACTGCGGGCGTTGTTCTCCGACCTGCCGCCGCCGCACCCCCAGTTCTCGACCGGTGCCACACCGCCGCCGCAGCCCGTGGTGCCACCGCAGACCCAGCAGGTGGTCGGCACCGGGCCGCGCAACCGGCCGACGCGCGCGGTGCTGGCCGGTCTGGTGCCGCTCGCGTTCATCGCCGCGATCGCCCTGGACTTCACCCTGCACAGCTGGATCTTCTTCCTCATCCCGGTGGCCGTGATGATGTTCGGCTCGTCCATGTACGGCAGGAACTGGCGCCAGGACCACCGGCGCGACTACCGCGGCCGGGACCGCGACTACCGCGACCGCCGCCGCTGACACTCCACAATGGACCCAATCGAGATCAACGCGGGCACGGCGTACCTGCGTCAGTTGCGCGCCGACGACCTGCTCGACGACCGCGACACCCTGCGCGCCAACGGTTACGAGGATCCGGACGCGTACATCGCGATGCGCGCGGCGGACTGGCAGGCGGACACCGCCTACGTCTGGGCGATCGCCGAGCCGACGACCGGTGCGCTGCTCGGCGAGGTCGGCCTCGTCGAGCTGCATGAGGGCACCGCCAGAGCGGTCTGCTGGCTCGTGCCGGAAGAAGACGGGAAAGACAGCAGACAGACCGCGCTCGATTCGGTCCTCCGGTTCGGTTTCGACGCGCTGAACCTGCACCGCATCCACTCCACCTGAACCCGCCGGGTGACCCCGCCGGCACGTTTCGCTACCGTAGCCGGCGTGCGGAGCACGGTGCTGATGCGCGTGGTGGCCGCGGCGGGCGTGCTCGTCGTGGTCGTTGTGGTGATCGCACTCACCAACACCAGCAACGCGGTCAACCAGGTCAGCGCCGGGAACACGCCGAGGACCGCCACCACTATCGTCACCCCGCCGACCACGACCACCGTGTCGCTGGCCGCGCGACCGGGCACGATCGAGCTGGCGAAGCTCAACCCGTGCAAGATCCTCACCTCGGCACAGCGCAGCAGCCTCAGCCTGAACTCGACGCCGACGCCGTACACGGACACCGAGTTCGACCAGGCCAAGGCGTGTTCGATCCGGGGCACCCAGAGCGGCACCGAAACCCGGTTGGCGCTGGTCACCACCATGAGCGTGGACGTGTGGCTGGACGACACCGCGCAGGTCGACGCGCGCGCGACCACCGCGAGCGGCTATCCGGCGCTGATCGTGCGCACGCCCGGCCTGCAGACCGTGTGCAACGTCGAGGTGGACGCGGCCGACAACGAGTTCCTGGACGTGATGTTCCGCGACGGCGGCAACACGCCCCCGATCCCGCAGGACGCGCTGTGCCAGGGCGCGCAGCAGGTCGCCGACGACGCGGTCAGCAGCCTCCTGCACACGAACTGAGGCAACGCTCTGCCGATGGATCCGGCCACGTTCGGTAATAACGGGCGTAGGCGTTCCTCCACCCGAGGGTTGTTCACGGCGATGGCACGACCCGATCACGGTCGGTGGATACAGTGTCAACATGACCGGCCAGATCCCTGACCCGCTCGGGTCCGGCACCGCGACGCTGCGCGTGGACCGGGACGCGGTGCCCGCGCTGCGCAGGGTGTTCGACAAGGCCCTCGCCAAGCTGGACGTGCAGATCGACCAGGCCATCACCCGGGTCAGGGTGGCGCCGTGGGCAGGCGACCCGATCAGCCAGGAGGCCGCGACCAGCTTCAACGACCACGCGATCAACACGCCGTCTTCGGCGCTGAACGCGTTGCTCGCCTACCAGCAGCGGCTCCAGACCGCGTCGAACGCCCTGGAGCAGGTGGCCAACGCGTACCAGATCGTGGAAGGCGACAACGCGGCATCGTTCCGCGACGAGGAATGAGGCGCACGGTGGGCACCAACGCTGGCACGGACGTCCGGTGGCAGGGCTACAGCCATCAGGAGCTGTACGACCAGCTGAACTCGGGTCCCGGCGCGGAGGCTGCCACCCCGGCGGTGGACACCTGGGCAGGACTCTCGCAGGCGCTGGAGGAGTTGCAGCAGGATATCGGCGCTGGCGTGCGCGCGTCCGGCGCCAGCTGGGAAGGCGTCGCTGCGGACAGCGCCCGCGACGCGCTCAACCCGCTCGGTGACTGGGCCCAGCAGGCCTCCACCGCGGCGGACATGATGCGGGTCAGCACCGAGTTGCAGGCCGGTCTGCTCGCCAAGGCCCGCGCGGACATGCCCGCCCCGGTGCCGGTCACCGCCGAGCAGCCCAATGCCGTGGTCTCCGTGTTGCAGCACCTGCTCGGTGAGCAGACCGACCACGAGATCCAGGAGTCGGCGGCCAACGCGGCCGAGCAGAAGGCGTTCCAGGTGATGGCGCAGTACGAGTCGGGCACCAGCGACAACACCGCCTCCCTCGGCGACTTCGGCGAACCGCCCACGCTGGTCGTGGACACCAGCCCGATCACCCGCAACCACACACACGTCCGCGCGCTGCCGAGCAGATGACCTCCGGTGCCTTCGGCCTGACCGACGAACCCGCGCCCGGTGCACCGATCGCGGTGTCCCGGCTGGAGTTCGACGTCCTGTGGGAATCCCTGGCGCTGGGCGAAATGCCGCTCGTGCTCAAGGTCGACTCGCCGGGCCGCACCAACACCGAGCGCCGCCAGCTCGTCGAAGACGCCTGGCGGGCCATGGAAAACCGGGGTTTCGCGCGGTCGGCGGCCGAGTACGGGCGGCTCGCCGAACTGGTCCGGTTGCTGGCGCGGCCGGAACGCGAGATCGACGGCAGGCTCTGGTTCGGCAGCAAGGTCGGCAGCGTGCGCGTACTCGTTGCCGCGAGCGGGGGTGACGCGGTCAAGGCCACCCTGACCACCGAAGGCATGGTGCTGGCCGAAGCCGCGCCCAGCGGACTCGCCCGCGAAGCCCTCTCCGTACTCCCCGCGCTCGCCGCGGGCCCCGGCGAATCCGTGACCGTCCCCAGTAGACGGTTGGAGGCGGCGGCCGCCAATGCAGGCACCCCAACGGAATTCGAGTCCGCACTGCGCGATCAGGGCGTGCGCGACCGGGACGCGGCGCTGCTCGCCAAGATGATGATGCGCCTGCGCAGGCACGGCCAGTTCGGTGCCGCCACCCGTGACCGCTGGGGCAGGCGCACCCGCTCCAGGCGCGTGGTCAGCGTGTTCGACACCCGCGCAGGCCGCTACCTGCAAATGCGCAGCACCGCCGAACTCGACGCCGAACCCTGGACCACCGTCTCCCCCGCCGACCAGCGCCTGCTGATCAGCCAACTGGAAGAACTCGACGCCTAGTCCAGCCGGGGCGTGTGCGCGTCCGCGAACGAACGCAGTTGCGCGTCCGCCCAGTCCAGCCGCTTGGATTTCAGATCGTCGACGGTCTGGGTGACCCAGGCCAGCTCGGCCTGCGCCATCGCCAGCAGGTAACGGAACTCCAGCACGGACACCGACGGCAGACCCGGGGACGCCCGGTGCGCCTGCGCGATCCCCGCCGTCAACTCGGCGACCCGCCGCGCCACGCCCTGCCTGCGCTCGTCGAGCAGCGGCAGCGCCTGGTCCGGGGTGAGCAGCATGATGAACGACAGCGCGGCGGGGAACTCCGGATATTCGCGGTCGCCGCCGACCAGCATCTCGGCCATCCACTCGTGCAGCACCTGGCGACCCGAGCTGGTCAGCTCGTAGAGCGTCCGCTCCGGGTACTGCGCGTCCCGTTCGGTATGGCGCACCGCGATCAACCCGGCCTCGGCCAGCCGCGTCACGGTCTTGTACACGGTGGCGCGCTGGTTGATGTTGATCACGTCGCCCTTGCCCCACTGCTTGAGCAGCGCGAGCACGCCATACGGGTGCAACGGCCGCTCGACGAGCAGCGCGAGCACGGCCAGAGCCAACGGTGAGCGCCGATACCTGCTGGTCACGACCACCACCCTAGCCATAAGTACACTACTGCGCTGTCATTCGGCGATGATCTGCTCCGGTACCAGTTGCTGCCGGGCCTCCGGCGCCGCGTGCCGCAACGCGTCCGCCGACTGGTCGTCGGTCTGGGTCTGCGACTCGCGCTCCGCCGCCACCCTGGCCAGATAGGTCTCCACCTCACGGGTCACGGTCGTCTTGGCCCACCCCAGCACGCCACCCATCAGCTCGGCGACCTGCTGCGCGCAGTCGGTGCCGCGGTGCGGGTACTCGATCGAGATCCGGGTCCGCCTGGTCAGCATGTCGTCCAGGTGCAGCGCACCCTCGTGCGAGGTCCCGTACACCACCTCGACCTGGAGGTAGTCCGGCGCGGCGGGCAACGGCTTGAGCAGCTCCGGGTTGCCGTCCGCGATGGCGAGCACGTCGTGGATCAGCGAGCCGTACCGATCGAGCAGGTGCCGGACCCGGTACGGGTGCAGCCCGTAGCGCGCGCCCAACTGGTCGGCCTGGTTCACCAGCGCGTGGTAGCCGTCCGCGCCGAGCAGCGGCACCTGGTCGGTGATGGAGGGCTGCAACCGGCCGGACAGGTCGACCCCGGCCGCGTCCACCGCGTCGGCCGCCATCACCCGGTAGGTCGTGTACTTGCCGCCCGCGATCGCCACCAGGCCCGGCGCCACCCGTGCCACCGCGTGCTCGCGGGAGAGCTTCGAGGTCGACTCGCTCTCCCCCGCCAGCAACGGCCGCAGGCCCGCGTACACGCCCTGGATGTCCTCGTGCGTCAACGGCGTCGCCAGCACCGTGTTCACGTGGTCGAGGATGTAGTCGATGTCGTTCTTGGTGGCCGCCGGGTGGGCCAGGTCCAGGTGCCAGTCGGTGTCGGTGGTGCCGATGATCCAGTGGTTGCGCCACGGGATCACGAACAGCACCGACTTCTCGGTGCGCAGGATCAACCCGGACTCGGCCACGATCCGGTCCCTCGGTACCACGATGTGCACGCCCTTGCTGGCGCGCACCCGGAACCGCCCGCGACTGCCGGACAGGTGCTGGAGATCGTCGGTCCAGACCCCGGTGCAGTTGACCACGACACCGGCCTGCACCTCGGTCTCGTTGCCGTTCTCCACATCGCGCACGCGCACGCCGGAAACCCGGTCGGCCTCCTTGAGGAACCCGATCACCTGCGTCGAAGTGCGCACCACGGCGCCATAGTGCGCGGCAGTGCGCGCCACCGTGAGGGTGTGCCGGGCGTCGTCGGCCTGCGCGTCGAAATACCGGACGCCACCGATCAACGCGTTGCGCTTGAGCGCGGGGAACATCCGCAGCGCGCCCGCCCTGGTCAGATGCTTCTGCCCGGGCACAGAACGCGCGCCGCCCATCCGGTCGTAGAGCACCAGACCGGACGCGGTGTAGGGCCGTTCCCAGAACCGGTGTTTGAGCGGGTAGAGGAAACTCACCGGCTTGACCAGGTGTGGCGCGAGCCTCGTGAGCATCAGCTCACGTTCCCGCAGCGCCTCCCGGACCAGACCGAATTCCAGCTGTTCGAGATATCGCAAACCGCCGTGAAACAGCTTGCTGGAACGGCTCGACGTACCCGACGCGAGATCCCGCGCCTCGACCAACGCGACCCGCAGCCCGCGCGTGGCCGCGTCCAGCGCGGTACCCACGCCGACGACACCGCCGCCCACCACGACCACGTCGAACTGCTCGCTGCCCAGTCTTTCCCACGACTGCGCGCGCTCGGCCACGCCGAAGCGGCTCCCGAAGGTCTGTGCGTCCTGCGCTGCGACTGGCTTGCGGCTGGCCACCGAACCACCCTCTCTGGCTACCGAACTGCTGGACACGCTACCTGGAAAGCGGCCGAACCAGGCGGTGAGATGCGTGTCGTATCACCGCTGTACTCCGATCGCGCTAGTACGTCTGAGCGGCCACGGAGTCGAACGTGGACATTGGCGAGCACGCCAAGGTAGCGTCCGAGATCACTTCGGGTTGGCGACGCGGCCAGGCCCCCAGGCCCCGACCGCCGATCCACCGCGCGCTTCGGGTGCCAGGAGGCCATGGATGAATCCTTGGATGATCGTTGTCTGGGAGTTGTTGGGCACGGCGTTACTGATCCTGCTGGGTACCGGCGTCGTCGCCAACAACGTGTTGCGCAAGACCTACGGCAACGGCGGCGGCATCCTGTTCATCACCTTCGGTTGGGGATTCGCGGTGTTCGCGGGCGCCAGCGTCGCGGACAAGAGCGGCGCCAACCTCAACCCGGCCGTCACGTTCGGTCTCGCCATCGCCAAGAAGATCAGCTGGGACAAGGTCCCGTACTACCTGCTCGGCGAGATGCTCGGCGCCATCATCGGCGCCATCCTGTGCTGGGCCGCCTACAAACTGCAGTTCGACCAGCACGACGAACCGGAGAACACGCTCGGCATCTTCTCCACCATCCCGACCATCCCGAACAAGGTCTGGAACCTGGTCACCGAGATCATCGGCACCTTCGTGCTGGTGTTCTGGATCCTGGAAAGCCCCAGCGCCACCGCGTCCGTTGGCGGCGTGCCCACCTTCGGCAACTCCGCGCTCGGCTACGCGGGCGTCGCGTTCGTGGTCCTGGTGATCGGCAACTCGCTCGGCGGCCCCACCGGCTACGCCATCAACCCCGCCCGTGACCTCGGCCCGCGCATCGCCTACGCGTGGATCCTGCCGATCAAGGGCAAGGGCAGCCCGCAGTGGAACTACTCGTGGG
Organism: Pseudonocardiaceae bacterium; assembly: GCA_036494465.1. Lineage (GTDB taxonomy): Bacteria > Actinomycetota > Actinomycetes > Mycobacteriales > Pseudonocardiaceae > CAJCJE01. Next base: position 32,049 of record DASXOJ010000090.1, read on the forward strand.
TGCCGGTAGTCGGCCCGCTCGTCGGCGGCGGCATCGCCGCACTCCTCTCGCTGGCCCTCGCCTCCTGAACACCCCGCTCGTCAGAAAGGAACCACCCGCGATGACCGAGTACGTCGCCGCGATCGACCAGGGCACCACGTCCACCCGGTGCATGGTCTTCGACCACTCAGGACACGTGGTTTCCGTCGACCAGACCGAACACGAGCAGATCTTCCCCAAGGCTGGCTGGGTCGAGCACGACGGCGAGGAGATCTGGCGCAACACCCGCCAGGTAGCCGCGGGCGCGCTGGCCAAGGCCGACCTGAAAGCCAGCGAGATCGTCGCCGTCGGCATCACCAACCAACGCGAAACCGCGCTGGTCTGGGACCGCAAGACCGGCAAGCCGGTGTACAACGCGATCGTCTGGCAGGACACCAGGACCGACAAGATCTGCAACGAGCTCGGCGCGCTCGGCGGCGGCCAGGAGCGCTACCGCGCCAAGACCGGCCTGCCGCTGGCCACCTACTTCTCCGGCCCCAAGATCCGCTGGGTACTGGACAATGTGGACGGTGCAAGGCAGCGCGCCGAAGCAGGCGACCTGCTCTTCGGCAACATGGACACCTGGCTGCTGTGGAACATGACCGGCGGGCCCGACGGTGGCGTGCACGCCACCGATCCGACCAACGCCTCCCGCACCCTGCTGATGAACCTGGAAACCCTGTCCTGGGACGCGGACATCGCGGCCGAGATGGGCATCCCGCTCAGCATGCTGCCGGAAATCCGCTCCTCCTCAGAGGAATACGGAAAAGTCCGCGAACGCGGCGCGCTGGCCGGGGTGCCCATCGCGGGCATCCTCGGCGACCAGCAGGCGGCCACCTTCGGCCAGGCGTGCCTGTCGCCGGGCGAAGCCAAGAACACCTACGGCACCGGCAACTTCGTGCTGCTCAACACCGGCACCGAGCGGGTAATGAGCGAGAACGGCCTGCTCACCACGGTCTGCTACAAGATCGGCTCGAACGACACGGTGTACGCGCTGGAAGGCTCCATCGCCGTCACCGGCTCGTTGGTGCAGTGGCTGCGCGACAACCTCGGCATGATCAGCACCGCCGCCGAGATCGAAGACCACGCCCGCACCGTCGAAGACAACGGTGGCGCCTACTTCGTACCCGCGTTCTCCGGCCTGTTCGCGCCCTACTGGCGCTCCGACGCGCGCGGCGCCATCGTCGGCCTCACCCGCTACGTCAACAAGGGTCACCTGGCCCGCGCGGTCCTGGAAGCCACCGCGTTCCAGTCCCGCGAAGTCATCGACGCCATGAATGCCGATTCCGGCGTCCCGCTGACCTCGCTCAAGGTCGACGGCGGCATGACCGGCAACGAGCTGCTCATGCAGTTCCAGGCGGACATCCTCAACGTCCCGGTGATCCGCCCGGTGGTCGCCGAAACCACCGCGCTGGGCGCGGCATACGCGGCCGGTCTAGCGACCGGATTCTGGACCGGCGAGCAGGACATCCGCGACAACTGGGCCAAGGCCAAGCAGTGGGACCCAGCCATGGACGAAGCGACCCGCGAACGCGAATACCGCAACTGGAAGAAGGCCGTCACCAAGACCTTCGACTGGGTCGACTCCGACTGACCGAACGGGCAAGGGTGTGGCGCGCTCCCCCTCCGGCCGGCAAACCCGACCGGACCGCGCCACACCCGCCCCCTCCCAGCCGCCCCGCACGGCCCGACCCCTCTCCGGCCGCCCCCGCCCGGGCCGCCCCTTCCCGCCCCCTGCACGGCCCGCCCCTTCCGGCTGCCCCCGCACGGCCCCGCCCCTTCCGGCCGCCCCCGCACGGCCGGGTTCTGCCCCTTGGCACGCCCCCGCAGCCCGCGCCCCTTTGTCCGCCGTCTCCCCAGCTCTCCGGCCCTCGCTCAGGTTGTCGAATGCAGCGCCGCGAACACGATGATGTTGTCCCGGTAGCTGTGCACGGAGCTGTCGAACGACCCGCCGCAGGTGATCAACCGCAGCTCCGCGTCCGAGGTGTTCCCGTAGACCTCGTCGGTCGGGAACGTGCTCTTGGAGATCTCCTCGATCTTCGTCACCTGGAACGTCGCCGTCGTGCCGTCCGTGCGTTTGACCAGCACCAGATCGCCCCGGGCCAACTCGTGCAGGCGGAAGAAGATCCCTGCCTGCTTGTCACCGTCGACATGCCCGAAGATCACCGAAGGCCCGAACTGGCCGGGTGTCGGGCTGCCGTTGAACCAGCTCGCCTGCATCGGCGTGGTCACCGGCGGCAGCGCGACCGAGCCGTCGGCGGCCAGACCCAGCGAGAGCAGGTTCGACCGCGCGTTGATCTTCGGAATCTCCAGCGACACCGGCACCGACTTCGGCAAGCTCAGCTCGGTGGCTGACGTCACGGGCGGCGCGCCGACAGATGCCGGATCCGGTCCGCCGGCGGTGACCTGCGTCGCGCAGCCGCCGAGCACGACCGCCGCCAGCAGGAACGGCAACACGACAAGTCGTCTCATCGGTTGATGCTCCCCTCACTCACCACAGTCGACATTCCGCCACGTCCGGCCTGCGGCGCCCCCTTGGGTTTCACTGGGATCCGCGGCTTCGGCTGGGCCGGTGCCACACAAGCCGGCCATCGACTCGTTCTCGGTCCGTTGGCTCTCATCTGAAACCCCCTGGAATTTTTCCCCGATTCGCATCGCCGAATGTGGCGATACTCAATGGACGCCGCACTCCCACCCGGGTTGCCGAGATTCCGATAACGGAAAAACATCACTGAAAATTCTCGTCACCCATATGGCGCAGAATTTTTGTTACCGGCCAAAGGGGCGCGAAAAAGCGGATGCACGGTCGCCCGCGCATCCACTCTCCGATCAACTGTTCGTACAGTTCAACTCCACGTGCTGACCACGTCGGCCAGGCCACCACCGCCGGTCTGCGGGGCCCCCTTCGGCTTTACCGGAACCTGCTGGCTCTGCTTGGCAGGCGCGGTGGTCTTGGCAGGCGGGGTGGGCGCGCCGGACTGGGTCGGCGGCGTGGTCACCGGTGGCGTGGTCGTTGACGGCGTCGTCACCGGCGGGACCCCGTCCACCACGGTGATCCTGGCGCCGTAGTCCCCGCCAGTGGTGATGTAGTGCATGGTGTACGCGCCGTCATGCGCATCCGTGTTGATCGTCGTGTGCCAGACCGGGCGCAACTTGTCGCCCTGGCACGGAACCTTGTCGTAGGCAGGCACCGTGAGGGGAGCCGTGCCGATGAGTTCGACGAGCGCGCCCGGCCCTCCGCTGATGGTGCCGCACGGCCCGTCCAGAACCACCGACTCGCCGGGGTGCACGCGATAGGCCGGAAACCCGGTGGTGAGTTCTATTTGGCCCGCTCTGCCCGGCGCGGCCGAGGTACCGGAGGGCTGACCGGCCGAGGCAGGCATCGAAAACGCGGCGGTGACGGCGAGACCGACAAACCCGGAAACCACAAAAGGAATCTTCGTTCGCAAGGTAAATCCCCCTGAATCGCGCAATGAAATGAACTTCCGATTCAGGAGACGCCGCCAGCACCGTCATGGTTGAGCCACAGAAGTAACGAAATGAACAAGCATCGCGTTACTGACCGAACGGGCACAGAAAAGCGGACGCACGGTCACCCGCACATCCGCCGGTCCAGCATGGAGTTACTCGATGAGCCCGTTGCCGGCCGCGATCGCCTCGATCTCCTTGGCGTTGCCGGTCATGATCACGCGCACGTGCTCGGTGACCAACTCGACCGGCCAGCCCCACCAACGAGCCCGGAGCAGCCGCTCGATGTCCTCGTCGGCAAAGCGCTGCCGGATCACCTTTCCCGGATTGCCACCGACGATCGTGTACGGCGGCACGTCGGCCACCACCACCGACTGGGACGCGATGATCGCGCCGTCGCCGATGGTGACCCCGGGCATGATCAGCGAGCGGTAGCCGATCCAGACGTCGTTGCCTACGACGGTGTCACCCTTGGTTTCCATGCCGGTCATGATGTCCAGCGTCCGGTCGGCCCACTCGCCACCGAAGATGGTGAACGGGAACGTGGACACGCCCAGGTCGGGATGGTTCGCGCCGGCCATGATGAACCGGGTGCCCTCGGCGAGCGCGCAGTACTTCCCGATGATCAGCTTCTCCGGGCCGTAGCCGTAGAGCACGTTGCGGTCCTGGAACGCGGTGGCGTCGTCCGGATCGTCGTAGTAGCTGAACTCGCCGACCTCGATCTTGGGGTTGTCGATCAACGGGCGCAGCAGCACCACCCGCTCCTGACCGGGTAGCGGGTGCAGAACATTCGGGTCCGGGATGCCGGCCGAGATGGCCATGCGCGCCCCCTCCTCACACTGGATCGAACAGTCAACCGCTAATACAACCGCCGTTGCATTAGTGGTCGTACTGTAGCAAACCAGACACCCGGGACACAGCGGTTCAGTGGGCGACCAAGGTCGCGAACACGATGATGTTGTCCCGGAAGGAGCGAGTGCCGGGGTCGAACGTGTCGCCGCAGGTGACCAGCCGCAGCTCCGCGTCGGTGGTGTCGCCGTGGACGGCGTCCGTCGCGAAGCTGCCCTTGGACAACTGCTCGACGTGTGTCACCCGGAACGTCGCGGTGCCGCCGTCCTGGAGTTTGACCAGCACCGGATCGCCTGCCACGAGGTCATACAGCCGGGCGAAGACCCCTGGTTGATGGTGGGCGCTCACCCGGCCGAAGATCGCCGCCGGCCCGATCTGACCGGGCGCCGGCCCGCCGCTGAACCAGCCGGCCTGCATCGGCGTGCTGGCCGACGGTAGTTGCACGCCGCGGTGTCTGCTCTCGTCGAGCGCGAGCAACGTCGACCGCACCCCGATCTTCGGGATGTCGATCGACAGCGGCACCGACCTGGGCAGGCTCGCCGAGGTGACCACCCCGGCCGCGTTCGACAGCGTCGGCGTTGCCCCCCGGCCACCACCCGCGCACCCGCCGAGCACCACCGCGAGCAGCAGCGCGCCCAACAGCAGGGGCACACACAACGGCGACGGTGCCGCCAACAGGAGCACGCCCGACAGCGGCGGTGCGGCCGGTCGCCGGGTGCGCCCT
>DASXOJ010000091.1:0-30797 GCA_036494465.1 Pseudonocardiaceae bacterium
GCGGGAGACGACGTGCTTGGGCATGGTGTTCATCCGGACACCGAATTCGCCGGTGTCGGTCATCCTCGGCCACGCCTCGGCGAAGCCGTCGTAGGTGCGGCGGCCGAGCAGCAGCGCCTCGCTCTCCTGGAGTTCGGCGAACTTGTAGGCGCCGGCCTCGTCGCTGAACAACGGCATCGACCACAGGCCGGGCTCGTCCATGAAACCGTCGAGGGTCAGGTATTCGGTTGCAACGATTTTCTTGGTCATGCGTACCCGTCGATCAAGGCGACGATGAATCGACATTTGCGCGGAAGTGACGGTGGTCACACCGCCAGGCGCGGCACGCTCGAACCCGGCAGTTAGTCGACGCCCTCGGTGATGCGCAGGTCGCGTTCGGCGGCGCCGTCGAACGCTTCCAGCGCACGCTTGTAGGTCTCGGAGCCGTAGGCGGCGACAGCGACCTCGTAGCTGGGGAACTCCACGAGGACCGTGCGTTCCTGGAGACCGGCCTCGTGCGGGATCACCTGTCCGCCGCGAGCCAGGAACCGGCCGTCCGCCTCGGCAATGGCGACGCTGGCGATCTTGCCGTACGCGGCGAGTTTGTCCGCGTCGGAGATCGACCGGTACGCGACAACCCAGTAGCCCTTAGCCATGCCGTCGACCCTACTCGACAACGTTTAACCAAAAGGTTTGACATTCACTCGCAGAGACCATACGTTAAACCTTGTGGTTAACGATTCGGCCGAACTCGACGAGGTGTTCCACGCACTGGCGCACCCGGCCCGACGCGGCATGATCCTCCGGCTCGCCGACGGCGAGCTCACCATCGGCGAACTCGCAGAGCCGCTGAACATGTCCCTGGTCGCGGCGTCCAAACACGTCCGCGTGCTGGAGCGCGCGGGACTTGTCCAGCGCACCGTGCTGGGCCGCAAACACGTGTGCCGGCTGGACCCGAAACCGCTCGCCGGCGCCGATGCCTGGCTGCGCTTCTACCGCCGCTACTGGACCGAATCACTCGACTCGCTCGACGAACTCTTCCGGACCGAGGAGGAACGATGACCGGCCAGACGATCGACCTGCACCGCACGATTCCCGCCCCGCCCGAACGCGTCTACCGCGCGTGGCTGGCCCCGGAGACGATTCGCCGCTGGCTCGCGCCAGCCCTGTTCACCGTGCACAAAGCCGAGGTCGACGAGCGGGTCGGCGGCAGATTGCGGGTGTGGCACCGCGATGCGGCAGGCACCGACATGGGCGGCGCCGAGGCGGAGATCCTCGAACTGACCAGCCCGGAACGCATCGTGCTGCGCTGGTGGTTCGTCGGCCCGGACCGGGTCACCGACCCGGATCTCGAGACCCGGCTGACCATCACCTTCGCCCGCACCGACGACGGCAAGACCGCGCTGCACCTGAGCCACGGCGGGCTGGACGGGCTGCGCGCCCGGATGCCGGAGGTCGCCGACGGCATCGAAAAGGGCTGGGACTCGACGCTGGGCATCCTGCGCGCGCAGACCGTGCTCGACGACCCGGTCTCGCAGGAACTGCTCAACTCGGCGATCCCCGCCCGGATGGCCTACACCGGGCTGGACGGCGCACCGAGGGTGGTGCCGATGGGTTTCTGGTGGAACGGCAGGGAAATCGTGGTGTGCACGGCGGACGTGGCGCCGAAGGTCCGTGCGCTGCAAGCGGATTCGCGGCTCGCGTTGACCATCGACACCGAGGGCCAGCCGCCGCACGTGCTGCTCATTCGCGGCACCGCGTCCATCGAGATCGTCGACGGCGTGCCGGACGAGTACATCAAGGCCAGCGGCAAGCTGGTGGACCAGGCGATGATGCCGGGGTTCGAGGCGCAGGTGCGCTCGATGTACGAGCGGATGGCCCGGATTTCGCTGGTGCCGACCTGGGCCAAGGTGCTCGACTTCGAAACCAGGGCACCGGATTTCGTGCACCGGCTCGCCGCGAAGGCCCAAGCCGCCGCCGCGAACTGAGGCTCAGGGCCGGGCTGCCATCGGCAGGTTGCCGCGCTGCCGCGCCCGGTAGGAGGCGCCCTTGACCCGGTTGCCGCAGGTCTTCATCGCGCACCATTCCCGCCGGAAGCCGCGCGAGCGGTCGATGAACACCTGGGTGCACTCCGGCCGGTTGCATTCCTTGAGCAGCTCGCCGTCCGGCCCACCAAGGATCTCGATCGCGTCCCTGGCGACCGCGGACAGGGCTTGATCAGCGCTGGCTCGGACGTGCTTGCCGTCCCTGCCCAGCTGCGGCACGGTCGACGGCGCGCGGGCGGCGTCGTTGACCAGGGCCAGCGCGCGCTCGTCGTAGTCGCGACCGGCGAGCCGGGTGGCGATCAGGTCGTAGACGGCTTCGCGCAGCGCGACCGCCTTGTCCAGGTCGAGCTGCGCGGAGGTCGGCTCGACCTCGCCGACGCCGGATTCCCGGTACCACGCGTCGAGGTTCTTCGGGGCGCGCAGTTTCTCCAGCGGCGCGGCGTTGCGCCGGGCACGCAGGGTGCCGACGAAGTCGAGGGCAGCGGTGCCGCACGGAAAGGCATGTTCCACAACACCAGTTTGACAGGTGTTCGTCACTGGTGCAACGATACTAACCGTTCTAACCGGTGCTTAATGGGATTCGAGGGGTTCGGAAATGATCAGTAGGCGGGGTTTCGCGAAGGCGGTCGGCGCGGGTGCCGCGGCCGTGTCACTGGGCGGCGCGCTGAGCGGCACTGCGGCTGCCGCGACCCCGCCGACCGGCACCGACCTCGGCGCGTTCGGGGTGTTGAAGCAGGTCAAGGCTGGTGAGCTGAACATCGGCTACGTGGAGACCGGGCCGGCGGACGGGCCGGTGGTGATCTGCCTGCACGGCTTCCCGTACTCCATCTACAGCTACGTGGACGTGGCGCCGCTGCTGGCCAAGGCGGGTTATCGGGTGATCGTGCCGTACCTGCGCGGGCACGGCAGCACCACGTTCGTCTCGCCGCACGCCAAGCGCGACGCGCAGCAGACCGTGTTCGCGCTCGACCTGATCGCGTTGATGGACGCGCTCAAGATCGAACGAGCCGTGCTGGCCGGTTACGACTGGGGTTCGCGCACCGCCGACATCGTGGCGGCGTTGTGGCCGGAGCGGGTCAAGGCGCTGGTGTCGGTATCGGGTTACCTGATCACCAACCTCAAAGCCAACCTGTCACCGATCGCGCCGAATCTCGAATGGGCGTGGTGGTACCAGTACTACTTCGCGACGGAGCGTGGTGCCGAAGGTCTTGCCGCGAACGCGCACGACCTCGGCAAGGTGATCTGGAAGTTCAACTCCCCCACCTTCAACTACTCCGACGCCACCTACGAGCAGACCGCCGCCGCGTTCACGAACCCGGACTACCCGGCCATCGTGCTCGGCAACTACCGCTGGCGGCTGAGCGTGATCCCGAGCAACCCGCGCTACAACAGCATCGAGAGCCTGTTGCAGCGCGCCCCGTCGATCGGCGTCCCGACCATCACCATCGACCCGGCCCGCGACCCGTTCTACGCGGGCACCGGCGACACCGGCTACCGCAGCCACTTCACCGGCCCGTACCAGCACCGGCTGCTCGACGTCGGGCACAACGTGCCGCAGGAAGCCCCACAGGACTTCACCCAGGCCGTGCTCGACGCCGACAAACTCGGCTAACCGTTGCGAGCGCGGCGTTGCACGATGACGTACTCGATCACGTTCAACGCCGCGATCACCGCCGCCAACCCGGACAGTGCGGCCAGCGCGGGCACCTGAGCAGCCGCTGGCAACAACGCGAGCACGACAACGGCCGCGGTGAGCCGGGTGGCCGACCAACTGCGGAACATCCGCCAGCGCGTGTAGCCGAACGTCGCCAGGTACAGGGCACAGCCGCCGAACAGCAGGTCCAGGTTTCCGCCGGTGAGCGCCTCGTCGGGATGGCTGATCGCGACGCCGAGACCGACCGACACCGCGATGATCGAGCCGACGAACAGCAGGTGCCCGTAGGAGAGCACGGTGCGGATGATGTCGTTGCCGGTGTTCCTGGTTCGCAACGCATGCTGCACCGCGCTGGCCGCATAGCCGTAGTAGACCCACCACAAGGCCGCGGCGAGCACGAACGCGACGGCGATCGCGACGATCCGGATCGTCGGCAGCCCGCCCTCGGTCGCCTCGGGCGCGCCGATGTCGACGATGGACTCGCCGAGCGCGATGATCAGGAAGCCGCCGAACCGTTCGGCCAGATGCCCTGGCACGAACCGCGCCTTGGACAGCAGCCTGCGCGCCACCTGCGGCGTCGCCAGATCGACGAACGCGGCAAGGCCCCACAACGCGAACCGGACCGGCGGCGGCAGAAACCCGCCGATCAGCAGCAGCGGCCCGCTCACGCCGACCGCGACCCAGAAGCTGACCGACGGCATCTTCCCGGCGCGCCACACCATGACCAAAAGCACGATCCGCACGGCGAGGTAGGCGGCGCCGAACAGGACGCCCCGATCGCCGTACGCGCCGGGCACGGCCAGCGCCATGAACATGCCGCCGAGGCCGATCGCGAACAGGCCGATCCGGTCGCCGTTGGTGTCCAGGCCGTGCGTGTTCGCGTAGACGCAGGTGCCGACCCAGACCCAGTAGATCGGCACGAACGCGACCGCCGCGTGACCGACGCCGAGCAGGCTGTGATCGAGCCGCAGCAGTTGGGCCACCTCGGTCACCGCGAACACGCTCTGTCAGTCGAAACGAAGGCGAAGGTCGAAGAACAGCTCCGCCCAGGTCACCCTGATCTCCTCCGGTTCGTCGTCCAGGACGGACTCGGCTGGCTCGGTTGTCGTCACGGCACCAATTCTGCTGGGCTCGGAGCGGTTATCGTCCCGATCAGCGGAGAAAAAGGAGGGTCACGTGCGGGATGTGCTGCTGCGCGGCGGCCGGGTGATCGACCCGGGCACCGGCACCGACCAGGTCGCGGACGTGCTGGTACGCGACGGCTCGGTGCACGAGATCGGCGTCGGCCTACGGGTGCCGTCGGGTGCGACGGTGCTGGACGTGTCCGGTCACGTGGTCGGGCCGGGGTTCATCGACCTGCACAGCCACGTCAACTCGATCACCGGCCAGCGATTGCAGGCCATGGACGGCGTGAGCACCGCGTTGGAACTGGAGGCGGGCGCCACCCCGGTCGACCTCGCCTACCGGGTGACCGCGCGCGAGGGCAGGCCGCTCAACTACGGCTTCTCGGCGTCCTGGGCGGCGGCGCGGGCTCAGGTGCTGCTCGGTAGCGAACCCGGTTCGTCGGTCGAGGCGACATTTGGCATCCTCGGCGATCCCGGCTGGCAACGCGACTCCTCCCCCGCCGAGCTGACCGCGTGGCTCGACGTGCTCGCGGGCGAACTCGCGGACGGCGCGCTGGGCATCGGCGTGCTGCTCGGCTACGCCCCGCGCACCGACCCGGCCGAATTCCTCGCGGTCGCGCGGATCGCCGCGAAAGCGGGCGCGCCGACCTTCACACACGCGCGCGAGATCGTCGAGGCCGACCCGACCACCCCGATCGACGGCGCCGAGGAACTGGTCCGCGCGGCGGGCGAGACCGGCGCGGCCATGCACCACTGCCACGTCAACTCGACCTCACGCCGCCACGTCGACCGGGTGCTCGCGCTGCTGGCGTCCGCGCGGGCGGCGGGCAGCCCGGTGACCGTGGAGGCGTACCCGTATGGCGCGGGCAGCACCACGATCAGCGCGTTCTTCCTCGCGCCGGAACGGTTGTCCGCGTGGGGAATCCGGCCGCAGAGCATCGTGCTGGTGGCCACCGGCGAACGGATCGCCGACGATGCGCGGCTGCGCGAGGTGCGCGCCACCGACCCGGCCGCCACCTGCATCGTCGAGTTCCTGGACGAGAACGACCCGAACGACCGCGCACTCCTGGCCCGCGCACTGTCCTTTCCGGACTCCATCGTGGCCAGCGACGCCATGCCGGTGTTCCTGCCGAAGGGCGCGCCGGATCCACTGGCCTGGCCGCTCCCGCCCGGCAGCGCGACGCATCCGCGCACCAGCGGCACGTTCGCGCGCGCGATCCGGTTGCTGGTCCGCGAAACCGGCACCTGGAGCTGGGCCGAGGCGTTCCGCCGCTGCGCCTGGCTGCCCTCGCGGGTGGTCGCGGGCATCGCACCGGACGCGGCCGACAAGGGACACCTTGGCGTCGGCGCGGACGCCGACATCGTGGTCATCGACCCGAACCGGTTCACTGACAACGCCACGTTCACAGCGCCAACCCGAGTGTCAACCGGCGTGACACATCTATTGGTCAACGGCGAGTTCGTGGTGCGCGACGGCGAACTGCACACCGAGGCCTTCCCCGGTCGTCCGCTGCGTGGCAGGCCCGCCTAATCGCCGTCCAGAGTGGACAGTCGCTGGCGGACCGCATCGGCTTGCGGCAGGTGCAGTTCGGTCAGCGCGGTCCTCCAGAGTTCGCGCGCGCCCTTCTGGTCGCCGAGGGCGCGCCGAATGTCGATGCCGCGCCGCGGCACTCAATTCGCGGAATCGCAGGAGATCCAGCGTTTCCGCGTTGACGTTGAGCAGGTAGTTGCCCTGCTTGCAGACCCGCCACGTGCGGACCGGGCCCGAGCACTGCGAACCGGAGTGAGTCCGCTGTCGATCCCACGATGGGGATCAGGCTTTGCTGCCGCGCACCCACTGCACGACGGCGCGCTGCTGCACCTTGACCTTGCTCAGCCCCGCGTCGAGCAGACCGTCCGCGATCTCGTCGCCGTCGAAAACACGCACGCCGAGCGCGTCGGGCAGCAGCTGGGTGAGGCGAAGGGCCACGGCGCCGCTGGTAGGCACCATGATGGCGAGCCTGCCGCCCGGTTTGAGCACGCGCACCATTTCGCGCAGGGCGGCGCCCGGCTCGGGAATGAGCTGCAACGCGGCCATGGACACGACCGCGTCGGCGATCTCACCGCGCAGCGGGAGGTGTTGCGCGTCCGCGCGGACGAAGCCGACGTTGGCGCTGGCCTCGGCGGCGACCGCGCGCGCGAGCATGGCCTCGGAGATGTCGACGCCGATGGCGAGTCCGTCCGGTCCGGCCGCGCGGCCCAGCGCGGCGGTGACGTTGCCGGGGCCGCTGCCCACGTCGATGGCGACGCCGTCGGCGGGCACGTCGAGCCAGTCGAGGTCGAGTTGCCAGGCGGCCATCACCCTGCGCGCGACGCCCTGCGCGATGTCGTAGAGCTGCGAGCCGATCTCGGATGCCCACAGTTGCTGCACCTGGCCGTTGTTCCTGGTAGGCAGGTCGGCGCCGGGCCCGAGCAGGTTCAGGTAACCGTTTTCGGTGTCCGGGTTCGCGGGCGGGTCGGCCAACAGGGGCATGGCCCGCTTGAGCGCGTTGGGCATCACGTGATCGCTGGCATCGCTCATGCCCTTCACCCTACCGGCCGAACGGGCGTGCCGCCTGACCGTCCACAGTAGAACGCAAAGGAATGCCTGGTGCGGACCTACTTCAGCCCGCACACTGAAGTGATGGTGAAACCTCCCGGCGGTGAATCGGTGATCTCGCGGGTGGTCCGGATCTTCGGCGCGCTGGCCGCGACCGGAGCGAACGGGACCGCACCGAGGGTCGCCGAGCTCGCGCGTCGCTGCGGGTTGCCCGTCGCGACGACCGCCCGGCTCGTCGACGAACTGGTGGGTCAGGGCTGGTTGGCGCGCGATGCGGACCGGCGGGTGCGGATCGGGGTCCGGCTGGCCGAACTAGCCGCAGCCGCCGCTCCGCCGAACGGGTTGCGCGCGACCGCGTTGCCGTTCATGGCGGACCTGCACGTCATCACCGGTCATGCCGTCCGACTCAGCCTGTTACATGGCAGGGATGCGCATGTGGTGGCGTGGCTGCCGCGCGGGATAGCACCGGTCCGGGTCGCGGTGCACGCGTCCTCCGCGGGCGTGCTGTTGCTCGCGCACGCGCACGTTCGAGTCCAGGAGGAGATCACCGCCGGATATCCGCTGGTCGAACAGGATCAGCTGCGCGCGCTACTCGATCGCGTGCGCCGCGCGGGTTACGCGTCCTGTCCCGGTTGTGCGGACATCGCGGTGCCGATCCGGGTGGGCGAACACGTGGTGGCCGCGCTGGCCCTGATCGTGCCCGGCAATTCCGCCGCGCCCGATCACCTGCCCGCGCTGCGGGTGGCCGCACTCGGCGTGGGCCGTGGCTTGATCAGCTAGTCTCTGCCGCACATCATCGGTGTTTTGGGGGAGCCATGACGTCACGCCTGCTGATCTGGTCCGGCACGATCGTCGCCGCGATGTTGCTCGGCGCGGCGATGGTCTTGATCTGGGCTCCGTGGCACACGCCCGCACCGCCGCTATCACTGGCGACCGCCTTGCCAAAGGACTGTCCGGCGCTGCTCGGCATGCCCGGGCCAGGGTCGCTGGGCGGAGGCATCGGCCCCGAGAACGAGCCGCAGATCAACTGCGACTGGGGCACACCTGAGTCCACCGGCCCCTCGCCGGTCAACTCGACGACCACTCTCTACCCGAGCGTCGCCGCCGCGCAGCGGGCGTCCGTCGCGGAGGTGACCATTTACCAGGGACCGAAGCAGGGCTTCTCACTCGGCGCGGACACACCTGTCGTGGGCATCGGCGACGAGGCGCGGATCACCGACCACGACGGCTACCTGGTCCTGGTCGCCCGCAAGGCGAACGTGGTGCTGAGCATCCAGTACATCGCACCGGACAACACCGACCCGGTGGGTAACGAATCGGTGCTGGAGACCGCCGCCCGCACCATCATCAACGAGGTCATCGTCCGACCGTAACCACGTCTGAGTCCGTCTCGGCTCACTCTCGGGTCGTGACCAGGGGCAGGTAGATCTCGTCGACGATGGCGACGATGACCTCGTCGGGGACGCTGTGCATGCCGTGGACGACGTATTCGTTGCGCAGTTGGACGACGGCGACGGTGGCGACGCGCGGGGTGAGCGCTTCGGAGCGGACTTCGCCGCGTGCGGCGGCACGGCCGAGGATGGTGAGCCACATCGTGCTGCCGCCGTCGGCGATGAGTTGCTGCAGTTGGGCCTGAAGTTCGGGTTCGTCGGCGGCGCTGGCCATCAGGCCGCGGATGATGTCGGCTTTCGGGGTGGCGAGGTCGCGGTTCATCTGGCGGAGCACGGTCAGCACGTCGGCGCGGAGTTCGCCGGTGTCGGGTGGGCCGAGTTCGCGTTCGACGAGCAGCCGGTAGGCGGCGAGGCCGAGCGCGGCGCGGTTGGGCCAGCGGCGGTAGATGGTGTTCTTGTTGGTGCCGGCGCGGGTGGCGACGCGGTCCATGGTCAGGCCGGGGTAGCCGGATTCGACGAGTTCGTCGACGGCGGCGTGCAGGATCGCCTGTTCCAGAACGTCGCCTCGGCGTCGGACCTGCGCCATATCCTCCTCCTTTGCGTACTCACCGTACCTTATTCACTTGATTAGGTACTTCGGGTACCTTATGGTCGGCTCATGCGAGCCAGAGGGATCAACTACGACACCGGCTTCATCGCCCAACCACACAAGCCGAACGCGTTCAGCACGCACGAACCGTTCGACCCGGACGTGGTGCGCCGCGAACTGGAGATCATCCGCGACGACCTGCACTGCACCGCGGTCCGGATCACCGGCGGCGACCCGGACCGGCTGGAGGTCGCCGCGCGGCACGCGGCCGGGCTCGGGCTTGAGGTCTGGTTCTCGCCGTTCACCTGCGACCTGACCACCGACGAACTGCTCGACTTCCTCGCCGACTGCGCAGCGCGCGCCGAGCGCATCCGCCGCGCGGGCGCCGAGGTCGTGTTCCTCACCGGCGCCGAGCTGAGCCTGTTCACCGTCGGCTTCCTGCCCGGCCCTACCATCGAGGAACGCCTGGAAATCCTCAAGAAGCCAGGAGAACTTGGCCCGGCCATGGCGGGCGTGCCCGCACTGCTCAACGAGTTCCTGTCGCGCGCGGTGAAGGTCGTGCGCGAGCGGTTCGGCGGGCCGGTCAGCTATGCCGCGATTCCCTCGTTCGAAGGGGTCGACTGGACCCCGTTCGACGTCGTTTCCGTTGACGCGTACCGGACCAAGGCCGTTGCGGACGTCTATCCGGCCAGCATCCGTGCGCTGGTCGCGGCCGGGAAACCCGTTGCCATCACGGAGTTCGGCTGCTCGACGTTCACCGGTGCGGCTGACCTGGGTTCCGGGGCGGCGGACATCGTCGAGTACGACGGCCACGTTCCGGTTGGTATCAAAGGCGATTTCGTACCCGACGAGGCCGACCAGGTCCGCTATCTGACCGAACTGCTGGACGTGTTCGAGGCCGAGGGCGTGGACACCGCGTTCGTCTACACCTTCGCCAACTACCACCTGCCCGACCGCGACGGCCTCGATCTGGCCAGCATGGGGCTGGTCCGGGTGTTCGAGGACCGTCGCGGGACGACGTATCCGGAGCTGAACTGGGAACCGAAGGCGGCGTTCGCCACCGTTGCGAAGCGCTATCGCGCCTGACCGGTGTCGGCCAAGTCGGCGAGATTGTTGGGACTGGCGGTGCTGCGCGGGGCGGGTGCGGTGGTGGTGGCCGGGGCTCGGCCGCCGAGGGCATGGAAGATCAGGTTGGCTTCGGCTTCCATGCCTGCCTTGAACGGGTGATAGGCGACGGCTTCGAACAAGTTGGTGTTCTGCCCGTTCACCCACGCCGCGCTGCCCGCGCACGCGTCGTGCCCGAGGCTGGGCCCGTAAGTGTCCACATAGGTCGCGTCCTGGTGCCGGGCCGCGGTGGATTCCGCGGTGTTCAGGGCGCGTTCGACCGAGTCGGCCCAGCCGTAGTCGCCGTCCGCGAACGGGATCACGTCCGGGCAGTATCCGCTCGGCGGCACCAGTCGCGGATAGCCGACCACGACCACCTTCGCGCCGGGCGCGTGCGCGTGCACGCCCTTGAGGACGCCCTCCAGGTTCTTTTCGGTGTTGGCGATCGCGGCCTTCATGGTGTCGACGCCGTTGATGGTGAAGTGGTCCTGGCACGGATGCCCGGTCGGATCACTCGAGCGCAAGTCCGGGCAGGTGCCGACCAGGGAACCGAACACGCCGTAGTCGTTGCCGCCGATGCCGATGGTGACCAGGTCGGTGTCCAGGCTCAGCCCGTCGAACTGGGGCGCCTCGGAGGTGAGGTCGATGCTGGTGGAGGGAACCGGTTGCGGCTGCGTCATGTTGGACGTGTCCGCCGAGGAACAGCTGACGTCGGTGAAGCCGCCCTGGGTCGAGTAGATGCCCAGATCGGTGGCCAGCCAGGACGGATAGTTGTTGTTGGAGCGGAAACACCAATTCGCCTGCTGCCACGGAATCAGCGGCCCCGCAGTGTAGGAGTCGCCGAGCGCGACGTAGTGGTGGAAGGTCGGCGTGCCCGCCGCGCTGGTCGTCACGCCGACCGTCGCGCTCAGGCCGACGCCGACCGCTAACGCGATGCTGATCTTGGCGATGCTTCGTCGCACACCAACCTCCATGGCCGCAGCTGTTCGAGTTGCAGGGCGATTTCCAGCAACGTGCGTTCCTCGCCGCGTCCGGCGGCGAGCTGGATCCCGATCGGCAGACCGGCGTCGGTGCTGCCCATCGGCAGCGAGATCGCCGGGGTGCCCGCGACGTTGTTGGCCGGCGTGAACGACACGTAGTCCAGCAGCCGGTCGAGCAGTTCGTCGAACGGGACCGTCGGGCTCAGGTGGCCAAGGCGCGGCGTGGTGCGCCCGAGCACCGGACTGAGCACCAGGTCGTACCGGCCGAACATGCCGGTGTACGCCCGCGCGCCCGCGCGCATGTCGTAGATGGCTTTGGGCAGTTGCCACGCTTCGCGCAGGAATCGGCGGCGCAGGCCCAGCGTGAAGCCGTCCAGTTTGCGCCAGTCGTAGGACCGGTCGGCCAGTTTTCCGGTGCTGGCGGCGACGAAGCCGAGCATCGACCAGTAGCGCACGAACGCGCGGACGAAGTCCTCGGTGAGCGGTAACGCGGCCGGTTCGACGAAATGGCCCGCCACGGCCAGCGATTCGGCCGTCGCTTCGACGGTCGCGCGGGTTTCCGGATCGACCGTTCGGCCTGCGATTGCTCCGGTGAGAACGCCGACCCGCAGGCGTCGCGCGATCGGTCGCTCGACCGTGCCGATCACCGGTAACTCGGGGTTGCGCCAGTGCCGTTCGACGGCGGCGAGGTACGCGGCGGTGTCGCGCACGGTACGGGTCAGCACGCCCTCGGAGATGAGGTTGATCGGCATCAGGCGGGCTTCCGGACCGTTGGCGTGCCTGCCCCGGCTCGGTTTCAACCCGACCAGTCCCGCGCACGCGGCCGGGATCCGGATCGAGCCACCACCGTCGTTGGCGTGTGCGATCGGCACCACGCCCGAGGCCACCAGGGCGGCGGCGCCGCCGGAGGACGCGCCGACGGAATACTCGGTGTGCCACGGGTTTCTGGTCGGCGGCCGGTCCGCGAACTCGGTCGAC
Organism: Pseudonocardiaceae bacterium; assembly: GCA_036494465.1. Classification (GTDB taxonomy): domain Bacteria; phylum Actinomycetota; class Actinomycetes; order Mycobacteriales; family Pseudonocardiaceae; genus CAJCJE01. The sequence continues at coordinate 12,423 of DASXOJ010000091.1, forward strand.
GCGTTGAACCCGTACTCGGGCAACGTGGTCTTGCCGAGGACCGCGAGCCCGGTCGCGAGCAGCTGGCGCGCGTAAGGCCCGTCGGCGGTGGCCGGTTTCGCGCGGTACGCGCTGGTGCCGTGATTCGTCGGCAGGCCGGTGATGTCGGTGTTGTCCTTGACGAACGTGGGCACGCCGCGCAACGGCGCGTCCGGATCGGCGCCGGAGTACGGCTTGTCGTACCGGTCGACGACGACCGCGTTCAGCTCGGCGACGGTGCCCGCCCGCGCGACGGCGGCCTCGATCACCGCACGGATGTCGAGGTCACCGCGCCGGATCAGGTCGGCGAGCGCGACCGCGTCGTGGTCGCCGAGCGCGTCGTCGCGGAACGCATCTACCCGGGTCGAGGTCACGCCGGAGGCCCCCGTTCGCGAAGTCTGGACATCGGTCCAGAGAGCATGCCCCGTCATTGGACGGATGTCCAGAGTCTGCCTAGAGTTACCGGATGCCCATCCGCCCGCCGACGCATCGCGCGCGTGGCCTCGCCCGGCGCGAAGCCCTGCTGCGCGCCGCGTTCACGGTGCTGACCGAGAAGGGCATCGAGGGCGCGACGCACCGGCGTATCGCCGAGGCGGCGGGGGTGCCGCTGTCGACGACCAGCTACTTCTTCAGCTCACTGGACGAACTGCTCGCCGAAGCGATCACACTTGCCTTCGCCGACGTCATGGCGAACACGAACGCGACAATCCTCGCCATGCACCGAAGCGGCCCGTCGACAGACGAACTGGTCGAGCAGATCACCGACTTCGTGCTGCAATCCCCACGCGCGGGGGTCATCGCCCAGTTCGAGGCATATCTGGCCGTCGAACGGCGGCCGGAACTGCGCGCGGCGATCGCGAACGTGCTGGACAGCTACGAAACCGCGATCAGCACCGCGCTGCGCCTGTTCGAGATCGATCCCGCGCCGCACCGCGTCCGGCTGGTACTCGCCGCGCTCGACGGTTTCGCCATCCAGCGCATCGCGCACTCCCGCCACGACGATCGCGAGATTCTGCGCGCCGCGCTACGCGAATTGCTCGTCGGCTTTGGCGGCTCGAACCAATCGCACGGGTGATTACCCCGATCGGAATCATCCATACCACCATTTTTTGTTGCCCGGCAATGGAGTCACCAAGCGGCAACAGCTGGTGATTGCTCCGAATGGGCTCGTTTCAGGGTGGGCACGAGTGGTTAATCCGTTATTGAGCCAAGAAAAAAATCTACTGCCAACAAAAAGGCTGGAGCAATGATCGTACTCGGTGTGATTCTGTTGATCGTCGGATTCCTACTCGGCATCCCCATCTTGTGGACCATCGGCATCGTGCTGGCGGTCGTCGGTGCGGCTTTCGCGATCCTGGGTGGCACCGGTCGCCGGATCGGCGGTCGCGCGCACTGGTTCTAGACATCTCGGGCTACGCTCGATCGCATGGGGGTGCGCGGATCCCGCGCCCGGCACCGGTTCCCCACCGCGCGGTGACAGTGCGCCGCAGCGCGGCGCGGTCACGTTGACCGACGCGGACATCGATGCCTGGCTCGCCGCGATCGGCGGGTACCGGGCCGGGGTGTCGCAGCAGTCCGCGGTGTCGGAAGCCTGTTATCTGATCACGCAGGCGCAGGGCCGCACCGATCTCGCGCACCCGGACGGGCAGTGGTGGCTGGACGCCGGTTCACAGGGCGCCGTCCCGCCCGGTCAACCCGCTGGATCGGAGTGTCTGGTGCGGGCACCGAACCAGTCGTTCGGTCTCGGCCCGCCGCTCAACGGTGATGTCGGTGGCGTGCTGCGGATCCAGCAGGGGTGGCAGCCGCCCCGAGAAATGTTTCCCGGGCCTTATCTTCAGGTGCCGATCCCGGGCACGTCGTGGTCGCTGGTCTACCTCGCCTGGCACGTGCGCAAACCGACCGTGCAGGAGATTGCCTGGGTGCTGCGTGATCTGGCGGTCAACTGGTCCCAACCGCCGCCGCCTCGGCCGTCGTCGGCTTACTTGGTGCGCTGACGCGTGGCCTTGGGGCGGCGGATCGGCACGTAGATGGCCGGTAGCGGGCCGAATTCCGGGGTCACGACGTCGACCCGGGTGGTCGTGGATCGCGGTTGTGCCTGCTCGCTCATCACCGTCTCCTAACCTTTCCATTCAACTTGAACAGTTAGATTGGACCATATTGGCCTCTAACTTGTCCAGAGCTATTGAGGGGTTAGTTCGGGTGGAGGCCGGGCACGAAGTCGACCAGCGAGTCGTAGGCGAGCATGCCGTTCCGGTCGACCTCGGTGAATCTCTTGCGGGACTCGGTGGCCAGGGGCATCCCGGCCTGCTCCATGAACGCGATCTGCTCGGGCCCGGTCGCGGTCATCGTGTAGATCAGTTCGCCGCCGGGGCTGGGCTCGATCCGGTCCACGGTCACGGTGAACCCGTCCGGTGCCCACCACGACGCGATGCCCTCCGGGGTGGCCCACAGGCGCCAGATCGTCTCCGGCCTGGCGTCGTACTCGCGTTCGATCGTGATGCAGTCGGTCATGGGATACCTCCACGGGTTGTCGCCGATGCTGGCCCGAACTCTCGACCAACGGCGTGACCTGCGGCAGATACCGGGCGCCTCGCGGCAAACGCTTGCGGGGGCGCGCCGGATGATCCGCGAGTACCAGCGGGTGCCGCTGCGCATCGAGCTGGAATCGGCGGCGGCGCTGCTCGGCGCGTCCGGCATCCGGACCGGGCTGAACCTCCCCGCCGGCGAGCTGCCCGAGCCGGTCGGCGACGAGCTGACCGTGGCCCCGCGGTCCGCTGTGGACAGACTGCCGCACGACGACGCGGCGCGGCACCGCGAGATCAGTGTGGTGCGCGCGACCGGCAAGCTGGTGCTCTCACTCGACGTGGACGGCGCCCGGCTGGCCAGTGCCGAGGTGGCGACATGAGCGCGCTACCAGCAGCCAACTATCCACAGTGGATCGTACGACGCATGCCGTTGCTGCTGCTCGTGTTGCACCTGCCGGTCATGGCTATGCCGCTGCTGTTGGTGACCACCGGCGGCGAGTTCCGCAGCGGAGCGCGGGTTGCCGAACGAGCAGATCGCCAGCTCGCTCGCGTTGTCCAGGGACACGGTGCGCAACTATCTGTCCAACGCGATCAGCAAGGTGGGCGCGCACAACCGGATCGACGCCATCCGGATCGCGCGCAACGCGGGCTGGTTGTAACAAGTGGACAGTGCGCAGCGCGGGTGAACCCGGAATATTCAAGGTTGACAGTTGCTGCCAAGACGGCGTCGACCTGGGGGAACATCCGCTGTGACCGGTGTTCACACCCATCGCTGCACGTGTGCTCGTCTTGACGGTCTGTAACGGTCAGGAGAGGCTCTGAGAGCGCTCCCAGCGCGTTCATCCGCCGAACGAGACCCGGGAGGTACAGACCAATGTCTTCGACGAGATTACCCAGCGCCGGACGTCGCCGGTGGTTGACCATTGGCGCGGTGGTCTTGTCCCAGTTGGGATTGATCGCAGCTCTGACCGTTGCCGCGCCAGCCGCCAGCGCCGACGTGCCAGGCCCACCATCCGGCTGGACGACCGCGTTCAGCGACGACTTCAACGGCTCGTCCGGCAGCGCTCCCGACACGGGCACGTGGAGCTATGACACCGGCCCCGGCTCGAACTTCGGCACCGGCGAGATCGAGACCATGACCAACTCGACCGACAACGTCCACCTCGACGGCAACGGCGACCTGGACCTCACCGCCCTGGGTTCGGGCAGCAACTGGACCTCCGGCCGCATCCACACCGGCTCCATCGTCGGCGCGCCCGCCGGTGGCCAACTGGAGGTCACCGCGTCGATCCAGCAGCCGAATCCGGGCAGCGGCCTCGGTTACTGGCCCGCGTTCTGGATGCTCGGGCCCGGCCAGTGGCCGGAGAACGGCGAGATCGACATCCTGGAGGACGTCAACGCGCTGTCCGAACACTCCAGCACCCTCCACTGTGGAACGGACCCGGGCGGCCCGTGCAACGAGGGCAACGGCATCGGCAGCGGGTTGCAGGGCTGCGGCGGGTGTCAAACCGGCTACCACACCTACTCGGTGATTGTGAACCGGGAGAACACCTCCGCTGAGTCGATCACCTGGTACCTGGACGGCAACCAGTTCTTCCAGGTCAACGAGAACCAGGTGGACTCCGGCACCTGGCAGGCGGCCGTCGACCACAACTTCATGATCATCTTTGATCTGGCCATGGGCGGCGGCTATCCGAACGGCGTCTGCGGTTGCACGTCGCCGGACGGGAACACGTCATCCGGCTCGTCCATGAGCGTGCAGTACGTGGCGGCCTACACCACCAACAGTTAGTCATGCCAAGAAGAACGCGGCGGGCCCGGTGTGCAACCGGGCCCGCCGCGTTGGCTCACTCTCGCGGGTGGTTCACCCGGTAGTCGAGCAGAACCAGGCGCTCGTCCAGCACCATGCTGTTGACCAGGGTCAGGTCCAGGTCGGGCAGTTCGGCGAAGGCGGGTTCCTCGCCCGCGACGCCGTGCACCATCGGGAAGACGATGATGCGCAACCGGTCGACCAGGCCGAGCCGGAACAGGCTGCGCACCAGCGACGGGCTGCCGATGGTGCGCATCGGCACGTTGTCCGCTGCCTTCAACTTCGGCATCGCGGTCTCGATCCCCTCGCTGACCAGAGTCGTGTTCACCCAACTCAGCGGCTCGGTGATCGTCGAGGAGAACACGATCTTGGGCAGTTCGGCCATCCTCGGATGCTGCTCGTGACCCGCCGCGACGACCTCGGCCATCCGCCGGTAGGTGGTCGCGCCCATCAGCATCACGTGGTCCTCGTCGAGCTGGGCGTTGATCCACTCATCGAGATCGGGCCCGCCGTAGCCCCAGTACGCCACCGGCTTCGGGCCGGGGCCACTGAAGCCGTCCACGGTGCTGAACAGGTCCACTCGCAACTCGCGCACAGCTGCCTCCTGGTTGGTGACGCTACCCGGGTAGACCGCCGCCGCGACCGGAACTCATCGCGGTCTCTTAAATTTCAACTGCGATTGACTAATTACTGCGGGTAACGCACTCTGATCATCGCCGATCAGGAAATTCAGATCCCTATCCCTGCCAAGGAGCGATCTGTGCGCAGAATTCACCGTTTGACGTTTGCCCTGCCCATATTAGCCGCGGCCGGACTGATGTCCGCGTTACCGCCCGTTTCCGCGGCTGCCGCGCAGGCACCGGGTTCTGGTCCCGTGCCACACGGGCACGGACCGAGCGTGCAAACCAACAGCCACTGGTCGGGTTATGTGACGACCAGCGGCAACGACAAGTCGGTGCAGGCCAGTTGGGTCGAGCCGAGAGTCGACTGTTCGCAGGGCGGTGACGTGCTGTTCTGGGTCGGGCTCGGTGGCTACGGCAACAACATGCCGCTCACCCAGGACGGCACCTACGTGCAGTGCCAGGGCGGCCGGGCCAGTTATTCGGACTGGTGGGAAACCTGGCCGTGCAATGATATTCAACAATTCAATGATGACGTCGAACCGGGTGACAACATTACCGCCACGGTGACCCTGACCGGCAACAATCGATATCGATTGACGGTTTCGGACAAGACCAGGGGCTGGACCGAGAATCCCACGGTGACCGGGTGCAACGGTGGTTCCACGGCCTCGGCCGAGGTGGTCACGGAAACACCGTCGTACGGCAGCCAGTTCGCGGACCTGCCCGATTTCGGCACGGTCACCTACACGAACGCCTCGGTGAACAGCAGCGCGCTTGGCTCGTCGAACCCGTTCCCGATCGACATGGCGCGCGGTTCGGACCACCTGGACTCCACATCCGCGCTGAGCGGCGGCGGCACGTCGTTCGGCAACACCTGGCTCGCCAGCAGCTGAAGCCAACGCCGGCCGGGTCGTGACCTGGCCGGCGTGCTCATTCGCTCAGTGCGCTCGCCAACCGGGACAGCTGGCCGATGACGTCCGCCAGCGGTGGCCGGTCCTGCGTCGCGCACCAGTCCTGGGCGAGGCCGTTGACCGCGCCGATGAACGCGACCGGCGCGAGTCTGCGGTCCCGTTTCGGAATCTCCCCGGTCTCGACCGCGGCATCCAGCATCGCGGTGATCACCGCCGCCCAACGGGCGCGCGTGCGCATCCGGTGCGTTTCCACGCCGGGGTTGACGCCGATGATCTCCACGAACGCGACGCGCGCGCGGCGCAGGTCGGTCGCGGTGCTGGTCAGGTGCGCGCGGATGGCGGCGGCCATCCGGTCGGCCAGCGGTTTTCCGTCCTGCTCGGCGAGAGCGGCGACGACCGCCTGTTCGGCGTCGGCCTGGATGCTGTCGTAGACGGCGAGCAGCAGCGCCTCGCGGCTGCTGAACTCCTCGTAGTACTGCCGGGTGGACAGGTTCGCGACCTTGGCGATCCGGCCGACCGTCGACGTGGCATAGCCGATCGTGCCGAACATTTCCAGGCCCGCCTCGATCAACCGCGCTCGCCGGTCGGCGCGCCGTTCCTCGGCGCTGCGACCGCCGTAGCGGCCCTGCGGTGCTGGTCGGGTCACGGGAACAACTCTAGAGCCTGGCGTGAAACTTCAATTACGTCTTGTCGCTCCGCAGTCACAGGGCTACCCTCGGCAAATCTGAAACGTCCGTGATTCAGATCTGTTCTGGAGGCCAATGATGTTCCCCAGTTCCCGCACCTCCCGATGGTTCGGCGCCGCCCTCGGCGTCGCCGCGATCACCGCGACCGTGCTCGTCGCCCAGCCAGCCGGGGCAACGAGCAGCTACCCGGTCACGTCCAACCTCGTGCAGGGCATCTTCGAATCGACGCCCAACCCGGCCGCTTCGCCCGCAGGCGTCAACCTGGCGTCCTGCACGCCCAGCGCGGCGCACCCGCAGCCGGTCGTGCTGATCACCGGCACCTTCGGCAACATGATCGACGACTGGTCCGGCCTCGGCCCCACCCTCGCCAACGCCGGATACTGCGTCTACAGCACGCCGATCGGCGGCAACGCGCACTCGCTCCTCCAGACCATCGGCCCGGTCGTCGACTCCGCCAAGCAGATCAGCGCGTTCGTCGACCAGGTGCGCGCGAAAACCGGGGCGAGCCAGGTCGATCTGGTCGGCCACTCACAGGGTGGCCTGATCGGCGAGTACTACCTGAAACGGCTCGGCGGCGCGCCGAGCGTGCATGCGTTCGTCGGACTGTCCCCGACCACGCACGGCACCAGCCTCGACGGCCTGGCCACGCTGGCGAGCGCCTTCCCCGGCGCCAACACGATCGTCGGCGCGGTCTGCGCGGCCTGCGCCGACCAGGAAACCGGCTCAGCGGTGGTGAACGCCGTCGCCAACGGCCCGATCGCACAATCCGGTGTCGGCTACACGATCATCGAGACGCGGGACGAATTCGTGGTCACGCCGGCCGGTTCGGCGTTCATCAACGAACCCGGCGTGCACAACGAATGGCTGCAGGACAGCTGTCCGTTCGACCTCACCGATCACGCCGATCTCAGCTACGACACGGGTGTCTACGGACTGGTCGAGAACGCGATCGACCCGGCAGGCGCCCATCCCGTTTCCTGCTGATTTCCGCTACCCGCGCGGCAGGCGCCATCGGAACTACGTACCGGAACGTAGTCGGCACCCGGTTCGTTGACACCGGGCCAGGACGATCGGGAGGCGGCGGATGGGCGAGTTGAAGCGGGTCACGCTCGTCCCGCGCACCCACTTCGACCTGGCCTGGTGGGCGAAGTGGACCATCTTCCGGCACATGTTCGATGGCACCTTCGCGAACATCGTGCGCGCGCTGGAGCAGGACTCCGAACTCCGGTTCACCCTGGACAGCCAGACCGAGTTGGCGCTGTGGTGGCTGGAGGGCAGCGAACTGCCGAGCCGGCGCGAGCAGCGGCGCACGCGGCTGGTTCGGTTGGTTGAATCGGGGCAGTTGCAGGTCGGGCCGGGCATGGTGTTGCCGGACATGTTCCTCACCGACCCGGAACTCGTCATCGACAACCTGCTGCTCGGCGACCGCATCGGCAGCGACCTCGGCGTGCCGCGCGCGGTCGGCATCGACTGGTCGGACATCTTCGGGTATCCGGCGGAACTGCCGAAGCTGCTCGGCGACTTCGGGCACCGGGTGCTGTTCCTGTCCAGGGGCGTGCCTGCCGAACTCGCGGACGAGCCCGCGTTCTGGTGGCAGGCCGGGGATGGCAGCCGGGTGCTGGTGGTCGTGCAACTGCGCGGCTACGACTCGGGGCGCCGCTTCGGCGAAACCCCGGAGCGGTCGGTCGCGGTGATCGGCCGGATGCTGTCCCGGTTCGCGGCGCGGCTGGACCGGGTCGGCCTGGACGACCTGCTGGTCTACGTCGGCACCGACCACTCCGGCATCCGGGAGAACCTGGCCGAGCACGTACAACGGTGCCGGGCCGCGTATCCAGGGCTCGAGTTCCGGATCGCCACCAACGAGGAATACGCGCGCGATCTGCGCGTCGACGAACTGAACCTGAAGACGTGGACCGGTGAACTCGCGGGCACGGTCACCATGGACCGGCCGATCCTGCGTGGCGTCAGTGCCAGCCGGATGTACCTCAAGCAGGCCAACGAGCGGATCGTGCGGCTGGTGCGGCAGGCCGAGCGCGCGTCGGGACTGGCGGTGTTGCGGCGTGGACCGGACTTCGGCTATCCGCACGAGGCGTTCATCCAGCTCAAGCGGCGACTGCTGGTGAACCAGTCGCACGACGCGCTGACCGGGTGCGGCGTGGACGCGGTCGCCAGGGACATGCTCGCCGTCTACGACGATCTCGAAGTACTCGCGAACCGGTTACTGCACGAGGCACTCGGCGCGCTGGCCGGTCGGCATGCCGAGTACGGCAACGGTTTCCAGTACGGCATGCCGCCGAGCAGGCGGTTCTGCCTGTGGAACCCACTCCCCTACCCGACGTCGCAGGTCGCCATCGTGGACCTGCCACCGGACCTGACCTGCACCGTCCACACGCGAATCAACGGCGACCGCCGACCGAGTCAGCGCATCGGTTCGAACCAGCTCGCGATGCCCGTCGAGCTGACCGGTTTCGGCAGCACCACGGTGGAACTGACGCCGCGTCGACGCTCGCAGGCACCGGAAGACCCGATCGAGCACCGCATCATCGACAACGGGGTGGTGCGCGTCCACGCGGATGCGAACGGCACCGTCGAGCTGACCGATCTGGCGACCGGTCAGCGAGTCGATGGCCTGTTGCGGTTCCAGAGCGTCGGCGACCGGGGCGACCTGTACAACTTCGATGCCGCAGGTGAGCCGGTCAGCACCGAATCCGCCGAGATCCGGCGCATCGCCGATGGTCCGCTGGTGTGGGAACTGGAGATCAGCACCGAGCTGCGGCTACCCAGCGGGCTCGATCCGCAGGTGCCGCACCAGTGGCTGCGCTGGGCGAAGATCGGCATCGACTGGGCGGTGCCGCGAGCGCATCTCCCGCGCTGGGTGACCTGGCGGGAGCAGAGCGAGCCGACCGGTCCGGACGTGGTGGTCGCGATCAGCACCCGGTTGCGGTTGACCGCTGGCAGCCCCACCGTCGACTGTGTGACCACTGTGGACAATCGAGCGCGGGATCACCGGCTGCGCGTGGTGTTCCCGGTCGGTGCGGCGGTGCAGAGCAGCCGCGCGGAGAGCACGTTCGGCGTCCGGTCCTACCCGATCGAGCACGGTGATCCGGACTGGAAGGCCAGGACGACCTGGATGGAGCAGCCGTTCAACGAGCACGTGACACAGGGATGGGTCGCCGCCGGCCGGGTTGCCGTGTTCAGCAAGGGGTTGCCCGAGTTCGAGGTGCGGCCCGACGGCGAGATCGAGTTGACGTTGCTGCGCTGCGTCGGCCGGCTGAGCAAGGACAACCTGACTTCCCGGCGCGGCGGTGCCGGTCCGGGCGAACCGACGCCGGAGGCGCAGTGTCCTGGTGAACACCGCTTCTCCTACGCCTTCTCGTTGCTGGGCGAGCACGACGAGATCGAGCTGACGCGCGCGGCGCAGCAGTGGCGCAACGGGCTCGTGCGCACCATTCCGGACCTCGACACCAACGACATCCTGGCCTGCCAGGACACCGCGACCGTGTTCTCCGCTCTCAAGGGCGCGGAACACGGTGGCGGTGCCGTGTACCGGGCCTGGACCGGTGCCGATCCCGCGCAGCCACAGCTGCGCGGGCGCTTCGCGCAGAGCCGACGGATCAGCCTGCGCGAAGACCCGCTACCGGACCAGCAGACGAAACCCCATCAGACAACGACTTTCCTGCTCAGTGACTGATGTTGGGCACCGCTGCGCCAGCCGCCTGAACGATGTTCACCGTCTGGTCGACGATCGACTTCCGGTCGGACTCGAACTGCGCGTTGGTGAGTACGCCTGCCGGGTTGTCGAGCACCGGCGTGTGCACGTGTCCGCCGGGCAACGTGGTCAGGCCGAGACCGATCCGCAGCCGGTTCGCGCGATACATGCTCTCGTTGGACAGGTAGTCGCCGCCACCGCCGGACGCCGCTGCCGCACCGGGTGCGGGCGCACCATCGTTGGCGCACTGTTCGGTGCCCTGGCCCGGGTTTGCCGAGTCCGGCCACACGCAGAACAGCTGGTGGTAGATCACCGGGTAGCTGCCGGTCTGCGCGGCAACCATCTGCTGGTAGGGCAGGGTGGTCTCGATGAACTGCGGCGACGGCTGCGGCCAACCGGTAGCGGGCGGTACCGCCGCCGATTCGTCGAGGTTGTTGTTGTCGGGTTCGCCGCCGCGCCAGTCCGCCGCCCACCGTTCGATGGTGAACTCGCCGGGATAGCCCTGGCTCAACGTGATCATCAGGCTCATCGGGCGCGGTCCGGTCAACGCCTTGCCGTAGGCGCGTTCCACGATGCCGTCGTCGAAAGCGCCCCACAGCACGGGAAAGTTGACCGACTCGACCTTGATCCTGCCCTGCGGGGTGGTGAACTCCCTACCGTCCAGCTGAAGTGCTGCCGCGCCCGCCGGGTTGCTGCGGTTGATGTTGCCGCCGTCGAGCTCGAACGGGTCGAACCCGGAGACCATCACCAGCTTGGCGCCATCAGACGAGGCGAAGTCGATCGAGTCGATGCCGCGCGCCGCGTCGTCCAGATCGCCGATCAGCTTGGTGCGCGCCGCGCTGCTCAGCGCGAACTTCGGCTGCCACTGGCGGACGTCCTTGGTCAGTTCCAGTCGCGCCCAGTACAGCGCTCGGTCGTCGTAGCTGTTCAGGGTGCCGATCTCGAGCTTGCCCTGCGCTCGCGCCACCGCCATGCTCCACAGCGATTTACCCTGCTCGATCAGGAAAGCGTCGGCGGCCTTCGCGTTCGATATTCCGCACAGCGCGTTGCCGAACGCGCTGACGAACGGCGTGAAACCGGCCTCCTTGACCAGTTCCGGGCCTGCGGCTGGTTGACCGGCCGCGACCGGCACGGTCAACCGCTGTTCCTCGACGGTGAGCTGTACGTTCTGGCCTGCACAACCGTTCGCGGGCGTACTCGCGTTCGCGACGGGCGCACCCACCAATGGCAGTGTCAATACTGTCAAAACCGCTAACAGTCGCCTCATCATCGATCGACCGTAGCAGTCGATCAATGCCAGGAGGGCAACCACATTTCCGCTGCCCACCGCGACATCGAGATCGTGTCACCGTTCAAGATCGGCCACAGCCAGACGAAATTGGCCACCACCAGACCGACGTACAGGCCGACCACCAGCGCACCGGTGCGCCGTCGCTCGAAGCTGGCGGTCGAGCGGCCGAGAATCTCGCCCAGCGGCAGCACCAAACCAAGGATCATGAAGGCGACGTCGGGGGTCATGTAGAAGAAGAACATCTGCCGGTCGAGGTTCAGGAACCACGGCAGCAGACCGGCCAGGTACGCGACCAGCACGGTGAGGTAGCGCCAGTCGTAGCGGCCGATGACCCGCCAGATCGCCCAGCCCAGCATCGGGAACGCCAGCCACCACATCGCGGGCGTGCCGACCAGCATCGTGACGCTGATGCGCTGGCCGTTGCCCGATTCGTAGTACAGCATCGGCCGCAGGCCCATCGGCCACGTCCACGGCTTCGATTCCCACGGGTGCGGGTTGTTGGCCGGGGTGACCAGGTGTTCGTGGAAATACAGCACGTTCTCGCTGTAGTGGAACAGATAGCGCAACGCGTCCGGCATCCAGGACAGGAACCAGGCCACCGGCTGCCCGGCGTGATAGGGATAGTTGCCCACCACGCCGTGCCGGTCGACGCCGGTTTCGCTGGCCAGCCACGCCCACCAGCAGCCCAGATAACACAGCACCGGCACGATGATCAGGCCCCAGAGCGCGGGCAGCAGGTCGCGCACCAGCATGCCTGCGAACGGCCGCTTGATCCCGGCCACGGCGCGCCCCCGCCAGTCCCAGAGGATCGTCAACGCGAAGAACCCGGCCAGCCAGTACAGGCCGTCCCACTTGACCGCGCACGAGATGCCGATGCTGACTCCGGTGGCCAACCGCCACCAACGGAATCCCAGGCGCGGCCCGTACGGCGATCCGGTGGCGAAACCCTCGCGGACCGCGACGCGCAAACGCTCGCGCATCTGGTCGCGGTCGTTGAGCAGGCAGCCGAACGCGATCAGCACGAACAGCGCGAGGAACACGTCGAGCATGCCGATCCGCGACTGGACGTGGCTCAGGCCGTCGCAAATGAGCAACACACCGGCGATCCCGCCGAGCAGGCTGGACCGGGTCAGGCGGCGCGCGATGCGGATGAGCAGCAAGATCATCAACGTGCCCGCGAGCGCGGACGCGAAGCGCCAACCGAAGCCGTTGTAGCCGAACAGCCATTCGCCGATCGCGATCAGGTACTTGCCGACCGGCGGGTGCACCGTGAACTCGTAGCCCGGGTTGTCCTCGTAACCGCCGTTGCGCAGTATCTGCCACGCCTGGGACGCGTAGTACTTCTCGTCGAAGACGGGGGTGCCGTTGTCGGTGGGGAAGCCGAGATTCTGGAATCGGACGATCGCGCCGATCGCCGTGACCATGATCGTGATCAGCCACCCGCGCAACCGATCCGTCGGCATCGGTTTGCCGAACCGGTCGCTCGGGTCGAGCAGCGCGGCAGCGGCGGGCGGCTCCGGCAGTGGCGTTTCACCCGGCTCGACGAGGCCGAGTCCGTCGTCGTACTCCGGCTCAGCCGTCTCGGTCGGTGCGCTCACGGGATGATCGTAAGGGCGGCGCTACGCAACCAGTGTGCTGCGCCGTTCGATCAGGATGACGTCGCGCCAGGTCCCGTGCTGCCTGCCGACCCGTTCCCGTCGGCCGACGACCCGGAAACCGGCGCGTTCGTGCAACGCCAGGCTGCCCGCGTTTTCCGGGAAAATGCCCGACTGCAACGTCCACACGCCCGCCGCCTCGGTCGCGGTGACGTAGGTGTCCAACAGCAACCGGCCGATGCCGCGCCCCTGCTGGTCGGGACGGATGTAGATGCTGTGTTCGAGCACGCCCGCATAGACGCACCGGCTCGACACCGGCGTCGCCGCCACCCACCCGACCACGTCGCCGTCCGCGTCGAGCGCGACGAACCGTTGCCCGGCGCGATGCGCGGCATCCCACCGATCCCAGTCCGGCGCGGTGGTTTCGAAGCTCGCGTTGCCAGTGTCCAATCCGGACTGATAGATGGCCAGCACCTGCTCGGCGTGCCCGGCCGCCATCGGCACCACCCGGCCGGTCGGCGTCGCGCGCACACCGGTGACGTTCGCGGCGTCCTGGACAGCGCCGCGCCGGATCTCGATCCCGGTCAGCCCCGCCGTGACCAGATCCGCCACATACCGGTCGACATCAGACTCGGCGAGCAGGTCGCTGATCGACACCCGTCCACCCGGCCGGAGCACGCGCGCGATCTCCGCGAACACGCGCGGTTTGTCCGGGGAGAGGGTGATGACGCAGTTGGACACCACGACGTCGACCGACGCGGTCGGCAGCGGAATCTCCTCGATCCGGCCCTCGCGGAACTCGGCGTTGGCGACGCCGTGCTCAACGGCGTGGCGGCGGGCGAGGTCGAGCATGCCGGGCGTCATGTCCAGCCCGATCGCCCGAACCGGCCGGTCCGACGCGCCGAGCCGCGGCGAGCACGTCGCCGCCGGCACCGGACCCGAGGTCGAGCACTACGTCACCGGCACGCAGCTCGATATCCGCGACCGGTGTCCCGCAACTCAACCCGGCCTGCGCCACCGGAACATCGGCGAGCCGTTCGGCGGCTGCCGCGTAGCGGGCGCGGACTTCGTCGGTGTGATCGTTCATTTCAGCTCCCGGCCCATGACGACGTCGGCGGCGGTCGGGAAGCACGAGACGCAGCGCTGGTTGACCCGGTACCAGCTGGCCGTGCCGCGCCGTTCGACCAGCACGAACCGCGCCCGCGCGAGGACCTTCAAATGCGTCGACACGGTGGACTGGCCGACCGGGACCTGCTCGACGATCTGCCCGACCGTCATGGGTCCGCCGTGCTGCGCGAGCAGGTTGAGCACCTGGACGCGGGTGGCGTCGGCGAGCGCGCGGAACCAGCCCGCGTAGGTCTCCGCGAGTTCCCGGTCCAGCAGCTTTTCATCGTCCATCGACGATGAACGATAGATGATTCCGCGCCTAGCGGGAACCCCCGATTCCCTCGGCCGGGACCAGTTCGGCCAGTAGCGCGGTCACCCGACGGTCGATCTCGTCGCGGATCGGCCGCACCTGCTCGACGGTCTTGCCGGCCGGGTCGTCCAGCTCCCAGTCGAGGTAGCGCTTGCCGGGATAGATCGGGCAGGCATCACCGCAGCCCATGGTGATCACCACGGCGGCGGCGCGCACCGCGTCGTCGGTCAGCGGCTTGGGAAACTCGCGGGAGAGATCAAGGCCGAGTTCGGCCAGCACCGCGACGACCGCCGGATTGATGGTCTCGGCGGGCGCCGAGCCCGCGGAACGAACAACGACCCGGCCTTCGGCGTGGTGGTGCAACAGAGCAGCCGCCAGTTGCGAGCGGCCTGCGTTGTGCACGCACACGAACAGCACTTCGGGCTGATCGGACATCGGAACTCCTCGGCTTGTCAGGAAGCGAATCGGCGGCGAGCCCACAACGCGGCATAAACCAGAGCGACCAGGACGGGTACCTCGATCAGCGGGCCGACCACCCCAGCCAGCGCCTCTCCGCTGCTGACGCCGAACGTCGCGATCGCGACCGCGATGGCCAGCTCGAAGTTGTTCCCGGCCGCGGTGAACGCCAGCGTGGTCGTCCGCGGATACGACAGACCGAGCGCCTTGCCCAAGACGAACGAGCCGGTCCACATGATCGCGAAGTAGGCCAGCAATGGCAGCGCGATCCGGGCCACGTCCAGCGGATGGCTGGTGATCTGGCCGCCCTGCAACGCGAACAACACGACGATGGTGAACAGCAGCCCGTACAGCGCGAGCGGCCCGACCCGGGGCAGGAGCCGCGCCTCGTACCAGTCCCGGCCGCGCACCCGCTCTCCGATGCGGCGGGACAGGTAGCCGGCCAGTAGCGGGATACCGAGGAAGATCAGCACCGAGCGCGCGATCACCCAGCCGGAGACGGCCAGGTCAGTGGTGGGTAGGCCGAGCCAGCCGGGCAACACTGAGAGGTAGAACCAGCCGAGCACGCCGAACGCGATCACCTGGAACACCGAGTTCAGCGCGACCAGTACCGCGGCGGCCTCACGGTCCCCGCAAGCCAGGTCGTTCCAGATGATCACCATGGCGATACAGCGCGCCAGGCCCACGATGATCAGCCCGGTCCGGTAGGCGGGCAGGTCGGGCAGCAGCAGCCAGGCCAGTGCGAACATCAACGCTGGCCCTGCTATCCAGTTCAGCAGCAGCGACGGCAGTAGCAAACGCCGGTCCCCGGTCACGGTGCCGAGCCGGTCGTAGCGAACCTTGGCCAGTACCGGATACATCATGATCAGCAGACCAAGCGCGATCGGCAACGAGATCCCATCGACCTGTACGGCATCGATCGCCGTGCCGAGACCGGGAATCGTTCGCCCGGCGAGCAGCCCGGCGGCCATCGCCGCGAGAATCCACACCGGCAGAAATCGGTCCAGAGTGGACAGGCCGCCCACCACGCCGGGTCGGGCTGCTTCGGCGGTAGTGCTCACGCGGTCACCGGCGCGGCCTGGCCGGGCGCCATGAGCACGCTGGACAGCCGCTGCAACACGGCAGGCTGGACGCGGTAGTAGACCCAGGTGCCGCGCCGTTCGCCGTCGATGATTCCGGCTTCGCGCAACACTTTCAGGTGGTGAGAGATGGTCGGGCCGGTCAGGTCGAAGGCGTCGGTCAGGTCGCACACGCACGCCTCGCCACCGGCGTGCGAGGCGATCAGGGACAGCAACCGCAGGCGCACCGGGTCACCGAGCGCCTTGAACACCCGGGCGAGGTCGACCGACTGCCCCTCGGTCAGCGGCTGGCGCATCAGCGGTGAGCAGCACAGCTGGCCCGTCTCGGCCACCGGAAGCTGTTTCGACATGAATCTATCTTGACAGATTTCTATCTAGAGAGCAATCTAATCAGCGTTCTTGTTTCGATGCTTGTCTATCCAAGGAGAGACCATGTCCCGCGTTCAGCTCGCCCTCCGCGTCGCCGATCTCGACGCCTCGATCGCCTTCTACACCAAGCTGTTCGGCGCCGAGCCTGCCAAGCGGCGACCGGGTTACGCCAACTTCGCCGTCGCCGAGCCGCCGCTGAAGCTGGTGTTGCTGGAAGGCGAGGCAGGCCAGGAGACGGTCATGGACCACCTCGGCGTCGAGGTCGAGTCGACCGACGCGGTCGGCGCCGCGACCGAGCGGCTCTCCGCGCTCGGGTTGTTCACCGACGTGGAGCAGGACACCACCTGCTGCTACGCCGTACAGGACAAGGTCTGGGTGCACGGTCCGGGACGGGAGCCGTGGGAGGTCTACGTGGTCAAGGACGACTCGGCGACTTTCGGTGCCACCGCCGACCGGTGCTGCTCATGAGCCGCCCCACCAGGCCGATCGCGAACATCACAACACCGGCCAGCACCGACTGCCAGGGCAGCGTCGCCGCGAGCACCACGCAGCCGGTCACGCCCAGCAGGTTGAGCCAGCGCGGCGAGCGGCGCTTTTCCGGCGGCTGGGTGAATGCGGCGATGTTCGCGATGGCGTAGTAGATCAGCACGCCGAAGGACGAGAAGCCGATCACCCCGCGCAGGTCGACGGTGGCGACCACGACGCTGACCACGATCGCGAGCGCGATTTCCGCGTGGTGCGGGACTTCGTGGCGCGGGTGGACGGCGGCCAGCCAGCCGGGCAGGTCGCCGTGCCGCGCCATGGCGAGGCTGGTGCGGCCGATGCCCGCGATCAACGCCAGCAGCGCGCCGAGCGAGGCGAGTGCGGCGCCGATCCGGACCACCGGAGCCAGACCACCCACGCCCGCGGTCTGCACCGCGGTGGTCAACGGCGCGGTGGCCGTCGCGAGTCGATCCGGTCCGGCGGCGAGCAGCGCGACCACGCCGACGGCGAGGTAGACGGCGACGGCGCCGAACAACGCGATCGGGATGGCGCGCGGAATGGTGCGCTCGGGGTCGCGGACCTCCTCGCCCATGGTGGCGATGCGGGCGTACCCCGCGAAAGCGAAGAACAGCAGTCCGGCAGCCTGCAGAATGCCGCCGACGCCGCCGGGCCGCACCGCCAGGTTCGCGGGTTCGATATGTCCACTCAGGACGATTCCGAGCACCACCACCGCCAGTGCGGTGAGGCTGCACGCGACCAGGATCCGGGTCAACAGCACGGTTTTCGTCACGCCGCGATAGTTCAACGCCGCCAAGCCGAGCACGCCCACGACCGCAACCACCCGCTGCGCCCACGCCGGTCCTGGTACGGCGTAGGTCGCGAACGTGAGCGCCATCGCCGCGCAGGACGCGGTCTTGCCGGCCACGAACCCCCATCCGGCGGTGAACCCCCACCACGGTCCGAGTCGTTCCCGCCCGTAGATGTAGGTGCCGCCGGAGGTCGGGTAGGTCGCGGCCAACTGCGCGGACGCGGTCGCGTTGCAGTAGGCGACAACGGCCGCGACGGCCAGGCCGATCAGCAGACCGCTGCCCGCCGCGCGTGCCGCCGGCCCGAACACGGCGAACACGCCCGCGCCGATCATCGAACCCAGGCCGATGAGCACCGCGTCGCGGGTGCTCAGTCGTCGTGCCAACGAGCCGTTCACCCGGCGATTATGCCCTCCTGTACCGCGCGTAGCTGAAGTCGCCGTTCAGATGAACCGGCACGACATCATCAGGCTCACCGACGGCGTGTTCGGGCCGAGCCCGGCCGACAACGGCTTCGGCGCGACCGAGTTCGCGTCCGCGCCCGGCACCGAAGGGCCGTGGTACACGCTCGGTCTGAGCGGCGCGGCGCACAGCGAG
>DASXOJ010000092.1:0-63680 GCA_036494465.1 Pseudonocardiaceae bacterium
TGCAACAGCCGCTCGAACTCGGCGCCGACGTGGTCGTGCACTCGGCCACCAAGTACCTCGGCGGGCACTCCGACGTGGTCGGCGGCGCCATCATCACCTCGGAGCGCGAACTCGACGAGCAGATCGCGTTCCTGCAGAACGGCGCGGGCGCGGTGCCCGGCCCGTTCGACGCGTGGCTGACCCTGCGCGGGATCAAGACCCTCGCGGTGCGGATGGAACGGCACTGCGACAACGCCGAGCGCGTCGTCGAATTCCTGAGCAACCACGCCAAAGTCACCCGGGTCTACTATCCGGGCCTCGCCGAGCACCCTGGCCACGAGGTCGCCGCCAAGCAGATGGCGCGTTTCGGCGGCATGATCTCGTTCCGGGTCGCGGGCGGGATCGACGCGGCGCTGGCCGTGTGCGCCAAGACCAAGGTCTTCACCCTGGCCGAATCGCTGGGTGGGGTGGAGTCGCTGATCGAGCACCCCGGCCGGATGACCCACGCCAGCACCGAGGGCTCCGCGCTGGAAGTGCCCGCGGATCTGGTGCGGCTGTCGGTGGGGATCGAGGACGCGGCGGATCTGGTCGAGGATCTGCGCCAGGCGCTCAGCTAGAGCAGTCGAGGATCTGCGCCAGGCGCTCAGCTAGAGCAGGAGTGCGGCTGGCTGCCCAGCAGGGCAGCCAGCACGGCCTACGGCCGGACCTGCGGTGCGTGCGGGCTGTCCGCGTGCCCCGCCAGGTTGTCGGTGTCGGTGGTCAGGTCGTCCTTGTTGATGCAGCCACCGACCAGGACAACCTGGCCGTTGCTCGTCTCGTAGTGCCCTGGAGCGGAGCAGCCTGCCTGGGCAACGGTGAACACCGCGGCACCGGCGAGCGCGGCGGCGGCGACGACCGAGGCGACAAGGGGAAGCACTCCGGCGGCACGAGCCACGAGTGCCATTCGACCTCCTGAGAAAGCACAGCTGTGTCATGACCGGCCCCCTGATGGGAGCCCGCCCCCTCGGGACCCAACACCCTCCTCACGGAGGATGCGGCACCCTCGATACCAGAGCTCGACTCGGCACAGGTACCTGCCCGCACCGCACCGGTCGTGTGACCGAGGGTACCCGTTCCCGCCGGGCCAGCGTTGCTCGCGCTGCCCGCCTGGCAGTATCGCGCCATGGAACTGGTCAGTGTGGAGCAGGTCAGCGCAGCTAGGGAGCTGTTGCGGGGAGTCGTCAGAGAAACCCCGATGACCTATTCCAGCGTGCTGGCCGCGGCTTCGGGCGGCCCGGTCTACCTCAAGTGCGAGAACCTGCAACGCACCGGTTCGTTCAAGGTTCGTGGCGCCTACGTCCGCATCCACGGCCTCTCCGAGACCGAACGCGCGGCGGGCGTGGTCGCCGCCAGCGCGGGCAACCACGCCCAGGGTGTCGCCCTCGGCGCGTCGCTGCACGACACCAAAGCCACCGTGTTCATGCCCAACAAGGCGCCGCTGCCCAAGATCGAGGCGACCCGCGCCTACGGCGCCCAGGTGCACCTCTACGGCACGATCTTCGACGAGACCCTGGCCAAGGCGCGCGCGTTCGCGGATGCGACCGGCGCGGTGTTCATCCACCCGTTCGACCACCCGGACGTCATCGCCGGCCAGGGCACCGTCGGCCTGGAAATCCTGGAACAGGTCCCGCAGGTCGGCACCGTGCTGCTCGCCGCGGGCGGCGGTGGGCTGGTCGGCGGCGTCGCGGTCGCCATCAAGTCGCTGCGCCCCGACGTGCAGGTCATCGGCGTCCAGGCCGAACAGGCGGCCGCGTTTCCGCCCTCGCTGGTCGCGGGCGGACCGGTGAAACTGGACAGGGTGGCCACGATGGCCGATGGCATCGCGGTCGGCGAACCCGGCCAGATCACCTACGCGCACGTGGAAAGCCTGGTCGACGACGTGGTCACGGTGACGGAGGAGTCCCTGTCCCGCGCGGTGCTGCTGTGCGTCGAACGCGCCAAGCTCATTGTCGAACCGGCCGGTGCGGCCGCCGTCGCCGCACTGTTGCAGTACCCCACCCGGTTCACCGCACCGGTCGTCGCGGTGCTCTCTGGTGGCAACGTGGACCCGCTGCTGATGATGCAGATCATCCAGCACGGCATGAAGGCCGCCGGCCGGTATCTCGCGCTGCGCCTGCGCATCCCGGACCAGCCCGGTTCGCTCGCCGCGCTGCTGGCCAAACTCAGCGAACTCGGCACCAACGTGGTCGACGTCGAGCACTCCCGGGTGTCCGGCGCGCTGCGCCTCGGCGAGGCGGAAGTCGCGCTGGATCTGGAAACCCGGGGCCAGGACCACTGCACCCTGGTCCTGCGAGCCCTCCAGTCCGCCGGTTACCCGATCCTGTCCTGAGCACGGCGCGAAAGCCCCGCTCCGCGCCGGAGGTCGCTCGCGCCGTATTCGCGCCGAGGGCGGCCGCGCCGGAGGGCGGCCCCGCGCCCAGGACCGCCCTCCGCTTCCTCACCAGCCCTCAGAGGTTGCCGCGACGCTCCTGCTCGCGCTCGATCGCCTCGAACAGGGCCTTGAAGTTGCCCTTGCCGAAGCCGAGCGAACCGTGCCGCTCGATCAGCTCGTAGAACACGGTCGGCCGGTCGCCGATCGGCGAGGTGAAGATCTGCAACAGGTAGCCGTCCTCGTCCCGGTCCACCAGGATCTTGCGGCTCTGCAACTCCTCGATCGGCACCCGCACCTCGCCGATCCGCGCGCGAAGTTCCGGGTCCTCGTAGTAGGAGTCCGGGGTGTTCAGGAACTCAACGCCCGCCGCGCGCATCGCGTCCACCGTCGCGATGATGTCGCCGGTGGCCAGCGCGATGTGCTGGCAGCCTGCGCCGTCGTAGAACTCCAGGTACTCGTCGATCTGCGACTTGCGCTTGCTCACCGCCGGCTCGTTGAGCGGGAACTTCACCCGGTGGTTGCCGTTGGACACCACCTTGCTCATCAGCGCCGAGTAGTCGGTGGCGATGTCGTCGCCGATGAACTCCGCCATGTTCACGAAGCCCATCACGCGGTTGTACCAGTCGACCCAATAGTCCATCTGCCCCAGCTCGACGTTGCCCACGCAGTGGTCGATCGCCTGGAACAGCCGCTTCGGCGCACCCTCCGGCCTCGGCGTGTCGTCCTCGCGGGCCTGGTACCCGGGCAGGTAGGGGCCGGTGTAGCCGGACCGGTCGATGAGCGTGTGCCGGGTGTCGCCGTACGCGGCGATGGCGGCGGTGCGCACCGTGCCGTGCTCGTCGGTCTCGTCGTGCGGCTCGACCAGCACGGTCGCGCCCATCTTGCGGGCGTGCGCCACGCACTTGTCGACGTCCGCGACCTCCATGGCGAGGTCGACGACGCCGTCACCGTGCTTGCGGTGGTGGTCGGCCAGCGGGCTCTCCGGCCGCACCGCGCCCTTGACCACGAACCGCGCCGAGCCGGACTTCAGCACGAACGACTTGTGGTCGCGGTTGCCGTTCTCCGGGCCCGAATAGGCGACCACCCGCATGCCGAAGGCGTGCTGGTAGTACCAGGCGGTCTGGGTCGCGTTGCCGACCACGAACACCACCGCGTCCATGGCCTTCACCGGGAACGGGTCGGTCGACGCGTCGTAGTCGACCAGCCCGACGAGTTGCTTGAGCGCCTCGAAGCTCACGTCGTCCATAGGAGTGTTCAGTGTGTCGGTCATGAGAAAAAGCATCAAACCGTCATGCAAGATGTGCAAGCGTCACTAATTTGACTGGACAATCTGCCTGGTCAGGCGAGCGGCAGACCTGTCATAGTGGACAGGCTGACCAGGAGGAACCATGTCCACGCCAACCCCCGAACCCACCGACCCGCTCGACGAACTCGACGCCCGCCTGTTGCTGCTGCTCACCGACGAGCCCCGGCTCGGGGTGCTGGAGTGTTCGCGCAGGCTCGGCGTCGCGCGCGGCACCGTCCAGGCCCGGCTCGACAAACTGGTCGGGCGCGGCGTGCTCGGCGGCTTCCCGCCCGCGCTCGACCTCGCCGCGATGGGCTACGGCCTGACCGCGTTCGCGGTGCTGGAAATAGCGCAGGGGCGCCGCGCCGAGGTCATCGCGGGCCTGTCCGCCATTCCCGAGGTGTGCGAGGTGCACGCCACCACCGGTCAGGGCGATCTGTTGGCGCGAATGGTCGCCCGGTCCAACGCGGACCTGCAACGCGTCATCGACGACGTCGTGAATGTCACCGGAGTGCAGCGGCTGGGTACCTCGATCGCGCTGTCCACACCGGTTCCGCCGCGCGTTCGTCCGCTGTTGGAAGGACTCATCAAACAGGCTCCGGGCGGATAGCCCGGAGCCTGTTGAAATCATAAGAAAACAATCACAGTCGACAGGAAGATTATCGAACCGTCATTTCAAGTCGAACAATTGCCCACGCGGTGCGAAATACCGAATCAGACGTGGTACGGCTCGGCCTTGATCAACGTCACCTTCATGACGTTGCCGTTGGGCAGCGTGTACTGCCGCGCCTCCCCGTTCTTCGCGCCCAGCAACGCCTGACCCAGCGGCGAACTCGGCGAGTAGACCTCCATCGCCCCGTGCGCGCCCTCCTCGCGGGTCGCCAACAGGAACTCCTCGGTCTCGTCGTCGCCGTCGTACTTGACGGTCAGCACCATGCCCGGCTCGGCGATGCCCCTCGTGGTCGGCGCCTCGCCAACTTTGGCGTCCCGCAACAGTTCCTGCAGCTGCCGAATGCGAGCCTCCTGCTGGCCCTGCTCCTCGCGAGCCGCGTGGTAACCGCCGTTCTCCTTCAGGTCACCTTCCTCGCGGCTGGCGTTGATTTTGGCGGCCATGGCTGGGCGATAGGCGACCAACTCGTCAAGCTCCTGCTTGAGCCGGTCGTAGGCCTCCTGGGTCAGCCAGGTCACCTGGGTTTCGCTCATGGTCACCAACTCCTCGTCCGCATCCAGCCCGAGGGTTCACGGGCTGAGTGTTCCGACCTGTGGGCCCGGAACGGAAAAAACACGGCCCACGCCGGGGCCGTGCTGCCCTTTGAGGATAGCACGGTGAGGGGGTGGTCAACCGCCCGTTTTACGCTGACCTGCGTCGGAGAACCCGCAGATCACCCGCTTGGCGGCATGGATTTGGCGAGGTAAGCGGGTACCTGGTAGGAGCAGCCGTAGAACTCGGCTGTCGTCGCACGTTTGTCTGTCTGCAACTCCGTGGACAATGTGCCGACATTCCCACCAGCTGGGATGTACACCTCGCGTCGGCCCACCTCGGAACCGTCCGAAGCGGGCGCGTCCAGGATGCAGTCGGCGGCCTGATCCGGGTGATCACGGGTGACGGTGAAGGTCACATCGACCTCGTGATCACTCGCGATGTGATAGGTCGACACCTCGGCGTCGATCGGGGTCGCGCCCAGGTTCTCATACCCGACGTAAGCCACAACGCCACCGGCGAGGATGAAGACACCCAGTAGCGACCAGTAGACCCAGCGCCGCCGGGACCGCTTCATCACCGTGCCATACCGACCGGCGGGCACACCCGGGGTTGCCATGCGGCCTCCTTTTCGCTGACCCGCACGCACGGAACTGTCGGGGTGACGGGAACAATGAACCATTGAGTCCACGTTGATTATCGCTCGGGGGACCGGCGTGCTCGCGCGTGGGCCGAGAAGACACAGGTAAGAGAGGGGACCGCTGGCGATGGCGGAGAAGTTGCGGCTGATGACGGTGCACGCGCACCCGGACGACGAGTCGAGCAAGGGCGCCGCGACACTGGCCAAGTACGTGGCCGAGGGCCACGAGGTCATGGTGGTCACCTGCACCGGAGGGGAACGCGGCAGCATCCTCAACCCGGCCATGGACAAACCCGGCGTCGCGGAGAACATGACCACGATCAGACGCGAGGAGATGGCCGAGGCCGCACGCATCCTCGGCGTCGAGCACCGCTGGCTCGGCTACGTCGACTCCGGTCTGCCCGAAGGCGACCCCAAGCCGCCGCTGCCAGAAGGCTGCTTCGCCCTGGTGCCGCTGGAGGAGTCGGCAGGGACCCTGGTGGAGATCGTTCGTGAGTTCCGTCCGCACGTGCTGATCACCTACGACGAGAACGGCGGCTACCCGCACCCCGACCACATCCGCTGCCACGAGGTGTCCGTCGCCGCGTTCGACGCGGCAGGCGACCCCGAGCGCTACCCCGGCCGGGGCGAGCCCTGGCAGCCACTGAAGCTGTACTACGGACATGGTTTCTCGCGGGCCAAAATTCTCAAAGTTCACGAAGCGCTGCTGGCCAGGGGCCTCGAATCGCCGTACGAGGAGTGGCTGGCAAACTGGAACAGCGACCGGCCCGACATCAACGACCGCGTAACCACCCGGGTGGAGTGCGCGGAATACTTCGAGGTGCGGAACCGGGCGCTGCTGGCCCACCGGACGCAGATCGACCCGAACAGTCGATGGTTCGCCATCGACCCCGAGCTCGAACGCGAACTGTGGCCGCACGAGGACTACGAACTGGCACGGTCGCTGGTGGACACGACCCTGCCGGAGGACGATCTGTTCACCGGGATCACGGAGAAGGTGACGGTATGAGCCGCAGCGCTCGCGGAACGAATCGGCCGGCAGCGGTCGATGGAACGGACAACCCGTGAGCGCGCTCGCCCCGTCTCTCGCTGCGGCTCTGCCGGGCGCTTCCGCTCTGCCCGGCGCGCCGTTGCTGGCCGCCGGTCAGAGCACGCCCACCCCGCCACCCGCGCCCGCCAGCGGCCAGGAGTTCGGCTCCGCGTCGACGCTCGGCTTCGTCGTGCTGGTGTTGTTCTTCATCGCGGTGGCGTTCCTGGCCAGGTCGATGGCCAAGCACCTCAAGCGCATCCAGAAGCCCTTCGAGGAAGCCGCCCAGGCCGAACAAGCCGCTCAGGACTCTTCGGACTCCCTGGATTCCTTGGCGGACTCGGACGCCTCGGCGGACCCCGCTCCCGAGGCCGACTCCCCTCCTGAGGCCGAGCCGACCGGCACCAAACAGCACAAGGCCGACGCCTGACGCCCAGTTGGGTCCACCCCCGTCGACCGTTCCGCGTCCGCTCGCCAGGCAGCCAGGTCCCCTCGGGTGAGTCGTCCGTGTTTCGAGACGTTCGTGCTGTTTACTGACCCATCGCTGTTGACCATCACGCGGAGGTGCCCTGGAGATGACCGACCCCGCTGACAACGCTGACAAGCCGAACAAAGCAACCGAGGCTGCCAAAACCGGCACAGTGGTGCATCACCCCGCGGTCGTCGACCATGCCGCCAAACGTGCCGCCAGCGTCCAGTTGCGGATCGCGGACACGATCACCAAGTTCGCCAGCTCGATGTGGTTCGTCTACATTCACGCGGTCGGGTTCGCGGCGTGGATGCTGTTTGTCGAGTCCAGCCCATGGCCCACGTTGACGCTCATCGTGTCGCTGGAAGCGATCTTCCTGTCCACGTTCGTCATGATCGGTCAGAACCGGGCGGCCGAATTCCAGCAGATCAAGGCCGACCACGACTTCGTCGAACAGGAACTGGAGCTCAAGACCAATACGGAACTGACCAGGGAAATTCACGCGATGACAACGGAGCTCCACAACCGTCTGGTACGGGCATCGGGACAGCAGTAACCGCCCGAGGTACGCCGCCGGGCGGAGGAACGGCGGACGGACGCCCGTTCGCCCCCCACCTTGTGGAATCGCGAAACCGTGTTTGACGTGCGGTTATAGGGTGAGGTTGCGGCGGCGGACCGAGACCAGCCAGCGTTGCACGGCTTCGGTGTTGGGCGTGACCGGGAGTGGTGAGCGAAGCACGGCTTCGGCGCTGCGGTCGCGCAGCGACTGGACCCAGTCCTGGGTGTCGCGCCACGGCAGGTCGCCTGCCTGCACCGCGAGCAACTGGTCGCGGTGCGCGTCGATGCCGGGGTCGAGTTCGCCGGTGCGGAGCAGCCGTTCGCAGATGATCAGGGCGTGGATGACCTCGGCGAGTTGTGGCCAGCGCGGGGTGCCGCCGCTGGCCATGGCGGCGGAGGCGCGGGCGAATTCGGTTGCCGTCGCGCGGCGGTAGGCGTCGGCGGCACGCTGGGACAGGAACGCTTTCGTCAGTTCGCGGAGTTCGGCACCGAACGAGGTTTTCGCGACGACGCGGGGCGCGGCGAGCACGGTGAGCACGTCCGGGTCGGCGGCGAGGCCGAGGGCGCAGAATCGTTCGATTTCCCAGCTGGTCCTGCCGAGTTCGGGGCCGTCGATGGTTGCCGACGGTTTGTCGAAGTGCCAGAACAGTTCCGTCGGCGGGATGACGACGCCGCGAAGCTCCACTGTGGAGTCAGCGGCGGCGGTCGCCGTGTCGGGGTAGTCGGATCGCCGGGGGTCGTCGTCGATCCGGTCGAGCACGACGAGCAGCGCCGTATGCTCGCGGACCAGCCGCTCGTCATCGTTGTCCATGTCTCACGCGACACTAGCGGGGTGCGTCGCGGGCGCGCGGCTGAGAGGGTGGTGGCATGACGAACAGGCTTGCCGATTCGACCAGCCCGTATCTGCTCCAGCACGCGGACAACCCGGTCGACTGGTGGCAGTGGTCCGACGAGGCGTTCGCCGAGGCGCGTAGGCGGGACGTGCCGATCCTGCTGTCGGTGGGCTATTCGGCCTGCCACTGGTGCCACGTGATGGCGCACGAGTCGTTCGAGGATCCGAAGCTTGCGGAGTTGCTGAACGCGAACTTCGTCAGCATCAAGGTCGATCGCGAGGAACGTCCGGACGTGGACGCCGTGTACATGGAGGCGACGCAGGCCATGTCCGGTCAGGGCGGTTGGCCGATGACCTGCCTGCTCACCCCGGACGGCCAGCCGTTCCACTGCGGCACCTACTACCCGCCGACCCCGCGCCAGGGCATGCCGTCGTTCCGGCAGTTGCTCGACGCGGTCATCGACGCCTGGCAGCACCGGCGGGACGAGCTCGTGGCGGCGGGCGCGCAGGTGGTCGAGGCGCTCACCCAGCAGCAGCAACGACTTCCCGAGTCCACTGTGGATGATGATCTGCTCGCGGGCGCGGTCGTCTCGCTACTCGGCGACTATGACCGGCGACGCGGTGGGTTCGGCTCCGCGCCGAAGTTCCCGCCGTCGATGGTGCTGGAGTTCCTGCTGCGCAACCACGAACGCACCGGCTCGGCCGATTCGCTGTTCATGGCGACGCACGCGCTGGAGTCGATGGCGCGCGGCGGCATCTACGACCAGCTCGCGGGCGGTTTCGCGCGGTACAGCGTGGACGCCGACTGGGTGGTGCCGCACTTCGAGAAAATGTTGTACGACAACGCTTTGCTGTTGCGTTGTTACGTGCATCTGGCGCGTCGCAGCGAATCCGCGTTCGCGCTGCGGATCGCCGCCGAGACCGCCGGGTTCCTGTTGACGTCGTTGCGCACGCAGCAGGGCGCGTTCGCGGCAGCGTTGGACGCGGACACCGACGGCGTCGAGGGCCTGACCTACGTGTGGACGCCCGCCCAGCTCGCCGACGTGCTCGGCGAGGCGGACGGCGCCTGGGCGGCGGAACTGTTCGACGTCACAGAACTCGGCACGTTCGAGGAGGGCGCGTCCACGCTGCAACTGCGGGTCGACCCGGGCGACACCGCGCGCTGGGCTTCGGTGCGCGAGCGCCTGCTGGCGGCGCGCGCAGAGCGACCGCAGCCAGCCTGTGACGACAAGGTCGTGACCGGGTGGAACGGGTTGGCGATCACCGCTTTGGCGGAGGCGGGCGTCGCGCTCGACGAGCCGGGCTGGGTCGAGGCGGCGGCGGGAGCGGCGGAGTTCCTGCTCGGTACGCACCTGGTCGACGGCCGGTTGCGGCGCACGTCGCGCCAGGGCGTTGTCGGCACGTCCGCCGGGGTGCTGGAGGACTACGCGGCGCTGGCCGACGGGCTGCTGGCGCTGTACCAGGCGACCGCGCAGGTCAGGTGGCTCGATGCCGCGGTGTCGCTGCTGGACATCGCGCTGGCGCGGTTCGCGGACGAGTCCACGCCGGGCGCCTTTCACGACACCGCCGACGACGCGGAGGCGCTGATCCGCCGCCCGTCCGATCCGGCCGACAATGCCAGCCCCGCGGGCGCCTCGGTACTCGCCGGTGCACTGCTCACCGCGTCCGCGCTAGCCGGTGCGGACCGGGCCGACCGGTATCGGGTCGCCGCCGAGCAGGCGGTGGCGCGGGCCGGGCTGCTGATCGAGCGCGCGCCCCGGTTCGCCGGGCACTGGTGCACGGTCGCGGAGGCGTTGCTGGCCGGGCCGATTCAGATCGCGGTGGTGGGCGTGCCGGGCGAGCGCGGGTTCGACGATCTGCGCGCCGCCGCGGTCGCCGAGGCGCCGGGTGGCGCGGTGGTGCTGGCCGGGGCGCCGGACGCGGCGCCGTTGCTGGCGGATCGTCCGCTGCTGGATGGTGCTGCCGCGGCGTACGTGTGCCGGGGTTACGTGTGCGATCGGCCAGTCGATTCCGTCGCCGAGCTGGTGCTGGCGCTGCGCCGGGACTGAAGCGCAACGCGTTCGTGTCTTCCACCGGGAGCGAACGCGTGCCCAAATCGAGTATTGCTGGAGTAGCGTCTGTTACGAGGTAATCATGTAATCAAAGCAGGAGGTGTGCGATGCACGACAGGTACGGCGCGTACGCCCGGATGCGGGGTGGCTGGGCCGGTGGCGGTCGCGGCCGGGGCAGTCAGGCGCCCGAACCAGCGTCGGCCGATGACGCCGCCGCCTGGTTCGCGGGCCGGCTTCCGGACGGCTGGTTCACCGGAGCTCCGGAGGTCACCGTCGACCGCGAGGAAATCGTGATCATCGGTGAACTGCCCGCGTTGACGGAGGAATTCGCCGACGATGCCGCGCTCGCCGCGGCGCAGGCGGGCCGGATCAGCCGGTTCCGCGAGGAAACCAGGGACGACCGGATCGAGGTTGCCCGCCAGGCCGAGCACCGTTACGGCCGCAAGGTGGCGTGGGGCGCGAAGCTCGGCGACAACGTGGAGCTGTTCACCACCCTCTCGGTCCCGGTGATGACGCGGCTGCGCCAGCCGGAGCGGCTGATCCTGGACACGCTGGTCAACGCCGGCGTCGCCCGGTCCCGCTCGGAGGCGCTGGCCTGGGCGGTCCGCCTGGTCGGCCAGCACGCGGACGCGTGGCTGAGCGACCTGCGCGAGGCCATGTCCAAGGTCGACGACCTGCGCAAGGAAGGCCCGGACCTCAGCTGATCGGCTGAGTGGGATGGCGTGCCTCGCCCGAACCCAGCCCTGCCCCCCATCGGGCGAGGCACGCTGAACGGAAATTTCCGGCCCCCGCGATGAATTCGGGCGCGGGGGCTGGTCTGTCCGGACATGAGCGCAGAACCCACGATCGTCGAACGTCCCGCCGTCCCCTGCGTCGCCATCCGCGCGACGGTCACCATGCGGACCATCAGCACGATCGCCGACCGGATGGGCGAGGTGATCGGCTGGCTCGGCGCGCACGGGCAGGCCCCGGCCGGTCCGCCGTTCATCCGCTACAACACCATCGACATGGCCGCTGACCTGGACATCGAGGTCGGCGTGCCGATCAAGGGGCCGCTGGCGGGCGATGGTGAGATCGTCGCGGGAGAGCTCCCGGCCGGACGCTACGTGTGGGCGACGCACCACGGCGCGCCAGCCGGACTGGTCGCCTCGGTGGGGTCGGTACTCGACTGGGCGAAAACGCAGGGGCTGAAGTTCGACAGCGAGCAGACCGAACGCGGCGAGCACTGGGGGTGCAGGGTCGAGTTCTACAACACCGACCCCTCGGTCGAGCCGAACCCGGACAACTGGGTCACCGACCTGGCGTTCCGCCTGGCCGACTGAACCTCAGTGGTACATCGCCAACCAGATCGCGATGTAGTGGCAGGTCGCGGCGACGATCGTGGCGGCGTGGAAGAACTCGTGGTGACCGAAGGTCTTCGGCCACGGGTTCGGCCAGCGGGTGGCGTAGAAGACCGCGCCGACGGTGTAGAACAGGCCGCCCGCGAGCAGCAGCACCACCGACGCGACGCCGGCGTGCTGTATCAACTGCGGCAGCACGAACACGGCGACGTAGCCAAGGCCGATGTAGATCGGCACGCCGAGCCAGCGTGGCGCGTGCGGCCACAGCAGTTTCAGCGCGACGCCGCTCAGCGCACCGCCCCAGATCACGGCGAGCACGACGTACCCGGTGACCCGGTCCATGGCCAACAGCGCGAGGGGCGTGTAGGTGCCCGCGATGAACACGAAGATCATCGAGTGGTCGAGACGTTTCATCCACAGCCGGGCACGCACGCTCGTCCAGGTGTGCCGGTGGTAGAGCGCGCTGGTGCCGAACAGTCCGAGCACGGTCGCGCCGTACACGGACGTGCCCAGCGCGGCTCTGCCTGACACGGTCGACGCGGCCAGCGTGATCAGGGTGGCGCCGGTCGCGATCGCGACGAAGAACGACCAGAAGTGCAGCCAGCCCCGCATGCGTGGGCGCATCGGCTTGGCAGGCTCACGTTCGAGGAGGGCGGCAGTCACCCAACCAGGTTACGGGACCGTAGGTTCTTGGTCGGCGATCAATCGGTGGTGCTGTGGCCAACGGCACGATCGGCAACAACGTCGCGATCGGATGTTCAGCGCCAGCACGGTCGCCACCTTCGTCGGTGCGGTGTCCGCAGCGGACGGTGACCTGCGGCGAGCCCGGCCAAACCCGCGGCCGCGACGACGATCAGCGTTCGTGACTGCTTCTTGATGCGCCAACTCAACAGGCGCAGTGCTCAACAGGCGCAGTGGATGCCGCCGATCGGCGCGGTGCGCGGGTCGGGCGCCGTGCGCACGCTGCCGGTGACGGTGTCGACCGGGAAGCCTTCGCGTTGCCAGTACTCGATGCCGCCGAGCATTTCCTTGACCTGATATCCCAACTCAGCCAGTGCGAGCGCGGCCTTGGTGGCGCCGTTGCAGCCGGGACCCCAGCAGTAGGTGACCACCGGCACCGCCGGATCGAGCAGGCGCGGCGCCTTGGCCGGGATGTCCGCGGTCGGCAGGTGCACAGCACCGGGAATGTGTGCCTGGCGCCAGCCTTCGCCGCCGCGCGTGTCGATCAGCACGAAGCCGGGATCGTCCGATTCCAGTGCCGCGTGCACGTCCGACACATCGGTTTGGCAGGCCAGTCTCGCCGCGAAGAACTGGGGGTTTGTCATGTTGGCAACGCTAGGGCGCACAACACGAGGGCGGAACGGGTGACCAGCGGCGTACGTGGCTACTGGCCGTCGAATCCGTGGTATCAACGCGATATGGCCGTTGATCCGCTGGACCAGACCGATGTGCGCATCCTGACCGCCCTGCAACGGGATGGGCGGGCGAGCTTCGCCGAACTGGCACGCGAGGTCGCCATGTCGGCCAGCGCCGTCGCGGAACGGGTCCGGCGGCTGGAGGAGAGCGGCGTGATCAGCGGCTACTCCGCCGTTGTCGAACCGGACCGGCTCGGGCTCGGCATTCTCGCGTTCGTCCGGTTGCGCTATCCGAACGGGAACTACAAGCCGTTCCACGATCTGCTCGCGGTCACGCCCGAGATCGTCGAGGCGCACCACGTCACCGGCGAGGACTGCTTCGTGCTGAAGGTGCTGGCCGCGTCCATGGCGCACCTGGAACAGGTCACTGGGCGGATCGGCGGCCTCGGTTCGATCACCACGAACGTCGTCTACTCCAGCCCACTGCCGCACAGGGCGGTGCTGCCCACGAGTTCTTGACCTCCAGTGAAGTGCAGGTCATACGTTGCGATCATGACGATCAGTTATCGGGTGGACAAGTTCGTGGTTCCGGACCCGGCCCGCGACGAGTTCTGGACGCATGTCCTGCGCACTCATTCGGTGTTGCGGGATCAGCCGGGATTTCTGGATGACGCCCTGCTGGAGCAGAGATCCGGCCCCGGCCGGTTCAACGTGGTGACGATGGTGCGGTGGGCCTCCGACGAGGATCTCGTCACCGCGCGGGACGCCGTGCACCGTTCGCACCGGGAGGCCGGTTTCGTGCCCGCCGAGTTCTTCGCGCGGGCGGCCATCGAGGCGGATCTGGCGAACTACGCGGCACGCCGGACCGACTGACCAGCTAGGTGGCGTGATTGCGCCACCGGAATGTCCGGTTCAGCCGAGGCGACGGTGCTCAATGGCCAGACAACGGTCCATGATCACGTCGAGACCGCCGTCGGCGGCGATCCGCGCGGCCTGTTCGTTGATCACGCCGAGCTGCAACCAGAGCGCGCCCGCCTTGATCCGGACCGCTTCGGTCGCGATGTCCGTGGCGTGTTCGGGCCGCCGGAACACGTCCACGATGTCGACCGGTTCGGGTACATCGGCCAGCGACGGGTAGACGGTCAGCCCGAACAACGTGTCGATCGACGGGTTGACCGGGAAGATCCGCAGGCCGGCGGCGTGCAGGTAGCGGGCGACGCCGTGGCTGGGGCGGGCCGGGTCGGGGCTGGCACCGACCACGGCGATCGTGCGCGCGCCGGTGACTACTCGACGGATCACGTCGGGGTCGTGCCAGGACAGCCGCGCGGACGCAGCTGAATCAGTACTCACCTCATCGAGTGTGCCTCATCGAACGAGTTTCGTCTTGATCACTGTCCGTAGTGGAGCGCCGCCTGACGGTTGTCCGATATTCCGTCGGCGTAGCCTCAACTGACGTGAGTCCACGCAGTTGGCTACGCGAGATCCTCCACGACTTCTACGACTGGCGGTTGAACCGCCAGCTCGTCGACGCGCAAATGCCCCGGCACGTCGGCATCATGTTGGACGGCAACCGCCGATGGGCACGCGAGGCCGGGTTCACCGACGTCGCGGAGGGGCACCGGATGGGTGCCCGGAAAATCGCCGACCTGCTCAGCTGGTGTCAGGAAGCCGACGTGCAGCTGGTCACCATGTGGCTGCTGTCCACGGACAACCTCAACCGGCCGGACAGCGAGCTGCTGCCGTTGCTGGAGATCATCACCGAGGTGGTCGAGGACCTGGCCGGGCCGGAAACGCCCTGGCGGCTGCGCATCGTCGGCGCTCTCGACCTGCTGCCGACCGAAACCGCCACCCGATTGGCCGATGCCGCACAGCGCACCAAGGGCCGTGTCGGCATGGAGGTCAACGTCGCGGTCGGTTACGGCGGGCGCCAGGAGATCGCGGACGCGGTCAAGAAACTGCTGCTCAAGCACGTCGAGGTCGGTACGTCGATCGAGGAACTGGCCGAGGTCCTGGACGTGGACCACATCGCCGAGCACCTCTACACGTCCGGCCAGCCCGACCCCGATCTAGTGATCCGCACATCGGGTGAACAGCGACTCTCCGGATTCTTGCTCTGGCAGTCGGCGCACTCGGAATTCTGGTTTTGCGAGGCTTATTGGCCCGAGTTCCGGCGTACGGACTTTCTCCGCGCGCTGCGCGACTATGCGATTCGCCATCGCCGATTCGGCTCGTAATTCAATTGGTGGAAGCATGACGAAAGGGCGGGTCGCGGTTTTCCGCGACCCGCCCTTTCGGGTCAGCTTGCTCAGCCGTTGGCGATGCCGCCAGCCGCGCAGGTCTTGGTGGTCGACGGGGACAGGATCGGCACGGCAGCGCCCAACACGCCCACGTTGTCGCCACAGGCGCCAACCACGGCGTTCACGTTGTGCAGGACGTCGACGTTGGACACGTTGACGAGGCCAACCTGGCCGCCACCGTGGTGGCCCCAGCCCTCGCCCTGCAGGGAAGCGGTGCTCGCGAACGCCGGCGCGCCCAGCATGATCAGACCAGCTGCGGCCGCGGCCACAACACCAGCTTTCTTCAGCACTTCCACACTCTCCTTTGTACCGGGGATTCATGCCGGTTCGGCAATTCACTTAACCGATCCGACCCGGCAAAAGCTACTAGTGATCAGACCGTCATGTCGCGTCGATAACCCCATTGTGTGAAGGCGCGCAGCCGGTTATCGCTCGATGTGGTCATTGTTTGGGTCCCACCGTGCGTCGGGCTTGACGCACTGCTAGTAGTCGCCCCGTTTGGCGGCTTGCGCGCGTGCCACGTCGTCCACTCAGTGGGAAGTTGCTCGGACGCGGGTCGAATCCGGCTTTGCGAGTGACCCTGGTCTCATTTCGAGCTACGCCGAGAACACGTCCTCGACCTGCGGATTTGCCCGATCTGGCCAGCCAGGCACACCGTCGGTGACATGTCGAAGTGACAACCACTTGGTGAATCACCTGTGTGGCAGCCTGCAGAGATGCCCACTTCACAGGTAACTTGCGGACGACGGTTCGTGTCGTGCGAGTCGTCCCGGGAGGCCCTGGTCGTGTGTAGCTCACGAGACACGAGGGGGCCGGCACTCGGCCCTCGGGGTCGGCGGCTCTGACGCCACAACGGCGTTGGGGGAGCCCGACCAGCTAGGGAAGTGCCTGGCCCACCGAGGAGCGGGCGTGGTGCCGCGCCTGCGAGGGAGTTGCCGTGACTGCACGACGTCCCGCCAGCCGTTCCTCCGGCTCTTCTCGCAGTGCCAGTGGTAGAGCGTCGCGTTCCAGCGCGCCGTCCCGCACGTACGTGCTGGACACCTCGGTACTGCTGTCCGATCCCCGGGCGGTGACCAGGTTCGCGGAGCATTCCGTGGTCCTGCCGCTCGTGGTGATCAGCGAGCTGGAAGGCAAACGCCACCACCCAGAACTCGGCTGGTTCGCCCGGGAAGCCCTGCGTCTGCTCGATGACCTGCGTTTGCAGCACGGCAGACTCGACAAACCGGTGCCGATCGGTGATCTTGGTGGCACGCTGCACGTGGAGTTGAACCACTCCGATCCGTCAGTGCTGCCAGCCGGTTTCCGCACCGACTCCAACGACGCGCGGATCCTCGCCTGCGCGTTGAACCTGGCCGCGGAAGGACCGGCCGTCGTCACCCTGGTGACCAAGGACATCCCGCTGCGGGTCAAAGCCGGTGCGGTCGGCCTGGACGCCGACGAGTACCGCGCCCAGGACGTCGTGCCCTCCGGCTGGACCGGCATGGTGGACGTGGAACTCGCTCAGGACACCCTCGACCACCTCTACAAGGAGGGTCAGCTCGATCCGGCCGGTGGCGACTACCTCGACCTCGCCGAAGCCGCCGAACTGCCGACCAACACCGGTCTGCGCCTGCTCGGGCCGAGCAGCAGCGGACTCGGCCGGATCACCGCGGACAAGCAGGTGAAACTCGTCCGCGGCGACCGGGAGGCGTTCGGGTTGCACGGCCGCTCCGCCGAGCAGCGCATCGCGCTGGATCTGCTGCTCGACCCGGAGATCGGCATCGTCTCGCTCGGCGGCCGGGCAGGTACCGGCAAGTCCGCGCTCGCGCTGTGCGCGGGCCTGGAGGCCGTGCTGGAACGCGGACAGCACCGCAAGGTGGTCGTGTTCCGGCCGGTCTACGCGGTCGGCGGCCAGGAGTTGGGCTACCTGCCCGGGTCCGAGAACGAGAAGATGCAGCCCTGGGCCCAGGCGGTCTTCGACACGCTCGGCGCCCTGGTCAGCGACAACGTGATGAGCGAGGTCATGGAACGGGGCATGCTCGAAGTGCTGCCGCTCACGCACATCCGGGGCCGCTCGCTGCACGACTCGTTCGTGATCGTCGACGAGGCCCAGTCCCTGGAGCGCAACGTGCTGCTCACGGTGCTCTCCCGGCTGGGTTCCGGGTCGCGGGTGGTGCTCACCCACGACGTCGCCCAGCGCGACAACCTGCGGGTCGGCCGGCACGACGGCGTCGCCGCCGTGATCGAGAAGCTCAAGGGCCACCCGCTGTTCGCGCACGTCACCCTGACCCGCTCGGAGCGCTCGCCGATCGCCGCGCTGGTCACCGAGGTACTGGAGGACTACGCGGGCTGATCAGCCCGGACACGACGAGGGGGCGCCAATCCGGCGCCCCCTCGTTCGTCTCACCAGCCTGCGGGAAGCGGGCGTCCTTCGGCGAAACCGGCCGCGCTCTGGATGCCGACCACCGCGCGCTCGTAGAACGCCGCCAGGTCGGTCGCGCCCGCATAGGTACACGAGGAGCGGACGCCCGAGGTGATCTCGTCGATCAGGTCCTCGACGCCGGGACGCGCCGGGTCCAGCCACATCCTCGAGGTGGAGATGCCCTCCTCGAACAACGCCTTCCTGGCCCGGTCGAACGCGTTGTCGCCACGCGTGCGGGCGGTCACCGCGCGCTTGGACGCCATGCCGAACGACTCCTTGTACAGATGGCCCCGCTCGTCGCGTTGCAGGTCGCCAGGGCTCTCGTAGGTGCCCGCGAACCAGGAGCCGACCATGACCGCGCTCGCGCCCGCCGCGAGCGCCAGCGCCACGTCCCGCGGGTGCCGCACGCCGCCGTCCGCCCAGACGTGCTTGCCCAGCTCGCGCGCTTGCGCCGCACACTCGGCGACCGCCGAGAACTGCGGCCGGCCGACCCCGGTCATCATCCGCGTCGTGCACATCGCGCCCGGTCCGACACCGACCTTGATCACGTCCGCGCCGGCCGCGACCAGGTCCCGGACGCCCTCGGCGGTGACCACGTTGCCCGCCACCAGCGGTAGATCCTGCGCGGCCGCCCGCACCTGGCGCAGCGCGGTGATCATCTTGTCCTGGTGGCCGTGCGCGGTGTCCACCACGAGCACGTCCACGCCCGCCGCGACGAGTTCCTTGGCGCGCGTCGCCGGGTCGCCGTTGACGCCGATCGCGGCGGCCACCCGCAGCTTGCCAGCGCCATCCAGCGCGGGCCGGTACAGATCCGCGCGCAATGCGCCGACCTGGCTCAACACCCCGGCGAGGCGCCCGTCGCCGTCGACCGCCAGCGCGATCCGCTCGGGCCGGCCCTGGAGCCGGTCGAACACCTCCCTTGGCGCGGTGTCCAGCGGGAGGGTGACCAGGTCGGTGGTGGCGACCTCGCCCAGCCGGGTGAACCGGTCCACGCCCGCGCAGGCGGCCTCGTCCACCACGCCGACCGGTCGGCCCGCGTCGTCCACGATCACCACCGCGCCGTGTGCGCGTTTGGGGAGCAGGTTGATCGCGTCCGCGACCGCGTCACCGGGGGTGAGCACCAGCGGCGTGTCCCAGACCGGGTGCCGCGACTTCACCCAGGTGAAGATCTCCGCGACCGCGCTCGGGTCCACGTCCTGCGGGAGGATCACCAGCCCGCCGCGGCGGGCGACCGTCTCCGCCATCCGCCTGCCCGCGACGGCGGTCATGTTCGCCACCACGATCGGGATGGTCGCGCCGGTACCGTCCGGTGTGGTCAGGTCCACACCGAAGCGGGACGCCACCGCAGATGACTGCGGGACCAGGAAGACGTCGTCGTAGGTCAGGTCATAGCCGGGCCGGTGGCCATCGAGAAACCGCACGATTCCCCAGGGTACGTGTTGGTGGGGCAGGATGGCGGCCATGGCCAACCTTGCCGAACAGTTGATCACCGTGTTGCGCCAGGCCGGGGTCGAGCGGATCTACGGCGTCGTCGGCGACAGCCTCAACCCGGTCGTCGACGTGATCCGCCGGACCGAGGGCATCCGCTGGGTGCACGTGCGCAACGAGGAGGCCGCCGCCTTCGCCGCCGCGGCGGAAGCCCAGACCACCGGCAAGCTTGCGGTCTGCGCGGGCAGTTGCGGGCCCGGCAACACTCACCTCATCCAGGGCCTCTACGACGCGCACCGCAGCGGCGCGCCGGTGCTCGCGATCGCATCGCACATCCCGAGCCCGCAGATCGGCACCGGTTTCTTCCAGGAGACCCATCCGGAGCGGCTGTTCGTCGAGTGCAGCCACTTCTGTGAGCTGCTCAGCCAACCCGCCCAGATGCCCAGGCTGGCCCGGATCGGTATCCAGACAGCGCTCGCCAAGGGCGGGGTGTCCGTGCTGGTGATCCCCGGTGACGTCGCGCACCTCAAGGCGACCGTGCCGACCGGAACGTCCAACTTCGCCACCGAACTCGCCCCGGTCGTGCCCACCGACGAGTCCGTGCGGGCGCTGGCCGACGCGATCAACGCCGCCGGCACCGTCACCCTGTTCGCGGGCGCCGGAGTGCGCGGCGCGCACGCCGAGGTGATGCAACTGGCCGAAACCGTGCACGCGCCGATCGGGCACACGTTGCGCGGCAAGGAATGGATCCAGTTCGACAACCCCTACGACGTCGGCATGAGCGGCCTGCTCGGGTACGGCGCCTGCTACGAGGCCATGCACGACGCCGAGCTGATGATCATGCTCGGCACCGACTTCCCGTACGACACGTTCCTGCCCGCCGCGCACACCATCCAGATCGACCACGACGCCGCCCGCCTCGGCAGGCGCACGCCACTCCAGTTGGCCGTGCACGGCGACGTCCGCAAGACCCTCCAGGCTGTCCTGCCGCTCATCAAGCAGAAGACCGACCGCGAGTTCCTGGACCGGATGCTCGGCAAACACCTGCGGTCACTGGAAAACGTGGTCGGCGCGTACACCGAGCGGGTCGAGAAGCACACGCCGATCCACCCCGAATACGTCGCCGACGTCCTCGACGAACTCGCCGCAGACGACGCGGTGTTCACAGTGGACACCGGCATGTGCAATGTGTGGGCCGCGCGCTACCTCACCCCCAACGGGCGTCGCAGGGTGATCGGCTCCTTCCTGCACGGCACCATGGCCAACGCGCTGCCGCACGCGATCGGCGCGCAGTTCGCGCACCCCGGTCGCCAGGTGGTGTCCATGTCCGGCGACGGCGGACTGGGCATGCTGCTCGGCGAACTGCTCACCGTCAAACTGCACAAGCTGCCCATCAAGATCGTGGTGTTCAACAACTCGTCGCTGGGCATGGTCAAGCTGGAGATGATGGTCGACGGCCTGGTCGACTACGAAACCGACCACGACCCGGTGAACTTCGCCGCGATCGCACACGGCGCAGGCATTCACTCGGTGCGCATCGAAAAGCCGTCCGAAGTCCGGGATGGACTCAAGGAAGCGTTGGCCTACAACGGACCCGCGCTGATCGACGTGGTCACCGACCCGAACGCGCTGTCCGTGCCACCGCACATCACCGCTGCTCAGGTGAAGGGCTTCGCTTTGGCAGCAGGAAAAGTCGTGCTGGAGGGCGGCGTCGGCCGCATGCTCGACCTGGCGCGCAGCAACCTCCGCAACATTCCGCGCTAGGTGAGCGATCGGCCAATGATTTCTGGCCGTTCGCTCATTGTCCGTTCCGGAGGTCGGCGAAACCGATCACTGCTCGATAGCCTGCCGCCATGAAACGGAAACTGGTCGGCTCCGCACTCGCGGTGTTGTTCGCCGGGGCAATGGCATTGGTCTGCACGGGCACCGCCAATGCCGTGGCCGACGGTCAGGCCGCGACACCCGGGATGTACCCGTTCGCGGTGAAACTGACCATGACCAACATCCCGAAGCCGGACGGCACCACCTACAACAGCGGCTGTTCCGGCGCGTTGATCGAGCCAGAGTGGATCATCACCGCCGGTCACTGCTTCCACGACGTCAACCGGGTCCCGGTCAGCGGGCCACCGCAGTACCAGACCACCGCCGCGCTCGGCACGGTCAACGTCACCAGCGATCCCGGTGAGGTCCGCACCATCGTGGACGTGGCGCAGTCGCCGGTCAACGACGTCGCGCTGGCGAAGCTGTCCGCACCGGTCTACGACATCGCCCCGCTGCTCGTCGATCCGGCGACACCCACCGTCGGGCAGAACCTCGAACTCGCTGGGTGGGGCGCCACCTCGGATGTGAACGCCGCACCGAGCAATCAGCTCTACCTCGGCGGGTTCGCGGTCGACAGCATCGCGACGAACACCATCGGCGTGCAGGGCGTGTCTCCGTCACCGGAGACCAGTGCCTGCCTGTACGACTCCGGCGCCCCCTACTTCGTCCCGGCAGGGCACAGGACCGGTTTGCTGGTCTCGGTGGAGAACAATGGACCGGACTGCCCGCACACCGCGTCGGAGACGACCGCCCGCGTCGACGTCCTGACCACGTGGATCTTCCAGACCGAAACAACCAACTAGTTGGTTGTTTGCTAACGAAAACAACCAACTAGTTGGTTGTCTTGGTGGGGAGGAGGGCCCGGACGGCGTCGATCGTGTCGGCGTCGGCCGGGTCCTTGTCCGGCCGGTAGCGCAACACCCGCGCGAACCGCAGCGCCACCCCACCCGGATAGCGCGAGCTGACCTGGGCCCCGTCCAGTTCGATCTCCACGACCAGTTCCGGGCGCAGGAACATCACCCAGTCCGTGCTGCGCAGCTCGTGCTTGGGGAATTCCGCGGTCTGCCAGGCCAGAAGTTCGTCGGTCAGGCCCTTGAAGGTCTTGCCCACCATCACGAACTCGTCGCTGTCCACTGCCCGCGCGCCCAGATGCAGGTTGGACAGGAACCCGGTGCGCCGCCCATGCCCCCACTCCGCGCCGAGCACCACCAGGTCGAGCGTGTGCACCGGTTTGACCTTCTGCCACGCCTTTCCCCGTCGCCCGGCGGCGTAGACCGAATCCAGCGCCTTGACCACGACCCCTTCGTGACCGGCCGCGAGGGCGTTGGTCAGCAACGTTTCAGCGGCGGCTGCGTCCTCGGTCACCTCGCCCGGGATCACGTACGGACCGGCGACCCGCCCCAGTGCCTCGCGCCGCGCGGACAGTGGCTCGTCGAGCAGGTCGACGCCGTCCAGGTGCAGGCAGTCGAAGAAATAGGGGTGCAGCAACACTTCGCGCTCGCTGGTCGCGCCGAACCGGCTCATCGTCTCCTGGAACGGTCGCGGCCTGCCATCGTCGTTGAGGGCAAGGGTTTCGCCGTCCAGCACCACACTCCGGCAGGGGAGCGCGCGGGCGAGTTCGACCAGTTCCGGGACGCTGCCGGTGATCTCGCGCAACGTCCTGGTGTAGATGTGCACCTCGTCGCCGTCCCGGTGCACCTGGATCCGCGCACCGTCCAATTTGTACTCGACGCGTACCTGTCCCAGCTCGGTGATGGCGTCTGCCAGCGATTCGGCGGGTGAGGCGAGCATCGGGCGCAGCGGCGTGCCCAGCGTCAGCCGGAACTTCCCCAGCGCCTCGGCGCCACCGGCCAAGGCGGTCGCGGCCATCTCCGGCAGCGAACCCGACAACATGAACGCCCGCCGCACCGTCTCGCCCGGCACCTCCGCCGCGCGCGCCACCGCGTCCAGCAGCACGCCCTCCAGCGCACCCTGCCGCAACTCACCGACCAGCAACCGGATCAGAAAGTCCTGCTCGGCCTTTGTCGCCCTGCCGAACAGCTCGGTCAGCAGCTCGGCGCGTTTCGCGGTCGAACCCGCCCCGCTGGTCCGGCTGATCCGCCCCAACAGGTCGTCGACCTCGGCCACGGTCAGCGACGCGGCCTCGGCGGGCGGCACCTCCAGCGCGACGACCGTGCGATAACCGGTCCCGATCCGGCCCTGCAATGCCTGCCCGATGGCGAACGCGGTGACCGCGCGCACCTCGGCGGGCTCGGCCGCGCGCAGGATGCCTGCCAGGGCGTCCACCTTGGCCAGCCGCGAGCGAGTGGCCGCGACCGTGGCGGACGCGGCGACGACATCGGCGAGTAGCACCCGCCCATCCTCACCCCGACCCCCGACAGTTGGCGACTCCGCGCCTACCGGCCGCCGCGCGCCATGTGCAGCACGTCCAGGGCGGCGTCGAGCTGCTCGGCGGTGAGTTTGCCTGCCGCCACGTACCCGCGCTCCTCGACCACCTGCCGGATCGTCTTGCGCTCCTTCAGGGCCTGCTTGGCGACCTTCGCGGCCTCCTCGTAGCCCAGGTAGCGGTTGAGCGGCGTCACGATCGACGGCGAGCTCTCCGCGTACTCGCGGGCCCGCGCCACGTTCGCGGTGACGCCAGTGAACACCTTGTCCGCGAGCAGCCGGGACACCGCCGCGATCAGCCGCGCCGACTCCAGCACGTTGCGGGCGATGACTGGCAGGTTCACGTTGAGCTGGAAGTTGCCCTGCGACCCGGCGAACGCGACCGCCGCGTCGTTACCGATGACCTGCGCGACCACCTGCAAGGTGGCCTCGCAGATCACCGGATTCACCTTGCCCGGCATGATCGACGATCCCGGCTGGAGGTCCGGCAGCGCCAGTTCGGCCAGGCCGGTGCGCGGGCCGGAACCCAGCCAGCGCACGTCATTGGCGATCTTGCTCAGGCTCACGGCCACCGTGCGCAGGTTCGCGGACGTCTCCACGACGCCGTCCTGCGCGGCCTGAGCCTCGAAGTGGTTGCGCGCCTCGGTCAGCGGCAGGTTGGTGCTGCTCGCCAGCTCCTCGGCGACGGCCGCACCGAACCCCTCCGGCGCGTTCAGCCCGGACCCGACCGCGGTGCCGCCGATCGGCAGTTCACCGAGCCGGGCAAGGCCGCCGGTCAGGCGCTCCACGCCGTAGCGGAGCTGCGCTTCCCAGGCTCCGGCCTGCTGGCCCAGCGTTACCGGGACCGCGTCCATCAGGTGCGTGCGCCCGGTCGTCACCACGTCCGCCCAGTCCGCCGCGCGCGCGCCGATCGTCTCGGCCAGGTGGTTCAGCGCCGGGATCACGTCGGTCAGGACTGCTTCGGTCGCGGCGACGTGGATCGTGGTCGGGAAGGTGTCGTTGGAGGACTGCGACGCGTTCACGTGGTCGTTCGGGTGTACCTCGCGGCCCAGCGCGTGGCTGGCCAGCGTGGCGATGACCTCGTTCGCGTTCATGTTCGACGACGTGCCGGAACCGGTCTGGAACACGTCGATCGGGAATTGGTCGTCGTAGGCGCCCGCCGCGACGTCGTCTGCGGCCTGCGCGATGGCCTGAGCCAGGTCCGCGTCCAGGATGCCCAGCCGTTCGTTCACCCGGGCGGTGGCCGCCTTGAGCAGGCCCAACGCGCGGATCTGGGACCGTTGCAGGCCCTGCCCGGAGATCGGGAAGTTCTCCACCGCGCGCTGCGTCTGCGCGCGCCACAGGGCGTTGACCGGCACCTTGACCTCGCCCATGGTGTCGTGCTCGATCCGGTACTCCTGATCATCGGCCATGACCCCAGTGTGGACCCGGATCAGCACGTCGGCAGGGTGTTGCTGACCACGCCTGTCACGTTCGGCGCGGTCGCCTCGTCTTCCCGGCATGACTCTCACACTGTGGATCGCTCAGGGCCTGCTCGCCGCGATCTTCCTGGTCTCCGGCAGCCTGAAGATCAGCATGGCCAAACCGAAACTGATCGCCAGCGGACAGACCGGCGTCGCCCCGTTCCCGCTTCCCGTGATCCGGCTCACCGCCGCCTGCGAACTGCTCGCCGTGCTCGGCCTGCTGCTGCCGCTGCCGACCGGGATCGCGCCGATCCTCACCCCGATCGCCGCGTTCGGCCTGGCCGTCGTGATGATCGGCGCGACCGCGTCGCACCTGTCCCTGCGCGAACCGCTCCAGGCCGGCGCGACCACGCTCATCATGCTGATCTGCCTGTTCACGGCAGTGGGCCGGCTCACCCTGGGGTGAACCGGCCCACTGTCTTGTCTTGCGGTCTTACCTGACGATCTGCACGGCTTCGCCGACAGCCAGGTCACTGAAGTACGTCTCCGCAGCGGACAGCGACAGGTGGATGCACCCGTGCGACGGCGTGCTGGCGCTGCCCTCGTGGAACGCGATACCCGGCAGGAAGAACGTCGAGTACGGCATCGGCGCGTCGAACTTCTTGCTCACGTAGTTCTTCACGTGCGAAGTCACGTGGAACGTGCCGACCGGCGTGCTCCAGCCGGTGCGGCCGGGCTCGGCGTGCACCGGGCCGTAGATGACGACGCCGTCCTTGAGCAGCCAGGTCTTGCGCGCGGACAGGTCCACGCACGCCCCCGTGCTGATCGTGCAGGGCACGCCGGCCGCGGTGGTCTGTGCCTGCACCGGCTTCTTGGTGGTCGTCACCGGCGGCTTGGTCTTGGTCGTGGTGGTGGGCGGTGGCGGTGCCACGGTGGTGGTCGTGGTGGGCGCGAGCGTCGTGGTCGACGTCGCGGCCTGGCTCGTGGTCGACGTGCCGGTGCTGGCGGCGAGCGACGGCGAGCCCCCACTCGCGTTCGACCCCGACGAACAGGCGGCCAGGATGGCCGCCGCGGCTACTGCCGACAGGCCCAAAACGATTTTCTTCAGGCGCATAAGTTCCCCCCTCAGCAGGAACCGGCCGGCTTCGGATCCCCTGTGCCGGTCTCGTTGTTATCACTCATCATGACGCTGGTGACCCCGCCAAGGTTGCACTCCCGGTTCCCCGAAAAGGTCACGATCTTGTTGCTGGGTGAAATCTTTCCGGCGCCAAGTTGGCGAATGCCGCACCCGACCGGGTGCGGCATTCGCGATTCCGGGTGGTGTTTCAGGGCATCGGCGGCGTCGGGTCGTCGTCGACCTCGGTGCTTTCACCCGCCCGGTCGAAATCGACCGAAGAGTATTCGCGAAGTTTCGTCAACCGATGGAAACCATCGATCATCCGCAACGTGCCGGATTTCGAACGCATCACAATGGACTGAGTAGTGCAACCGCCAGCCCGGTAACGCACTCCGCGCAACAATTCACCGTCCGTGATTCCGGTGGCGCAGAAGAACGCGTTGTCACCCGTGACGAGATCGTTTGTACCGAGCACACGATCAAGATCGTGACCGGCATCCAGCGCCTTGCGCCGCTCCGCGTCGTCCTTGGGCCACAACCGCGCCTGAATCGCGCCACCCATGCACTTCAAC
This sequence comes from Pseudonocardiaceae bacterium, assembly GCA_036494465.1. Classification (GTDB taxonomy): domain Bacteria; phylum Actinomycetota; class Actinomycetes; order Mycobacteriales; family Pseudonocardiaceae; genus CAJCJE01. Next base: position 26,572 of record DASXOJ010000092.1, read on the forward strand.
GCGCACGCCGCGATGATTCCCTCCGGCGTGCCACCGATCCCGACCAGCATGTCCACCCCGGTGTCCGGCCGCGCCGCCGAGATCGCGCCCGCGACGTCACCATCCGAAATGAACTTGATCCGGGCCCCGGCCCGACGCACGTCCTTGATCAGCTGTTCGTGCCGGGGCCGGTCCAGAATGCACACCGTCACGTCGGACACATCACTGCTCTTGGCCTTCGCCACCCGCCGGATGTTCTCGCCAACCGGCGCGGTCAGATCGATCACATCCGCGCACTCCGGTCCGACCGCGAGCTTCTCCATGTAGAAGACCGCCGACGGATCGAACATGGCGCCCCGCTCCGTCGCCGCCAGCACCGCGATCGCGTTCGGCATGCCCTTCGCCATCAGCGTCGTCCCGTCGATCGGGTCGACCGCCACGTCACAGTCCGGCCCGTCGCCGTTGCCGACCTGCTCGCCGTTGTAGAGCATCGGCGCCTGGTCCTTCTCGCCCTCGCCGATCACGACGACGCCGCGCATGGACACCGTGCCGATCAGCTTGCGCATCGCGTCGACCGCGGCGCCGTCCCCGCCGTTCTTGTCCCCACGCCCGACCCACCGGCCCGCCGCCATCGCGGCCGCTTCGGTGACCCGCACCAGCTCCAAGGCCAGGTTTCGATCCGGTGCCTCCCGCCCGGGCGGGGTGAGGGTGATTGCCGGGTCCGAGGTGTTCATCGCGCCTCCTGCCTGGTTGATGGGCGGATTCTCCCAGACGATTGGTCCAGTCGCGGCATCCTCGGCGCCGGTGGCCGCCGATAGGTGAGTTAACCCACCTGCGACCATGGACGTCGTGGCTGACCAGAACACCGACTCCGCTCCTCCGGAATCCCAGGCTCCCGCCCCGAGCGGACGAGCAGCGCGGCTGCGCTGGGGCGTGAAGGAGATGTCGGTCGCGGTCGGCGTGCTCGTGGTCGTCATCGTCGGCCTGGCGCTGATCACCAACACCATCTCGTTCAACCCCGGCGGCCCGTCCACCGACGCCCCCATCGGCGGCCCGGTCATCGACGAGAACCAGCAGTTCCAGCTCGGCGCCGGTCAACTGCACTTCCCCCTGCACCAGCCCAAGCTGCCCTCGGACTGGCACCCCAACTCGGCGGACCTCGACCAGGTCGGCCCCACCGTGACCAACGGCCAACCCAACAGCCTGCGCATCGGCTTCATCACATCCGCAGGCCGCTACGTCTCCATCGCCGAATCGTCCGCCGCCGTCATCGACCTCGCCCGCGAAGCGGCAGGTACCGGCAGCGACGCACCGATGTCGCCCAAAGGCACCGTCGACGTCGCCGGGAAGACGTGGACGATCTACCAGGGCACCCGCGACGAAGTCTCCTGGGGCGTGGATCTCGGCGCGGTGCGGATGCTGATCTCGGGCAACGGCGACCAGGCCGAGTTCACCACCATGGCGACCGCCGTCCAGACCGCCCCCGTCACGCCAACCCCCGGCTCCTGACCCCCGGCTCCTGACCTCAGGGCTGGATGCTCTCCAGGTCCGCCAGCAGGCTCGGGTGTTGCGGCTGCCAGCTGAGGGCCGCCTGGGTATGCGCGCTCGACGCGGGCTGGTCGGTGGCGAAGATCGGGCCGAGCGGGCCGAACGACTCCGTTGGTACGGCCTGCACCACGAGACCCAGCCTGCGGCCGATGACCTCGGCGATGTCGCGAACGGCGTCACCTTCGTCGGCCACCGCGTGCCACGCGGTCCCGGCCTGCGCGTGTTCCAGGACCAGCCGGAACAGCACGGCCGCGTCGAATGCGTGCACGGCGGGCCAGCGCTGGCTGCCGTCGCCGGGGTAGCCGACCACTCCGCTGCGGCGTGCCGCGTCGATCAGGATGCCTGCGAATCCGCCGTCGCCGTCGCTGTGCACCGTGCGGGGCAGCCGGACAGCGGCGCTCCGGACGCCGCGCGCGGCCAGGTCCAGCACGGACATCACCGAGCGGCTGCGACCGCCGACGGGTCCGTCGGTCGGTAGCGGGTCGGTTTCGGTGGAGGACCGGCCGGGCACCGCGGGTGTGCCGGAGACGGTGATGAACGGGCGGTCGCTGTCGACGAGTTCCTCGCCGATGGCCGCCATCGCGGCGCTCTCCTCGGCGACTGCCCGTGCCACCGCCTCGGGCGTGCTGAAGTCGTGGCTGAAGGCGAGGTGGATCACGCCGTCGGCCTTGGCGGCGCCGGAGCGCAGCGCGGGCAGGTCGGTGAGGCCGCCCAGGAGTGGTTCGGCGCCAGCGGTTCGCAGGGCCGCCGCGGCCGAGTCGGAGCGGGCGAGGGCGAGGACGGTGTGGCCGTTGCCGAGCAGTTCGGTGATGACGGCCGAGCCGATCCGGCCGGTGCCGCCGGTGATGAAGATGCGCATGGGCTTTCCTCCATGATGGGACTCTTGTCCCGTCACTGTAGCAGGATGACGAGACAAGGGTCCCATCACTTATCATTGGCCGCATGGCACGGTGGGAACCTGGGGCGCGCGAACGGCTGGTCCTGGCCGCGGTGGACCTGTTCGCCGAACAGGGCTACGACACCACGACGATCGCCCAGATCGCCGAACGCGCGGGCGTCACCAAGAGCACGTTCTTCCGGCACTTCCCGGACAAGCGCGAACTGCTCGCGGCCGGGCAGGACACGCTGAGCCGGCTGCTCGCCGAAGGGATCACCGAGGCGCCCGACGACGCGACCCCGCTCGTGGCGGTTGCGGCAGGACTCGAACGCGCGTCCAACGCGATGGGCCCGCTGAACCGCGAACTCGGCCCGCGCATCAAGGCCGCCGTCGCCGCCAACGCCGAACTCCAGGAGCGCGACGCCCTCAAGAACGTCGGCCTCGCGGCGGCCATGACCGAAGCCCTGCTGGTCAGAGGCGTGCCACGCGCCACCGCGCAGCTCGCCGCCGAACTCGGCGTTCTCGCGTTCAAGCAGGGCTATGCCGAATGGGTGGAGGACCACCAGGACGCCACCCTGGCGCCGTACACGCTGGCGGCCCTAGACGAACTACGGACCGCGAGCCAGACCCTGCGCTGAATGAATCAGCTCTGCGGGTCGTCGTCCTTGTCCTCGGCCTGGGCCAGCGCGGCTTCGACCCGGTCGCGGGCGCCGGCGAGTTGGTGTTCACAGATCGTGGCCAATGCCTCGCCGCGCTCCCACAACGCCAGCGACTCCTCCAGCGACAGTCCGCCCGCCTCCAGCTTGCGCACGACCTCGATCAGCTCGTCCCGCGCCTGCTCGTAGCCGAGTTCGGGCGCCTGCTCGGCGGAATCGTTCTTGCGTCGTGCGCTCGGCGTCATGATGCGAGCTTCCCGCACCGCGCTCAGCCGCGTGCGGCGGGCCGGTTCAGCGTGCTCACGACTGCGGTGGCCACCGCCTGGTCGTAGCCGACGAACGCCTCGGCGAACTCAGCGCCGTCACCCTCGGTGACCGCCTCGGCGATGCTCATCTCCGCGCCGACCACCCGGAGGCGGTGCGGCGAGCTCGCCCGGAACCAGCAGTCCAGTCCGACGTAGCGCGACGTCGCCTCGGTGAGCGTGCGCAACCGGCCGATCAACACCCGGCGCGCCGGGGAGTGGCAGCCGGCGACCAGCACCGTCCAGCACTCCGACGCGGCCAGCTCCACCGCCTCCGCGTACTCGCACACGGTCTCGGCGTTCACGCGGGCCCGCTCGTCGGGCGCGGCCATCATCGCGGCGCGCGCCGCCGACGTGGCCAGCGGCAGATACGTCGCTTCCCGGGCCGCGACCGGCATCGCGGCGAGCTTCCTGGGCTGGCTCATCATCCGCCGTCACTCTCCACCGAGGACACCGTCGCGAAACCCGCGCCGTCGACGACCCGCAGCCGGATTCGGCTGCCGGGGCCCAGCTCACCGATCGACCGCACCACGTGCGTGCTCGCGCGCGTCTCGGTCACGGGATCACCATCCACCAGCGTGCTCTGCCCAGGCTCGGTTGTCACTGGGGCCGGCTCACCCCCGGTATCGACGGAATCGTCGAGGACCTGAAGGATCGCGTAGCCGCGCGCGAGCGTCGCCGCAGGTCCGAGCGTGGTCAACCGCGACCTGGTCGCCGACAACCCGGTCTGCTCGCGGCTCAGTGTGGCCAGCATCGCGCGCCGCGACCGCTCCCGCGCCCGTTCGACCTCCTCGGCCCTGCGCGCGATCGGCCCGAGCGGATCGGCCAGCACCGGCCTGCTGCGCAACGCGTCCAGCAACCGTCGCTCCCGGTCGACCCAACCGTGCAGGCAGCGTCGCGCCCGTTCGCGCAACACCGAGATCCGGTGCAGTTCCTCCGCGATGTCCGGCACGATCCGCTTGGCCGCGTCGGTCGGGGTCGACGCGCGCAGGTCCGCGACGTGGTCGACCAGCGGCGTGTCCGGTTCGTGCCCGATCGCGCTGACCACCGGTGTCCGGCATGCCGACACCGCGCGGCACAGCGCCTCATCCGAGAACGGCAACAGGTCCTCGACGCTGCCACCGCCCCTGGCCAGCACGATCACCTCGACCTTGGGGTCGCGCTCCAACGAAGAGAGCGCCTCCAGGATCTGCGGCACCGCCATCGGACCCTGCACCGCGACGTTCTCCACCCGGAACCGCACCGAGGGCCAGCGCCGCTGCGCGTTGGTCAGCACGTCGTGCTCGGCGGCGGAAGCCCGGCCGGTGATCAATCCGATCGTGCCCGGCAGGAACGGCAGCTTGCGTTTGCGGGCAGGCTCGAACAAACCCTCGGCCGCGAGCAACCGCCGCAACCGCTCGATCCGCGCCAGCAGTTCACCGATGCCCACCGCGCGGATCTCGTCGACCCGCAGGCTCAGCGTGCCCCGGTTGATGTAGAAGGTCGGCTTGCCGTGCGCGACGATCTGGCTGCCCTCGGCCAGCATCTGTTGCTGACCGCGCAACAGGTTCGTCGGACACGTGATGCTCAGCGACACGTCAGCGGACGGATCCCGCAGCGTGATGAACGCCGTCGCGGTACCGGGCCGCGCGGAAATCTGCGTCACCTGGCCCTCGACCCAGATCGTCCCGAGCCGGTTGATCCACTCCGCGATCTTGCGTGCCACCGTCCGCACCGGCCAGGGCGATTCGGGGCTGGTCGGCGGTCCTGAACTGGTCGCCTGCGGGTCGGTCACCGCTGATCGCGCACGGTGTTGCGTCGACGGGTCAACATCCCGGCGAACTCCTCCCGGTTGCCGTGCCGCTGCTCGAACTCGATCAACTCGGTCAGCTGGTCCTCGTCGAACAGGCGCAGCCGGGCACGCACTTGCGGCAGCGTCAGCTCGGGATAGCTCGGCAGCGCCGCCGGCGAGTCGTCCTCGGGCTCGGCGTCCTCGGGCTCAGTCTCGATCCCAGCTGTCTCGGGCTCGACTGTCTCGATCTCGTCGGTGTCGGCCGCGATCTCGTCGTCCTCGGTCAGCTCGACCGCGTCGAACTTCGACCGGGCGCCGTTGCGTGCCTCACCCCACACCGGGGTCGCGTCATAGTCGACGCCGATCTTGTCCTCGTCGAACGTCGCCCACTCAGGCGTTTCCTCGACCGGGCGCAACGACGACAGCGCCTCGTCGCCCTTGATCGCGAGCTCGGTGACCTGCTGCTGCACCCGCATAGACAGTTGCAGCGCCTGACTGACCACGGTGACCGGCAGCTCAGCCAGCTTCTCCGGCAGTTCACGAGCGCGGTCCACGGCGGTGACCGCGAGGCCGGCGGCGACCCGCAACGGCAGCGGTAGTGGCTTCATGTCCTCTAGCCTGCCCCAGTCCGGCGGTCCTGCCCAGCGCTACGCACCGTTGATGATTGGTACGTGACGCGTGACACCAGAGCGGCAACCATACGACTTTGACCCGCACGTACGCTAGTGACATGACGGCGTCGACTCCGGTTACCGAGCCAGGCTCCCCCGACCGACCCCAGGGCAAGCGAGTCCTGCTGGCCAAGCCACGCGGTTACTGCGCGGGCGTCGACCGCGCCGTGGTGACCGTCGAGAAAGCACTTGAGACCTACGGTGCGCCGATCTACGTGCGAAAGGAGATCGTGCACAACCGGTTCGTGGTCGACCAGCTCCGTGAACGCGGCGCGATCTTCGTGGACGAGACCGACGAAGTGCCCGAAGGCGCGCTGGTCGTGTTCTCCGCGCACGGTGTTTCGCCGATGGTGCACCAGGAAGCCTCCGAACGAAACCTGCGCACCATCGACGCGACCTGCCCCCTGGTGACCAAGGTGCACCAGGAAGCCAAGCGGTTCGCCAAGAACGACTACGACATCCTGCTGATCGGCCACACCGGCCACGAAGAGGTCGACGGCACCACCGGCGAAGCCCCGACCAACATCCAGCTCGTGGACAAGGCGGAGGACGTAGCGAAGGTCGACGTCCGCGATCCGTCCAAAGTGGTCTGGTTGTCGCAGACCACGTTGTCGGTCGACGAGACCATGGAACGGGTCGACGCGCTACGCGAACGCTTCCCCGGCCTGCAGAACCCGCCCAGCGATGACATCTGTTACGCCACCCAGAACCGCCAGGTCGCGGTGAAGGCGATGGCGCCGGAATGCGACCTGGTCCTGGTCGTCGGCTCGACGAACTCCTCCAACTCCAAGCGGCTGGTCGAGGTCGCCGTGCAGGCGGGCGCCCGCACGTCCTACCTGATCGACTACGCGTCCGAGATCGACGAGGCGTGGCTGACCGGTACGGGCACCGTCGGCGTCACCAGCGGTGCGTCCGTGCCCGAGGTACTGGTCGAGGAGGTGCTGGCTTTCCTGGCCGAGCGCGGCTGGTCGGACGTGCAGGAAGTCACCACTGCCAACGAAAAGATCGCCTTCGCGCTGCCCCGCGAGCTCCGCAAGGACCTCGGCGGCGCCAAGTCCTGACCCGCCAGACACACGAACGCCGCCTCGAACGGGATTCGAGGCGGCGTTCGTATGTGTTCAGCTGGTCAGTAGTCGTCGTTGCGACGACGGGGCTCGCGGCGCGGGTCGCGGTCGCGCGGCGACCGGCCACGAGGCTGATCGCCACGCGGATCGCGGTCGCGCGGTTCACGGTCCCGGGGATCCCGGGCGCGGTCGCGCGGCTCGCGGCTCGACGACTGGCCCCGGTCGGCGCCGCGATCGCGGTCGCTGCCCGCACGGTTCCGGCTCGGGTCGACCCGGGCGCGGTCGCGCGGTGGCGTCCGGTCCTGGCCGCTGCGGCCCGCCGGCGGGCGGGAGCCCCGGCTGCCGGCGGACGGACGGTCGTCCAAGTCGCGGTCGCGACCGGACGGTCCCCGATCGCGGTCCCGGCTTTCCGAACGGCTCTCCGACCGGCGCGGGCGATCGGCGTCGAAGTCGTCGTCGACCGGGCGGCGCTGCACCAGGTACCGGATCACGCCGAGCACCACGGTCACGCCCGTGGTGATGGCCATCACCGGGAAGTTGTTGATCAGCTGCGGGCCGATCACCAGGACCTTGCTGCCGGGCTTGTCGTCCAACGCGGCGGCCACCAGCGGTACCACGACCACGAGGATCAACGGCGGCTGCACCATCGGCCCGAACAGATTCCTGCGGCGGACCATGCAGACCGCGGCGACGCAGCCGATCACGTACGCCGCCCGGAAGATCGTGGCGATGTTCGAGTTGGACTTCTCGTCGATCACCGCGCCGACGATCGACAGGCCGAGGGCCAGGACCACTGCGGCCCACCACGGCCACCCGCGGCTGCCGAACGCGGAACGCTCGTCCCAACGAGGGCCACTCGACGTGGCTCTTGCCTCGCGTCCACGATCGCGCGTCGTTGTCACGCCTTCACCTCACTGGCCCTTCACATCACTGGTACCGCACGGTCCTCGACCGACGAGTTGGTTGCGCTCGCGTTGGTTGGCGAGCCCGGTCACGTATCCATACCGTAGCCAATTCGTGAGCGCGCCGGTGTCCAGTCCAGGACCTATCAGCTCAAGCCTTGAACTTTGGCGGTTTCTTGGCGTGTGTGCAAGTGTCGAGTTCGCGAAAAGATTCGGCTGGTGATCTCATCGCGATCGACGTTTACCCAGCTAGTCGGGTTGTTCTCGGGACGGAGCGGTCGAGGAAGGTTGATCACCTCCTTGGTATCTGGTGTGGTCTGCCCGGTATCGGGGCGAACTTCGCCCGATTCGGTTTCGTACGAAGATTTCACTCGAGGGTGTCTCCAATGGGCGGTCGCGTCGCGCTGGTCTCGTCCGGTGTGGCCGGTCGATCGGATGCCACGCCGCGTGCCGCCGATCGGCCTATTCGCCGAGTGACGGTTGGCTGCCGCTGGCCAACTCCTCCGGCCGCCGGATCGACGCCAGCGGGGTCGGGCTCGCCGCCGCCTCGGTCAACGGCGTGACGACCCCTCGGAAGCTCTCCAGGGCGTCGAGTTCGCGCCTGCGCGCGGCCAGGAAGCGTTGTAAGTGCGTGCTGGAGAGGTTGAACGCGTCCACCGCGCCGCCTGCGGTCCGGTGCGCCGCCGCGGCCTGCATACGCACCTGTTCCACGTCCTCGGCGATGGCGCGTTCGGTCGCCGCGAACATGGCCGCCGACGCGATCACCGCGAACCCGGTCGGTCCACAGAGGAACACTCGGCGATCGAGCAGCCAGCGCAACAGCTCCGGGTCGGTGTCCATGGCGACGACGACCGCCGCGTCCGACGGGACGAACATGATCGTGCCGTAGATCGCGTCCGCCCAGCGCTGGTAGCCCTTGCCCGCGAGTTCGCTGGCGCGGGAGCGGATGTTGCGCACGTGCACGCGCAGCGCGTCCAGCCGTTCGGTCGGATCGTCGGTCTCCATGGCCTCGGCCCAACAGGCCAGGCTCATCTTGGCGTCGACCGGAACCTGCCTGCCGCCACCGACTTCCAGCACCATGTCCGGCCGGACCGCGCCACCGCCCGCGACATCGGTCTGCAGCGTGAAGTGCAGGCCCTCGCGCAGACCGAGCGAACGCGCGGTCTCCACCAACAGCTGTTCGCCGAGTTCACCCCGGCCCCGGATGGAGGCGAAGGTGACCTGGTAGCGGTTGAGCGCGGTCTGCTGCTGGTCGGTGCGTTCGCGTTCGGCCTCCACCATCCGCAGCGCCGCGTCCGCGCGGCGATTGCTGTCCTGGTACAGCTTCCAGAACAGCACGGTCGCACCGACGAGCAGCAATGCCAGCACGATGGCGGCGATGCCGGTGACTGCGGTCATGTCGAGCTCCTGGGTCGATTCGGTCGAACTTCTCGGGTGGCCCCGCACCTACTACATCTGATCTTTACCCGCATCTCCGACGAAAAGCACGTTCGAACACACGTTCGAGTGAGAAGGCGGTGTCGCTACCGGGAAAAGTCGGCCCGCACATCTAACTTGGCTCTCATGCGATTGCTGCACACCTCCGACTGGCACGTGGGACGTACGTTCCACGGCCGGGATCTGCTTGCCGATCAGGAGATCGTGCTCGGCGCCATCGCCGAACTGGTCGAGGCCGAGCGGGTGGATGTCGTTGTGGTGTCCGGCGATCTGTACGACCGCGCGGTGCCCTCCGCCGAGGCGGTGGCCACCTGCACGAGAGCATTGTCCCGAATCCGCGCGGCAGGCGCGGAACTGGTGATCATCGCGGGCAATCACGATTCGGCGCAACGACTCGGCGCCTTCGCCGAGTTCGCCGCCGCGGGCGGATTGCACCTGCGCACCAGCGTCGCCGAACTCGACCGCCCGGTGCTGCTGCGCGACGAGCACGGCCCGGTGGCCTGCTATGGGATTCCTTATCTGGAGCCGGATCCGGCCCGGCACGCGCTGGGCAAACCGGAGCTGCGCGGGCATGCGGGCGTGCTCGGCGAGGCGATGAACCGGGTTCGCGCGGATCTCGCCGAGCGCGGGCCGGGTGTCCGGTCGGTCGTACTCGCGCACGCGTTCGTGACCGGTGCGGCGCCGTCGGATTCCGAACGCACCATCGCGGTCGGCGGCATCGAGGACGTGCCCGCCACGGTCTTCGCCGGCATCGACTACGTGGCACTCGGGCACCTGCACGGCGCGCAGACCCTCGCCGAGCACCTGCGTTACGCGGGCAGTCCGATCGCGTACTCGTTTTCCGAGGCGACCCAGCACAAATCGGTGTGGCTGGTCGATCTCGTCGCGAACGGGCTGGCGCAGGCGCGGCGGCACGAACTGCCGGTGCCGAGGAGATTGGCCACGCTGCGCGGCGAACTGGCCGACCTGCTGGCGGATCCGGCGAACGAGCGTGTCACCGGCTGCTACCTGTTCGCGATGCTCACCGATCCGGTGCGCCCGTTGGACGCCATGCGCCGGTTGCAGGAACGGTTTCCGTTCGCGGTACGGCTGGAATGGTTGCCGGACGGCGCGCAGGCACGACCCGAACCGCGTTGTGCGGCGCATGGCCGAGATGATGCGTCCGTCGCCGAGGAATTCGTGCTGGACTGCCGGGGGAGCGCACCGACCGACGCGGAACGCGCGCTGTTTTCCGAGGCGTTCGTGGCGGTACGAGAACTGGAGGCGAGGCAATGAGGCTGCACCATCTCCAGGTTCGCGCGTTCGGCCCGTATCCGCGCGCGGAATCCGTCGATTTCGACGCGTTGGGCGCGGACGGACTGTTCCTGCTGCACGGCGATACCGGCGCAGGCAAGACGACGTTGCTGGACGCGGTGGCGTTCGCGTTGTTCGGCACCGTGCCCGGTGCTCGGGGCGAGATCAAGCGGTTGCGCTGCGACTATGCCGAGCCCGATGTCGCGACCGAGGTCCGGCTGGAATTCACCGTGCAGGGCCACCGGTTGCTGATCGTGCGCGCTCCCGAGTACGAGCGGCCCAAGCGGGACGGCAGCGGCACCACCACGCAGCGTGCCAAGGCATCGCTGACCTGGGTCGGCACCACGCCGAGCGGCCACGCGCCGGATGGGCTCGCGCGCATCGACGAGGTCAACCGCACTGTTGCCCGGTTGCTCGGGATGAGCGCCGAGCAGTTCTTCCAGGTCGTGCTGTTGCCGCAGGGTGACTTCGCGCGGTTCCTCCGTGCGGAGACGGCGGAGCGGGAGCGGCTGCTGGAGAAGTTGTTCGGCACCCAGCGGTTCGCCGACGTGGAGCACTGGTTCCGCGGCGCACGAACCGAACGCGGTCGCGCGGTGGAGGAAATCCGGCAGGACGTGCGGGAGCTGCTGGCCAGGGTCGGGCAGGCGGCAGGCATCGAACCGCACGACGAGTCGTCCGCCGACATCGGCTGGCTCGCCGCCCTGCATGCGCGGTTGCGCGGAGATGCCGTCGACGCGGAAAAGGAAGACCGGCTGGCCAGGGAAAACCGGGTGCGCGCAGAACAGGAGTTCGCGCACCGCCGTGACCTGGCCGAACGGATCCGCCGGGTGACCACCGCGCTGGCCACGTTGGCGGAATTGGACAACGGTGCCGCTACCCGGCGCGCGCTCGCCGAGGAACTGTCCGCCGCGCACCGCTGCCAACCGGTGCTCATCGCCGCGACTGCCGCACGACGCGCCGAGGCCGACCTCGCCGCGGCGGTACGAGCGGAACAGCTCGCGGTGGCCACGTTGGCCGGGCGCGCCAAAACCGGCAGCGACCTGCCGTCGCTGCGCGCATTGGCGGGCGCGCTGCGCGAGGAGGCGGGTGGCTTGCGCCAGTTGGTCGCGGAGGCCGAAACCCAGCGCGTCGAGGCGGCTCGATTGACCGAACTGGTGGCCCGGTACGGAGATACCGGCGTGCGCGTCGCGGAACTGGCCGAGCAACTGGCGAACCTGCCGCAGCGCCTGGCCGACGCACACGCCGAACGCGACGCGGGGATGAGCGCCGCCAACCGGCTCGACGGTGTGCGCGCCCACACCGTCGAACTGCGCGCACTACACGCCGACGCGATGCGCCTGCCCTCGGTACAAGCGGTCGACCTCGTGCGGCGGAACGAGGCCACCGAGACGATCGACGCGCACCAGCGGGCCAGGGAAGCGTTGCTGGACGCGCGGCAGCGCAGGCTCGACGGGATGGCCGCCGAACTGGCTGGCGCGCTGACCGCGGACCACCCCTGCCCGGTGTGCGGCTCGCCAGAGCATCCAGCCCAGGCAGTTTCGGCACCAGGATCGATCGGCGAAACGGACGAAAGCGCGGCAGCCGAGGCCGAACAAGCGGCGAACGCCGAACGGGAACGAACCGGCCTGGCCGCAGCGGAAGCACGACATCGGCTGGACGCGCTGGTCGAGCGGCTGGCAGGCCGGACCGAACCCGACATCGCCGACCAACTCGGTGCGGCCGAAGCGGATCTCGCCACCGCGGCCACCCGCGCGGCCACCCTGGTGGCCAGCACCGAACTCGTCGCCCGGCTGGAACACGACGCGTCCGACCTGCGCGCGGAGCAGGTCGAGGCAGAACGGGACCAGGCCGCGCTCGCGACGGAACGAGCCCGGCTGGCCGAGGCAGTCGCGGCCCGCGCGCAGCGGCTGGACGCGGCGCGCGGCGACTTCCCGGACGTCGCGGCCCGGCGTGCGCACCTGCTGACCGTGATCGAGGCGCTCGACGAGTTGGCCAAGGCCAGGTCGGCGCGGGAACAGGCCGAACAACGCGTCCAGCAGGCGCGGGCCGAAGTGCTTGCGGCGGCCGTCGCCGCCGACTTCGTGGACGAGGTCGAGGCGCTGGCGGCCGCGCGCGGTCCGGACGTGCTCGACGACCTGCAACGGCGCCTGGTCGCGGCCGATCGCCAGGAGTCGGCCGCCCGAGCCGTGCTCGCCGAACCGGAGCTGGCCGGTATCCGCATCGACACCGACATCGACTTGGCCGGTGCGCAAGCGCAGGTCGAGGCAGCGCAAGAGCGAGCAGACGTGGCCAATGCGGCATTCCAGGAGACGCAGCGCCGGGTCGACGAGGTGACCGACCTCGCTGCCCGGTTGACCGATGCCTGGCAGCGGCTCGCGCCAGCGCAGGCACGTCAAGCCGAATTGGCCGCGTTGACCGACGTGGTGAACGGGCGTGGTCAGAACGCGCACCAGATGTCGCTGCGCTCCTACGTGCTCGCGGCCCGGCTGGCCGAGGTCGCGGACTCGGCGTCGCGGCGGCTGCGCCGGATGAGTCAGGGCCGGTTCTCGTTCGTGCGCTCGTCGGCGGGCGGCCCGCGCGGCACCAGAGGCGGGCTGGGGCTCGACGTGCTCGACGACTACTCGGGGCGGGTCCGGCCAGCCAAGACGCTCTCCGGTGGTGAGTCGTTCCTGGCATCGCTCGCGCTGGCACTTGGTCTCGCCGACGTGGTCGCGGCGGAGACCGGCGGCGCGCTGCTCGACACGTTGTTCATCGACGAGGGGTTCGGCACGCTCGACGCGGACACCCTCGACCAGGTCATGGACACCCTCGACGAGCTGCGCGCGGGCGGCCGGGTGGTCGGCCTGGTTTCGCACGTCGAAGAGTTGCGCCAGCGCATTCCGGTCCGATTGCGGGTGCGCAGGGCCCGCACCGGATCGACCTTGCAGGTGCACGGAACGCGCTCGGCCTGAACCGGCGGTTCGGGCCAGGTCGGGCGACATCTAGACTGGTCGGTCGTGAGCCTCACCCTCGGCATCGTCGGCCTGCCCAACGTGGGAAAGTCGACCCTGTTCAACGCCCTGACCAACAACGATGTCCTCGCCGCGAACTACCCGTTCGCCACGATCGAACCCAACGTCGGCGTAGTGCCGCTGCCCGACAGCAGGCTGGACGCGCTGGCGAAGATGTTCGAATCGGCGCGGATCGTGCCCGCGACGGTGTCCTTCGTCGACATCGCCGGCATCGTCAAGGGCGCGTCCGAGGGCGCGGGCATGGGTAACCAGTTCCTCGCGAACATCCGCGAAGCCAACGCGATCTGCCAGGTCATCCGCGTCTTCGACGACCCGGACGTGCTGCACGTCGACGACACGATCGACCCGGCGAGCGACATCGAGACCATCAACACCGAGCTGATCCTGGCCGACCTGCAGACCGTGGACAAAGCACTGCCCAGGTTGGAGAAGGAGGCCAGGACCCGCAAGGAGGCCCGGCCCGCGCTGGAGAACACCAAGGCCGCGCGCGAGATCCTCGACTCCGGCCGCACCCTGTTCGCCGCACAGTCCGAAGTGGACCTCGAAGCGCTGCGCGAGCTGAGCCTGCTCACCGCCAAGCCGTTCCTCTACGTGTTCAACGCCGACGAGGCTGTACTGGTCGACGAGGCGCGCCGCAAGACCCTCGCCGACCTGGTCGCCCCCGCGGACGCGGTGTTCCTGGACGCCAAGGTCGAGGCCGAACTGCTCGAACTGGACGAGGAATCCAGGCGCGAACTGCTCGAATCCATCGGTCAGCCGGAACCGGGCCTGTACGCGCTGGCCCGCGCCGGTTTCCACACCCTCGGCCTGCAGACCTACCTGACCGCAGGCCCCAAGGAGTCCCGCGCCTGGACGATCCCGCAGGGCGCCACCGCCCCGCAGGCAGCGGGCGTCATCCACACCGACTTCGAGCGCGGCTTCATCAAGGCCGAGATCGTCTCCTATGACGACCTGATGGCCGCGGGCTCGATGGCCGCCGCCCGCTCCGCAGGCAGGGTCCGGATGGAAGGCAAGGACTACCTGATGACCGACGGCGACGTCGTCGAGTTCCGCTTCAATGTGTGAAGACGTGACCATGGCTCGGTGGGTGATGGTCACCAGCTACTCCAAGTGGTACGGTATCTAGTACCACTTGTGGAGGGGTCTGATATGTCAATCACGGCGAGCGAGGCGCGCAAGGAGCTCTTCCCACTGATCAAGAGGGTCAATGACGATCACGACGCCATCGAGATCGTTTCCAAGCACGGCAATGCTGTGCTCGTCTCCGCTGACGACTACGCAGCCCTGCGTGAAGGGGCATACCTTCTGCGCTCGCCTGCCAATGCCCGCCGCCTGCTCAAGGCGTACGAGAACGCACTGAACAGTATGCGTCTTGCCGAGCGTGAGTTGATCGACCCCGATGGACCAGCCGCAGAGCAGCACACCACGTGAGGTTGGTTTTCGAAGAACATGGATGGGAGGACTACACCTCCCGGGTGAAGAACGATCGCAAGATGCTGCTTCGGATCAACAAGCTCATCGAGGACGTCCTTCGTGATCCGTTTGAGGGGATCGGCAAGCCTGAGCCCCTGAAGTACCACTTGCCTGGAGCGTGGTCTCGGCGGATCGATGATGAGCATCGTCTTGTCTATATCGTCGGAAACGACGAGATCATCATCCTTGCTGCGCGCTACCACTACTGATGATGTTGCGTTGAGGCGGAACTCGACCGAGTTTCGCTTCAACGTCTGATCACGGCAGTTCGAACCTGCCGCGCGCGGCATCGTCGTGGGCGGCGCCATGTGCGGCTGAGTGGCGGATGCCGTTGTAGGGCAGATCCCAGATCAGCCGGTCTTCCCAGAGATTCTTGGCCTCGGCGCCGAGGACGCGTTTGTCCTTATCGGTGAGCCGGGTCGTGGGCCTGCCGCTCGGGTAGCGGACGCTGATCACGTTCAGTTCGTAGGTGCGCACCCACGACTTGCGCTACTTCACCTTCGCGGGATTTCGCCGGAATCTGATCTGGGTGGGCCGGCAGCGGTCAACGGCCAATAGCCATTGCGTCTTCCGGATCAGGTCGGGCTGCGAGACCATGGGATTGCCTGATCCGGAACAGGTCGCGGTTGAGGGGGTCGACATCATGAATTCGGCGAACACCGAACCCGGTATCGAATCCGAGTTGGTCGAACTCGACGGAGTGCCTTTTACGAGGCTGCGCCAGGTGGCGGGCGAACTCCTGCGCCAGTCCATGATCGGTGTGGTGGCGCAAACCGAGCAGGTCCAGGTTCGGTACCGAAGCAGCTCCGATGGCTCAGGTGAGCGCATCGACTGATGGCACCTCATTCGACGGATCGAACTACCGAGGGCCTCACATTTCATCGCCTGTCCTGGGCCGATTTCGACGCGTTCGCCCGGATCAAGGGTGATAAATCGATGATGCGCAGGCTGCGCGGAGCGGAGCGCAGCAGGCGGAAGTTGTTGTTGTTCGCTTTGTTGGAGGCCGTTGCCAAGACGCCGGAGCAATTCGGTCCGTTGCCGTCGATCGAAGCGCTGTGGGAACTGCTCGCCCGGGTAGAGGACACCTCACCCGGCGCGTTCGACCGGCTGCTCGCCCATCCGTACACGGGTACCTGGGCCGGTTACACGACTCGCTTGCTGCGCAACGGGTTCGACGGGGTCGGTCCGCGCTGGGCGCATCTCGGTCATGCGCACGCGATCGCCGCTGCTGCTGCGATTCGGGCTGGTCTGGACTTCGCGATCGAGGTGCCGTCCTGGCGTGGCGACGTCGCGCTGCCCTCGCTCGGGTTGGCTCGGTTGGCGAGTTCGTCGGCGTTCGCCGTGGCCGAGGTCCGGGGCGGGGCGGGTGACTACGTCGTCTCGCAGGGCGGGCGGCAGGTACGCGTACCGCGTCCTCGTGATGTGGACGCGCCTGGCTGGTTCGGGGTGCGGCGGGTTCGCGCTGCTGTTGGCCGGGAGCGGTTCTCGGTGCGGCTGGATGATCTCGATCCGTATCGCGGCCTTTACGAGCCGGTGCCTGCTCAACGACTGGCCGACGCGGAGTTCGTTGAGTGGCAGCGATTGCTTGAGGATGGTTGGCGTTTGCTGGTCGCGGCATTGCCGGACTACGCCCAGCTCCTGCCGGTCGGGCTGGATTCGCTGGTGCCCAAACCGAACGTGTTGTTCCGCAATCCGAGCGCGTCGACCGGGGAGGCATTCGGCAGTGCCGTCGTCGCTCGGCCGACGGATGCAGCGTCGTTCGCCGCCACGCTCGTCCACGAGTTTCAGCACATCGTGCTCGGCGGGGTGCTGCATCTGACGTGTTTGTACGACGACGATCCTCGGGAACGGATCTACGTGCCGTGGCGAGATGACCCCCGGCCGTTCAGTGGCGCGTTTCAGGGCGTTTTCGCGTTCTACGGGGTCACCGCGTTGTGGCGGACGCTCGCGAACACGGGTGACGATCGGCTGTCGCGGCGGGCGGCGTTCGAGTTCGCATACTGGCGAAAGCAGACCGGGTTCACGTTGGACGCGCTGCACAGGGACGCTCAGCTCACCGCTGCCGGACGTCGATTCCTCGATGGTGTGGCGGAGGTTTTCGATCCGTGGCGGAGCGAGCGGATCGCGGAGGACGTCAGCGAGCTGGCTGCCTCGGCGGCCAAGGATCACCGTGCGGGCTGGCGGACCCGGCATCTGCGGCCGGATCCGGACGTGGTCGCGGAACTGGCGAACGCGTGGCTGGCTGGTCGGGAACGGCCACCACTCACCGTGAGCAGGCCAGATTTGCCGCCCACACCCGTGCCGGATGGTGCGTGGTCGAATGCGCGGGCCGATCTGGTGCGGCTCGGACTCGCCGGGACCGGACACGCCGAGCTGAGCCGGATCTGGCCGACGGTGCCCGGCGCCACGGTCGCGGATTTCGCCTATGCGACCGGCAGGTTCGCCGACGCTGCCAATGCCTACCGGGCTGAGCTGACCGAGACGCCGGACCGGCCGACGTCGTTGGTCGGCCTCGGTCTCGCGCTCGCCGCCATGGGCCCGAGCCCGGCCGCATCCGCATTGCTGTACTGCCCGGAACTGGTCCGGGCAGTACACCGCAGGCTGCGTTCGGTCGGTCGGGCGCCGACCGTGGAGCGGTTGGCTTCCTGGCTCGGTCAGTTGGTGTCCTGGTAGCCGGGCCGGAGCTACATCAGCATCGGGTCGATATCACAGTCGGCACGCACGCCCTTGATCGCGGCGATGGTGCCGGGGTGCGCTTCGCCAAGCACCTTGCGGTATTTGTCCAGCGTCGGCTCGTGCCAGGTCTCCGCCTCCTCGACCCTGCCCACGGCGCGCAGGTCCAGGCTGAGATTGAATGCCGCGGCCAGCATCGTCGGATGATTCACACCCAGCATCGGATTGCCGTGTTCCACTGCGTTCTGGCCCAGTTCCACCGCTGTCTCGGTTTCGCCGAGCGCGGCGAGATCGCTGGCCAGGTTGATGGTCGCGATGATCGTGTACGGGTGATCAGGTCCGATGGTGGTGCGCAACTGCTCGACTGCCCGCTCGTCGAGGTCGCGGGCGTCGGACAACTCGCCTCGCAGGCGTTGGGTCACCGCGATGTCGACGGTCGCGGCGACGGTGTGCGGGTGGTGTTCGCCGAGTAGGTCGCGATAGCGCTCGAAGGTTTTCTCGCCGAGCACCTTGGCTGCTGCGAGGTCACCGGAGTGCCGCAGATCGATGGAGTTCGCCAGCGCGGCGCCCATTGTGATGGGGTTTTCCGCCGTGTACATCCTGGTGAACCGTCCGAGCGCGTCGGTCGAGAGGGCGAGGGCCCCGTTGTGGTCGCCGTCTTTGCGCCGGGAGACCGAGAGGTAGAACGTATGCGAGATGGTCCTCGCGTGGTCTTCCCCGTAGCGGCTGCGGACAAGTTCGGTGAGCTTCTCGCCTTCGATCCGGGCGCGCATGTACTCGCCCGCCTCGCGCCGGTCGATGATGAGCGAGGCGTTGGTGCTGAACGTTTGGGGATGATCGGGACCCAGTACGTCGATCCGCCGGCGCAGGGTCTCCTCGTCGAGGGTGGCCGCGGCCTGGTATTCGCCGGACAGCCGCAGGCTCAGCGCGTGTTGGAAGGCCGCATTGAGCGTTTCGGGGTCGTCCTCGTCGAACAGGCGCTTGGACTTCTCGTAGATCTCTTCGCTGAGCTTGATCGCCCCGGCGAAGTCGCCCTTGGCGCGGAGGTCGGTGACGATGTTCACCTGGAGCGCGAGTGTTTCCTCGCTCTCGGCACCGTAAACCTCGATGCGGCGTTTCAGGGTGAGCTGGTTGAGGTTGCGCGCTTCCTCGTAGAAACCGAGTCCCCACTGGTAGAAACCCAG
This sequence comes from Pseudonocardiaceae bacterium, assembly GCA_036494465.1. Taxonomy (GTDB): domain Bacteria; phylum Actinomycetota; class Actinomycetes; order Mycobacteriales; family Pseudonocardiaceae; genus CAJCJE01. Next base: position 45,413 of record DASXOJ010000092.1, read on the forward strand.
CAGTCGGGCGACTTCGAGGGTGTGCGGGTCGGTGGGACCGAGCTTGTCCTCGAAGCGTTTGTACGCGCGCTGGGCCAGCTTCATGGCTTCGTGGTGGTCGCCCCACTGGAACAGGTAGCGCATCAGGTTGATGGCCAGTTGGCGGACCCAGCCGTCGTCGCAGGTCTCGATGCTCGCCGAGTAGGCGTGCGGCAGCAGTTCGCGGTAGCGGGGCCAGTTCCTGCTCGACTCCGGGTCGTTCGGGTCGAGGCTGGCGAGCAGTTGGTGCGCGCCGTGCAGCATCTGGGCGTGCACCGACGGGGCCATCACGCGGTTGCGGAGCACCAACTGGACCAGGCGGTGCAGTTGGAGGGTGTTGTTGCCGTGGTCGATCTTGGCGAGACCGTAGCGGTTGATGTCGCGGATGGCGCGCGCCAGTTTGATCGGGTCGCGCAGCGCGGCGTCCAGTTCGGGGGAGATGGACACCCGGCTGACACCGGTGAACAAATCCCGGGAAATGGGCTCTGGGGAGAAGAACGCACAGATGTGCAATATCTGGTGCGCTGCCGGGTTGCGGGTTTTCAGCTCGTCGAAGGAGACGTTCCACGCCGCCGCGACCGAGACCTCGTAGTCCGCCGATGCGGAGGTGTCCAGGATTTCCGCGACGGATTCGTCGAACAGGCGCAGGTATTCGGAGACCGGCATACCGGTGACCGCACGCCAGGCTGCCGCCTGTTCGATGGCCAGCGGCAGGTCACCGAGTTTGTCGGCGAGCCGGTCGGCGTCGGTGGTGTCGATTTCGGGGCCGCGTTTGCGCAGCAGTTCGATGCTTTCCTCGCGTTCGAACACCGCGAGTTCCAGGGGGCGGGCTACGCCTGCCCAGTCCGGGTTGCGGGAGGTGATCAGGACTTCGCCGGGGCCGTTGGTGGGGAAGAACTCGCGGACTTCCTCTGGGCTTTCCGCCGCGTCGAAGACCAGTAGCCAGCGGCGGTACGGGCGGCCGGTGCGCAGGGCTTCGCGTATCGCGAGGACGGCGGTGTTCGCGTCGCGGGCGCCGGGCAGGCCGAGTTGGACGGCGAGTTCGGTGAGGCTCGCGCGGATCTGGGTGGGGCGGGCTGCCGCGATCCACCAGATCACGTCGTAGTCGTGCAGGTGGCGGTAGATGTACTCGGTCGCGATCTGGGTTTTGCCGATGCCGCCCATGCCGTGCAAGGTCGAGGGCAGCACGGCGGTGGTGCCGCCCGCGGTGAGGCGTTTGCCGAGTTGGTCGAGAAGCTCTTCCCGGCCGGTGAAGTTGGGATTGCGCGGCGGGACGTTGCCCCATACCGGTGGCGGTTCGTCCGCCTGCCGATTGTGGAACACAGAAGTTCCGCTTTGATATTCGAACGGGGTGGCCTGCGGCTGCGGGTCGGCCTCGCTGCGTCGGACGGGATAGGAGCCTGGCTCCGGATACGTGGAGATCGCGGGGGCCGGTGACTCGTTCGGGCGGTCGGCGCGCTGGGCCGTCTCGGGCATGTTGTCGCTCGCAGTTTTCGTGGACGGTGCGGAGCTCTTGATTGATTCAGAGCTGGCTGCAATGACACCCTCGTGCCTGGTGGTGTGTTTCAGCCGATCGGCACGAGACAGATACGGTCCGGAAAGCGCGCGCATCACCGCGCCTTCCAGCTCCACGTCGGCCAGGTTCTCGTGGGTGAGAATGGGATCCGGCGTGTTGTTCGGATCGGCGATGGCGTCTCGGAGGTGACCGAGCATTGGAATTCGTTCGCCGAAGTGAGCAGCCGCCAGTCGCACCACATTGGCGGTCGTCGAACGCCGAGCACCGTTGAGGAGCAACTCACGGCATGCCTGGGGGATGGTGAATGCCCTTGTGTCCCAAGTGGACTCACCATCCTCCAGCGGAGGAGTATAGACCAATCCGCTCAGCAGGATTTCGGTGAGGTGCTCAGCATTCGAGTCGGGAACGAAGCGTCGCTGCACGAGTTGCGCCACGTCCAGATGGACGGGAAGCGCCGCGAGCAAAGTCGCCAGCCGCACTGCAGGTGGGGACGCCAGACTGCGGAATCGGTGGACCATTTCGCTCATGGACTGCCGCTTCGCGGGCGGTGCCTCGGCCGGCGGGGTGTCGTCGGCGAGCAGCACCGTGCCGTTCGTCTGCCCCTGGTAGCCGCCGGTGATCAGCCGGGCCCACCAGGAAAGCCAGCGTGGTTGCAGCTCGATCACGGGCACCGGCACGGTTCCCGGACTCCTCAGCGCGGACGGATCCGGTTCGAGCCAGGCGTCCGGGAGGTCCAGGGCCCAGCGGCTGTTGGGTTTCAGCGCGCTCGGCACGCCGAGACGCGCGGTGTGCAGCGTCATTCCGCACCGCGCCCACAGGTGTTGCGGGAGCAGGTGCACGACGCTGACCGGCATCCGGCGACCCCAGGTGGCCAGCGTCGGCAGCATGGCGCCTTGCCGCCACGCGTTGCTCACCCCGTCGGTCAGCACGAGCACCGCGCGACGGCCCGACGAGTCCAGCACCTCGCCGGGATCACGCGCGGGTGTGCCCGGGGTTCCGCCGCGCAACACCGGTTTGTCACCGGGTCGGGTGAAATCCAACAGGCGGATCTGGATGGTGCGGAACGCGCCGAGTCGTTCGAGCATCTCCACGAACGCGGCGACGCGCGAGCGCCACAACGCCATCGAAGGGCCACCGTCCAGTATCAGCGTCAGATCGACCCAGCGTTCACGCTGGGGTCGGAGGATCGGCCACCAACTACCGGTCTGCACGGCCCATTCGGCCGTTGCCTCCTCGTCCAGGACGACGGCATCGTCGCGGTGCGACCGGACCAGGCGCTTCAACGGACGTAGCGCGTGAATGAATTTCAGGGAATCGGCGGGGGCGATGCCCGAGCCGTTCGCGCCGTTCGTGGTGACGACCGATGCGTTCGGCATGGCGCCGAGTTCCACCGAGAGGGAGGTGATGGGTGGCGGCGGCGCCGGTTCCGATTCGGGCTCCGGGGTGTGGCGGGGAGCTTGGTCGGGAAATTCGTTGGGGGAGGCGTCGGTGGTGGGCTTGGATGGGGTGGGGGCCGGGATGTTCGCGGGGGCGGTTGCCGCCGCTTCGATGGGGCCTGGCTCGGGGTCTGGCGAGTCGGGTTGGCGGGGTGGGTGGATGGCGGAGGCCAGCCAGACGATGTCGGCCACGTCTTCCCAGGCGAGCTCGTCGATGCCGATCCGGCGCGCTTGCGGTGCCGACTCCCGCTCGTGCGGCGGGACTCGGTCGGGGGACGGCTGCCGGCCTGACCACATCACCGCATCGTCGACAGTCTGTGCCAGAGGGCGTCCATCAGTCGCGGCCAGGCCGCGTCATCCGGTTGGTAGGCGCCGGAGGTGGCCAGGTAGACCGCGTCCAGCAGACGATCGGCAGGCAGCCCTCCTTCGGCGCGGCTGCGCTCGGCGAACTCGCGCACCAGCCGGTCCCGGTGTTCGCCGTTCGGGTCAAGCAGGTGGTTGGCGACCATGGCAGCCAACTGCTCCGCGTCCGGCTCGCGGATTTCCAGATGCAGACAACGCCGCAGGAAAGCGGGCGGAAATTCCCGCTCGCCATTGCTGGTCATCACGATTACCGGAAAAGCGCGGCAGGCGATTCGACCTTCGAGAACGCGCGCGGTGCGATTCGGATCCGCGGTGTGCACGGTCGCTTCACTGGAATGGGTACGCATTCGCGCCAATTCCTGAATGGTAAATTCCGCGTCCTCGAAAATGCTCAGCAAATCGTTGGGCAGATCGGCTTCGGACTTGTCGAGTTCGTCGATCAGCAGGACTCTGGGCAACCTGCTGGGCAGGAAAGCCGTGCCAAGCGGGCCCAACCGGATGAAGTCGCCGATCGGTGGCTCGGCCGCGTCGTCGTCGCGCCGCGCGTTGGCGGCGGTGGTCGCGGCCTGTGCTCTGCCGATCGCGTCGTAGCCGTAGAGACCGGCGGAGAGGGCTGTGCGGCTGGTGATCGGCCAGCGCAGGACGCGACCCAAGCCCAGTTCGCGGGCGATCCGGTAGGCCGAGCTGGACTTTCCCACGCCTGGCTTGCCTGTCACCAGCAGTGGACGGCGCAGGTAGAGCGCCGCGTTGATCATGTCGAGCTCGTGCGGGTCGACGTGCTGCTCGCCGAGGCTGAACTCCGGACCCAGCCGCCGGTCCGCGTCGCCGTCGTCGGCGGGGGGCTGGTCTGGTTCCGGCAGCGGGCCGCCGTGGAAGTCTCGCCAGGGCGGTGGTGCGGGTAGCAGCTCGGCCAGATCGATGTCGTGGATCGGGCGCCCGGTGCCCCGATAGATCCACCAGTCGGGCGCCTCGAAGTGAGGTGACCGCCGGTCCGTCACCTCGATGCCCTGGTCGCGTCCGCTCATCCGCGGTATCCCCTCATTACCGGGTCGGGATTCTCGGTTAGTCAAGAGCAATTACTCTATTCGGGTCGTCCCACATTACCACCAAATCCCGGGTAACGCTCTCCGAGGTGAATTCGTTTGTCCTGCGCCTGTCCAGCACATCCATAAAGCCCTCGTCACCACCCAGCAGCCAGTCGATGATTTCACGCAAGTCGTCCGGTCCGGCACTCGGATGCCAGAAGATCAACGGCAACCCGGCGCGCAACGCCGCGATCAGCGCATCCGGTCCGTTGCCCGGTTCCGGTTGCGGCGACGGCGGTTGCTTCATCACCAGGCCGACCCATCGCGGATCGCTCAGGACGGCGTCGATGGGCGGCTCCTCCGGGCTCGTCGAGCCGAACGGATACACGTTCTTCGAATCCAGACTGCGTACCATAGCCTCCCAGCGAACGTGCCATGCGCGGTGCCAGTGTGTATTTCGCATTCGTTCGAGCGAGCGTAGGCCGAGTTGGTAATCGAAGGTCAACGGACGCGGCTCACCCGATTGGTGCTCCTTGCGCCAGCGATGCACCGGAAGCGCCAACATATTTCGCGCGACAACGAACTCCAGTACGACCGTCATCGCCTGACCGGCCCAGATTCGTTCCGCGTCGACCACGATCTCGTCGACCCGGTATTCGAGTTCGTCGATGGCGACCTCGCGAACCTCGCCCCGGGTCGGTGGCCAGATCAGTGGGTCATCCTGTCTCCACGAGGATAGGACGCAGCGGCCCGGATCGATCGCGTCCGGCTCAAGGACGATCATCAGGTGCAGGTGGGGTGCCTGCGGAAGTGGGGCCCGGTCGGCGCGTTGCCGCGCCATGACCGGGCCCAGGCGCAGGCGCCGGGTCTGCTGGTCGAGCCAGGCGGACACTTCACTTTTGACATTTCCGCCGGTTTCGTTCGCGAGCAGTTCCAGGAATGCCAGCGCGGGCGGCACGCCGTCGGGGCCGGCATTGCGGTCCGCGAGGTACTGAAAGACGTCCCAGGCGGTGCCCCCGTGTGGCGGTGGGATCGCGGGCCCGACCGCTCTGCTGACCAGCATTGCCAGTTGCGGCACTTCGAGACCGGCCAGCAAACCGTGCAGGTCGCGGAGTTCGTCGTGCGGGACGACGCCGAGCACGTCCCCGTTCGGCATGATCTCGGCGGTGGCGGCGACCGGGAGTTCCGGTCGCGCCTGCGGCATGTCGCGGGCGGGCGCGGTGTCGCCGGGCAACCGCAGCCAGACGTTGCCGGAGAATGTTTTGACTGTCACCGGGATCTGCCGGTACGCCTCGGGCACGGTGCCGGGGTCCTGGCTGATCACCTCGGTGTAGAAATATTCGGACACCACCAGCGCGACTATTTTGTCGGGCTGTTTGAGCGCAGCTTTCACTTCGGCCGCCTCGATGATCCGGAACGCGAGATTGACCGCGTTGCCAACCCAGCCGTGTGCGTTCAGCCGGACGTCGCCAGCGTGGATGCCGACCCGCAACTTGAACTGGGCCGCCGGAACCCGAGTCCAGTTGTAGCGGCGGAGCGCGGCGACCAGCCGGTCCGGCAACAGATCGGCAAGCAGGCTTTTCGACACGTCCGCCGGGACCATGATCAGCACGCCGTCGCCGCGATCTCCCGGGTCGCACCTGTCGAAATCGACGCCGGATTCGGCGAACGCGGTCTTCAGCACCTCATACAGCCCGTCGTGCACCGCGAGGAGGTCGGCGACGTTGCGTTCGGGATTGGTGAAATCGGCTACGTCGACGACGACGATCGTGCGGTGTTCCATCGGCGAAAGCTGTGCCACGAGCTGCCCTCCCCGGCGCCGACGTCACTGCCGCGAACCCTGCCCGACCTGTCGAAATATCGGGCCACCAGCCTACGGCGTTCGCCGGGTTCTCGTAGTCCTATCGCACCACGTATTCGGTATATTCCGGCGTGCTCTGGCGCCGTTCGCGTTCGATCGCCCGTTCCCGCGCCGAGATCACCCGCACCACGCGAACGGCAAGGCAGATCGCGATTCCGCTGCCCACCAGCACGCAGAACAGCGCCACCTTGCCGACACCGTCGGTGTCGACCATGACCAGCACCACCAGAATCGCCCACATCTGCACCGCGCTGAACGTCGCGGTCAGCATCATCGCGAACCACCCGGTGCCCCGCCGGTGCCGTGCGGCCGGGCTCGTCTGAGGCATGCCCGGTTGCCACGTCGGCCGTGCTTGTTGGTCGATCATCGTCACAAACCTCCCGGTCGGGCGGGAATGTCCCGTGATCGATTTCTACGGCAGATGCCCGGCCGGGTCTGCGTCATCTGACGCAGTCGGGGATAGGTCAGAACGGCGAAGCAGCGACGCGCAGCAAGTCGGGTCGCAGCACGGTGATGGTGCGTCGCGCGGTGCTGACGATGCCGCGGTTGCGCAGGTCGCTCAGCGCGCGGACCACCGATTCCCGCGATCCGCCGACCATGGCGGCCAGTTCGCGCTGGGTGCGGGCGAGGCGGATCGTCACGCCGTCCTGGGTCGGCGCCCCGTATTCGGTCGAGAGGTCGACGAGCAGCGCGGCGAGCCGTTCGGCGACGGTGTTGCCGTTCTGTTCCGCGCATTGCGCGCTGACTTGACGAAGTCTGCGCACCACGACCTTGAGCACCGCCCAGCCGATTTCCGGATGCTGCCTGCACAGGGTGGCGAACCGTTCCGGCGGAATCATGATGACCTGCGTGTTCGCCAGCGTGCGCACCGTCGCCGAGCGCGGTGCGCCGTCGACCGCGCTCATTTCCCCGATCACCTCGCCCGCGCTGCGAATTCCCAGCACGGCCTCGTTGCCGTTGCGGGAATAGGCGTCCACCTCGACCTGGCCGGTGAGCAGGACCAGGACGTGTCGCAGTGGTTCGCCCTGGCGGCAGATCAATTGCCCCGCCGTGAATCGGCGCGTTGTGCCTGCGTGCACAAGCAATCGCTGATCAGCGGGTTCCAGGGAATGCCAGAATGTCGCTTCCGGGGCAGCAAGAACCGAATTGTCGGTGCGGTCGTGATTCATTTGCCGCCCACCCCCGCCGTGAACCCCTTTCAGGATGCCGTCATATTCGAGCGGCCGCAACGGTCAGTCGATGAAGCGGACTATCGCCACGAAGGCGGCGAGCAGCAACAGGATCACGTTGGCGGGCAGCGGCTGGCGTTCGTTGCGGACCAGGTGCACGCGGATGGCGCCGATCTGCACGATGACCAGCCCGACGGCGGCGATCGGGGTCAGGATCGGCGCGATGCCGGTCAGTTCCGGCAGGATCAGGCCGAGCGCGCCGAGGACTTCCACCGCGCCGACCGCTTTCACCCCAGCGTCGGAGGTGTCCTTCATCCAGTCGAACCGGCCGGACGCCACCAGTTGCTCGCGCGGTCGGGCGACCTTGATGCTGCCCGCGGCGAGGTAGGCCAGCGCGAGCAGGCCCTGCACGATCCACAATGCGATGTTCACCGAATACCCCGATCCTTACCTCTTGTGCGTAGCCTCATGATGTGTGTGCGTTGAGGCCGTTGCAAAAGGCACATCGGTGTATGTGTCCAGGAAGGGAGGCTGAGCTATGACGCAGGTCACACGCAACGTGCGGTGTCCGCCCGCGCTCAAGGAAGGTGGCGCGGTCCGCGAGGTGCTCGACCGGATCGGCGACAAGTGGAGCCTGCTGGTGATCGGCACGCTGCGCTCCGGGCCGCTGCGCTTCGGCGAACTGGAGAAGTCCATCGACGGTATTTCGCAGCGGATGCTCACCCTGACCCTCAAGCACCTCGTCGAGGACGGTCTGGTCGGCCGGACCGCCTATGCCGAGGTACCGCCGAGGGTCGAGTACGAGGTCACCGAGTTGGGCGCGACGCTGGTGCCGTTGGTGCTCAAGCTCGCCGAGTGGGCGATGGGCCACGCCGAGGAGATCAACGCCAACCGCGCCGCGCACCAATAGCTACCAGGGGAGTTCGGTGCCGTCCCAATCGTGGAACTGGCCGGTCGGGCCGTCGTCCGGGAGCAGCGCCAGCCGCACTGCACCGGCTGCCGCCTCGGCAGGGTCGCCGTCACTGGCCGCCGCCCTGGCGTTGAGGCCGGTGCGGCGCAGACCGGGCGCGAGCGCGTTGACCTTGATGCCGTCCTCGGCGAGCGTGGCCGCGTAGAAGATGGTGATCGCGTTGAGCGCGGCCTTGGACGACCGGTACGCGGCGAATCCACCCGCACCGGCGTCGGCGGCCCTGGTCAGCGAGCCGGTGCTGCTGGAGATGTTCACGATGCGCGGGTGCGCCGAGCGGCGCAGCGCGGGCAGCGCCGCGTTGGTCATGCTGACCACGCCGAACACGTTGGTCTCGTAGATCCGCCGGAATTCGGCGGCGTCGGCCTGCTCGGGGGTGCGATTCTCGCCGGAGATGCCCGCGTTGTTGACCAGGATGTCCAGCGCGTCGATGGAACGCGCGGCGGCGGCGACGCTCGCCTCGTCGGTGACGTCGAGCACGAGGAGCCGGGTGTCGCCGCCGATCTCGCCGACGGCTTGCTGACCGCGTTCGGCGTCGCGCGAGCCCAGGTAGACGGTGTGTCCGGCGTCGGCGAGCTGGCGGGCGATTTCTTTGCCGATGCCCGTGTTGGCGCCGGTGACCAGTGCGATCAGGTTGTCCATGTCGTCGATGCTCGTCTGACAGCGGCGGCGCAACCAGGGACAATCGATACCAGGGAGGTGGCGAAATGTCGCAACCGGAACTGGCCTGTTTCCTGCGCGACCGCCGCGCCCAGCTGCGGCCGGGCGACGTCGGACTGTCGACGGGCGCACGACGCCGCACGCCGGGCCTGCGCCGGGAGGAAGTAGCCGAGCGGGCCAGCATCTCGATCGACTACTACGTGCGGCTCGAACAGGCGCGCGGGCCGCGTCCGTCGCCGCGCATCCTGGAATCGCTGGCCGGCGCGTTGCTGCTCACGTCAGCCGAGCGAACGCACCTGTTCCGGCTGGCCGGAGCGACTCCGCTGCCGCCAGCCGGGCCCGCCCTGACCGTGCGGCCCTACGTCGCGGACATGCTGCACCGGCTGCCCGAGACCGGGGCGATCGTGACCGCGGCCAACTACCAGGTGGTGGGCTGGAATCCGCTGGCCGAGGCGTTGCTGGGGGACCTGAGCACGGACGTGAACCTGGCGCGCAGGCGGTTTCTGTGCCGCGACGAGGTGCTGACCACCGGGCACGAGGAGTTCGGCGAGATCGCGGTGGCCCGGTTGCGCGCGGCCGCCGACCGGTACCCGCGCGACGCCGAACTGGCCGGATTGCTGGCTGACCTGCGGACCAGCACCGAGTTCACCGGGATCTGGGCGACGAACCCGGTGCGCGCCCCCGGTCACCGCACCAAGACCATGTTTCACCCCGAACTGGGGCGATTGCGGATCAACTGCGACGTGCTGACCGTTCCGGACGACGACCAACAGGTCGTGTTCATGACCGCCGATCCGGGCACCGCGACCGCGCGAGCGCTGCGTCACCTGGCGCTGACCCGGTTGGCGTAACGCCAGGTCGGGTGTGGAAGAGTCCGTTTTCGTGTTCGCCCAGCGCCCGACGTCCGCAAACGGCTCGTCGTTGCTGGCGCTCGCGGCCTGGGGCGCCGCCGCGAACACCGCGATCATGGCGATCTACACCGTGCACGGGGTCGTCGTGCTCACCGTCGTCGCGATCGCGATGCTGGTCGCGATGTGGTTCGGGGTGTTCCAGACCTTCCCGCCGACGACGGTCGTGGTCGTGCTGGCGCTGGGCGCGGTCGCGACGTTGATCGTGACGCCACCGTTCACCAACGTGATCGGCAACGGGTGGCTGGTGCCCGCGGTGGTGGTGGGCGGGGTCGCTTCGGCGAGTCCGCTGTTGGTGCTGTGGCGGCGGTTTCCGGCCGGGCGGCTGGCGGTCGTGCCGCTGGTGCTGGCCGGGTTGGCGTTCGCGGGGGTGATCGTCGGCAGCAGGCCGACCATCGACGTGTGGGTGATCTTCCAGCAGGTCGCGAACGGGCTGCTGCACGGCGTCAACCCGTACGACATGTCGTTCACCGGCGTGCCGGACGGTCAGACCAGCACGTGCTTCAACTACCTGCCGGTGACGTTCCTGGTGACCGGGCCGAGCAAATGGCTCTTTGGCGACGTGCGGTGGCTGGAGGCCGCGTGCCTGCTCGGCACCGGCGCCGTGCTCACCCGGCACGTGGTGCGGCGCGGCGGTGGGCGCGGACAGATCGCGCTGGCCGCGCTGGTCGCGTTGACGCCGGGATCGCTGCTGGTCGTGCAGCAGGCGTGGAACGAGCCGATCCTGTTGCTCGGCATGGTCACGTCGGCGGTGCTCATGGAGCGCGGCCGGTGGAACTGGGCGATGCTGCCCTTCGGGCTCGCCCTCGCGACCAAGCAGCACCTGGTGTTGTTGTTGCCGCTGCTGCTGTTCTGGCCCAAGTTCGGCTGGCGACGCGTGCTCGGCACGGTCGGCGTCGCGGCGGCGGTGTCGTTGCCGTGGGTGGTGGCGAATCCGGCGCGGTTCACCTCGTGCACGGCAAGCTTCTTCCTCGGGGAACAGGCGCCGCAGAAGGCACTGTCGGTGTGGCGGCTGCTGCCCGCGCCGATCCAGCTGCCGGTGTTGATCGTGGGCCTGGTGCTCGCGTTCGGCATCGCATTGTGGCGTTGCCCAAAGACACCTGCCGGATTCCTGGTCTCCGCCGGTACCGTGTTCGCCGTATTCGACCTGCTCAACAAGCAGACCTTCGTGAACCAGTGGTGGCTCGCGGCGACGCTGCTGATCAGCGGGATCGTGCTCGGCGGACGCACCATGGCCGAGAATCCGGACGCGAAGGCACGAGCGAGTGGAGTGATGACGGGGTGTTGACCGCGTTGCGGGTGATCGAGACCCGGGCCAGGGCGCTGGCGCCGTGGCTGCTGGGGCTGTCGGTGCTGGTGCACTTCGCGCTCGTCGTCACCAACACCCAGATGACCATGATCGATCTGCGGGTCTACCGCGACGCGTCGCCGTTCCTGTTGCACGACACTCTTTACAACTACCGGCTGACCCAGTTCTCCGCGCAGTTCCCGCTCCCGTTCACCTATCCGCCGTTTGCCGCGCTGTTCTTCCTGCCGCTGTCGTTCGTGCCCTGGGTCGCGGTCAAGATCGGCTGGCAGGTCATCTCGGTGGCGTGCCTGTGGTGGCTGGTTCGGTTGTCACTGCGGCTGATCGCGCGCGACCGGTCCGAGTCGGTCGAGTTCGGCGAGGACGTGTGGCGGCGCCGCGCGATGTTGTGGACCGCGCTCGCGCTGTGGTTCGAGCCGGTGCGGACCACCCTCAACTACGGCCAGATCAACCTGTTGCTGGCCGCGGTGGTGCTGGCTGCCATGGTCAGCAGGCGGTCTGTCCTTTCCGGACTGGGTGTCGGCGTGACCACCGGGATCAAGCTGACGCCCGCGCTGTCCGGGATCTATTTCCTGGCAACGAAACGGTGGTCGGCCGCGATCTGGTCGTTCGTCGCGTTCGCCGCGACCATCGCGCTCGCGTACGCGGTCTCGCCAGATCAGTCCATTCTGTACTGGTTCCACCTGATCAACGACCCGAGCCGGATCGGGCCGATCGCGTCCGCGATCAACCAGTCGTTGCGCGGCGCGCTGTCCAGGACCGTCGGCTACGACGTCGGTCTGGGACCGGTGTGGCTGGTCGGAGCCGCCGTCGCGCTGGGGCTGATGCTGTTCGCGTTGCGGGCCGCGGTGCGCGCGAAGGACACCCTCGCAGGCGTGTTGAGCGTCCAGTACTTCACGCTGCTGGTGTCGCCGATTTCCTGGAGCCACCACTGGGTGTGGATGGTGCCGACGGTGCTGTGGCTGCTCTACGGCAGGGTCGCCGGTCAACGCGCGGCACTGGTCACCGCGACGGTGTGGCTGGTCGCGGTGTCCGGTTACGTGATCTCGATCCTGCTGGCCATCCAGCCGTCCATCTGGACCATCCCGCACCCCTGGTACGCGGCCCTGCTCGGCTGGGTCTACCCGGCGTGCGGCATGGTCACGTTGATCGTCATCGGCATCCTGCTGGGCAGGAGGAACGCGCCGACCGAGGCCGAACCGGCTACGCCAGCGGCTGTGCGCTGACGATCGCGTCGATCCGGCCTGCCAGGTCCACGTCCTTGGCGGTCAGACCGCCCTGGTCGTGCGAGGTGAGCCGGAAGGTCAACGTGCGCCAGCGGATGTCGATGTCCGGGTGGTGGCTGTCGGTCTCGGCCACCTCGGCGACCCGGTCGACCACCTCGATCGCGGTGCGGAAATCCGCCAGCTCCACCACGCGCACCAGCTCTTGGCGGTCCTGACGCCAACCGTCGAGACCGCCAAGAGCCTCCTGGACCTGATCGTCTGTCAGCAATTCGGTCATGAGGAGATAATGCCCGTCAACCGTCCCGGGTAACCATCCGAGCGACTGCGACCGACAAGCCGAGCAGCAGATAGCAGCCAGCTTCGGCGATCCCGTGGATCAACCCGGCGGTCGGCATCGGATCGCGCAGCACGTCCGTCAGCGACGTCCACGAGTTCGTCAACAGGTACGGCTGCAGAAAACCGAGCGCCGGAATGGCGCTGACCACGCCGAACACGATCGCCCCCGCGATCGTCGCGGCCAGCACGACCAGCGGGTGCTCGGTCCAGGTGGAGATGGCCAGCGCGACCGCGCCGACCGCGAACACCTGTACCGCGACCCAACCGGCGGCGATCGCCAGCCTGCCGATGGCCGCGCCCGCCGACAACGTGGTGCCGGACATGGTGAGCATGCCCTGCGAGCCGACCACGATCAGCCCGGTGATCGCGCCGACGATCGTGATCAGCAGGCACGCGGCCAGGATCGCGACCGCGACCCCGAACGCTTTCACGGCCAGCAACCGGATCCGGCCGACCGGCGCGATGAGCAGACCGCGCAACGTGCCGTTCGACGCCTCGCCCGCGATCGCGTCCGCCGACCACATGGCCGCGACCAGTGGCAGCAACAGGGTCAGGCTGGCGGCGAGCGCGATGATCGGCAGCACGAAACCGTTGCCCGCGATCACCGAGTAGATCGAGTCGCCGCGCGAACCGCGCGGGCCGCCGCCGATCTGGATGCCGATGGCGATCACCACCGGCACCAGGGCCAGCAGGATCAACGAGATCCAGGTGCGCGGCCTGCGGAACACCCACACCACTTCCGACCACAACAACCGGCCGATGGGCGCCTTGTTCGCGCGCAGGCCGGTGCCGACTGGGTCAAGTGCGATCGTCGTCATCGGTCCCCCTCGTCGGTGTCGGTCAACCGGGCGAACAGTTCTTCCAGATCGGCGCGTTGGCGGAGCACCTCGTGCACCGGCACGTCCGCCTTGACCAGGGTTTCCACCACCGCGGGCGCGGAGGTGCCGGTCAGGTCGACGAGCAGGCCGTCGGTGACCGCGCGGGCGCCGATCCGGTTGGCGCGCAACGCCTGCACGCCCTCCTCGATCTGCGGCGTGTGCACGATCAGCGTGGGGTTGCCCGCTTCCAGCAACGGGGCGAGCTCGCCCTGGGCGACCACGTTTCCCTTGTGCAGCACGGCAACGTGCGTGCAGGTGGCCTGCACCTCGGAAAGCAGGTGCGAGGACACCACCACGGTGGTGCCTGCCGCGTGCAGATCGGCGATCACCCGCCGGATTTCCCTGGTGCCGCCCGGGTCGAGCCCGTTGGTCGGTTCGTCGAGCACCACCAGCCTGCGCGGCACCAGCAGCGCGGCGGCCAGGCCGAGGCGCTGCTTCATGCCCAGCGAGTAGCCGCGGAACTTGCGGTTGCGCGCGTCGGTCAGGGCGACCTGTTCCAGGGCGTCGTCGACCGCCTTGGCGACGTCGCGGGACGCGAGCAGCGGTTCGGCCGCCGCGCACCGGCGAAGGTTGTCCCGCCCGGACAGGAACGGGTGGAACCCCGGCCCCTCGACCAGCGCGCCCACCTGCGGCAACGCCCTGGCCGCTCCGCCGGGCAGCTTCTGGCCGAGCAGTTCGACCTCACCGGCGGTGGGCGTGACCAGGCCGAGCAACATCCGGATGGTCGTCGTCTTGCCGGAACCGTTGGGCCCGAGCATGCCGAGCACCGAACCCTGCGGGACGTCCAGGTCGAGCCGGTCGACCGCGACCGTGCCCCGGAAGGTTTTGCGCAGGCCGCGGGTGCGGGCGGCGAGCGCCGCCGTGGCGGTCACCGGTTCGGTGGCCGCCACGGGTTCAGCGTTCGTGCTGCTTGTCGAGGTACTCACTTGCTCCCCAGGGCTTCGGTCAGTACCTGCTGGGGTACCAGACCGATCGCGACCCTGCCGTCCGAGGTGAGCACCGCGGTGCCGATGTTGGTACCGATCGCCCAACCCGAACCCCACGAACCCGAGACCGGGGTACCGAATTCGCGAGCCAGCGCCATCGGGTCACTGCTCTTGCCCTGTGTGTCGGTGTTGCTGCTGGTGCTGCTCGGCATGCTGATGATCGCGACGGTGTCCCAGCCGCTGCCGACGATCTTCGGCGCCAGCTTGGTCGCGTCGTGCTGCGCCTTGCCCTGCGCCGGCTTGTTGTCCTGCGTGATCGTCGCGCCGGCGGGCGGGGTGAAGGTGAACAGCGAGGACTGCTGCGGGCCGTAGTCGACGCTGGAGAAGCCGACCTGCACGGCGGGCGTGTCCGAGTTGTCGCCGAGCACGGTCAGCTGCAACGGGATGTGCTTGTTCGCGTCGACCGCGATCTTCACTTCGCGCAGCAGGGTGCGCTGGTTCGACTTCGGCGTGAGCACCAGGTCGTAGGCGGGCTGCCCGGCGACCGTGTCGGTGCCGTCGACCGTGATGTTGCTGCTGTTCTGCAACTCACCGACCAGCTCCTTCGCCATCGAGGCCGGGTCGGTCGGTGTGTCGGTGCCCAGCGGCGCCTTGTGGTCGGCGTGCTGCTTGGTTGCGGGCGACTCGGTGACCGTGCGGCCGCTGGAGTCCCACGAGTAGAGGGTCTTGCCGTCGTCGACGAAGGTCTGCTCCGAGGTGGCCGTCGGCACGGAGACGCGGCTGCGGCCGGTGCCGTCCGACCAGACGCGCACCTGACTGGTGCCGTTGGCGAGCTCGGGCAGGCCGGGCACGGCGGGCAGGCCGAGGTTGTTCTGCACCGCGATGGTGCCGGACATGCTCGGCACGGACGAGGTGAGCACCGACTGCACGAGCGCCTGCGGCGTGGTGGCCGGCAGCGACGGGGCGGGCCCGGCGCCGGCGGGCGAGGCGAGGACGACGAGGCCGACCACACCGGCAACGACACCGATGCCGGCGCCTCCCAGCGTTGCTTTTCTGCGGTCCATTCTGGCTCCTTGGTGATTGATCCGACGCCATGAGCCTGCCCGAGGCAAGCTGAGATAGCGCTGAGAGTCGGCGCGAAGCTGAGAACCCGCTGAGAGGGGGACGGCGTTGTCGCTGGTTGGCGGCATGCTGATCACGTGAAGGCACGAGTGTTGGTCGCGGATGACGAGTTCGGCGTGCGCAAGGCGTTGAAGCGCGGTCTCGCCGCGGAGGGCATGGACGTCGCCCTCACCGCGGACGGTCCGAGCACGCTGCGCGCTGCCCTGACCGGCGCGTTCGACATCGTGCTGCTCGACATCATGCTGCCCGGTCTGTCCGGTTACCGGATTCTGGAGCGGATGCGCGCGGAAGGCGTGCACACGCCGGTGCTGCTCATCTCGGCCAAGGACGGCGAGTACGACCAGGCCGACGGGTTCGACCTCGGCGCCGACGGCTACCTGGTCAAACCGTTCTCCTACCGGGTGCTGGTCGCGCAGGTGAACCAGCTGCTGCGCCGGGTGGCGGGCGAGGTGCCCAAACAGGTGGTCCGGGTCGGTGAGCTGGAGGTCGACCGGGCCCGCAGGCAGGTGCGCTGGTCTGGTTCAGCGCTGGAACTGAGCCCGCGCGAGTACGCGGTGCTCGACGTGCTGGCCGGCCGGGCGGGCGCGGTGGTCACCAAGGACGACCTGCTCCGCACGGTCTGGGGCGACGAGCAGGCGGCCACCCGCAACGCGGTCGAGGTCTACGTGGGCTATCTGCGCCGCAAGCTGGAGGCGGCGGGCGCCGGTGAGTTGTTGCAGACGGTGCGCGGGCACGGCTACCTGATCAGCACCGCGGAACTGGCCCAGGCGCTCGAATTCGGCGACCCCGGCGAACCGCGATGAACTGGTGGTCACGCCGCACCATCGAACTCCGGATCACCGTGGTCGCCACCACCGTGACCGTGCTGTGCCTGGCGCTGCTCGCCAAACTGAGCAGCATGTTGCTGGGCAGCCTGCTGGTGGACGCGGCCGACCGCGAACTCCAGGGCAGCCTGGCCGCCGCGACCAGCGCGGTGTCGGCCGGGCGCACGTTGCCCGCGCCGCCGTTCGAGACGTCGATCCGGATCCTGGACCGGGACGGCAACCCGGTCGACGGGCAACCGCACCCGCCGCTGGACGACGCCGAGATCATCGACCTCGAATCAGGCCAGGGCGTCATCGACGAGTCCGGCACGCCGCCGCTGCGCTGGCTCGGCAGCGTTGTGTCCACTCCAGACGGTGACCGGCGGCTGGTCGCGGTCGGCGCCAGCCTGATCGGCTACGACGAAGCCGGCGAGCTCGCGTTCCAGTGGCTGCTGTTCGCCGCGGTGATCGGCGGCGTGGTAGCGGGCGCGGCGACCTGGGTGGCGGTGCGCAGTTCGCTGCGCCCGGTCCGCAGGATGCGCACGGCAGCGGGCGTGCTGCCGCCCGGTGAACGGTTGCCGGTGCCTGCGGCGCGCGACGAGCTGCGCGAACTCGCCGAAGCGCTCAACGCCCTGCTGGCCAGGCAGGATGAGGCCCGTCGCCGGTTGCAGCGGTTCACCGGCGACGCCGCGCACGAACTGCGCTCACCGGTCGCGTCCATCCGGACACAGGCCGAAGTCGCGGTCGTGCACCCGGATCCCGCACTGGCGCAGGAAGTCCTGAGCGACGTGGTCGCCGAATCCGTCCGCCTGTCCACGTTGATCGACGACCTGCTCGTACTGTCCCGTTCGGACACTGGGGAATGGGCGGCGGCCGGGCCGGTCGATCTCGCGTTCGCCGCGTCGGCCGCGGTCGACCGGTTGACCCAGGACGCGCCGCGCGTCCGGCTGCGCGTGCCGCCGACGTCGTGCCCGGTGTGGGCGGCGCCCGGCGAGGTGGAACTGGTGCTGGACAACCTGTTGCGCAACGCGGCGCGGCACGCGCGCGGCATGATCGACGTGCTGGTGCTGCCCACCGTCGACGGCGTGCGACTGACCGTCGACGACGACGGACCGGGCGTTCCGGTCGAGCATCGGGCGCGGGTCTTCGACCGGTTCTACCGGGTGCAGGACGATCGCGGGCGGACCACCGGCGGATCCGGGCTCGGGCTGGCGCTGGTCGCCGAGGTGGTCCGGCGCCGTAACGGGTCGGTGCTGCTCAGTGACTCCAGCAGTGGCGGCGCGCGGTTCGAGGTGCGCTGGCCGGGCCCGCCCACCCGAACCATCCAAAAAGGATAGTGCGGAACCGAAGGACTTTTGTCACCCGAGGGCCGGGCATTTCGGCCCTATGTGAGCCGTTCCGGTAACAGTGAACTGACGTGATCGCCATCCGATTACGGAAGGAATCACCATGGCTGTGCAGGGCAGCTGGACACTACATGACAGTTGGGGATTCACTGGCAATTACGCGCAGGCGCCCATCACTTTCAATTCGGACGGCACATTCGGTGGCGCCTACACCGGAAAGTGGCGGCAACTCGCCGGAACACTGATGCTCAGCTTCAACGGCGGGCCCGCGAAGTACGCGGGCACCCTGGACGGCAACGTCGCCAACGGCGAGATGTCCACCTACGTCGGCAACGACGGAGCGTGGTACCTGACCCGCAAGGGAATGGTCGGCGTGCTGGCCGGACCGGCGGTGGCCGCGAG
>DASXOJ010000093.1:0-17865 GCA_036494465.1 Pseudonocardiaceae bacterium
TACGCGGCGGCGCCCGCGACCAGCGACAACCCGAACGTCTCGGGTGCGCCGCCGATCGACAACCCTTCCAGCAGCGCGGTGCCGCCCGCCGTCACCGCCTCCCCCGTCCCGTAGCTCGCGGCGTCGGCCGCGCCAGCGACCACCTTGCCCCTGGTGCCGTGTGCCGTCGCGATGTCGACGGCCGCCTGCGCGCCGGTGACCACGTCCGGCAGGTGCCCGAGCACCTTGCCCGCGTCGCTCGCCGGATCGACGCCGAGGCCGAGCCGGGCGTTGCTGCCGGCGGCATCGGCGGCCGTCGCCGTGCTGTCCAACGTGGTCTCGGCTTCGGTGCGCAGTGCGATCCGGGCGGCCGGGTCCTCGGTGTTGGCGGCGGCGGTGCTCAGCCGGTCGTAGTCCAGGCCGAGTTCCTGGGTCTTGCGCAGCCACGCGGTCCGCTGATCCAGTCCCCCGGCGACCGCGCTGGTGGCGAGCCCGCCGGCCAGCCAGTACTTGTTCTTGTCGAGGTCGGCCAGGATGCCGTGCTCGTTGGTGGCTGCGGTGCTCACGTCCTGGTGCGCCTGTTGTTCCAGGGTGCGGGCCCGGTTGAGCAACTGGCGTGCCTGCTCGAACGCGCGCAGCTTGCGCTGGTAGTCGGCTTCGAGCGCGGCCTGGTGGGTGGCGACGGCCTGCGCGGCGGCCGGGGTGTAGCAGGCGGCCGGTGGCGCGGGCGGCGGCTTCGGCGCCTGGATGGTCTCACCGCTGACCGACAGTCCCGCGCCGGTCGCCACCGCGCGCGCCTGGTCGATCAGGTCGTGCACGGTCTTCATCCGGTCCGCGAAGGTATGCAGCGCCGTGGACATTCGGGTGGCAGCAGCGGCTGCCTGTTCGGTCGCTTGCCGCACGCCGCCCATCCGGCCGCGGAACGCGTCGGCCGCGGTCCCCTGCCAACTGTCGGTCGACGCGCCGATCGCTCCCCCGATGCCGGTCGCCGTGCCACCGATCGCGCCCGCCAGACCGGACAGGCCGATCGCGGTCGTGTGCACGGAATCGACGTCGGTGTCGGTGCTCAGGTCCAGGTCAGTCATGCGCTGCTCCGAAGGTGCGCGCCGCGTTCCGGTCGGCGTCGCGATAGGCGTCGTGACCGGACCGGACGGAGCCACTCGCGGCGTCGCCGGTGCCGACGATCGACCCGACCACACCCCGCAACGCACTCAGCACGCCCCCGATCGCCGCCGACGAACCCCCGGCATCCGGCGCGGACGGCGCCGCGCTGCCCACCAGGTCCGCCACTCCCCCGTCGAGCAGCGCCGCGATCTGTTCCAGATCGCTCACCACGAACCCGTCAGTCATCCCACTCCTCCGGTTTCCCTGGCCAGTCGCCCTCGTCGCGGTGCCGGGATTCGGCGGGCAGCGCGACGTTCAGCGCGATGGTGTCGTAGCGGCATTCGCCCTGGATCTGCTCGAACCAGTCGACCGGCACCCGCACCCACGGCTGGTCCGCGCCGCAACCGTCGACGAGTTGGGTGAGCGAGGTGTAGGCGAGCAGCGCGAGCCTGCCGTCCTGGGTGCGGCGCAGTTCCGGGCAGATCCGGTCGTCCGAGCCGAGGATCGACCGCGTCGGCACGTACACCAGCACCGGTTCCTCCACAGTGGACATCAGAAGTCGCGCCAGGTCGCGGGAGTGGTCGCCTCGGCGGTTTCCACGAGTTCGGTGTCGTCGGTGAAACCGAGCGCGGCCAACGCGTCCTCGGGCAGACCGGCGAGCTCGTCGCGGAAGCGGTGCCGGGCGCGTTGCGCCACCTGCACGCTCGCCAGCCGGGTCAGTTCCAGCACCGTCGCGGCCAGCCGTCGACCGCCCTGTCCCAGCGCCTCGTCCCGGATGTCCAGGCCGCGCAGCACTCCCCCGGGCCCGACCGTCACCCGGACCTGCCCGTCCGCGCTCAACGCGGTGCCGTCGAGATCCGTCATTTGACGCTCGGCCGCCAGAAACCGAGGAACGGATCGCCCGCGATCGACGTGAACAGCGGCTGGATCTGCACATCGGTGCCGGTGTAGGGGGCCGCGATCACGTGCCCCTTGCCGATGTACATGGTCACGTGCCCGGAGAAGATCACCAGGTCGCCCGGTTTGAGGTCCTTTTCGGACACTTTCGCGCCGATGCGTTGCGAGGATGCGTAGTGCGGCAGGCTGATCCCGGCCTTGCCGTACGCCCACGCGGTCAGGCCGGAGCAGTCGAAGCCCTTCCCCGGCGTCTCCCCCGCCCACACGTACGGCACGCCGAGCTGGGTGAGGGCGGCCCGGACCGCCGTGGCTGCGCGCGGGTTCGGCGCGGTGACCGTGCCCAGACCGTGCCCGAGGTTCACCTTGTCGCTGGCCGAAGTGTGGGTCGGCTGATGCTTCGGCACTCGTTTCGGTTGGGGTAGCTGCTTTTCCAGGACGCCCAGATCTTTCGTCGCCGTGGTGAACGCGGTGTGCGCCGTGTGCACGGCGGTGTCTGCCTCGGTGACGTAGCGCTTGGACAACGCGGAGAGGTGGTTGACCGCGTCGATCATCGCGGTCGGATGACCGGCGCCGGCCAGGCTGTTCGCGGCAGTCATCAGCTGGTTGCCCTGGCTGGTGTACTCGTCGACCAACCGGGACACGGCGGCGTGCTGGGTGCGGAGTTCGCCGAGCGCGCCGGTGAGCACGGTGTTCGCGCCGGACAGTGCCTGTGCGGTGGTGTTGATCTGGGCGACCACGTTCGTCGAGTGACTGCCGAACGAGGCGGCGGCCGCGCCGTGCCAGTGTTGCGCGATGGTCTGCTGCTCGGTGTGCAGCCGGTTGTGCTGGTCGAGCAGGGTGCTCGCGGCGCTGCGCAGGTCGGTTTGGGCGTGTTCGGCCAGTTCGGCGTGATCGACGAGATCCCGCAGCCGATCACGGATCGGGTCGGCGAACAGGCCCACCACGGGGTTGGTCATCGGTTCTCCGGCTGGATGAGGTGGTGGGCGACGGTGTGCTCGGTCGCGTGGTAGTTCTGGCCGACCGAGTGCAGGGTGGACGCGATGTCGTGCACGGCGCCGCCGAGTCCGTGTGCGGTGTCGGTGACGCGCTGGCAGAACCGCAGCAGCGCCGGGGTGAACCCGCTGGTGTGCGCGAGCGGGCTGAGCGCGTTGGTGGACAGGCTGCTCGCGGTGCCGAGTTCCCGGTGCGCGAAACCGTCCAGTTCGGTCGCGACGCGACCGGCGGTGCTGGTGAATGCGGTCAATGCCGGGCCGTGCACGGCAAACCCGCTCGATCCGTGGTGCGCTGTCATGCGCCGATCATCGGCGCGTGGATGGTCGGGTCGCCAACGGTGTTTCCCGTGCGGACACGACGGATGCTCAACCGGAACAGCACCTCGCGCACTATGGTGCGACGGTGGACGCGAACGCCGACGGCGCCTTGGTGGTGCGCGCATCCGGCGCGTCGGCCGCGTTGGCGGCGTTGGCGGCGTTGAGCGGCCAGTCGGCGCACACCGGGCAGGTGCAGATCGCCGTCCGGGTGGCGATGCCGCGCAGGCTGCCGCCGGACGTCCGGCGGCTCGCGTTGCCGGGCTGCACGGTCGAGTTGCTGCCGCCCGCGCCGGGCGAGCGGTGCGGGGTGGTCGTTGTCTCGGTTGACGCGCACCGGCTGACCATCGCGTTGTCCGAGCTGCAACCGTTGATGTGGCACCCAGCAGCGTTGCCGCAGCCATTGGAGATGCTGTTCGGGTCGGCAGTGGAACAGTTGCTGTCCGCGGGAGCCCGGCATGACCTGCTCGACCCGCACGGCGCCGCGTTGCATCTGGTCGGCTTGGTCGAACTGGTGCTGCGCAGTGCGTTGCGGGACGAGCTCAACCAGGTCGACACGGGGGCGGCGCGCTACCGCGACGCCCTCGCCTACATCGGCGATCACCTCGCCGATCCCGAATTGACCGCCGAGCGGGTGGCGGACGCGTTGTTCATCTCGCGACGCAGGCTCTACCAGCTGTTCACCGATGGCGACGGGGTGTCCGGCCGGATCCGGCGGATGCGGATCGAACGCGCCAAGCAGCTGCTCGCCGATCCCACCAAGACGCTGCACGGGGTCGCGGACATCGCGCGGCAGTGTGGTTTCGTGAACGCGGCGCACTTCTCGCGCACCTTCCGGGCGATCGCGGGCAGTACGCCCAAACAGTTCCGGCAGCGCGCGTCAGTCGCGGAAGTCGACCGAGGACACGACCTGCCCGAACAGGGTTGACAGCGCGAGCCAGCCGCGCCCGGACGGCGAGCTGAGCGTGAACACCGCGGCGCGCCTGCGGTCCGGATCGGTGACGACGGCCTGCAACTGGCAGTCGAGCAACTGGCCGAGCGAGGCGACGCGTTCGATGAACGTCACCGGGTGACCGTGCGCGGTGTGCCCGTGCAGCACCTCCCGAATCGCCGAATCGTCCGAAGTGGACATACCGTCGGTGGTTCCGGTCACCAGCACGCCGATCAGCAGCGCCGGATCGGCGGCCGGATGCCGGACCACGGCGACCAGACCGGCACCGATCCGGTGGGCGATCTGCGCGGCCTCCAACGCGGACGCGTGCGCGCCGAGATCGGGCGCGGCATCGGGTTCGCGGAGCAGGTCGGTCAGTTCTCGCGCGGTCTGTTCCACCGAATCCACCGACACCGGCTGCACGCCGTTGACCAGGTCGATCTTCACCTGCCCGCGCCCTGCCCGCCTTCGGTCGGGAACGCGGCACGCAACTGGTGCGCCGACACGGACCGGCCGAACACCCAGCTGCCGGTCGTGCGGGCGGGCGCGGGAGCCGAGGCCAGGGCGAGCGCGCCAGCGGCGGGTGGCGCGCTCGAGGCGTCCTGCCGGGGCAGACCCGCTGCCGTGGCAGCGCGTCGGGTGGCTTCGGAGAGTCCGGCGAGCAAGGTTCCCATTCCCGTCGCGGTCGTGGTCGGTGTCGGCGCGCTGCTGTCGGGCAACAGGGCGCGCAACCGGTTCGTGGCGTCGGCCAGGCCCGCGCGGTGTTCGGCGGCGATCCCCTGGGCTTGCGCGAGCACGGAATTCAGTTGGTCGCGCAGGCCGGTCAGGGTCTTTTCGTGTGCTGCGAGGGTCGCTTCCGTGCCTGCGCGGGCGTGCGTGCTGGCCACGCTGACCGCGGTCGTCCACTCATCGACGGCCTGTTCGGCGTCGGCGATCCGGTCGCGCAGCGCACGGGCCTGCCGGTCCAGTTGGTCGGCGCGGCGTTGCAGATCGGACAGGGTGGCGGCCCAGTCGAACAGGACCTGCGCCGCGGCGCCGGCGCTCTCCTGGTGCGGGATCAGTCGCGCTGCCAGTTCGCCGCCGCGGCGCCGCACCCCGTCGCCTGCCTTGCCGTGCCACGGTTCGGACGCGGTCACCGCGCTGCCGAGCTGGTGCGCGCCGTCGGCGACCTGCCCGCTCGCGGTGGTCAATGCGTTCGCGAGCGCCCCGGTCCGGCGCGCGTCGCCCGGCGCCGGATCGAAGCCGAGACCGCGATAGCTACCGGTCACGGGCCATCCTGGTCGAACAGACCGGCGATCCAGCGTTCAGTGTCGGCGTACCCGGACAACGCGCCACGCACGCCGTCGGCGGTGTCGCCGACCGCGTCCCGCACCGAACCGACCGCGCCCACCCAGCGCGTGACCAACTCACCCGCGACCGCGTCCAATTCGGCGCCGCCGAGATCGCGCACGGGTGCGTCGCGCAGCGCGGAGCCCGCGTCGGTCAACGCGCCGCCGCCCCGGTCCAGCGCGTCGAGCACGCCGTGCAGGGCCTGCTCCTCGATCCGGTAGCCGTCGCCCATCGCGCCCTACAGCCCGAGGACCGGCGGAAACGCCGCGGGCAGGTCGCCGAACAGGGTGGACTCCTGGCCGTAGTCGTTGCGGTGTTCGCCGTCTTGGTCGCCGGATCGACCACCGTTCATCGGCATCGGCGCGAACCCGCGCCAGTTGCCCTGTTCGGCGGCTTCCTCGGCGGCCACCGCGCCCGCTCGCTGGGTGGCAGCCTCCTCGCCGACACCGCTGAGCGGACCGGTCCCAGCGCCCAGCCCGGTCACCCCGATCACGCCGTTCCCCAGTCCACTCCCCAGCCCGGAACTCACCCCGGAACCGGCACCCGGCAGCGGGCTCGCGCCAGTGCCGAGGTCAACACCGGCCGGGCCCGCGTAGTCCGATGCGGACGTGCTCGAACTGGCGCCCGAGCCAGGCGGCGGAGCCGGGCTGGTCGGCGGGGTCACCGGTGGTGGCGTCGATTTCGGCGGGGCAGGCGGAGCGGGGATCGGCGGTTCCGGAGCCGGTTCCGGGGACGGGAAACTGCCGGACTTCGGCGGCCGGGTGAAGGTCGGCATGCCGTGATAGGCCGAAGCGGACTCCTCCTCGAAGCGCTGCATCACCTCGACCGCCTTGGCCTTGGCGGCATCCGCCTGCGCCTGAGTCGCGGTGTCGCCGGCCGCCATCGCGGTCAGCTCCGGCTCGTTCATGTCCAGCGGGCCGACGGTCGCCGTGCCGCCATTGGCGACCGCGTCGAGCTGCGTGGCGTCGACCGGAGCGGGCATGGCCAGCCGCGCCCGGTTCAGCGCCTCCGCGTAGTGGCCGAGCCGACCGGCGATCTGCGAGCCGGTGGTCGCCGCGCCGGACGCCCAGTCGAGCAGTGGTTGCACGACCGACGCGGACTGGTCGGCGGCCGGGCCGGACCAGGTCGACATCAGCTTCCGGATCGACTGGTAGGCGGCGTTCACGTTGTCGCCCATGTGTTTGGCGAGCGTGTCGAGTTCGTCCGCGCGGTTGAGCAGATCCTTCGGATCGGCCGACTCGACCATGTCCCACATGGCCTGGTGGTTGTACTGCTCCCACTGGATGCCGCCCAGGTGCGGGGCGTCGCTCACGCGGAATCACCCTGCTGCCCCGCCGATGCGATCGCGTCGGTCGCCGCGTCCTCACCGCTCTGGTAGCCGGTCGCCATCTGCTGCAACGATGCCACGATCTGGCTCAGGTGCGCGATGTGTGTGCGCAGCGCGTACTGCATGCCGCCCTCCGCGCCGAGCCGGTGGGTGAACGCGTGCCCGACGACCGTCGCGATCGGCCCCGAACCGTCCGGTAACTTCGTGGCCAGGCCGTTGGCGCGGTCCAATGCGGTCATGAACTCGTCGCACTGGTTGGCCAGGCTCTGCACGATCGCGTTGAACTCCGGCAACTGCACGGCGAAGCCGCCGCCCGGTGTCGAGTCGAGGCCGGAATGTTTGTGGTAATGGTGAAGTTTCGGTGCCGTCGCGTGTTTCCCCAGATCGCCGACCGTGCGGGGATCGCGCGCGTCGTGGTCGTGCTCGATCCGTCGCGCGTCCGCCGAACCACTGACCCGGAAATGCTGCTGCCCCATCTGCACCCGTCCGATTCAGTTCGTCCCGTGCTCTCGCCACAGGATCGCCGACGATACCGGCGCCTGACGAGGGCCGGGTGCACATTTGGGCACAACGAGCGCTCAATCAGCACACCGCTGCCGACCATATGAACTGGTTCGTCCGTTATCGCCAGAGATCGCGTTCCTCGGTGAGCACCACGTCCTTGGTCACCGGCCCGGCAGGCACGGTGACCAGGTCCGCGCTCGGATGCCGGCCGGGACTGGACGCGATCAACAGGTAGGTGCCGGTTCTGGGCACTTCCATCCGGTATCGGCCGTCGTTGGCGGGCAGCGAGTAGCCGACCTGCCTGCCACCCGGATCGACCAGGGTAAGCGCCGCGTCGGCGAGGGGCGTGCCGCTGCCGTCGCGCACCTGGCCGAGCAGTCGCGCGGCATGGTCGTCGACCTCGTCGACCGGTTCGGTGTCCGCGTCGTCCTCGACGCCCAGGGGCCGGGCGAGCGCGATGACGAGTTCGTCGAGGTGGTCGAACCAGGCGATGATCCGCCGCGCGACCGCGTCGTCGGGCTCGACCACTGCCTCGGCGAGGTGGCGGGGCCGCACGTGCGTGGAGAGGCTGTCGCCGACCCGGACCTCGCTGGCCTGGTCGCTGTCGTCCCCGCCGACCGCGCCGATCAACCGGTGCAGGTTGGCCACGATCCGGCCGCTCGTTCTGGGCAGCCGCTCATCGGTCGCCAACAGGCCCGGTTCGGCGTTCGCGGCGAGACTGCGCACGTAATAGCCGCACAGCCCCAGCAACGTCAGCAGGTGACGCAGTTCGCCGCGCTGGCTGCGGTACGGGCTGATCACGTGGGTCATCGGTTCGGCGGCCTTGTCCAGGTCGGCGAGCTTCTTGTCCAGTTCGCGGGACTGGTCGATCAGGTCGGCGATCTCGGCGTCGCGCAGCAGCGCGGTGGCGTCGAGCAGGAACGCGCGCAGCGACTCCAGCGCGGCGGCGACGTTGTCCCGGATCAGGGTTCTGGTCCTGGTCGGCAACACCAGCACGGCGGCCACCGCGCCCGCGACCGCGCCGATCGCGGTCTCTTCCAGGCGTAGCACCAGCAACTGCGGGGTGAACGTGCCGAGCAGGCTGTAGAGCAGGCCGAGCATCAACGTCATGAAGAACGTCATCAGCCCGTAGGACAGCTGCGCGACGTAAACGCCGAGGCAGATGCAGCCGACGATCAGCGCGACGATCAACGCCCCGTGCCCGGACACCAGCGTCGCGGCCACCATGCCGGCGAGAATGCCGAGCAGCGTGCCCGCGGTGCGGCGGGCTCCTCGGATGAGGATGTCGCCGCGCGAGGTCGTGTTCGCGAACACCAGGAACGCGGTGATCACGGCCCAGTACCAGCGTTGCGTGGAGAGCAACTCGCCGCCGACGATCGCCAGCGCCGCGCCGATGGTCGCCTGGATCGCCTGTCGCGTCGTCAACCGCAACCCGGGCGGCTTGTCGACGGCAGGACTCGCCGGCGACAGTGGCTTGTCGGCTTTCCGATGCCGGCCCGACCAGTCCAGCTCGGCCTCGGGCAGGTCGGACTCCAGCTCCTGGCGCGCCTGCGTGATGGTCGTGGCGAGCTCCTGCACGGCGCGGCGCATCGTGGCGACGTGCGGCGGGTTGTCCAGCGCGTCGAGCTGCCTGCCGCATTCGCGCAGCCTGCTCATCGACTGCTCGTCCGAGTAGGCCATCGCCGGTCGCGGATCCCGGCCGGCCAGCACCCGCAGCTCACGCAGTTCCTCGACCAGCCCGGCCCGCACGTCGGCGCCGATCCCCTCCCCCGCGACGACCCGCCGGGTCGCCATCGCCAGCCGTTCGCCCGCGAGCTCGATCTCCACCACGTCCTGCTGCCAACTGTCGAACAGCTCCGGGTCGACGAGGTCGGTCAGCTCGTTCTCGATCATCAGCGCGCACTCGTGCAGCCGATCGGTCCGGCGGCGCAGCACCTGTTGCCGTCGCTCGTCGGGTGCCTCGATCAGCTGCGCGCCTGCCTCCACCAGCTGACCCAGCCGGGCCCGGAACGCGGTCACCTGGCGGCGCAGCGCCAACCGGGGCCGTCGCGGCACCAGCACGAAATGCGCCAGTGCCGAGCAGGTCAGCGCGATCACCACCGCCAACGCGAGCAGCGGCAACAGTTTGACGGTCGCGTGGATGAACAGCGCGAAGAAGAACGTCATGAAGCCGACCATCCCGACCGGGAACCCGCGGGTGGCGAACCGCCGCAGGTAGATCGCGACAAAGATGATCACCAGGAACGCGGCGTCGCCGACCAGCGGCCACGGCGCCAGCAGCGCGCCGGTGACGATCGAGAACCCGGCCGAGATCGGCAGCACCAGGAACGTGACGGCCTTGCCCGAGGTGGTCAGGTCCTTGATCGACATCGCGGACATCATCGCCACGATCGTGCCCAGCATGATCACGGTGATCGGCAGGCCGAGCAGTGTCAGCACGCCGATGGCCAGCACGACGCTGACCGCGGTGCGGAACGCCTGTCGCAGCCGGACCATGCCCGGATCGGCGGCGGTCAGCCGATCGAGCAGCCCATCGAAGTGATGCCTCATCAGCGGGAACTATTCCGTATCACCCGGCCGCGCGTCGCGCCGAGGACAGGTAGGCCAGCGCCATCGCGGCGGTCTCGTCGGCCCAGCCGGTCCAGGTCAGCCCGTCCGGCCACAACCGGCAGGTGGCGGCCCGGTGCACGCACGAGCCGGTGATCGTCCGGCCGGCCATCCGCACCGCGGGCTCGTCGTCAAGGTAGGGCGCGGCGGCCACGACGAGGGCGTCCTGGATGGTCGCCAGCGCCTGCAGTCCGCGCTCCACCCGGTCCGCGCGCTGGCCGCTGAGCAGGTCGGGAAAGATCCGGTCGTGCTCGCCGAAGGTGCGCGCCACCGCGTGGGTGAACGCGGCGAGCACACCGTCCAATCCGGACTCCGCCGACCGCAGCGCCGCGGCGACACCGGTCTCCAACCCGCTCAGCAGCTGGTCCTTGACCGCGTGCAGCAGCTGCTCCTTGCCGGTGAACCGCCGGTAGATCGCGCCGACGGACACCCCGGCCCGCTCGGCGACGCCCGCCACCGTGAACTCGTCGAGTCCCCCGGTGGCCAGCACGTGCGCGGCAGCGGCCAGCACCTTCTCCAGGGACATCCGGCTACGGGCTTGCTGCGGCGGTCGAAAGCTCACCGGGTTAGCCTACCCCAAATGCGAATGATAATTCTGGTTCGCATCTCGGAGAGGATCCCCATGCGCATCGACCGCGACCTCGCCGTCCCGACCCGGGACGGCACCCCGATCGTCATCGACGTGTTCCGGCCCGACGGCGACCAGCTGGTACCCGTCATCGCGTCGATCAGCCCGTACGGCAAGGACGTGCACTGGCCGGACCGCTTCCCTCTGTACGAACTGGTCGACCAGGGCGAGCACATGGTCTGGGAGACACCGAACCCGGAATGGTGGACCGAACGCGGCTACGCCGTGGTCCGCGCCGACGCGCGTGGCACCGGCAGCTCCGGCGGCCGGCTCGACGTCTTCAGCCGCACGGACGCCGAAGACTTCTACGACGTCATCGAATGGTGCGGCGGGCAGCCGTGGTCGACCGGCAAGGTCGCCAGCAGCGGCATCTCCTGGTACGCGATGATGGGCTGGCACGTCGCCGCCCTCCAGCCACCACACCTGGCCGCGGTCGTCGCCTGGGAGGGGTGCACCGACTTCTACCGCGACTGGGGCCGCCAAGGCGGCATCTACACCAACGCCACCGAGAACTGGTGGCGCGAACAGATCATCCCGCAGCTGGGCGGCAACGATTTCGCCAGCATGCCCAAGGACCTCAGCTCACGCGAACTGCTCGACGACTGGTACCGCGAACGCACCGTCGACCTCAGCCAGGTCCGGGTGCCCGTGCTGTCGGCGGGCAACTGGGGCTCGATCCACCTGCACCTGCGCGGCAACATCGAAGGCTGGCTGGGCGCCACATCCGAACACAAATGGCTAGTGGTCCACGTCGGTTCGCACATCGACCCCTACTACGCGGACTGGGCCAAGGACCTGCAACTGCTTTTCCTGCAACGGTTCCTGCGCGACGACGAGTCCGCGATGGACGGTGTCCCGCCGTCCGGCTCGCCATCCGCCGTGGCCGCGACGTCGAATGGCGCGACGAGCAAGACTGGCCACTACCCGGCACCCAGTGGCGCAGCCTCTATTTAGGACACAACGAACTGAGCTGGCAGCAACCCACCGAACACCGGACTCCCTACCCGGCCGAATTCGACTTCACCGCGACCGAACAACTCGAACTCACCGGCCCGCTCGCCCTGCGCCTGTGGATCTCCCACAGCACGGACGACCTCGACGTGTTCGTCCAACTGGAACAGTACGATGTGGACGGCGAGCGCATCCCCGCGATCGGCCCCGGCGGCACGGCGACACCGGTGCCGATGGCCGTCGGCTGGCTACGCGCGGCACACCGCAAACTCGATCCCGGCCGCTCCCTCCCGCATCGCCCCTGGCACACCCACGACGAACTCCAGCCGCTCGAACCCGGTGTGCCGACCCTCCTCGAGGTCGAGATCTGGCCGACGTCCATCACCCTCGAACCCGGCCAACGGCTACGACTGCGCGTCCAAGCCGACGACGAGAACATGGGTCGGCTGGCCCACAACGACCCGGCCGACCGCAAGAACGGCCACGGCGCCACCATCCACCTCGGCGGCGCGCACGCATCGCACCTCTATGTCCCGGTTATCCCGGTTCAGCCGCAGCCCGACGGGCAGGTGCGCCGGACCAGCGCGTCCAGGAACACCGCGACGATGTCGGCCGCGGTGTCCACCCGGTAAGCCTTGCCGCCGGTCGCCGCCGCGAGCTGGCCGAGCGCGTCCATATCGGCAGCCGCCCCGATGCCGACGGCGATCAGCGGAACCGGTCGCGCGGGGTCGACCATGGCGCGCAGCTGGCTGACCGTGGTCGGCAGATCCGGGCCATGGTTGGTGTCGTTGGACCCGTCGGTCATCAGCACCACGGCGTCGACCTTGTTCGGGTCGTAGCCCGCCATCACGTTCTGATAGGCCGCGAGCGCAGTCGTGTACAGCGCGGTGCCGCCATGCGTGACCGAGGGCAGCGCCGCGGTGGCCTGTTGCAGCGCGGCGCGGCGCGTGCCGCTGCCCATCGGTCCGCCGAGCGCGCCCATGGGCACAACTTCGCGCCAGTCGTCGGGCGGCGCCAGCTGATCGCCGAACTCCCACAGGCCGATGTCGCTGGTGTCCGGAAATTCGGCGAGCCCGACGTTGGTGGCGTCCCGGACGATCTCGGCCTTGGTCTCGCCGCCCGGGTTCGGCTCGCCCATCGACCCGGACACGTCGACCACTGCCAGGAACCGGGCGTCCAGGTTGACCGCGACCCAGGTGCGCAGCAGCGTGGCCACGGCCGCGTTGCCCGGATCGCCGTGCGCGCCGGGAACGGTGGTGCTCGGGTCGCGGAAGCCCGCGCTGGTCAGCAGCGACGTGGCGTGCGCGGACTCCAGCTGCTTCTCGAAATCGGCGACCACGGTCGCGGTTCCGGTCAGCTCGGCGCTGGAGGTGACGGTGACGACCGGATAGTCGAACAGCAGGGTGCCTTCGCGCGGCATCATCGCGACGAACTTCTCTTGGCCGCCCTGCTGGTTGGCCTGGTTGACGGCCTCCTCGGAGGCCGTGAAAACGTGCGCATGCGTGCCGGTATCGCTGGTGAACTGACCGGCGATGTCGGTCACCGCCGACTTGCCGAGCTTCACCAGCAGACCGGCGAGCTGCGTCGACGGCGCCGTCATGGGCTCGCCGAGCGCGGATTCGAGCATCAGGATGCCGGTCAGGCCCTCGGTCGTGGTCGTCGGATTGCCGATCACGCCGGGCAGCGCGCCGCTCGCCACGCCCAGCCAGCTCGGTTTGGTGTCCGGCCAGCCGATCGTGTGCGCGTACGACTCGGGCGCGGCCAGCACCAACGGGCTGGTGGCCAGCGACGGGCCGATGTCCAGCTTCGGCGTGAACCCGGTCGAGGTGCTGGTCTGCGCGCCGACCTCACGCGCCCACAGCGACGAGTCCGGAATCCAGATCGCGGGCGGGGAAACCTGCTCGCTCGGCAGTTCGTTCGCCGCCGCCGCCGCGTCTTCCGAGTTCACCGTGACATTCGCGCAGTGGCCGTCCGCGACCGGGTTCGTCGCGTTGAACTGGTTCGCCACCGCGGTCACGGTCGGCGCGATGTCGGGCGCCGCGGTCACTTCGACGTTGAGCGGTCCCGAACACTGGCCGGACCGCGCGTTGAGCACCACGATCGTGGTCGCCGTCCCGATGGCGGCGACGGCAACGATGGCGCCCGCGATGAGACCCATCTTGAGCCGCTGGCGCTTTCTATGGTGTGCCACAGGTTTCGTCACCGCCGTGAACCAGTGTCGGCTACCGCCTGGACGTCAGCAAACCGCGTCTCGGCACCGACGACAACCACCTCCGCGACATCGAGTTCCGCCATTCGCTCTACCACGAGGCGGCACATCGCTGGCTGCTGCGCCGAGCGGCGCATCGCGTTGCGCCGACAGCAGGTGCGCACCGGCACCGCCTTCCGTTGGTTATCGCGGACGGCGCCGCCGATGTAACGGTCTGGCGAAGGTTCGGGCGAGCGAGCCGATCAAGCCCGCCGCGAGTAGACGATCGGCTCGCTCGCTGGGGAGCGAAGGCCCGGCAGGGTGGGTGAACCAGTGCGGAGCGCGGCTCGCTCCGCTATTCGGGCCTTCGCGGGCTGAAACCCGTCACCAGTGCGGCGGTGCCGGGGTATTCGGCGACGTCATGACCGGCTGCGTGGGCTGGGTGGGTTGCGTCGGCATCGTGGGCCGCGTGGTGGTGGTCGGCTTCATCGGCGCGGTAGTCGTGGGCTTCATCGGCGCCGTGGTCATGGGCATCGTCGTCGTGGGCGCCGGCATGGTGGTCGCGCTCGGCGGCACCATGAACAACTGGCCGCGCACCGCGCCCAACGGGAACTTCGCGGTCGTCAGGTTGGTGTAGAACATCGCAGGCTCGGCTTTCATCGCCGCGATCGTCTTGGCAGGCACGTTCAACACCGCGCCCGCGACGGCGTTGATGGCGGGCACCAGGCCGTGCGGCGCCAGGAACAGGGTCGCGATCCGGCCGCCGTTCATATCCACCGCACCCTGGTTGATGGTGAAACTCGTCGGTGAGTTCAGACCGGTCCAGCTGACCGCGTAGTTGATGCTGGTCGCGCCGAACCCGAGAAACGCGGTCGCGCGCGCGTCGTTGTCGCCGGTGTTCAACGCGGCGAACGGGCCCACGTGCATGATCCGCTGGAAGTCCACCGGTGCGATCCGGCGGAACTGCCCACGGACGGCACCGCTGGGATATTTCGCGTTGCCCATGTCCAGGTAGTACTGGCTGGGGTTGCCTGCCAGCCGGCCCAGCAACCCGGCGTTGTTGACGGTGACCGAACCGGCGACCGCGGTCAGCGTGTCCGACATCGGCGCGGTCACCATCGGGATGACCGCGGTTCCGGTCATGCCAGCGGCGCCGGCATGTATTCGAGCGGCCGTCGGCGCACCGAGGTTCTGCCAGGTGATCTCGAATGTGACCTGGTTTCCCTTGATGCGCAGGAGCTCCACGGCAGTACCGCGCGGATCACCCATCGCCGAGTGCGCCGATTTGGTCTGTTCGTTCCTGCCGTTGAGGTCCGCTTCCAGGTAGACCGGCGCCGCGCCCTTGGTGACATCAGCGACGGAGGCGACCACGTCCGGATGTTGCGCGGTCGGCTGAGCCGGCCTGGTCATGGCGTACGCGGTCCCGCCGGAGACGACGGCGGCGGCGAGGACACCGACCGCGATCGACGTTTTGCGTAAATCCCGTAAAGCCATTGTCAACCTTCCCGATCTTGGATTGTGACTTCGTCCCCCTGACCAATAAGACGCACATCATTCGCCTAGGTTTATCGGCTCGTGATAACTACTTTAGGTTAGATATCAAGAAATTATTCACGCCGATTCGGCGAATGACGAAAATAGTGGCTGATCTGCGGCGCGACCCCGATCATCACTCACGACACCGCCAACCGGGTGACACGCAGTGATCAGGCAAAGCCGAAACCGCAGGTCAAGGCGTTATCACCGGCGGGCTGGTCCGTACGGAGCAACTCGACACTCCATTGAGGCGCGCCACCAAGGTCGCCTCTTGACGAAGGTGCTAACTTGCTCGTTACCAACCCGAGATCACGGAAATACGACTTCCACAACGATTTCCGTAAGCCTTTCGTAATCTCGCTGACTTCCGAGGAGTTCCACTGTGTTTCGCCAAAAAAGGCGCGCACCGTACCAGCTCCAGACGCTGCCGACGCGCCGACCTTCGCGCCGACCCGCCATGCTGGTGGTGCTCATCGCGACACCGGTCGCAGTGCTCGCCGCAACCGCCGCAGCGTTCGCGCTGCACGCCGCGCAGGCCGCCGCCCCAGCAGCCGCTGCCGCCCCGAACCCGAACTGCTCGCTGATCGTGCCCGCGAACCCGTTGTCCGCGACCGGTCTCGCCACGCCCTACCAGCTGACCACCACCAACGCGGCCAACGGACCGTGCAACGAGGCCAACATCAACCAGTCGGCCTTTGTCGAAGCCGCGATCCTCACCCCGGCCGGACAGCTGTCGCTGTACGACCCGCTGGTCATCGATCGCGGCACCCAACCTGCCGCTGCCCCCGTGCCCGCGCAGGTGCCCGCCGGTTCGACGGTCGGCGTGTGGTTCGGCTTCAACGGCACCACGTTGACGCTCCGGTCCACGAACGGCAACTCGCTCGCCCAGGGCAACTGCGTCAACGGCAGCCAGGGATCTGTTTTCGGACAGTTCGCCTACTGCGGCGCACCGGCCTTCTTCCAGGCGGCCAACCAGGCGATCGCCGCCAAAACCCTGACCGTCCCGCCCGCCGGCACCGCGAAAGACGGCGCACCCTGCCCGACAACCCGCGACTTCTCCCTGGTCGACCAGGACCAAAGCGACAACGTGGTCACCCACTATTTGGCCAACGGCAACGGTCAGATCGCCCAGAACAACAAGGCGACCACCGCCGCGATCGCCAACGCGACCGACCTCGCGAACGGCAGCGACAACCTGCTGCTCGACCAGTTCGTCGACCCGGCGCTCGGCTGCACGCCGTTCACCGCGCCGGACCAGTCCAGCGGCATGCAACCCAGCGGTTCCCTACCCCTGGACGAACTCTCCGCCGCCGCCAGCCAGCCGGCCCCGGTCGCCGTGATCCCCCTCAACGACCCGATGGTGCTGATCGGCAACAACCAGAGCACCACCAAGACAAACGCCTACCGGGTCGGCGTGGACCAGAAAACGATCGGCGGTGGCGGCGACAACGGTGACGCCGCAACGTACTGCCGGAACATGTTCGGCAACGCGGCCGGTATCCAGCGGGTGTTCAAGGACCAGGCCATGTTCCAGAACGCGCCCTCGGTCGACGCCGCCATGGCGACCAACCTGTTCACGTTCCTCGCCATGCGCGCCAACCAGTCCTTCACCAACCTCGGCTGCGGCGATCTGCTGCACGAAGCCAACCCGATCACGTTGACCATGGACGGCAACCAGGTGGTCACCGCGGCGATCTTCGGCGCCGCAACCACCTGCACCCCAGCCAGCACCGCCACCAGCACCCCGACCGCGACCGCCGGCCCGACCACCACGACCGCCGCCCCATCCGCCACAACCACCAGCTCACCCGGCACCACCGCAACCCCGTCCAGCACTACCGCAACCTCATCGGGCACCACCGCAACCCCGTCCGGCACGACCACCACCGCATCCGGCACGCCGAGCACCACATCACCGGCGATGCCAACCACGACAACCACCTCCGGCACCTGCACGCCAGGTACGTCGATGTCCCCGCCGACCTCCACGGGACGCGGTGGCCCGACGCACACCAACCACCCACCCGACCCGTGGCGAATCCACCACCGACCGCGTTGGTAACGGGTGGTTTCCTGATCGGCGGGCGGTCCCGTTAACCGCCCGCCGATCCCCTAACTCGTCGTCTCAGCATGCGATGTCGCGATCCGGGACAGCATTTCGTTGCCGCGCCGCGCGGGCACGAGACAGCCGATCCGCCTGGGTTGGCCTTTCCGAAGGGCCCGCCCACGCGAATTTTCAGGAGCCCCAACGGATTCAGCGCTGCGCGCGCAGGGTGATGGTGGTCCAGGCGCCCAGGTGGATGCGATCGCCGTCGCCGAGCGGCACCGGCGCGTCCGCATCGATCGGGTCGGCGCCATCGTTGATGGTAGTGCCGTTGGTGGAACCGAGGTCCTGCACGGCCCAACCGCCATCCGGCTGGGCGAGCAGCACGGCGTGGCGGTGCGAGACACCAGGGTCCTCCGGCGGACCGGCCAGGTCGATACCCGGTTGTTCGATCGCGCGCGAGCTGCGCCTGCCGATCCGGATCTGCTGGCCGGACAGTGCGAGCGAGCGTTCGGCGAGGCGATCCGGGAATG
>DASXOJ010000094.1:0-14405 GCA_036494465.1 Pseudonocardiaceae bacterium
CGGTCACCAGCACCGTCCCCGATGGCGACCAAGCCGATCCGCCTGCGTGAGCGGGTCCGGCTGGCAGGAGGCGGCGCGCGAGCACCTCGTTGGCCCGCACCGCCAACTGGTTCTCCGTTCCTGGCGCGCCGATCGCGGCGACCAGCCGGTCCCAGTCCCGCTCGTCCGCGTCGGCGGGCAGGTCGATGATCCCGCGCCAGACGTGCGGGTGCTCCAGCGTCGCGACCGCGCCCAGCCCCCACACCTGAGCCTGCTCCGGGTCCGCCTGCGCGCCGCAGGTGACCGTCCACAATGGTGCGTCGA
Source organism: Pseudonocardiaceae bacterium (assembly GCA_036494465.1). Lineage (GTDB taxonomy): Bacteria > Actinomycetota > Actinomycetes > Mycobacteriales > Pseudonocardiaceae > CAJCJE01. Next base: position 304 of record DASXOJ010000094.1, read on the forward strand.
GCTCGGCGAGCAGCGTGACCGTGGCGAACAGGGGTTCCGCCAACGGAAGCAGCGACAGCACTCCCGTCCAGGCCATCCCGGTCAGACGGTCGATGCCGGGCTCGAAGATCACCCGCTCGGCGTGCGCGCCGTGCCGGGTCAGCGCCTGTTCCGCCAGCGCCACCACGGGATCGTCGGCCAGCGCGGGCGGTACCACCAGCAGCCAGGTCCCGGCGAGCATCGCGCCCGGCGCTTCGCTGACCGGCGTCCAGCCGATCCGGTAACGCCAACTCGCCAGGGCGGCACGGTCCCTGCGGTCGCGGTGCCAGGCGGCCAGCGCGGGCACGACCGCCGCGCACGGATCGTCGGCGGCGACGCCGAGCGTCGCCGTGACGGCCGCGAGGTCCTCCTGCTCGATGGCCGCCCAGAACGCTTCCTGGTCCGGGTCGTCGAGGTGCGGGCGGGCCGGTTCGGGCTCGGGCCAGTAGCGGGTGCGCTGGAACGGGTAGGTGGGCAGGTCGACCGGTTCGGCAGCAGGCAGGACGGTGGACCAGTCCGGGACGAGACCCTGAACCCAGGCCTGGCTAAGCGCGGTGTGCCAGCGGGCCAGGCCGCCGCCGTCGCGGTGCAGCGTGCCTGCGGTGATCGCCACGGCGGTGGTGTCGCGGATCGCCGGGATCAGCACCGGGTGGGCGCTGGTTTCCACGAACGTGGTGTGGCCGGTGGCCAGCAGGGTTTCCACCGTCGACAGGAACTGGATGGGTTCGCGGCAGTTGTCGTACCAGTACTCGCTGGTCAGATCGGTGCCCGCGACGAGCGCGCCGGTGACCGTCGAGTACATCGGCACCTGGGCGGGCATCGGCCGGACGAAGGCCAGCAGGTCGAGCAGTTCCGCGCGGAGCGGTTCGAGCTGCGCCGAGTGCGATGCGACGGTGCCGGTCACCACCCGCGCCCTGATGTCGTTGGCGACGAGCTCCTCGATCAGCCGGGTCAGCGGTTCGGTGGGGCCCGCGACCGTGATCGCGGTGGGGCTGTTGATCCCGGCCAGGGTCAGTTCGCCCTGGTAGGGCGCGAGCCAGCGGTCGATGCGGTCGCGGGACATGGCGATCGACGCGATCGCCCCGTTGCCGGTCAGGCGCTCGCCGAAGAGCCGGGAGCGCAGCGTGATGAGCCGGGCCGCGTCGTCGAGGGTGAGCGCGCCCGCGACGGTGGCCGCGGCGATCTCGCCCTGGCTGGCGCCGACGACCGCGTCCGGCCGCACCCCCGCGTCCTGCCAGAGCCGCGCGAGGGACACGTGTACCGCCCACAGCAGCGCCTGGACGACGTCGATGCGGGCGAGTTGGTCCGGATCGGTGAGCGCGTCGAGGGGCGCGAAGTCGATGTGCGGGGCGAGCGCGTCGAGGCATTCGTTGAGGTGCGCCCGGAATTCCGGGGAGTCGGCGAGCAGTTCCGTGGCCATGCCGACCCATTGCGAGCCCTGCCCGGGAAAGACGAACACGACCTTTCCCGGCGATCGGGCGGTGCCGCGCTGGACGTGCGGCGCGGGTCGGCCCTGGGCGAGGGCAGCGAGACCGGCCATCAGGTCCTCCGGTCCGGTGGCGAGGATGGCGGCGCGGTGTTCGTGCGCGGCCCGGGTGGTAGCCAGTGCCCGGGCAAGTCCAGCCTGCGACGCAGGGCCGCCACGCAGCAACTGGGCGGCGCGGGCGCGCAGCGCGGTGTCGTCGCGCGCCGACAACACGAACGGCAATGCGCCCGCTACCTCGGCAGGTGCCACCTCGGCGGGTTCGGGTGGCGCTTCGATGATCGCGTGCGCGTTGGTGCCGCTGACGCCGAAGGAGGAGATGCCTGCCCGGCGCGGATGATCCGTGACCGGCCAGTCGATGTGTCCGGTCAGCAGCTCGACCCCGCCCGCCGCCCAGTCCACGTGCGGTGTCGGTTCGTCCACGTTGAGCGTCGCGGGCAGCGTGCCGTGCCGGATCGCCTGCACCATCTTGATCACGCCCGCCACGCCCGCCGCTGGACCGGTGTGGCCGATGTTCGGCTTGATCGAGCCGAGCCGCAACGGCAGATCCGATGGCCGGTCCGTGCCGTAGGTGGCCAGCAGGGCGTTGGCCTCGATCGGGTCGCCAAGTCTGGTTCCGGTGCCGTGCGCCTCCACTGCGTCCACATCGGACGGACGGAGCCCTGCGCTGGCCAGCGCCTGCCGGATCACGCGCTGCTGGGCGGGTCCATTCGGCGCGGTCAGGCCGTTGCTGGCGCCATCCTGGTTGACGGCGCTGCCACGGATCACGGCATGGATCGTGCGGTTGTCGCGGCGCGCGTCGGAAAGTCGTGCCAGCAACAGCATCCCGCACCCCTCGCCCCACGCGGTGCCGTCCGCGGCTGCGGCGAACGCCTTGATCCGGCCGTCCGGCGCCAGTCCGCGCTGCCTGCTGAAGTCGCTGAAGATCATCGGCACGCTCAACACCGTGGTGCCGCCCGCGAGCGCGAGCGTGCACTCGCCCTGCCGCAACGCCTGCGCGGCCAGGTGCACCGCGACCAGCGACGAGGAACACGCGGTGTCCACGGTGACCGCCGGTCCTTCCAGGCCCAGCGTGTACGCGATCCGGCCGGACACCACGCTGCCGGAGATCCCGGTGATGCGGTGCGCCTCGATGTCCTCGTCGGTGTCGTTGAGCAGCAACGAATATTCGGCGGAGCTCCAGCCCGCGAACACCCCGGTCCTACTCCCCCGCAAGGACGTCGGATCGATGCCGGCGCGCTCGACGGTCTCCCAGGCGATCTCCAGCAACAGCCGTTGCTGCGGATCCATCGCCAGCGCCTCGCGCGGCGAGATCCCGAAGAAGCCCGCGTCGAACTCGGTGGCGTCGGAAACGAAACTGCCGCTGCGCACGTAGGAGGTGCCGGCCTGGTCCGGGTCCGGGCTGTACAGACCGGCGAGGTCCCAGCCACGATCGGCCGGGAACTCCGACACCGTGTCCCGGCCCTCGGCGACCAGCTCCCACAGGTCATCGGGGGTACGCACGCCGCCCGCGTACCGGCAGCCCATCCCGACGATGGCGATCGGTTCGGTGAGCTCACCGATGCGCTCACGGGCATCGTGCAGTTCGGCGGTGACCCGCTTGAGATAGCTGCGCAGCTTGTCCTCGTCAGCCATGACGACCCCCGATTCAGATGGTGCCCAGTTCGTTGTCGATGAGATCGAAGAGGTCGTCGCCGCCCGCCTCGGCCAACCGGTCGGCGAACACCGAATCGGCCTGCACGCCCTGGGCGAGGGGTTCGGTGAAGAGCCGCTCGGTCAGGAACGACGCGATCGCGGCTGCGGTCGGCTGGTCGAAGACGAGCGTGGTGGGCAAGGACAATCCGGCGAGCGCGCCGAGCCGGTTGCGCAGTTTCAGCGCGGACACCGAGTCGAACCCGAGCTCCTGCAACGACCGCAGCTCGGGCACGGCGTCGGCGCTGTCGTGCCCGAGCACGGCGGCGGCTTCCGCACGCACGACGCCGACCAGGTGCCGGGTCCGGGTCGCGGCGGGCATCGGCGCGAGCACCTCGGCCAGGGCTGGTTGCGCGGTCTCCGGCTCCGCTGTGCGCGTCGGCGCGGCAGCGGCGCGGGCCCGGGTGGTGACCCAGTAGCGGGTGCGCTGGAACGGGTAGGTGGGCAGGTCGACGGGTTCGGCGGCGGGCAGGACGGCGCCGAAGTCGACGGGCAGGCCGTGCACCCAGGCTTCGGTCAGTGCGGTGTACCAGCGGGCGTGGCCGCCGTCGTCGCGGTGCAGCGTGCCGACCGTGATCGCGTCGGCGGCGGTGTCCGCGATCGCGGGCACCAGCACCGGATGGGCACTGGTCTCGACGAAGGTGCGGTGACCCGCGCCGAGCAGCGCTTCGACGGCAGGCTGGAACTGGACGGTCTCGCGGTAGTTCGCGTACCAGTAGTCGCCGGTGAGTTCGGCGCCGGTCAGCACCTGGCCGGTGACGGTCGAGTACATCGGCACCTCGACGGGGCCCGGCCGCAGGAAGGACAGGGCGTCCAGAATCTGCTCGCGCAGTGGTTCGACGTGCGCGCTGTGCGAGGCGTAGTTCACCGGGACCAGCCGGGCCCGGATGTCGCGGGCGCGATAGTCCTCGACCAGGGCGCGCAGCGGTTCGACGTCGCCGGACACGATCGTCGCGGCCGGGCCGTTGACGGCGGCGATGGTCACGCCGCCGGGCAGCGCGATGTCCCGCGCCGCCAACGGGATCGCGGCCATGCCGCCCGCGCCGCCGAGCGCGATGATCGACCTGCTGCGCACGGCGATCAGCCGGGCCGCGTCGTTCAGGCTGAAGGCACCGGCAACGGTGGCCGCCGCGATCTCGCCCTGGCTGTGCCCGACGACGGCGTCCGGCCGGACCCCCGCGTGCTGCCACAGGTGGGCCAGGCATACGTGCACTGCCCAGAGCAGCGGCTGCACCACCTCGACCCGGGCCAACAGGTCCGGGTCGGCCAGCGCCTCGAACGGCGCGAAGTCGACGTGCGGCGCGAGCGCGTCGGCGCAGTCCCCGAACCGGGCGCGGAACAGCGGCGAATCCGCGAGCAGGTCGGTGGCCATGCCTGGCCATTGCGAGCCCTGCCCGGGAAACACGAACACGAGCTTGCCGGGATCGCGCGCCGTGCCCGATTCGACGTGCGCGGACGGGGCGCCCTTGGCCAGCGTGTCCAGGTCGGCTTCGAGGTCGGCCAGGCTGGCGGCGACGATGGCGGCGCGGTGTTCGTGCGCGGCCCGGGTGGTGGCCAGTGCCCTCGCAAGCCCAGTCTGCGGAGCAGGGTGGGTCCGCAGGTGCTGGAGCAGCTGGGCGGCGCTGGCGCGCAACGCGGTGTCGTCGCGCGCGGACAGCACGAACGGCTGCGGGCCTGCTGTCCCGTCGACCGGTGGCCAGGATGGCGGCAGGGCCGCTTCGATGATCGCGTGCGCGTTGGTGCCGCTGATCCCGAACGAGGAGATGCCTGCCCGGCGCGGATGATCCGTGACCGGCCAGTCGATTTGTTCGGTCAGCAGCTCGACGCCGCCGTTCGTCCAGTCCACGTGCGACGATGGAGCGGCCACGTTCAGCGTCGCGGGCAGCGTGCCGTGCCGGATGGCCTGCACCATCTTGATCACTCCCGCGACACCGGCCGCCGCCTGCGTGTGACCGATGTTCGGCTTGATCGAGCCGAGCCACAATGGCCGGTCGGCGGGCCGGTCCGCGCCGTAGGTGGCCAGCAGGGCGTTGGCCTCGATCGGGTCGCCCAGCCTCGTTCCGGTCCCGTGCGCCTCCACCGCGTCCACATCGGACGGACGGAGGCCCGCCCGGGACAGCGCGCGCTGGATCACCCGTTGCTGGGCGGGCCCGTTCGGCGCGGTCAGGCCGTTGCTGGCGCCGTCCTGGTTGATCGCGGTGCCCCGGATCACGGCGTGTACCTGGTGGTTGTTGCGGCGCGCGTCGGAGAGCCGCTCCAGCAACAGCAAACCGGCGCCCTCGCCCCACGCAGTGCCGTCGGCCGCCTCGGCGAACGCCTTGATCCGGCCGTCCGGCGCTAGCCCGCGCTGCCTGCTGAAATCAATGAAAACGCCGGGCGACACCAGCAGCGTCACGCCACCGGCCAGAGCCAGCGCGCAGTCGCCATCGCGCAGCGACTGCGACGCCAGGTGCAGCGCGACCAGCGACGATGAACACGCGGTGTCCACGGTGACCGCTGGTCCGGCCAGCCCGAGCGTGTACGCGATCCGGCCGGTGACGACGCTGTTCGCGATGCCGGTGACGCGGTGCGTTGCCACGTCGTCGTCGGTGTTGTCGAGCAGCAGCGCGTATTCGGCGTTGTTGCAGCCCGCGAAGACGCCGGTTTCGGTGCCGCGCAGCGAAACCGGGTCGATGCCCGCGTGCTCGACGGTTTCCCAGGCGAGCTCCAGCAACAGCCGTTGCTGGGGATCCATCGCCAACGCCTCGCGCGGCGAGATCTCGAAGAAGCCGGCGTCGAACTCGGTCGCGTCCGGCAGGAAACTCGCCCGGTCCACATAGGACTTACCGGCCAGGTCCGGGTCGGCGTCGAACAGATCGGCCAGCTCCCACCCCCGGTCGGCGGGAAACGCCGAGAGCGTCTCCCGGCCTTCGACGACCAGCCGCCACAGGTCATCGGGCGAGCGGACCCCGCCCGCGTACCGGCAGCCCATCCCCACGATCGCGATCGGCTCGTCCGCCTGGCGCGGCAGCGCGACCGCCTCGGCATGGGTCACCGGTGCGCACTGGGCGTTGAGGAAACTCGCCACCGCCGTGGCGTTCGGGTAGTCGAAGGCGAGCGTCGCGGGCAGGCGCAGGCCGGTCGCGGCGGCCAGCCGGTTGCGCAGGTCGACGGCCAGCACCGAGGTCAGCCCGATGTCGCGGAACGGCTGCCGCGCCTGGAGCAGCCGGTTTCCGGTGAGTGCCGCGACTTCGGCCAGCACCAGCTCCAGCAGCGCGCGTTCGCGCCCGGCCCCGGACAGGTCGACGACGGCCGCTGCCGAGGTTGGCTGGTCCAGGCGAGCGGCCAGCACGAACGACTCGTTCACGGTGTCCGCGAGGTCGAACGCGGCAAGGCGGTCCGCATCGCGTTCGACGGCGATGGCGGTCGCGGGCAGGCCGTTGTCGCGGCGCAGCTGGGCCAGGCCACGGAGGAAGCCAGCCTCCGGACCGCTCGCCCCCGGCGCCACCAGGACGAACGCGGACAGGTCGGCGGTCAGCTCGTGCAGGTTGGCCGCGGCGGCGCTGCCCGACGCCACATGCACCACGGCGCCGATCGGACGGCGCACCGATGCCAGGACCGCGGCCAGCGACTCGCGATCGGCGGGGTCGCAGGCAGCGGTGATCACGTCGGCGCCGCGCTCGGTCAGAGTCGCCGCGAGCTCGGCGGCGGCGCTGCCGCGAGTACCGGTCAGGAGCAGGTGGCGCACGCCGTGCGCGGCAACGAGGTGGGTGGCGAGTTCGGCCGCTGTCGCGGTGTCGGCGCCGGTGACCAGCACCGTCCGGTCGGACCGGTCGACGGTCAGCCGCGCATGACTGGTGGCGCGGATGAGCCGGGGTGCCAGCAGGATGCCATCGCGCAGCGCGAGGCGTGGCTCGCCGGAGGCCACAATGGACGGTAGGGCGGCGGTGATGTCGTCGGTGTCCGCGTCGAGGAGCAGCAGTCCGGGCCGGTCGGCCTGGATCGACTCGACCAGGCCCCAGGCTGTCGCGTTCGCCAGGTCGATCGGATCCCTGCCGGGGACAGCGCCTCTGGTCACCACCAGCACCGTGGCCGAACTGTCCTGTTCGGACAGTACCGATTCGATGTCGCCGCATGGCCACCGCAACACCACATCGGGACCGGCTCCGCCTTCGACCGGCGGCAACGGCGTCCATTCGGTGCCGAGCAGGGTGTTCCGGTGGCCGGTGCCACGCAGTCTGCCTGCCGACGGCGTCAGTGCGTGCCGGGTGATCTTGCCCGACGCGGTGCGGGGCACGGCGCCGATCTGGTAGAGCGCATCGGGCACCTTGAAGTACGCCAACTGTTCCCGGCAGGCCGCGAACAGCGCATCCGCGTCGACCCCCTGCTCGTCCGGCACGACGAACGCCAGCGGGACCTCGCCGAGGGTCGGATGCGGGATGCCGGTCACGGCCGCGTCGCGCACCCCCGGCACCGCGAGCAGGACGTGTTCCACCTCGGCGGGGTGGATGTTCTCGCCGCTGCGGATGATCACCTCGCTGAGCCTGCCGGTGATGGTGTGCGCGCCCGAACCGTCGCGGCGGCCGAGATCACCGGTTCGGTACCAGCCATCGCGCAGCGCGGCAGCGGTGGCCGCCGGTCTGCCGTGGTAGCCGAGCATCAGGCTCGGGCCACCGACCCAGATCTCCCCCTCGTCGCCGGTCGCCACCTCCGCACCCGTCCCGGGGTCGGCGACGCGGATCGCCAGGCCGGGCACGACCTCGCCGCACGAGCCCTCGACCAGGGCGCCGCCCGGCCGGTTGGCGGTGATCAGCCCGCACGTCTCGGTACTGCCGTAGCAGTCGAGCAGCGCGACGCCGAAGGTCGCCTCGAACGACGCGCGCAGCGCCGCCGAGCTGACCGCGCCTGCCGCGAGGCACACCCGCAGACCAGGCAGCGGCAGCACGTCGCCCCTGGTCGCGTCGAGCAGGTAGTGATACATCGTGGGCACGCCGACCAGGAACGTGAAGTCCCCGCCGCGCAACGTGCTCAGCACCTCGTCGGCGTCGAACGCCTCGGTGATGCGGGCCGACGCGCCGACCGTGGTCACGCCGAGCACGCAGTAGATGTGCGCGAGGCTGTGGAACATCGGGACCGGCCAGAGCACCCGGTCCGGCTCGGCGAGACCGAGCACGCCGACCGCCGACGCGGCCACCGACCACAGGCAGGACCGCTGGGTGGAGAGCACGCCCTTCGGCCGCCCGGTGGTGCCCGAGGTGTAGAGCATCCAGGCGGCGTCGTCGAGCCCGAGGTCATCGCGCGCGGGCAGCGCCGGTTCGGTCTCGGCGAGCCGCTCGAAGGACACCACGTCCGGCCCGGCGACATCGTCGGTGACCAGGACCGTCAGTTGCGGGTGGCCGGGCAGTTGCCTGCGCACCGCAGCCAGCCGGGGCTCGTCGGTGATGATCACCCGCGCACCGCTGTCCTCGAGCAGGTAGGCCAGTTCCGCGTCTGCGGACTGGGGGTTGAGCGGCACGCCGACCGCGGCCGCCCGCGCGATCGCCAGGTAGCTCTCCACCGTCTCGACCCGGTTGCCGAGGAAGATCGCGGCCCGGTCACCGGGTCGCAGCAGCGCGGCGAGGTGTCCCGCCAGCCTGCCGGTGCGTGCGTCGAGCCGGGCGTAGCTCACCGCGCGCCGGGAGTCCTCGAAGGCGATCTTGGCGCCGTTTCGGGCGGCGTGGGCCGCCAGCAGTTCGGGCAGCGGCCGGATCAGCTCGAAGTCGCGCATGTCAGCTCACCTTTCGGCAGCGAATCTCACTGCCAAAAGTAACGAGAAAAGGCCCGATTTCCGCCCCCTGCCGCCCCCTACGGAACCCCTGTTGTCTTTTCCGGAATCGAATCGCGGGAATGGCGGCGCGTAGCGTTTCGCATTGATACCGATGGACTTTTCAGCACTCACCAGTGGAGTCACAGTGACATCGACATCGTTGCCATCGTTGACCCGGAACAGTTTGACCTCGTTCTTCGGCAGCACCGGCCGAACCAAGAAAGACCTCACCGGCAAGAACATCCTGGGCGCGGTCAACTACACCTCGGGGGCGACGGGTCCGCGGATCGGCGACGGATTCCCCGAGTTGGACATCCACATGACCGACGACGAGAACGAACAGTTCGCCGAGGTGTGGATCACCGAGGAGCAGATCAGCCACGGTTCGCGGGACGGCATCGGCTACGCGCACGACGGCGAGTACTTGTTCTGCGCGGGCCGGATCCCGCCGTTGCCGCGCTACACCGAGGCGACCAGGGCCGCGTACGTGACCATGTTCGACCTGCTCGGCGAGTTCGGTTACGACAGCGTGTTCCGGATGTGGAACTTCGTCGGCGACATCAACGGCGACAACGCGGAAGGTCTTGAGGTGTACCGGGACTTCTGCCGGGGCAGGGCCGAGGCATTCGAACAGTGTGCGGTGCGCTTCGAGCAGTTCCCCGCCGCCACCGGGATCGGTTCGCTGGGCGGTGGGATCGCCTTCTACCTGCTCGCCTGCCGGTCGGGTGGGCACGTCAACATCGAGAACCCGCAGCAGGTGCCCGCCTACCACTACCCGAGGCGCTACGGTCCGCGTTCGCCGCGCTTCGCCAGGGCCACCTATGTGCCCTGCGGTTCCGGTCAGATCTACGTCTCCGGCACGGCCGCCGTGCTCGGCCACGAGACCGTGCACGCTGGGCAGATCGTCGCCCAGTGCCGGTTGGCACTGGAGAACATCGGGCTGTTGATCGGCAGGCGCAACCTGGCCGCGTCCGGCATCGACGGCGGCGCCGACCTCACCGGCCTGACCAACATCAAGGTCTACGTCCGGCACGCCGAACACCTCGACATCGTGCGCGAACTGTGCGCCGAGGCATTCTCGCCCTCGGCCGACATCGCCTTCCTCAACGTGGACATCTGCCGGGCGGACCTGCTGGTGGAGATCGAGGGCATCGTCGCGTAGCCGGGAGGCGCCACACCACGGAAGAATCGCCTCCGACGACGTCGGCGATTCGACCGAGAGAGGTGTTGGTGCTGGCTGCCCCGCTGAGCAGGATCGACCTGAACCTGCTGATCCCGTTGAACGCGCTGCTGATCGAACAGAACGTCACCAAGGCAGCCGACCGGATCTCGATCACCCAGCCGTCGATGAGCTCGGCGCTGGCCAAGCTGCGCAGGCACTTCGACGATCCGCTGCTGGTCAGGGACGGCCGGGGGTTCGTGCTGACGCCGCTGGCCCAGTCCCTGCGCGCGCCGGTGACCGCGCTGCTCATCGCGGCCAGGGAGGTGCTGACCGCGGGCCGGTCCTTCGATCCCGCGCTCGATCACCGGACCTTCACCATCGCCGCCAGCGACTACGTGGCCGCGGTGCTGATCCAGCCCGCGTTGCGCGGGCTCACCGCCGACGCCCCGAACGTGCGGATCAATGTCGAGTCGCTACCCGACGACGTGCTGGACGGCCTTCGCAACCTGCGCTACGACCTGCTGGTCTGGCCGCTGCAACTGCCCCTGCCCGGCCTGCTGGAGTTCCCGAACAGCACGTTGTTCGCCGACGAGTTCGTCGCGGTCGTCGACGAGGACAACGAACTCGTCGAAGCGCCGCTGAGCGCCAAGAGCCTGGCCGCGATGCCCGCGGTGCGGGTGGTCGGCCCGGGGCGGGGCAAGGTGGCGGCGGAGGCGAAGCTGGAGGAACTGGGTCTCGCCCAGCAGACGGTGGTGACCGTGGAGTCCTTCGCGCTGGCGTTGCGCATGGTCTGCGGCACCGACCTGGTCACGTTGACCCAGCGCAGGCTGTTCGAGCAGGTAGCGTCCGCGTACCGGTTGCGCGAGGTACCGCTGGACCTGGACGGGACCACGCTGACCGAGGCGATGTTCTGGCATCCGCGCCACGTCCGGGATCCGGCGCACCAGTGGCTGCGCACCAGGTTGATCACGGTGGCCGCTGGTCTCTGACGGTGACGACCTTCGCGTGGAGATCGTTGCCTGGCAGCGGGCGTGCCGGGACGTCGCCGACGGCGAGCGCGGTCGGCTGGATCCCACGGGTCTCGGGCGCGCGTGGCCCGATCCGCGTGGGTCCGCCGGGTGGGTCGGGGAACTCGGCCTTGGTCCGCACCGGTTCGCCGGTGTTCCTGACCAGCGACATGTCCAGCCCGAGCCGGCCCATGTCGGCCAGAAAACCCGGGTAGGAGGCGCGATGGGCATTGGGGAAGGTCAGCGTCGTGACGCCGTCGGCGACCGTGCCCGCGACCGCGAGCGACATCAGCGCGCGATGGTCGTTGAAGGTGGACAGGCTGGTCGCGGTGAGCCGGTCCACGCCGTGGCAGCGCAGCTGGTCACCCTGCAACTCCAGGCGCGCGCCCATCGCGTTGAGCTGGCTGATGGCCGCCAGCCGGTCGGGTTCGGCAAAGCCGGCATGCGTCCCGTTGTCGAAGCGCGACGTGCCGTCGGCGAGCGCGCCGAGCACGGACAGCACCGGCAGCAGGTGCGGTGCGGCGCGGCAGTCGACCCGCACCGGGGCGAGCCGGATGCCTTGGTGGCGAACGCGCACCGAACCCGATTCGTCGGTGCCGACCGGCACGCCCATCTCCGCGAGGATGGGCAGCAGATCGGACTCGGGGTGGTCGACGTCCGGGGTGAGCCCGTCGAAGATCACGTCGGCCGGGTGCAGCGCGGCGGCGGCCAGCCCGAACGCGGCCGCGCCCAGGTCCGGCGGGACGACGACGGTGGTGGGCACGGCCCGCTGGTTCGGTTCGACGGTGAACATCCTGCCGTTCGTGGCGACGCGCACCTCCAAACCGAAGGCGCGCATCATGCGGACGGTGGACGCGACACAGTCGGGTTCGGTGAACTCGCCCTCGACGATCATCACGGTTCGTTTGGTCGCGAACGGCGCGAGCACCAGCAGCCCGCAGATCCACTCCGCCAGATCGCCGCTGATCCGCACCTGGCCACCGGTGGGCCGGTGCGGCCGGATCGCGATCGGCAGGTGCCCGTCGGCCGGGGCGAGCCACACGCCGATGTCGCGCAACGCGGTGAGCAGCGGCCCGATCGGACGGCGGCCCAACCGGTGCTGGCCGACGATGGTCACCGGCGATTCCGCCAGGCTGGCGAGGCCGGTCAGCAGGTACAGCGTGGTGCTCGACCCGCCGACGGACAGCTCGGACCGGTCTGGACGGTAGGCGCCACCCAGCACGAGCAGGTCGTCGCCGTCGGCTTCGACGCGGGTGCCGAGCGCGCGCAGCGCCGAGATCGTGGCGCGCACGTGGCCCGCGTCGCACCTCCCGGCGATCCGGCTCATGCCGGGCGCGAGCGAGGCCAGGATCAGCGCCCGGTGCAGGTGGTGTCTGGACGCGGGTACGACAATTCGTCCTTCGATCGGATTGGTGGTCTGCCGCACCATGAGGCGCATATGATTCCCTGGGGAGCAGCGACGATCATGTCAATTACCGAATGTATCGACGCGGACCCGCAGCCAGAACTACCGAATTTCCGATGAACCCCATTGGCGAGATCAATGATTGCTCGCCACGGCCGGTGCGACGACCTCGAAACGCAGACTCGCAGGCAGGTCTTCGCGGCTGCGTACGTTCAGTTTGCGGTAGACCTTGGTCAGGTGTTGTTCCACCGTGCTCTCGGTAATGAACAGTTTCCGCGCGATCGCCCGGTTGCTGTGGCCGCCCGACGCCAACGTCGCGACCCTGCGTTCAGCCCTGCTGAGCAGCGCGAGCCCGGACTCGTCCGTTGTGGACAGTGCGAGGTCCTGCCGTCGCCGTCTTGGCGTCAGTTCCTGGCAGATCGGTTCGGCGTGACAACTTCTCGCCACGTGCCAGGCGCGCCGGGCGGTCAGTCTGGCCCGGTGGTGTTCGCCCTCGGTGTCCAGCGCGTGGCCGAGGTCGACGAGCGAACGCGCCAACTCGAACCGGTCACCGCTGTCCTCGGCGAGCTCGACCGCACTGCTCAGCAGCCGTAGCCGCTGACCCGGCGGACCGCACGCCGCCAGCAGCCGCAACGCCTTTCCGCGCACCTCGGCAAAATCGGTGCCGAGCAGGGCCAGCTGCTCGGTGAGCAGCAGACGCGCCCGGTCCCGCTCGTCCTGCCGCAACCGAACCTCCGCCAGCTCGACCCGCCACGCCACCAGTCCCGGCACGTCCATCGACCACTGGCGCATCAGCTCACCGCAGGTCAGGAAGTCGGCGGCGGCCGCGTGGGAGTTGTCAATGGCGAGGTGGTGCACGCCCCGGGCGTAGCGGTAGTGCAGGCCGTATCTGCTGTCGAACAGCGCAGTGGGCACCGGCAGGCGCAGGTATTCGGCCGCCGTGTCCAGCTCGCCCATCCGGGTCGCGGCCAGCACGAGCGTGCCGAGCGGGAGGCAGACAGCGGTGCCCCACGCCGCAGGCGAGATGCTCTCCAGTGCCATCCGTGCCTTGTCCGCCGCGGTGACCAGATCGCCCTGCCGCAGCGCGATCTCGGCGGCCACCGCGATCGCCTGCGCGCGCGGCACCGGGTCGGCGGGCAGGTCCGCCTGCCAGCGCTCGCACCAGCCGGTCGCGGTGCCGAGCGCACCCGCGTAGACCACCGGCAGCAGGCTGACCAGCGGCGATTGGCTCGACCAGCGCGGATCAGCGCGCACCCGGGATTCCTGCCAGAGCCGTTCGCAGCGGTCGGCGGTTCGCTCGTGGTCGCCGTGCAGCAGGACGTCGGCGAGCACCGAGACCCCCCGCTCGGGTGCTCGCCCGGCGAGTTCGGGATGCGTGCACGCCAGCCAGGCGTCGAAAGCCGGGTCGGCACCGTCGAGCCTGCCGAGGAGGGCGCGCGCCTCGTCGTCGCGGCCGTGCCAGAGCAACCGCCCACACACCTCGACGCGCTGAGCATCGGTCAACAGGTCGGCGTCGGCGACCAGCGCGGGCAGGTGGCGCGCTGCGGCGA
>DASXOJ010000095.1:0-13913 GCA_036494465.1 Pseudonocardiaceae bacterium
CGCCGACCACGCTCACCATGCCATTGAGCAGCACCGCCACCGAGGTCGCGGCCAGCACCCTCGGCACCACCAGCCGGTGGATCGGCGAGACCCCCAGCACCGCCATCGCGTCGATCTCCTCGCGGATGGTGCGCGCGCCGATGTCGGCGCAGATCGCCGAACCGCCCGCACCGGCCACCAGCAGCGCGGTGACCAGTGGGCTGGCCTGCTGGATGATCGCCAGCACGCTCGCCGCACCGGTGAACGACTCCGCACCGAGCTGCTGGGTCAGCGACCCGAGGTGCAGTGCGATGACGGCGCCGAACGGGATGGACACGAGCGCGGTCGGCAGGATGGTCACGCTGGCCACGAACCAGAACTGCTCGATGAACTCGCGAGCCTGGAACGGCCTGCGGAAGGTCAGGCGCACCACGGAGACACCCAGCGCGAACAGCCTGCCGGTCTGGCGCAGCGCGCGAGTGGTGGGGAGCGGCTTCTGCTGGACGGTCATCGCGGCACCCCGTGGGCGAGGCCGATCCCGTGGCGGGTCCGGTCAGCGGGGTCGAGAGAGTCCACAATGGCCTGTTGCGCGACCACCGGCAGGGTGTGCAGGATCCGCATCACCCGGTCCTTGCGCCGATGCATCGCCATCCGCTCCGGCAACCCCGGCGTCGGCATCAACTGCGGCACGATCCCGGACACATCCTCACCCGAAGACCCATCCGTATGACCCGCGTCCACCAACGCCTGCTCCCGGGCCATCGTGGCCTGGTCCTTCTCCTCCGACATCCCGATCGGACCCAACCGCCGGCCATTGAGGAACTGCGAGACCACCGGCTCCTCACTGGTCAGCAACACCTCACGCGGCCCGAACATCACCAACTCCCGCCGGAACAACATGCCGATGTTGTCCGGCACCGTCCGCGCGATGTTGATGTTGTGCGTCACGATCAGGATCGTCGCGTCGATCTGCGCGTTCAGATCCACCAGCAACTGCGAGATGTAGGCCGTCCGCACCGGATCCAGACCCGAGTCCGGCTCATCACACAGAATGATCTGCGGATCCAGCACCAACGCCCTGGCCAGCCCGGCACGCTTGCGCATCCCACCGGAGATCTCCCCCGGCAACTTGCGCTCCGCACCACCCAGACCGACCATCTCCATCTTCTCCAGCACGATCCGCCGGATCTCGACCTCGGTTTTCTTCGTGTGCTCCCGCAACGGGAACGCGATGTTGTCGAACAGGTTCATCGACCCGAACAACGCACCGTCCTGGAACAACACCCCGAACAGCTTGCGGATCTCATACAACCGGTGCTCCGAACAGGACACGATGTCCACACCGTTGATCACGCACTTGCCGCGCTCGGGCTTCAGCAAACCGATCATGGACTTCAGGAACACCGACTTGCCGGTGCCCGACGGGCCCAGCATCACGCTGATCTCGCCCGCGGGCAGCGTCAGCGTGACATCCCGCCAGATGGCCTGGCGACCGAAGGACTTCGTCAGCCCCTCGACCACCACCTCGACGCCCATCAGACCTCCCTGCGTGATGCCCCGACCGCATAGCGTGACGTCAGGACGGTGCCGTCTGCCCAGTGCAACGAGCGAACGGCGGGCAGGTTACCCGCCAGTTCACGGGTGGGACCGTAGCGGCATGGGCATCGGCGGCCGAATAGGGACCCGCCCAAATAGGGGAGATCCCCTAGCCGGTGAACAGGAACGACAAAGGCGGGCATCCCCGAGGGGACACCCGCCTTTGTGCAGCTCAGCGGTGCTGGGTCACTTCACGGTGACCTTGGCGCCGGCGGCCTCCAGCTTCTCCTTGGCGGCCTCGGCGGCATCCTTGGTGACCTTCTCCAGCAGTGCCTTGGGAGCGGACTCGACCAGCTCCTTGGCCTCCTTCAGGCCCAGGCCGGAGACGACCTCGCGGACGACCTTGATGACCTGGATCTTCTTGTCACCGGCGGCCTCGAGGACCACGTCGAACTCGCTCTGCTCTTCGACGGCCTCAGCAGCAGCGCCCGGGCCGGCAGCGGGCGCGACGGCGACCGGCGCGGCAGCGGTGACCTCGAAGACCTCTTCGAACTGCTTCACGAACCCGGAGAGCTCGAGCAGGGTCATTTCCTTGAAAGCGTCGAGCAGGTCTTCGGAGCTCAGCTTCGCCATGATGGCGTTCCTTCCTAACCAACTTTTAACGTACGGGGGTCGGACTCTGGTTCGAACGGGCCTTACTCGGCCGCGCCACCCTCTTCGGCAGCCTTCTTCTCCGCAAGCGCGGCAGCCAGCCGGGCAAACTGCGACACGGGCGCGTTGAACAGCGCGGCAGCCTTGGACAGGTTGCCCTTCATCGCACCGGCCAGCTTGGCCAGCAGCACCTCACGGGAGTCGAGGTCGGCGATCTTGGTGACCTCGTCCACGGACAGCGCTTTGCCGTCCATGAAGCCGCCCTTGATCACAAGGGCCTTGTTGTCCTTGGCGAAATCGCGCAGTGCCTTCGCGGCGCCGACGGGCTCGCCCTCGACGAACGCGATCGCGGTGGGGCCGATGAACAGGTCGTCCAGACCCTGCACGCCGGCGTCCTGCGCGGCCCGCTTGACCAGAGTGTTCTTCGCGACCCGGTAGCTGACACCGACACCGAGGGTGCGACGCAGGGTGGAAAGCTGCGCCATGGTGAGCCCACGGTATTCGGTGACGACAGCAGCCGAGCTGGCGCGGAACTTGTCCGCGATCTCGGTAACGGCGTCAACCTTGTCGGGCTTCGCCACGGTCGCCTCCTCTCTTATAACCACGTTTCTCGCCGCCGGAAGACCCCGGAAACGACGAACGCCCCGGTGCGCAGTGCGGCACGGGGCGAAAGAGAAGAGGGACACGAGTGTCCAGCTGTTCTAGCCTCGTCCTACCTGCGCGGGCCGCCCGCTGTCGCGGGACCTTGGTTCCCCGATGGGGAAGACCAGCGGTCTTTGGTGGAACAACCTCAATAGTACGGTACGGCTCGCGGCCACTCCAAATCGCTGGCATGGCCGCTCTGCGGAGTGTGACGGAGACGGCATGATGTAGGCCGTGGTCGACAACGAACAGCCCCGTCCGCAGGGCCCCGGCAACCTGCCCGAGGTGCCCGAGACGCCGCCTGCCGGGGTCGATCCGGAGACGTTCCGCCAGTTCCAGGAATTCCAGCGCTTCCAGCAGTTCCAGCGCTTCAACCAGGGCGAGCAACCGCCGCCGCCCGCCGCCCCGCCCTGGACCGCCGAGGGCGGCAACCTGGAGCCCTTCCACGGGCAGCAGCCGCCCGGCCCCGGCCACCCCGCCGTGCACCATCAGCTCGCCGGGGTGCAGCAGCAGCTCACCCAGATCCAGCAGAGCCAGGCCAAGATCGAGCGGGCCACCAACCCGCCGCTGTGGCGCAAGATCCTGCGCAGCACCCCGTTCCGCTGGGCGGTCGGCCTGCTGGTGATCGTGCTGATCGCCATCTGGGGCGTGCCAGCGCTGGTCCAGCACTACGTCGGTGGCGACAACGACCAGCACACGAACACCGCGGGCAAGCCCACCTCGATCCAGCAGAGCGGCCAACTGGCCGGCGCGCCCTACGACGCGGTCGCGGACATCTACCTGTTCCCCGCCGAGGGCATGACGCCGGACAAGTCCTGCCTGACCTTCTCGGCGAGCGCGGCCAAGAGCTTCGCGCAAGCGTTTAGCACCTCGTCCTGCCCGGCCGCGTTCACCAAGATCGCCAGCATGATCACCGACAAGGACGCCTACAGCGACCCGGACACCAGCAAGCTGCCGACCAGCCCGACCGGTGACACCGTCACCGTCGACTCCTGCGACCTCGGCGTCACCGGCGGACCGCGCCTCGGCACGTTCACCGTGACCCACGTGGACAAGGGCTGGCTGATCACCGGCTACCAGGCGCAGCAGCCCTGCCCGGCTCCGGCCCCGCCGACACCCACCAGCTGAACACGCGAAAACGGGGCGCCTCCGTGAAAGGAAGCGCCCCGTTCTGCTTGCGTTCGATCAGGCCGAGGGGGCCTCGTCGACCATCAGGTTGCGGGTGCGGTTCGGGTCGACCGGGATGCCGGGGCCCATGGTGGTGGTGAAGGTGACCTTCTTCAGGTACCGGCCCTTCGCCGCGGACGGCTTGGCGCGCAGCACCTCGTCGAGGGCGGCGGCGTAGTTCTCCACCAGCTTCTCGGTCGAGAAGGACGACTTGCCGATCACCAGGTGCAGGTTGGCCTGCTTGTCCACCCGGAAGTTGATCTTGCCGCCCTTGATCTCGGTGATCGCCTTGGCGACCGCCGGGGTCACGGTGCCGGTCTTCGGGTTCGGCATCAGGCCACGCGGGCCCAGCACCCGGGCGATGCGGCCGACCTTGGCCATCTGGTCCGGAGTCGCGATGGCGGCGTCGAAGTCCAGCCACCCACCCTGGATGCGCTCGATCAGGTCCTCCGAGCCGACCGCGTCCGCACCGGCGGCCTCGGCCTCTGCGGCCTTGTCACCGACGGCGAACACGATCACGCGCGCGGTCTTGCCGGTGCCGTTGGGCAGGTTGACCGTGCCGCGGACCATCTGGTCCGCCTTGCGCGGGTCGACGCCCAGCCGGATCGCGACCTCAACGGTGGCGTCCTGCTTGACCTTGGACGTCTCCTTGGCCAGGTTCGCGGCCTCCAGCGGCGTGTACAGCTTGGTGCGGTCCACCAGCTCTGCTGCCGCGCGGTAGCTCTTGCTGCGCTTCATATCAGCTATTCCTCACTCAACTCATTCGAATAGTTGTGGTCCGGACCGCGCATCGGTCCTCCCACTTCGCTCTCGCGAAACTCAGATCTTGGAGACCTGGGTGAACGAGAGCTCGACCGGAGTTTCCCGGCCGAAGATCGACACCAGCACCTTGATCTTCTGGTTGTCGGCGTTGACCTCGGAGATCGTCGCAGGCAGCGTGGCGAACGGGCCGTCCATGACGGTGACCGACTCGCCCACCTCGAAGTCGACCTCGACGCTCTGCTTGGTCGCCGTCGCGGTCGACTTGGTCGCGCCACCACCGCCGGCACCCGCCGTCGCCTTGGTGTCTTCCTGGACCTGCGGCAACAGGAACTTCAGCACGTCGTCCAGGGTCAACGGAGACGGCTTGGAAGTCGCGCCGACGAAACCGGTCACGCCCGGGGTGTTGCGCACCGCACTCCACGACGGGTCGTTCAGTTCCATCCGGACCAGGATGTAGCCGGGCAGCACCTTGCGCTGCACCTGCTTGCGCTGGCCGTTCTTGATCTCGGTGACCTGCTCGGTCGGCACCTCGACCTGGAAGATGTAGTCCTCCATGTCCAGGGTCTGGATGCGGGTCTCGAGGTTGGTCTTGACCTTGTTCTCGTAACCGGCGTAGGAGTGCACGACGTACCAGTCGCCCGGCGCGGTGCGCAGCGCGGCCCGCAGCTCCTCGGCCGGGTCGCCCGGCTCGGAGATGTCCTGCGTCGGCGCGGCTTCGGTCGGCGCGGCTTCGGTCGCCTCGTCGTCGGTGGCGTCGTCGCTGTCGGCGGTGGCGTCGCTGCCGGTTTCCTCAGCTGCCTCGACCGGCTCGACGTGTCCGTCGCCACTCTGCTCGGCGAACAGCTCCTCGACCTGCTGGTCAGAGAACTCCTGACCCTCGGTCGTGCTGTCTTCGGAGGTCACAGTCGGTCTCGCTTCCTTTCCTACCGCTCGTCAGCCGAACACGACGAACACGAGCTTGGTGAATCCGTAGTCGAGACCGGACACGAACGCGACCACGAACGCCACGAACACCAGCACCACGACGGTGTAGGTGAGCTGCTGCTTGCGCGTCGGCCAGATGACCTTGCGCAGCTCGCTGACCACCTCGCGGAGGAATCGAACGAACCGCGCGATGATCGACGGCGACTTGTCGGCAGCATCCCGCTTGCGGGTGCTGATGCCCTGGTCCGCCTTGCTGGAGGTGGCCTTGCCGGACTCCAGCTCCGCATCGGTCGGCTTGGCCCGACGGCTGGTGCGGGTGGTCGCGGCCTTCGGCCGGGCTTCGGCCTTGTCGGCCGACGGACCGGTGGAACCAGCGCGCGAGGCGGCGCGCCGTTCACGACGCGCGGCGGCAGTACTGGGCCGGGCAGCCTGATCTTGCTGCTCCTCCGCCCCGTCCTGCTGCTCGTGGTCTTCTGCCACTAGCACACCTCGCTTTGCCGTCGGGCCACCGGAAAGTAGAACTACGCAGGGGTGACAGGACTTGAACCTGCAACCTGCCGCTTTGGAGGCGGCTGCTCTGCCAGTTGAGCTACACCCCTTCGCGATCAGTTGCCCGACCACGAGTTTGGCCGCATTCCAGCCACCCCAGTGCCAGGCATGGGGCAACCATCAGGCGTGCCAAGTACCGAAGTGTAGTGCACAGGGCACCCGGCCTTGCAAACGAGTACCTCGCCGCGCCTCAATCACGAGGTCGGAGCGCCCGGGGCCGGTGTGGGCGGGATCTCATGGTCTGCGACGATGAGCTCATGGCGGCAACTGTGAATGACGTTCTGCCCCGCCGGATTTCCGCAAGGATCGGTGGGATCACCCCCTCCGCGACGCTCGCGGTCGACGCGAAGGCGCGCGAGCTCAAGGCAGCGGGCAAACCGGTCATCGGCTTCGGCGCCGGCCAGCCCGACTTCCCCACCCCCGACTACATCGTCGAGGCGGCCGTCGCCGCCTGCACCGAGCGGACCAACCACGGCTACACCGCCGTGGCCGGTCTGCCGCAGCTGCGCGACGCGTTGGCCGCCAAGACGCTGCGCGACTCCGGCTACCAGGTCAAGCCGAGCCAGACGCTGGTCACCAACGGTGGTAAGCAGGCCGTCTACACGGCCTTCGCCACCCTGCTCGACCCGGGCGACGAGGTCCTGCTGCTGGCTCCCTACTGGACGACCTACCCGGAGTCGATCGCGCTCGCGGGCGGCGTTCCGGTCCAGGTGACCGCGGACGAGACCACGAACTACCTGATCACCGTCGAGCAGCTGGAGGCGGCGCGCACGCAGCGCACCAAGGTGCTGCTGTTCAACTCGCCGTCCAACCCGACCGGCAGCGTGTACTCCCGCGAGCAGGTCGAGGCGATCGGCCGCTGGGCCGTCGAGCACGGCGTCTGGGTGGTCACCGACGAGATCTACGAACACCTGACCTACGACGGCGTCCAGGCGCACTCGATGCCGGTCGTCGTGCCCGAACTGGCGGACACCTGCCTGGTACTCAACGGCGTCGCCAAGACCTACGCGATGACCGGGTGGCGGGTCGGCTGGATCATCGGCCCTGAGGACGTGATCAAGGCCGCGTCGAGCTACCAGTCGCACCTGTGCGGCAACGTGTCCAACGTGGCGCAGCGCGCGGCCCTCGCCGCGGTCGCCGGCGGCCTGGAGGCCGTGCACGAGATGCGCACCGCGTTCGACAAGCGGCGCCGGACCATGGTCGAGCTGCTCTCCGCCATCCCCGGCGTGCACTGCCCGACCCCGGAGGGCGCGTTCTACTGCTACCCGTCGGTCAAGGGCCTGCTCGGCAAGGAGTTCCGCGGCGAAGTGCCGACCACCAGCGCGGAACTTGCCGACCTGGTGCTGCGGCACGCCGAGGTCGCGGTCGTGCCCGGCGAGGCGTTCGGCACCGACGGCTACTTCCGGCTGTCCTACGCACTCGGCGAGAACGACCTGGTCACCGGCGTGACCAGGATGGCGGAGTTCCTCGGCGAAGCCCGCTGAACCTGCTTTACGACGAAGGGCCGAGAGCGATCTCGGCCCTTCGTCGTGTTCAGATCCGGATGACCGCGACAGCCTTGCCGAGCACGGTCGCACCGTCGAACTTGGCGGTGATCGCGATCTTCGCGGTGCCGTCCTCGCGCTTCTCGGTCACCTTCGCGGTGAACTCCACCAGCGCACCCTCGTCGTCGTTGGGCACCAGCACCGGCCGCGTGAACCGGGCGCCGTACTCCAGGACCGCAGCAGGGTCGCCGACCCAGTCGGTGACGATCCGGCCGGCCAGCGCCATGGTCAACATGCCGTGCGCGATCACGCCAGGCAGACCGGCGTCCAGCGCGACCTTCTCGTTCCAGTGGATCGGGTTGAAGTCCAGCGACGCGCCCGCGTAGCGGACCAGGTCGGCGCGGGTGACGCGGACGGACAGCGGCGGCAGCTCCTGGCCGGCCTCGACCTCGGCGGTGATCATGCGTCCTCCCCCCGGAAAACCAGGGTCGCGGTGGTGGTGCTCACGGCAGCGCCCGCGCCGTCGACGATCTCGGTGCGCACGGTCAGCATGTCGTTGCCCGCGCGGCTCATCGCACCGTCGATGTGCGTGGTCAGCACCAGCGCATCGCCAGCGGTGATCGGCCGGTGGTGGGTGAAGCTCTGGTCCGCGTGCACCAGCCTGCGGTAGTCCAGGCCCAGCTCGGGATCGTTGACGATGGCCATGATCGCCGGGATGTTGACGATCGTGGCGAACGTGGGCGGCGCGACCGCATCGGCCTCCCGGTAGCGGGGGTTCGGGTCGCCGATCGCGTCGGCGAACTCCCTGATCTTCGCCGAGCTCACCTCATACACGGGTGCCGGCGGGTAACTGCGTCCGATGACTGACTGGTCGAGAGGCACCCCGGGAGGCTAGCTCAACGCGCGCGAACACCGGAAAACGCCGGTGAGGCCGCCCCGCTTGCGCGGAACGGCCTCACCGGATGAGTTCTTACGCTGGGCTCAGCGGGTTTCCTTGTGCAGACGGTGCGTGCCGCAGTTCGGGCAGAACTTCTTCATCTCAAGACGGTCCGGGTCGTTGCGCCGGTTCTTCTTGGTGATGTAGTTGCGGTGCTTGCACTCCTCGCACGCCAGCGTGATCTTGGGTCGCACGTCAGTGGCAGCCACGTCGGAGCCTTCCTCTCATTAAGTCCACCGGGCCGCTCGCCTGGCCAGGCGATGATTGAACACCTGCAAGCAGGGTTCTGTTCCCCACCAGTGTGCCTGGTCGAAGAACGATCTTTGTAGCGGTGGCCGGACTTGAACCGGCGACACAGCGATTATGAGCCGCTTGCTCTACCAGCTGAGCTACACCGCCACGCA
This sequence comes from Pseudonocardiaceae bacterium, assembly GCA_036494465.1. Classification (GTDB taxonomy): domain Bacteria; phylum Actinomycetota; class Actinomycetes; order Mycobacteriales; family Pseudonocardiaceae; genus CAJCJE01. The sequence goes on from DASXOJ010000095.1 coordinate 9,036, forward strand.
TGACGCAGCCGCGATGTCCGGTGGGAACATCGCGGCGGTCATGGAGCCCCTTTACGGAATCGAACCGTAGACCTTCTCCTTACCATGGAGACGCTCTGCCGACTGAGCTAAAGGGGCATTGCTCGAACGCAGCGATGAGAACTGTACAAGATGCCTGGCCCAGACCAAAAACCGGGGTCTCTTCCTGGCCTGGGCTAATGCACCAGTGTGAGCACGGTCTCATCGAGCAGGCCGGTGCCGGAAACGGTCCGGGCCTGCAACCAGGCCTCCAGCCGTTCCTCGGACAGCGGCCGGGAGATGAGATAGCCCTGCGCCACGTGACAGCCCATCTGGATGAGCTGGTCCCGCGCCGCGTCCTCCTCGACGCCCTCGGCGACCACGATCAGGCCCAGTGACAAGCCCAGCTCGACGATCGACCGGACGACGGCCAGGTCGGACAGGTCGCTGCCCATGCCAAGCACGAAGCTCTTGTCGATCTTGACCTCGTCGACCGGCAGCTGCCGCAGGTAGGCCAGCGAGGAGTAGCCGGTGCCGAAGTCGTCGACCGCGAGCACCAGACCCAGCGCATGCAGCCTGCGCAGCACCGGCAGGGCCCGCTCCGGGTCGGACATGACGCCCGACTCGGTCAGCTCGAACGTCAGCAGCTCCGGCGGCACGTTGTGCCGTTGCAGCGCGTCGGCGACATGGTCCGGGAAGTCCTCGTCGTCCAGGTTGCGCACGGAGAGGTTCACCGCGCAGCTCATCCGGATGCCCCGATCCAGCCACTTGCGCACCTTGATCAACGCCTTCTCGGTGACGAACGAGGTCAGCGCGTCGACGAGACCGGTCGCCTCGACGGCGGGCACGAACTCGTCCGGCGCGAGCCTGCCGTACTCCGGGTGCTGCCAGCGGACCAGCGCCTCGACGCCGAGCACCTGACGGCTCGGCAGCGAGATCTTGGGCTGGTAGTGCACGTAGATCTGGCCGCTCTCCAACGCCTGCCGGAACTGGGTGACCAGCTGGAAGCGGCGCAGGAACACCTGGCCCATGTTCGGCACGTAGCGGCGGACCGGGTCGCTGTCGCCCTTGGCCGCGCGGACCGCGACGTCGGCGCGTTGCAGCAGGCCGTCCACGTCCGGCGCGGAGTCGTCGACCGCGTCGTCGAGCACGGCGTAGCCGACGGTCACGGTGGCCTCGACGGTCAGCCGTTCCACCGGGTAGGGCACGGAGAGCGCGGCACGCAGCCGTTCAGCCATCTGCCCGGCCTGCTCGTCGGTGTAGTCGACGAGCAGAGCGGCGAACGAGCCGGATTCCAGGCGGGCCAGCGGTGCGTTCGGATCGAGCTCGCCGCGCAGCCTGCGACCAGCGGCGACGACCATCCGGTCGCCCCACGCGTAGCCGAGCGCGTCGCTGACCGTGGACAGCACGTCCAGGTCGATGCGCACGACCGAGGCGTTGTGGTTGGCACGCAGCAGTCCGCCCGCGGTCTCCCGGAAACCGGCGCGGTTGAGCAGGCCGGTCAACGGGTCGTGGTAGGCGTCGTGCCGCAGCCGCGCCATCAGCCTGCGGTTGTCGACGGCGGTGGCGAGGTGACTGGCCATGGTGGCGATCAGCTGCACGTCGGTCTTGGAGAACCCACGCCAGCGGGAGAGCCGGTCGTGCACCTCCAGCGCGCCGAGCACCTGGTTGGAGCCGCGCAACGGAACGACCAGCGCCTCGTTGGCCTCGCGGACACCGAGCGCGCCCAGCACATCGGCACTCGCGTCGGCCGCGTGGAACTGGCGGACACCGCCACCGGCCAGGCGCAGCATGGCGTCGTCGCGCACGATCCGGGAGTCCAGCGCGGCGTCGGGCAGCGCGGCTCCGGCGACGATGGTGCGGACCTCGCTGGACGGGTCCGGCCACAGCCGCAGCACCACGCGTTTCGCGCTGGCCTGGTCGCGGATGCGTTCGACGATGACCTGCCACTCGTCGCCATCGGTGATGGCCATCGTGGTCTCCGGGTTGATCGCGGGCTGCGCGATCTGCTGGCCGGAGCGGGCCACCATCAGGCTGACGTCGGACAGCGCCTCCAGGTCACGCTGTTCCTTCAGCAGACCCGAATACGCGAAGTAGAGGGTGATGACGCCGATGAAGACCAGCACGACCAGCGGCCAGCCCCACGGGCTCTTGGTGACCAGCTCGTAGCCGGTCACGCCAACCGCGGCGTTGAGCAGGCCGACGACCAGGATGCGCCCGATCAGCCGGACCGCGCCCATCATCCGCATCCGCCTGCCGAGCAGCCGGACCGCGGCGACGGCGAGCAGCGTGCTGGCAACCGGAACAGCCAGCGCACCGGCGAACGCGCCGATCCACAGCGGTTTCGCGCCCACGCTGATGTCGTCGACAAGGTGGGCCACGGCGAACGCGCACACCACCTCGATGATCATCACGCCCGCGTTGTACGCGACCCGGTCCCGGACCCGCCGGACCAGCAGGGTGCCGACACCCGCGATCACGTGCGCCGCCAGCACCACCTGGAACGGGGCGATGAGCAGGCCGATGACCATGGGGATCTCGGTGAACGAGATCGTCCAGGACACGCCGACGCGCACGTCGACGTCCACGGCGAGCGCCTCGGCGAGGAGGAAGCCGACCGCGAGCAGCGGGATCAGCCACAGCGGCGCGCTCTGCGTCGGCAGCGGCAGCCACACCCACATGGCGACCGCGCCGAGCACGCCCGCGACCAGGACCACCGTGGTGTACGCGGTGAACCAGTGGTTGCGCTGCTGCTCAGTCGGCTGGGCCGCCTGAGGCGTGGACTCGGTCTGCGGTTGGTCGGTCTGAGTTTCGGCCTGAGCTTCCACAGTTTGAGTTCCTTCAAAAGAAGGGCTCTCTGCCGGATCGTTCACGGGATGCGTCATTTCCGCATCCACGCCCTGCGGTCGTCGGACATGGATCCTCCTCGTCTGGCCGCCTGGTCACCCGACCACGACAACTCCGACGCGGCAAAATGCCTTCATCTTCGACGCCAGGTACGCCGCGATCAGGTGACGGTGCGGCGCACGAGTGCCCTAGCACTGTAGCCCTAACGAGCAATTTGGCCTAGAGGTGTTTCGTGACCCTCGGTTATCAGAAATCGATTAATCCGGAAATTTAGCACCAACGCCGGTCCCCTAATGGGCGCACTCTACCCGCGATTACCACGAAACTAGCGCTCCGTGTTACTCCGATCAGGTGAGCACCAATTTACCGATTGCCACGAGGCCCACTACGACGATCACTGCGCGTAGTGCAATCGGTGGCAGCTTGCGGCCGATCCGCGCGCCGATCAGACCTCCGATCATCGACCCGGCCGCGATCAGTCCGACCGCGATCCAGGCGACGTGCGCCACCACGATGAACACCACGCCCGAGACGAGGTTCGCCAGCGCGGTCAGCACGTTCTTGCTCGCGTTGATCCGCTGCATGCTCTCGTTGAGCAGCACGCCCATGATCCCGATGGCGATCACGCCTTGGGCCGCGCCGAAGTAGCCGCCGTACACGCCGGTCGCGAAAATCCCCAGCAACAACAGGAACCCACCGTCACCGGAGTGCCCCTCCTGCCTGCGGGCAGCCACCTTGCGCGCCAGCCACGGCTGGATGACCACCAGCACCAGCGCGATCACGATCAACACCGGCACAACGGCCTGGAACGCATCGGCCGGCAGCTTGAGCAGCAGCACCGCCCCGACGATCGCGCCCAGCGCCGACGCGATGCCGAGCTTGATCAGCCGGGGACGCTGTCCCTCCAGTTCGCGCCGGTAGCCGTAGGCCCCCGCCACGGAGCCCGGCACCAGCCCGAGCCCGTTGGAAACGTTTGCCACGACCGGCGGGTAGTGGAACGCCAGCAGGACCGGGAAGGTGATCAGCGTGCCCGAGCCGACCACCGCGTTGATCATGCCCGCGAGCATGCCGGCGACCGCGATCACCGCGTACTGCCACAGCGGCATGCCCATCCCTTCGCCTGACCAGCCCTGATTCGTCGAACACCGGCACACACGATTGCAGACATGGTGCGGGTATCCCGTTGAACATGCTCCCCGACGTAACGCGGTTACTGAGTGAAACCGCGTGTCGCGTTCATCACGGCAAGTTCACAGGAAACCCGCAGCCGAAAATCCGATAAATCACCTTCCGTCCACTTGGCCCGGCTCTGCGGCTAGGTTCAGGCAAACGACACTCTTCGAGGGGGCGAGCGCGATGGTGTGGCTGTCCATGATCGGCTTCGGACTGGCGGTGCTGCCGATCTGCATCACGCCCGGCGTCAGCTTCACGCTGGTCACCCAGCGGGTGCTCGATCGCGGCGTGCGCAGCGGGTTCGCGGTGACCGCGGGAACGGCCTGCGGGCTGGTCTGCCACGCCACCCTGGCCGGGCTCGGACTGTCCGCGCTCGTCATGCGCTCGTCCGAGGCGTTCACCATCGTCAAGATCGCGGGCGCCGCCTACCTCGTCGTCCTCGGCCTGCGCACGTTGTGGCGCTCGCGCCCCGGCGTCGTCGCCGCACCTGCTCCCGCGCGCCGACTCCCGTGGCAGGGCCGCGGCGACCTGGCGCAGGGTTTCCTCGGCAACGTGCTCAACCCCAAAGCTGCCGCCGTCTACCTGACCGTCGCCCCGCAGTTCCTGCACACGGGCGCGCCGCTGCTGCCGCAGATGCTCGAACTGTGCGTCGCGCACATCGTCGTGGCAGCGGGCTGGCTGCTGATCTGGACGACCATCGTGCACCTGTCCCGCCGCACGGTCCGCTCGCCGCTGTTCCGCCGCGTCATGGACCGGGTCACCGGCGTCGTGCTGGTCGGCCTCGGCCTGCGCACCGGCTTCGCCGCCCGCTGACTCCTCAGCGCCGGACGACGCCGACCGCACGGCCGTAACCGAGCACCC
>DASXOJ010000096.1:0-111989 GCA_036494465.1 Pseudonocardiaceae bacterium
GGCGGGCGAGTTCGATCGCCCGGTGATCCTGTTCTCCGGCGGCAAGGACTCGACGCTGCTGCTGCACCTGGCGATCAAGGCGTTCTGGCCGGCTCCGGTGCCGTTCCCGCTGTTGCACGTGGACACCGGTCACAACTTCGACGAGGTCATCGAGTTCCGCGACCGCATGGTGGAACAACACAATCTGCGGTTGATCGTGGCTAACGTTCAGGACTGGATCGACGATGGTCGGCTCGCCGAGCGTCCGGACGGTATCCGCAATCCGCTGCAGACCATGCCGTTGCTGGACAGCATCAACGCCAACCGCTTCGACGCGGTGTTCGGTGGTGGGCGCAGGGACGAGGAAAGGGCCCGCGCCAAGGAGCGAATATTCAGTCTTCGTAACGCTTTTGGGCAATGGGAGCCCAGGAGGCAGCGCCCGGAGCTGTGGAACCTGTATAACGGTAGGCACAAAGCTGGCGAGCACGTACGAGTGTTCCCTCTCTCTAATTGGACGGAATTGGACGTATGGCGGTATATCGAGCGTGAGCGCATCGAACTACCGTCAATTTATTTCGCACACCGACGCTTTGTTCATCTCCGCGACGGAATGCTGCTGACCGAAGGCCCCTGGGGTGGTCCCCGGGATGGCGAGGTCGTCGCCGAGAAAACCGTTCGCTACCGCACGGTAGGTGACGGTTCGTGCACTGGTGCTGTCGAGTCCGATGCGTCCGATGTCGCCTCCGTGATCTCGGAGGTCGCTGCCAGTCGTCTCACCGAACGCGGTGCGACCAGGGCGGACGACCGACTTTCCGAAGCCGCTATGGAGGATCGCAAACGGGAGGGCTACTTCTGATGGGTGATCTGCTTCGGCTCGCAACGGCGGGCAGCGTAGACGACGGAAAGTCCACTTTGGTCGGACGTCTCCTTTACGACACCAAGTCGGTGCTCGCCGACCAGCTCGACGCGATCCACCGGGCCAGCGTCGACCGGGGCCTGACCACTCCTGATCTCTCTCTGCTCGTGGACGGCCTGCGGTCCGAGCGCGAACAGGGCATCACGATCGACGTGGCATACCGGTACTTCGCGACGCCGCACCGCTCGTTCATCCTGGCCGACACTCCCGGACACGTGCAGTACACGAGGAACACGGTGACCGGCGCGTCCACGGCGCAGCTGGCGATCCTGCTCGTCGACGCGCGCAAGGGCGTGCTGGAACAGACCCGGCGGCACGCGGCCGTGCTGGCGATGCTCGGGGTGCCGAGGCTGGTGCTGGCGGTGAACAAGATCGACCTGGTCGGTTACCAGGAGTCCACGTTCTCGTTGATCGCCAAGGAGTTCGTCGCACATGCGACGGCACTGGGCTACGCGGAGAGTTCGGTGACCGCGATCCCGGTGTCGGCGCTGGTCGGCGACAACGTGGTCGAGCCGTCCGGCAACACGCCCTGGTACTCGGGCCCGACCCTGCTGCACCACCTGGAGACCGTCCCGGTCGCGCCGGACCCGCACGACGCGCCGTTCCGCTTCCCGGTCCAGTACGTGATCCGGCCGCGCACCGCCGACTACCCGGACTACCGGGGTTACGCCGGTCAGGTCGCGGCGGGCACGGTCAGCGTCGGTGACGAGATCGTGGTGCTGCCGCACGGTCAGCGCAGCACGGTCAGCGGGATCGACACCGCGGACGGACCGCTGGCGGCAGCGGCGGCGGGCAAGTCGGTGACGCTGCTGCTCGCGGACGACATCGACATCTCGCGCGGCGACCTGATCGCGGTCGCGGACAACGCACCCGAGGTCAGCGACGAGATCGACGCGACGATCTGCTGGCTGTCCGACAAGCCGCTGCGCGCGGGCGCTCGGCTGCTGGTCAAGCACGCCACCCGCACCGTGCCCGCGATTGTGTCCAGTTTGGACACCCGGTTCAACGAGCAGACGCTGTCCAGCTCGCCGAGCCCGGATGCGCTGGAACTCAACGAGATCGGCCAGGTGAGCTTCCGCACCGCCGAGCCGTTGCCGCTCGACCGGTACACCACCAACCGGCGTACCGGCGCCTTCCTGGTCATCGATCCGTCGGACGGCGCAACGCTCGCCGCCGGTCTGGTCGGCGCACCACTACCCGTGCTGGTCGACGACGAACCGATCGTCGGCGACAGCGAACTGGTTTCCCCCGGACCGTAGTCCCCCATCGAAAGGCTCGACCCCGTGAAGATCGCCAAGCGCCGCACGCGCACCTTGTTGACGGCCGCTGTGGCCGCCCAGGCCGTGGTACTGACCCTCGGCCTGAGTGCCTGTTCACGGGCGAGCTCCACCCCGACCGCAAGTGCCGACCAGGGTCCCGCGTCGGAACTGCGGCTCGGGTTCTTCCCGAACGTGACCCACGCGGCCGCGCTGGTCGGGTTGAACAAGGGGTTCTTCACGAAGGAGCTGGGCAGCACCAAGCTGACCCAGCAGTCGTTCAACGCGGGCCCTGACGAGGTCGGCGCGCTGCTCGGCAAGTCGCTGGACGCCGCGTTCATCGGCTCGGGCCCGGCGATCACCGCGTTCTCCAAGTCGCAGGGCGGCGTCGTGCTGATCGCGGGCGCGACCTCGGGCGGCGCGCAGCTGGTCGTCAAGGACGGCATCAACTCGCCGAGCGACCTGATCGGCAAGACGGTGGCAACGCCGCAGTTGGCCAACACCCAGGACGTGTCGCTGAAGACCTGGCTGGCCAAGAACAACCTCACCGGCAAGGTGACCGTCGAGAACCTGGCCAACGCGGACACGCTGACCCAGTTCCAGAAAGGCGCGATCCAGGGTTCCTGGTCGCCTGCGCCGTGGGACGACCAGCTGATCCAGACCGGCGGCGGCCACGTACTGGTCAACGAGAGCTCGCTGTGGCCGAACGGCCAGTTCCCGACCACCGTGCTGGTGGTGCGCACCCAGTTCCTCCAGCAGCACCCGGCGACGGTGACCGCGCTGATCAAGGGTGAGCTGGACGCGGTCGACTACGCGAAGTCGAACAAGTCCGGTGCGGAGAGCGCGGTCAACGACGAGCTCAAGACGCTGACCGGCAAGGCGCTGCCGCAGGCGGTCATCGATGCCGCGTTCGGCGAGATCCAGCTGACCACCGACCCGCTCGCGTCGGACTTCCCCGAGCTGGCCAAGGACCAGGTGACCGCCGGAATCATCAAGTCCGCGCCGTCCGTGCAGGGCTTCGCGAACCTGACGCTGCTCAACAAAGCACTCAAGGCCGCTGGCCAGTCGGCGGTTTCCGCCGGCGGCATCGGGACCAACTGAAGGGCAGGGACGGGACATGACCGCGACACTGCGCATGGCGGCCTCGGAGTCGACCACCACCCCGGCCGTGCGGCTGACCGGGATCACCAAATCGTTCGGCCGGGGGGCGGCGGCGGTGACCGCGCTGGCGGGCGTCGACCTCGACGTGCGGCCCGGCGAGTTCGTGTGCCTGCTTGGCGCGTCGGGCTGTGGCAAGACCACGTTGCTCAACCTGGTCGCCGGGTTGGACGAGCCGACCTCGGGTGAGTTGACCCGCACCACCTCGCGACCGGCGGTGATGTTCCAGGAGGCCGCGCTGATGCCGTGGCTGACCGCGAGCCGCAACGTCGAGCTGGCGCTGCGACTGGCCGGGGTGGGCAGGACGGCCCGCCGCGCGCGCACCGCCGAGCTGCTGGATCTGGTGCGGTTGAGCGGGGTCGGCGACAAGCGGCCGCACGAGCTCTCCGGCGGCATGCGCCAGCGCGTCGCCCTGGCTCGCGCGCTGGCGACCACTGTGGACTCTTCCGCCGAACAGCGGTCGCTGCTGCTGATGGACGAGCCGTTCTCCGCGTTGGACGCGATCACCCGGGACGTGTTGCAGGCCGAGCTGATTCGGGTGTGGCAGGCGGCGCGCACCTCGGTCCTGTTCGTCACGCACGACGTACGCGAGGCGGTCCGGCTCGGTCAGCGGGTGGTGCTGCTCTCCTCGCGGCCCGGCCGGGTGGTGCGCGAGTGGCAGACCGCTGACCTGGACGCCGTCCGCGAGGCCGAGGTGATCGACGAGATCAACGGCAGGTTGCGGGAGGTGATCTCCAGCCATGTCGCAGCAGCCTGACGAGCCGCAGGCAGGTCCGATCGCGGTCGCCGACTACGCGGCGGTCGGCGCCGGGCTCGACGTACTGGACGGCGCGAGCACCGCGAAAACCAGTGGCTGGCGCAAGTTCCTGCGTACGGTGCTGCCGCCGATCGTCGCGGTCGTGGTGCTGATCGCGATCTGGCAGGCGTTGTGGGCAGCAGCCTTCTGGCCCGAGTACCAGCTGCCGGAGCCGAGCGCGGTCGGTTCGCAGCTGTGGGGTCTGGTCACCACCGGCCAGGTGGGAGGCATCCTGTGGACCTCGGTGCACAGGGCGATCCTCGGCTTCGCCATCGCGATCGTCATCGCGACCCCGCTCGGTCTGGCCATGGCGCGCATTCCGCTGCTGCGCTCGGCGATCGGTCCGCTGCTGTCCGGGTTGCAGAGCCTGCCGTCGGTGGCGTGGGTGCCCGCCGCGATCCTCTGGTTCGGCATCCAGCCGACCGCCATCTACTTCGTGGTCCTGCTCGGTTCGGTGCCGTCCATCGCGAACGGCCTGGTGTCCGGCATCGACCAGATCCCGCCGATCCTGCCAAGGGTCGGCAAGGTGCTGGGCGCGGGCCAGCTCGCGAGCGCGCGGCACATCCTGCTGCCGGCCGCGCTGCCCGGTTACCTGTCCGGGCTCAAGCAGGGGTGGGCGTTCTCCTGGCGGTCGCTGATGGCGGCCGAGCTGATCGCGAACTCGCCGCAGCTGGGCGCCGGGCTCGGCCAGTACCTGGAGAACGGCCGCTCGCTCAACGACATGTCGATCGTGATCGCGGCGATCGTGCTGATCCTGTTGGTGGGTATCGGGATCGACCTGATCCTGTTCCGTCCGGTCGAACGCTACGTGCTGCGCTCGCGCGGTCTCGGCGCGGTGATCAGGTGACCACTCCGCCGATGGTCGCGCTCGCGCACGGCAGCCGGGATCCCCGGTCGGCGGCGATGATCGAGGACCTGGTTGGCGCGGTCCGGCGGCGCACGCGGGGTCTGGACGTGCGCACCGCGTTCCTGGACCTGTCCGCGCCGCGCCTGTTCGACGTGCTCGGCGCGCTGTACGCGGAAGGCCATCGGGACGCGGTCGTGGTGCCGTTGCTGCTGGGCAGCGCCTACCACGCGCGAGTGGACATTCCCGGTGCGCTTTCTCGTGCCGCGCAACGGTTTCCACTGCTCGACCTGCGGGTGGCCGAGGTACTCGGTCCCGACCCGCGCCTGGATGACGCGGTCCTGCTGCGCCTGACCGAAGCCGGTGTCGCGCTCGACGATCCGAGCGTCGGCGTGGTGCTGACCGGCGCGGGTTCCTCGCACGCGCCCGCCAACCGCGCGGTGTCCTCGGTGGCACAACGGCTTTCCCGTCGCACCAACTGGGCCGGTGCGGTCGCGGCGTTCGCGGCAGCGGCCGACCCGGACGTACCCGCGGCCGTCGCGATGCTGCGCGCTCGTGGTGCGCGCAGGATCGCGCTCGGTTCCTGGTTTCTCGCGCCGGGCCGGCTGCCGGACCGGGTCATCGCGCAGGCGCGTGCGCTCGACCCGGACGTGCGGATCGCCGAACCGCTCGGCGCCGCGATCGCGGACGTCGTGCTCGGCCGCTACGCGGATGCGCTCGTTGCCGAGAACCTCAGCCAGTACGCCTGACCGGCTCAGCGTGATCTTGAAGACCGGGTTGCTGTAGTACTTGATCTGCTTCTGCGCCACCGGCCAGGTGCAGGAAACGGTGGTGGCCGCGGGAGCCGCGGCCGCGGGCGCATGGTCGCGGCGCCGGCCGCGCCCGCGGCCAACAGAATCGCTCCGGTTTTCTTGAGCATGGGTGGTTTCCTCGCAATACCGTTGGTCTGATCGACGCCCCCAGTTCGACGTCGTGCCAATGGATTCGCGAGCCCCGGATCGGCCGTTAACTCATTTCGCCAACTATCACCCGTGCGAGGTAGTCACCGTGGAGCCGCCCACGCAGCGCCTGCGGCAAGGGGTTGCGGTGCAACACGCCGAGCCGCTGGGTTGCCCTGGTCAGCGCGACGTAGAGCTCGGCGGTGCCGCGCGGGCCGCCGGCCAGGATCCGGTCCGGGTCGACGACCAGCACCGCGTCGAACTCCAGACCCTTGGTCTGCGACGCGCGCACCGCTCCCGGCACGCCAGGCGGCCCGATGACGACGCTCGTGCCCTCGCGATTCGCTTCGTCCCGGACAAACTCGTTCACGGCGTCGGCCAGCTCATCCTCGGTGACCTGCCTGGACCACGGTTCGACGCCGGAGGCCCGCACCGAATCCGGTGGCTGGACACCGGGTGCGAACTCGGCGAGCAACGCGGCGGCGACTGCCATGATCTCGGCGGGCGTGCGGTAGTTCACCGTCAACGACCGGTAGACCCAGCGATCGGCCACGTACCGGTCCAGCATGGCGCCCCAGGACCGGGCGCCCGCCTCGGAGCGGCGCTGGGCGAGGTCGCCGACCACGGTGAAAGAGCGGATCGGGCAGCGCCGCATCAGCACCCGCCAGTCCATTTCGGACAGTTCCTGCGCTTCGTCGACCACCACGTGCCGATAGGTCCAGTCCCGATCGGCGGACGCGCGCTCGACCAGGTCCCTGGTGTCCACCTCGACGAAGCGGTCGGCGAGCTCGTCGCCGTGCAACAGGTCGGTCGCGAACAGGTGGTCCTCGTCGTCCATGCTGTCCTCGCGACCGGTCATCAGATCCAGCGCGCCGGTCGCGAACTCGGCTTCGGCTTGGCGAGCCCGTTGTCTGGCGTCTTCCTCGGCTCGCTCCGCTGCCTTGTCCCGACCGAGCAGGTCGACGAGTTCGTCCAGCAGCGGCACGTCCGACACGGTCCACGCCGCGCCGTTTTCCCGCAACAGGGACAGATCCGCGCCCGCCGCGCGCAGTCGCGGCTCGGATTCGTACAGCGGAGCCAGGAGTTGTTCCGGGGTGAGGATCGGCCAGAGTCGGTCGAGCGCGGCGGCGAATCCGTCGTGCTCAGCCAGTTCAGCGATCAGCACCCTGCGCATCTGTTCCCAGGCCGGGCGGTCGGCCAAGGTCAGCCAGCCCTTGCCGATCCGCCCGATCGCGCGCTCGGTGAGCACGTAGGTGACGATCTCGACGAACTTCTCCCGCGCCTCGTTGTGCGGAAAACCGGTTGCCCGCGCCTCTTCCCGCGCCCACTCGGCGGTGCCCGCGTCGATCCGCGTGGTCACATCGGTCAGTTCGATCGGGATCGGTTCCTCGGGTATCCGTTGCCGGTCCGCGATCGCGGCCCTGAGCACGTCCAGAATCTTCAGGGATCCCTTGTGCCGTGCGACTTCCGGCGCGTCCTCGGCGGTGACGTGCAGACCGGGCACCAGATCGCCGGTGGTCGTGAACACCACGTCCGACTCGCCGAGCGAGGGCAGCACGCGGCTGATGTGGTTGAGAAAAGCCGGATTCGGGCCGACCACGAGCACGCCGTGCCGTTCCATCCGCTCCCGCTGGGTGTAGAGCAGGTAGGCGACCCGATGCAGCGCGACCACGGTCTTGCCGGTGCCCGGCCCGCCCTCGATCACCAGCACGCCGGGGTGGTCGAGCCGGATGATCTCGTCCTGTTCGGACTGGATCGTGGCGACGATATCCCGCATGCCCTCGCCACGCGGCGCGTTGACCGCGGCAAGGAGGGCGGCTTCACCACGTTCACCTGCCTGCGGGCGGCCGAACGCCTCGTCGGTGAAATCCAGGATCCGTCTGCCTCTGGTGAGGAACTGGCGGCGCCTGCGCATGTTCTCCGGACTGGCGGCAGTCGCGACGTAGAACGGCCGAGACGCGGGCGCTCGCCAGTCCAGCAGCAGCGGCTCGTGTTCGTCGTCCACGTCGAACAGTCCGATCCGGCCGATGTAGGCGTGCTCCCCGGTGACCGCGTCCAACCGGCCGAAGCACAGGCCGTTGTCCGCAACGTTCAGTCGTTTGAACTCCCTGGCCAGCGCGAACACCTCGACATCGCGCTCCATCGGCGAGTACCCGGTGCCGGCCAGTGCCCCGTCGTACGCCTCCTTCACCCGCGCCCGCTCGGCGTCGAGCCGCTCGTAGAGCCCGGCGACGTACTCACGCTCGGACCGCAGTTCCCCGTCGTAATTTGACACGTACCCCTCACCCGGCTATTCTGAAGTTACATTCGGTGAATGCCTCGTTGTTTTGAGGCGGACACCGATTTTTTATTGTCGCATCTCGTGTCAAGTCGGCTCAGCCGGTGATGACCGCGACTACCGTGCTGCCACTGGGAAACGTCCCGTTGGCGACGAGCGCGTGGATGCCGTAGAGCATCTTGGCCACGTACACCCATTCCAGATCGAGGCCATGCACCTCGCGGAATGCCGCAATGAACGAGTCGAGGTCGTCATTGCGGCGCGCGAATCCGCCGAACACGTAGTCATCGACAATGGTGAAGTTGTCGGTGACGTCCGCACCCTGCAACCTGCGCACCTCGGCCGGCAGGAAACCCGCCCCACCGCGCAACGCCGAGAAGCCGATGGCGCGCTTGCCCGGTGGCAGCGAGGCGGCGATGCCCGCGAGCGTGCCGCCGGTGCCGACCGGGCAGCAGATCACGTCGAAGTCGTCCTCGATCTCCGGCACGATCTCGCGACACCCCTTGACCGCCAACGCGTTGCTGCCGCCCTCGGGCAGCAGGTAGAACTCGCCGAACCGATGCCGCAACCGCGCGAGCACGGCGGGATCCGTCTTGCCTCGATAGGTGGACCGGTCCAGGTAGGCGAGCTGCATGCCGTTGCCGACCGCCGCGGCCAGCGACTCGTTGAGCGGATCGTGCGCCTCGCCGCGAATCACGCCCACCGTGCGGAACCCGTGGATCCGCCCGGCCGCCGCCGTGGCCCTGATGTGGTTGGAATACGCGCCACCGAAGGTGAGCAGCATCGACGCCTGCTGCTCGCGTGCGGCGACGAGGTTGTACTTGAGCTTGCGCCACTTGTTGCCGGGCAGTTCCGGATTGATCAGGTCGTCGCGCTTGAGCACGATCCGCACGCCGCGATACTCCATCACAGGTCCGCGTGCTGCCCAAGATAGATCTCGGCGAAGGATCGCGCCGCCGCGCGCGAACCGAGCAGCCTGCGCACCCTGGCCTGCACCAGGCGCGCCGCGAACACGTCCGTGCCGGTCATGCCGTGGAAGATGTCCGAGAGCCACTGGGAGAACTCCTGGTACTGCCACACCCTCGGCAGGCAGGTGGCCGAGTACCCGGCCAGGCCGGTGTCGTCGCCCGCGTAGTGCGCGGTGATCGCGTCGACGAGCCGCAGCGCGTCGTGGATCGCCAGGTTCATGCCCTTCGCGGCGATCGGCGCGACCAGGTGCGCGGATTCCCCCGCCAGGTACAGCCGCCCGCGCGACATCGGCTCCAGCACGTAGTTGTGCATGTCCAGCACGCGTTTCTCGATCAGCCGACCGGACGTGATCGGCCCGTCCGGCACACCGAGCCGCGCGTGCAGCTCCTCCCAGACGCGCTCGTCCGACCAGTCGTCCGCGGTGTCACCGACCGGGCATTGCAGGTAGAACCGGGTGACCGTGGGGGTGCGCGCCATGTGCGCGGCGAACCCGCGCTCGTGCAACCCGAAGATGACCCCCTCCGCACTCGGCGGTGCCTGCGCGAGCAGCGCGAGCCAGCCGACGCCGTAGTCGTGCGTCGCGCGCACCATGTCGGCGGGCAGGTACCGCTGGGTGACGCCGCGCGCACCGTCGCAGCCCGCGATGACGTCGCATTCGACGCGGTGCTGCTGACCGGTCACCGAATCGAGGTAGCTGACCGAGGGATGGTCGGTGTCCAGGTCGTAGAGGCGGACGTCCGCGACCTCGAACCGGGTGTCGCCACCGTGATCGGTGAACGCCGCGACCAGATCCTTGACCAGCAGCTGCTGCGGATAGACGAAGTGGCGCTGCCCGGTCAGTTCGCCGTAGCGCAGCACGTGCCGCCCGCCGCCGAACCGGAACTCGAACGAGTCGTGCCGCTCGGCCTTGACCAGCAGGTTGTCCGCGAGGCCGTGGGTTTGCAGCGCGCGCACCGCCCATTCCTCGATGAATCCGGCGCGGGCGCGCTGTTCGATGAACGCGCGCGAGCGTTGTTCCAGCAGGACGCAGTCGATACCGGCCGCGCGGAGCAGATTGGCGACCGTGAGGCCGGCAGGCCCGGCGCCGAGCACACAAACCCTGGTTCTAGTCAACGCCACGGCGCAACGTTACTGGCAAGCATGCGTGACCAGCCATGCTTCATGCTGCCGACAACCGGCGTTCATGGCGGCGTCGTCGGCGACTTCTAGGTTCTCCTCGTTCCCCAAGCCGGAGGAGAAACCATGTCGGACCACACCACGCCCTCGGTCAGTCGCCGAGGCGCGCTGGGCATTCTGGGCGCTGTCGGTGCCGGTGCCGCGGCAGCGCCCCTGCTGGGCGTCACGGCAGCGGACGCAGCGCCTGCTGCCATGACTCCAGCGACCCCGGCGAACCCGGCGTTCGTGCCGAGCAAGGGCAGCGGCGCGACCCCGGTGCAGGGCCTGCACCTGACCTTCGGCGCGGACCCGGCACGGACCATGGTCGCCTCGTGGATCACTGACGGTTCGGTCAGCAGACCACGTGTCGTCTACGGCACGCTGGAGGGTGGGTTCGGCGGTGTCGCGCAGGCGCAGACCCGCACCTACGTGGACGGCACCTCCGGTCGCACGGTCTGGATCCACCACGCGGAGATCGACCGGCTCTGGCCGGGCACCGACTACATCTACGCGGTGCAGCACGACGGCGCGACCCCGGACGCGGGCACCTTCCGCACCGCGCCGTCCGGCCGGGCGCCGTTCACCTTCACCAGCTTCGGCGACCAGTCCGCGCCGCAGGTCACCTGGGCGGCCAACGGCACCGTCGGCCTCGACGCGAACTCCACGCCCGCCACCAAGGACATCGTCACCGGCATCGAGACCATCGCGCCGCTGTTCCACCTGCTCAACGGCGACCTCTGCTACGCGAACCTGGACGTGGACCGGGTCCGCACCTGGAACAACTTCTTCACGAACAACACCCGCTCCGCGCGGTTCCGCCCGTGGATGCCCGCCGCCGGTAACCACGAGATCGAGAAGAAGAACGGCGCGATCGGCCTGGACGCGTTCCAGGCGTACTTCAAGGTGCCCTCGACCGAGACCGACGCGGAACTCTCCGGCCTCTGGTACTCCTTCACCGCCGGTTCGGTGCACGTGATCGTGTTGCAGAACGACGACAACGCCCTCCAGGACGGCGGTGACGTCTACATCAGCGGCTACTCCGGTGGCCGTCAGCTGGCGTGGCTGGAGCAGGACCTGGCCAAGGCGAGCCGATCCCGCGACGTCGACTGGATCGTGGTCGCGATGCACCAGGTGATGATCAGCACCTCCGACGCGAACGGCGCGGACCTCGGCCTGCGGCAGAAGTACGGCCCGCTGTTCGACCGCTACGGCGTGGACCTGGTGCTGTGCGGGCACGAGCACGACTACGAGCGCTCGCTCGCGGTGCGCGGCGTGGTGTCCGGCAGCGAGACGCTGACCCCGAACCCGGTGTCAACGGCGACCGACGACATCGACGCGTCGCTGGGCACCGTGCACATGGTGCTGGGCGGTGGCGGCGTGTCCGGCACCACGAACGGCAGCTTCTTCACCGACGGCACCGGCAAGGTGATCACCTCGGTGTCCGCGACCGCCGACCCGACCAGCGGCAAGCGGGTCTCCACCTACACCAAGGAAGAAGCGGTGTGGAGCGCGGTGCGCGACATCGAGCACCCGTACGGTTTCGCCGCGTTCACCGTCGACCCTGGCCGCCATCCCGGCGACACCACCACCATGCAGGTCACCTACTACAACGTGAACAAGCCATCGGGTGAGCTGTCGGTGTTCGAGAAGTTCAGCCTGCACCGCCGCCGTTCGGACGGCTGAGGTTCGGCTAGCCGAGAACGGGCAGCCGCGCGGCGAGTTTGCCGACCGCGCGGCTGTGCGCCTCGGTCACCGGCTCCCGGCCCGCACCGATCAGCACGACCGTGCGGTCCGGGACGCCGTGCGGCAGTTCGTCTCCGACCAGCGCCTCGATGACCTGCCTGGTCAGCCGCAGCGCGGTCGGGTCCGGGTCGGGCAGCGTCACCTCGGCCTGTAGGTCGAGGTGGTGGATCACCAGCTCGACCACCCAGATGCTCAGGAAGTCGCCGGAGGTGAGCACCTTGCCCTGGAAGGGCATGGCCACCTCGGGCAGCGTCGGCACCCGGTCCAGCAGACCGTTCGCAGTGATCCCGAAGTGCCGCAACGCGTCTGCCGGGCGCCGGTAGGCGGCGTTGGTGCGGCGCACGAACTGGATGTCGTCCAACTGGTCGTCGCTCAGCACGCCGTGGTTGGGCGGAAACGCCTGCCAGTAGGTCGCGGCGTCCGAGTCCGGTGGCTCGTCGGTGTACATGCCCAGTGCGAGCAGCATTTCCTGCAAACCCAGATGGACGTGCGTGAGCACATCGCCGACGTTCCAGCCGAAGCAGCCGCTGGTGGCGAGCATCGCGCGGTCGTCGAGCTGACCGAACGCGTCCAGTACACCCCCCAACGCCTTGAGATACGCGTCCTGACCGTGCGCGTGGTCGACATGCATGCGGCCGACCCTACCGATCGGACGCGGCGACCGCCCTCGCTCCGGCCAGGTGGTCGGCATAGTCGCGGGATTCGACGATCAGTCCGTCGCGTACCCGCATCACGAAGATCGCGGGCAGGCGCATCTGATCACCGGTCTCGGTGTTGGTGCCCTGGTAAGCGAACTCGCCGACGACCACCTCGGGGTCGGCGGTCTCGTGGATGAGCACGTCGACGGCTTCGCGGTCGGCGAAGACCCGGCGGATCCGCTGGCTGAGCGCGAAGTGTTCGCGCAGTTCGTCCCTGGTGCGCAGGGCGGGCGCGCGCTCGGGGTCGAACGGGTGGACGACGTCGGTTTCTTCCGCGTAGAGCGCGGCGAGGTCGGCCGGGTCGCGCTTGGCGGCGACGCCGTTGATCACGGCCAGGAAAACCTCGCGTGGGCTGCGGGTGTGCGGCATGGCAGGCTCCTTCGTGAGACAGTGGGCTTATCCGGAGTCGAGACTTCGGTAAAGATACGGAGTCTTCACTCCGGCCGTCAAGGAGGAACCGGGCATGGAGCGGGCGCGGCGCACCGACGCGCGGACCAACCGCGAACGCATCCTCACCGTCGCCGAGGACGTGTTCGGCAAGGGCGGCGACAGCGCGTCGACCGAGGAGGTCGCCCGCCTGGCCGGAGTCGGTATCGCGACCGTGTTCCGGCACTTCCCCACCAAAACGGCCCTGCTGCGCGCGGTCATGATCATCCGGCTCGACCGCCTGTACAGCCAGGCCCAGGCCCTGCTCGACGCGGACGACGCGGGCAGGGCGTTCTTCGACTTCTTCGCCACCGTGGTCGCGGACGCGGCAGGCAAACTCGCCATCGCCAACGCCCTTGTCGACGCGGGCGGCGACAACGACCCCGAGGTGATCGCCGCCGCGCACCGGATGCACGACGCGGTCACCGCCCTACTCACCCGCGCCCAGGACACCGGCGCGGTCCGCGCGGACGTGGCCATACCCGAGGTGTACGCCCTGCTGGTCGGCACCTCCCGAGCCGCCGCCTACGCCCAACTGGACGCCGAGGTGCGCGGCAAGGCGCTCGCCATCGTCTTTGACGGCCTCCGTCCACAATAGACTTTTGGGCTTCCCACCTGTCGAACAGCCTTGAACACCGCCACCGTCCGCTCGTAACCTGGCCAGAGAGCCGAAACGGGACAGGGGGGTGCAAATATGTCTGAGCCCGCCGTAATCGCGATCGTCGGCGGCGGTCCGCGCGCCGCCGGTTTCCTGGAACGTCTCGGCGCCAACCTGCCGGAACTCGCGCCCGGCCGACGCATCCAGGTACACGTCATCGACCCGCACCCGCCCGGCGCCGGGCGCGTCTGGCGGTTCGAGCAGTCGCCGCTGCTGCGGATGAACTCGATGGCCGAGGACGTGACCATGTTCACCGACGACAGCGTGCAGTGCGCGGGCCCGATCCGCCCCGGCCCGTCGCTGGCGGAGTGGGCGGCGCTGGAACGCGCGGCGACCCCACCCGACCAGCTCGACCCGGAACTCGCCGAACTGACCGGCACCAGCTTCGCCACCCGCAGGCTGCAAAGCCGCTACCTGGCCTGGTTCTTCCAGCACACCGTCGCGAACCTGCCGTCCGCGATAGACGTATCGGTGCACACGGAACGCGTCGAGAAGGTCACCGGCCCGGCCACCGGGCGCCAGGAAGTCTGGCTGAGCAACCACGCCCGCCCGATCATCGCCGACGTGGTCATTCTGGCCATCGGTCACCTGGACGCGAACCCGACCGGGGAAAGCGCGCGCCTGCTGGACTTCGCCACCGAACACGACGCCTACTACCTGCCGCCCGCCTACTCCGCCGATGTCGACCTCGACACCGTCCAACCCGGACAGCCGGTGATCCTGCGCGGTCTCGGGCTCGCCTTCGTCGACCTGGCGGTGCTGCTCACCGAAGGTCGCGGCGGCAGCTATGAGGCCCTGCCGGGCGGCGAACTGCGCTACCTCCCGTCCGGCAAGGAACCCGTGCTGTACGTGGGATCCCGTCGCGGCGTGCCCTACCACGCGAAAACCAGCTACCGCCTGTCCGGCCCGCGCCCGCCACTCCCCCACTTCTTCACCGCCGAGGTCATCGACGACCTCATCGCGCGGCACGAGCACATCGACTACCGCAGCCAGGTGTGGCCGTTGCAGGCCAGGGAAATCACCTGGGCCTACTACCACGAACTGCACCTCGGCCACCCCGGCCGGGTTCGCCTGCCCTGGCCCGAGTTCGACGCCCGCTTCACCGAACTCGCCTGGGACACCCCGGACCTGGCCGCGCTGATCGCCGAATCCGTGCCCGACCCGGCCGACCGCCTCGACTTCCCCAGCTACGACCGTCCACTCGATGGCGCGACCTTCCCGGATTCCGCTTCCCTGCAACAACACCTGCGCGACTACATCCGTGCCGACCTGACCCGCCGCGCCGATCCCGGGCGCAGCGCCGACCTGGGCGCGTTCTTCGCGCTGCTGTCCGTCTACGGCCAGCTCCCCCGCCTCGTCGCGTCCGGCAAGCTCACCCCCAGCTCGCGTCTGCGTGACCTGGAAGGGTGGTGGGCCGGGTTCTTCAGCTACTTCGCCAGCGGCCCGCCCGGCGACCGACTCGAACAGCTGCTTGCCCTGTCCCGCGCGGGAATCGTGACGTTCCTCGGCGCGGACATGTGGGTGCGGCCGGACGCCGAGCGCGGAGTCTTCGTCGCGGGCAGCGCGAGCATCCCGGAGACGGTCGAGGCACGCGCGTTGATCGAGGCGCGCCTGCCCAAGGCGACCGTCCGGGACACCGCGGAAGTGTTGCTGGACGGGCTGCACCGGGTCGGCGACGTGTCGGACGAGGTGCTGATCGACGAGCAGGCCCAGCACAGCACCGGCCTGGTGCGGGTGGCGGGCGCCGACGGCCAGTTGATCAACGCGGCGGGCGAGCCGGTCTCGCACCGGTTCGCGCTCGGCCCGTACACGACCACGCGCACCGCGGCGGCATTCGCCCGGCCCGGAACGAACGCGCCGTCCTTCCGCTACAACGACGCCGCTGCCCGTTCCGTACTGATCCTCCTGAAAACGGCAGATAGCATCACCGGTGGTGGTCAGTTGGAGACAGAGCGTCGAGTCAAATGTGAATCCGTTTTATAAACCGGGCATTGGTTGACGTGAAAAATACTCACAAGTAACAATCGTGTGGAGTCGGCTCGTTGTCCCCTCCAGATCCTTCGCTGATCTTCACGAGGTGAAAAGGCAATGAAGTCCCTGCACATCGGCACCCACATCGTCGGCATCGCCATGCTGACCGCCATCCCCCTCCTGTGCGCCACCCTGCCCGCGGCAGCGGCGCCCGGCGCGAGCACCCCCATCACCTACAACCTCCAGTCCAAGGCCGTCGGCCAAACCGCGCTGTCGACCATCCCGGTCACCGTCGGTGCGACGTCCTCGCCCGCCACCGTCGCCCCCGGCGGCGCGGTCACCGTCACCCTCTCGACCGGCCCGCTGGCCGTGCCGAGCAGCGCATCCGGCTACACGATCAAGGACATCCAGGGCATCGCGCTGGACATCGCCGTGCCCAGCAACTCCACCTACGTGTCCTGCTCGCTGTCCGGCGGCTCCGGCCTCGGCAACGGCAAGAACACCTGCGCACAGAGCGGCAGCAACGTCGTCGTCAACATCCCCGGCCCGATCGCGGGCGGCGCCACGGCGAACCTGCCGACCCTCACCATCAACACCACCGCGGGCAAATCGGGCAGCATCAACACCCAGCTCGCCGGCACCAGCTACAGCAGCCCGGGCCTGACCTTCACCGCGGTCATCTCGGTGATCGGCATCAGCGTGAACGCGCCGACCACCGGTTACCCGACCACCAGTCCCATCCTGGCCACCAGCACCATCAGCTAATCCGGTCGCACCAGCCCACGCGGGTTGTGGGTACGTTGCCAGAGCAACGATCCCCACACCCCGCCGGGAGCAACCGATGGCCGATGAGCTGGTCCACAACGCGATCGCGGGCGGCGTCGCCACGATCACCCTGGACTCGCCGCACAACCGCAACGCGCTGTCCGCTCAGCTGCGCCGCGAACTGCGGGATCACCTGACCAGCGCGGTCGACGACGACGCGGTGCGGGTGATCGTGCTCGACCACACCGGCCCGGTGTTCTGCGCGGGCATGGACCTCAAGGAAGCAGGCGGCGCCGACACGGCCAGCCAGGGCGTCAACGAGTTCCCGGCGATCCTGGAACAGATCTGGACCAGCCCGAAACCGGTCGTCGCCAAGCTCGCCGGTCCGGCCCGCGCCGGTGGCGTCGGCATCGTGGCCGCCTGCGACATCGCGGTCGCCGCGCGCACCGCGACGTTCGCGTTCAGCGAGGTGCGCATCGGTGTCGTGCCCGCGGTGATCTCGGTCACCGTGCTCCCCCGGCTACTGCCCCGCGCCGCACACGAACTGTTCCTCACCGGCGAAACCTTCGACGCCACCCGCGCCACCGCGATCGGCCTGCTCAACTCCGCCGTCGACGCGGACGAACTCGACGCGGAAGTCGGCCGCTACACCGGCATGCTCGCCCTCGGCGGACCGAACGCGCTGGCCGCCACCAAGCGCATGCTGCGCGACCCCAAGCCCGCCGACCTCGGCGAGAGCTTCGCCGACATGCTCGAACTCTCCGCCCCGTTCTTCGCCAGCGCCGAAGGCCAGGAAGGCATCACCGCCTTCATGCAGAAGCGCAAGCCGAACTGGGTACCGACCGAGGATTAGTCCCTTTTCTCGCGCTGCGGGTGCAAGCCGACCGGCAGGTGTGCGACCGACACAGGCCGGAGGACGGCGACGGGACCAGCGGCTGAATGGTGGTGGGTCAGGTCGTTGACGACGTAGCCGATGATCACCAGCAACACCAGACCCACCAGCGCGATGGTGATACGACGACCCGAACTCACAGCGCCTCAGCCTACTTACGTCCCCAGAACAGCCCGAACAGCCGGTCCAACCCGACGGCGACGCCGACGCACAGCGGGCCGAGCACGACGATGACGATGGCGAACTCGAACGGGAAGGGCAGCTGGGTCAGCCACAGCTCGACCTCGTCCCACCAGTTCGCCATCCACAACCACACCCCACGACCATAGCGAGTGAGTCCGATCACCCGGGGCGCGCACCCGTATCGGAGTGGGTACGTTCCGAGCATGTTCGCTGTCTACGCCGACCGCCCCAGCCCCGATGACCCACTCGCCGCGCTGGTGGTCGGCGAGCGACCCGAACCCGTCGTGCCCGAGGGCTGGGTGACCGTCCGGGTCAAGGCCGCCAGCTTGAACATGCACGACCTGTGGACGTTGCGCGGCGTCGGTATCAAGCCGGACCAGTTCCCGATGATCCTCGGCTGCGACGGAGCGGGTGAACTGGAGGACGGCACCGAGGTCGTCCTGCACTCGGTGATCACCAGTCCCGGCTGGGTCGGCGACGAGACCCTCGACCCGAAGCGCACCCTGCTCACCGAGAAGCACCAGGGCACCTTCGCCGACCTGGTGACCGTGCCCACGCACAACGTGCTGCCCAAACCTGCCGGGCTGAGCTTCGCCGAAGCCGCGTGCATGGGCACCGCGTGGCTGACCGCATACCGGATGCTGTTCGTGAAATCGGGTCTGCGCCCTGGTCAGACGATGCTGGTGCAGGGCGCGTCCGGTGGCGTGTCCACCGCGTTGATCGCGCTCGGCAAGGCAGCGGGTCTGCGCGTCTGGGTGACCGGCCGGACCGAGGAGAAGCGCGCGGTCGCCACCGAACTCGGCGCGGACGCGGTGTTCGAATCCGGCGCGCGCCTGCCCGAACGCGTCGACGGCGTGTTCGAGACCGTCGGCAAGGCGACCTGGTCGCACTCGATGAAATCACTCAAGCCCGGCGGCATCGTGGTGATCTCCGGCGCCACCAGCGGCGACGCCACCGCCGCCGAACTGCAACGCCTGTTCTTCCTGCAACTGCGCGTGGTCGGCTCGACCATGGGCACCCGGGACGAACTGTCCGACCTGCTCGCGTTCTGCGCCCAGGCGGACATCCACCCCAGGATCGGTTCGACGATCCCGCTCACCGAAGCCGAAATCGGCCTGCGCGCCATGCTCGATGGCAACACCGACGGCAAGATCGCCTTCACCAATTAGGCAGAGCACCCGCTGAAAAGCGGGGCCCACCCCGAGCGGGCCCCGCTTTCCTCATTACAGCGAACTCAGATGCGGCGCGACCGTGTTGGCGAAGTTGTAGCCGTTGGACGCGTCCCAGTTGATCGACCAGTCCATGGCGCCCCTGATGCCCGGATACGCCTTGCTTGGCTTGAAACTGCCGCAGTTCGTGCCCTTGTCAAGGCAGTCCAGCGCACTGTTCACAGTGGACGGTGCGAGGTAGCCGCTGCCTGCCCCGCTGGTCGACGCGGGCAGCCCCAGCCCGATCTGGCTCGGGCTCAGCCCACCCTGCAACTGGATGCACGCCAGCGCGGTCAGGAAGTTCTCCGTGCTCTCCGCGTACACGTTGCCGTCGCAGCCGTTCATGGTGCCCGAGTTGTAGTACTGGGTGTTCATGATCGTCAGCACGTCCTTGATGTTCAAGGCGAGTGCCAGGTAGTCCATGCCGGTCGACTGGACGTCGATCGTCTGCGGGGCGAGCGTGATGATCGCGCCCGAATGGGCCGCGGCGATCGAGTGCAGCGCCTGCGCCATGTAGGTCGGGTTGACGCCGTTCTCCAGGTCGATGTCCACCCCGTCGAACCCGTAGGTGTTCATCAGCGACCCGATGCTGTTCGCGAAGGCGTTCGCCGCCGAGGAACTGGCGACACTGATCGTCCCGTTCTGGCCGCCTACCGAGATGATCACCTTCTGGCCACGCGAATGCAGCGTCGCGACGTCCGAGGTGAACTGGGCATCGGTGTAGCCGCCCAGCGCCGAGGACAGCCCCGAGTCGACGTCGAAGGTCACCCCGCCATCACCCGACGAGTCCGCGTTGGCGAACGCGACCGCGACGAGCCCGTAGCTGGTCGGCACCGACGAGAGCTTCAGCGACTGCGCACCGTTGGTGAAGTCCTGCCAGTAGCCGGTCAGCACGTGCGCGGGCAGCGAGCCACCGCCGGGCGGCGTACCACCGCCACCGGAGGACGTCGTGGTCGCGGATACCGAACCTGTCGGGGAGGACTCGCCGATGCTGTTGTACGCGGTGACCGAGTACGTGTACTTCGTGGACGCGGCAAGACCACTGTCCGTGTAGGAGGTCGACGTGGTGGTGCCGACCTTGCTGCCGTTGCGGTACACGTTGTAGCCGGAGACCGTGCCACCCGGACTGCTCCAGGACAGCGACGCCGAGGACGAGGTCGTCCCGGTCACCGTCAACCCGCCCGGCGCCGACGGAGCGGAGGCTCCGCCGCCCGGCCCGGTCAGCGTGACGTCGTCCAGGTAGTAGGTGGGTTGCCCGTACCACCCGTGCACGAAGATCGACACGGTGGACGTGCTCGCACCGGTGGTGAAGTTGGTGGTCAGCTGCGTGTAGCCGCTCCCGCCCGGCGTCCACGTGCTGGTGTCGGTCGTGCCGGTGCCCGTGTCGCCGAGGTAGATGTAGCTGCCCTCGACCCAGCCGCTGAGCGTGTAGGCCGAGTTGGGTTGGACCGAGATGGTCTGGGTGCACAGGGCGTCGTCGCTACCCTGTGGGGTGTTGGACAACGCATAACTACCGGAGTGGACCGGGCTGGTCACGATGGACGCGGACGAACCGCAGGACCACCCGCTGGTGGTGCCGGATTCGAAACCGGAGTTGCTGACCAGGTTCGTCCCGGCCGCCGAGCTGGCCGCGGGTAACAACGCCACGCTGGCGCAAGCCGCCACGACAGCGGCAAAACCGGCGACTAATCGATTGAGGGTCACGGATACACCTCCACGGTTGCGACGAGGTGTCGCGCGCATGGCTCAAGCAGGG
Organism: Pseudonocardiaceae bacterium; assembly: GCA_036494465.1. Lineage (GTDB taxonomy): Bacteria > Actinomycetota > Actinomycetes > Mycobacteriales > Pseudonocardiaceae > CAJCJE01. Next base: position 20,590 of record DASXOJ010000096.1, read on the forward strand.
ATGAGTCAGCGAGACCTACGTCACAAGTCACGGTGGACTAGACCACTCGATCTTGTCAAGGTCTGGACCAATATTGACCGTTGCTCCGGTGACCGAAAAGCGCCAAAAACCCCGGGACAGCCCAACCTTCCCCACTGCCGCCGCGTCCACATCAACAAGAGCTGACGCCGGGGAGGCAAACCGTGCTGGGATTTCTGTCGGATGCGGGGCCGAGCATCGGCCTCGCCGAGGACATGCTGAGCAGACCCGGCGTGTTCGTCGCCGAGATCTTCGGCGCGTTGATCCTGGGCGTACTCGCCTGGCTGCTCGCCAACCGGCTCGGCTGGATCCGCTGGGCATCGGTCCTCGCCGCGGCGGGCCTCGCCATGGCACTCGCGGTCACCCTCGTCCGGCACGGCGGCCACCTGCCCACCGGCGAGAACCCGATCTACCGCTGCGTCAGCGGCCAGTTCTCGTTGCACAGCGAGACCTCGCAGCTCAACTTCCTCATGCTGATGCCGTTCGCGTTCTTCGGCACCATCGGCACGCGCAGGCCGGTCTCCATCGCGATCGCCGGCACGCTGCTCTCCGCGGGCATCGAGATCACCCAGGCCCTCACCGGCCTCGGCGTCTGCGACAAACAGGACTTCCTCAACAACACCATCGGCGCCATGATCGCCGTCGGCGCGGCCTGGCTGCTGCTCCTGCTCACCCGCACCAACGGCCCGCGCCGCTACCGTGCCGACCATGTCGAGCGAGGACACCGCACCCCCAGCCACCTCTGATCTCAGCGCATCAACCGGTAGCGAACGCGATGTCCTGGACAGGTTCCAGTCCGTACTGGGGCAACGCAGCTACGACGGCTCCGATGACGACTGGCAGGTCTTGGACGACGACACCGTGGCCGGGCTGATCGCCGAGTACGAGCACGCCTGCACCCAGTCCAGAGACATCGCCGCAGGCTACGACCTCGACCATGCCGTCCCGCACGCGTACCTGGGCCAGGTCTCGCTGCGCTGGATCTACGTGCACATGATCGAGGAGACCGCGCGGCACACCGGACACGCCGACATCCTGCGCGAACAGACCGACGGCAGCACCGGCGCCTACTGATACCTGACAAAAGGTGTCAGGTATGCCCGGCATCCTTCCCCGTATGAACACGATCCACGCGGCAGGCAGCTTCGACCTGCACGACTGGCAGGACGAAACCTACGACGACGCCCCGGCCGCGAAACTGGCCAAGGCCAGCAACCGCAAAACCTTCCACGGCGACATCACCGGCACCAGCACGCTCCAGATGCTGACCGTGGCCGTGCCCGTCGAGGGCGCGCAAGAGTACGCGGGCGTCGCGTACGTCGCGGTCGAACGGATCACCGGCGCGGTGCACGGCCGCAAGGGCAGTTTCGTGGTCGTACACGTCGCCGACCGCGCGGTCGGCATGACCGTGTCCGTTGTGGCCGGTTCCTCGGATGGCGAACTCGCCGGTCTCAGTGGCGATCTGAAGATCCAGCGCGCCGAGGACGGCTCGCACACGTACACGTTCGACTACCGAATCGGCGACTGACCCGAACATCCGACCATCCACTCGGAACCAAACCCCGCCACGCCGCGTCGTAGTCGTGCATTCGCCGGTGAGGCGGGTTTGTGAGGGCCGGAGTTGCACGACACCGCGGGGTCTTGGGATCTGTGGGGGTGGACCCCAATACCCCGCGTGTCGTCCCGCCCCGTTACTTCTTCGTTTTCGCCTTGTCCGGTGCCTCGTCGGTCGACAGCGCGGCCACGAATGCCTCCTGCGGCACCTCGACCCGGCCGACCATCTTCATCCGCTTCTTGCCTTCCTTCTGCTTCTCCAGCAGCTTGCGCTTACGGGTGATGTCACCGCCGTAGCACTTGGCAAGCACGTCCTTGCGCATCGCCCTGATCGTCTCCCTGGCGATCACCCGCGACCCGATCGCGGCCTGAATCGGCACCTCGAACTGCTGGCGGGGGATCAGCTCACGCAGCTTCGAGGCCATCCGGGTGCCGTAGGCGTAGGCGGCGTCCTTGTGCACGATCGCGCTGAACGCGTCGACCGCCTCGCCCTGCAACAGGATGTCCACCTTGACCAGGTCGGCCGCCTGCTCACCGGCCTCCTCGTAGTCCAGCGAGGCGTAGCCGCGGGTGCGCGACTTCAACGCGTCGAAGAAGTCGAAGATGATCTCCGCGAGCGGCATCGTGTAGCGCAGCTCGACCCGGGTGTCCGACAGGTAGTCCATGCCACCGAGCTGGCCCCGCCGCGCCTGGCACAGTTCCATGATCGCGCCGACGAACTCGCTCGGCGAAATCACCGTCACCTTCACGATCGGCTCGTAGACCTCGGCCATCTTGCCGGAAACCCACTCCGCCGGGTTCGTCACGACGTGCTCGTTGCCGTCGTCGGTGAGCACCCGGTACACCACGTTCGGCGCGGTCGAGATCAGGTCCAGCCCGGCCTCCCGCTCCAGCCGGTCCCGGGTGATCTCCAGGTGCAGCAGGCCCAGAAAGCCACAGCGGAACCCGAAGCCCAGCGCGGCCGACGTCTCCGGCTCGTAGGTCAGCGCAGCATCGTTGAGCTGCAGCTTGTCCAGGGCTTCGCGCAGCTCAGGGTAGTCCGACCCGTCCACCGGGTAGAGGCCCGCGTAGACCATCGGCCTGGGCTCGCGATACCCACCGAGCGCCTCGGTCGCCCCGTGCCGCTCACTGGTGACCGTGTCCCCCACCTTGGACTGCCGAACGTCCTTCACACCCGTGATCAGGTAGCCCACCTCGCCGACACCCAGCCCGCTACTGCGCTTCGGGTCCGGCGAGATGATGCCAACCTCCAGCAGTTCGTGGATGGCTTTGGTGGACATCATCTTGATCCGCTCGCGCGGCGTGATCTTGCCGTCGATCACCCTGATGTAGGTGACCACGCCCCGGTAGGTGTCGTACACCGAGTCGAAGATCAGCGCGCGAGCGGGCGCATCCGGGTCGCCCGTGGGCGCCGGCACCTGCTTGACCACCTCGTTCAGCAGTTCTTCGACGCCAAGCCCGGTCTTCGCGGACACCCGCAGCACATCCGACGGCTCGCAGCCGATGATGTTGGCGATCTCCGCGGCATAGCGATCCGGGTCGGCGGCGGGCAGATCGATCTTGTTCAGCACCGGGATGATGGTGAGGTCGTTCTCCATGGCCAGGTAGAGGTTGGCCAGCGTCTGAGCCTCGATCCCCTGCGCGGCGTCGACCAGCAGCACCGCGCCCTCGCAGGCGGCGAGCGAGCGGGACACCTCGTAGGTGAAGTCCACGTGGCCCGGCGTGTCGATCAGGTGCAGCACGTGATCGGTGCCGTTCACCTGCCAGGGCAGCCGGACGTTCTGGGCCTTGATGGTGATCCCGCGCTCGCGCTCGATATCCATCCGGTCCAGGTACTGCGCGCGCATCGCCCGTGGGTCGACCACGCCGGTGAGCTGCAACATCCGGTCGGCCAGGGTCGACTTGCCGTGGTCGATGTGCGCGATGATGCAGAAGTTCCGGATCAGCTCCGGGGGCGTGAACGTGGTGTCCGCGAACGAGCTCACTCAGATTCCTTATACGTGGTGAACCGGGCACACTATCGTCCCATGCGGGGCGGGGTGCCCGGTGCGGCGTCCGATGTGACCCTGCCCGCCGTGTCCAGTTTACCGGAGTCTTCTTCCTGGTCAGGCCAGCCTGCACATCTCCACCGACACATCCAGCCCGGAAGCCCCCGAACCCGAATAGATCCCCTTCAACGGCGCCACGTCGGCGTAGTCCCGCCCCAGCGCGACCCAGACGTGCCGCTGCCCGACCGGGATGGCGTTAGTCGGATCGTGCGCCCACCATCCACCCGTCCACGCCTCGACCCAGGCATGGCTCTCCGCGCGCACCACCTTGCCCAGCTCGGTGTCCGGCTTGGTGTGCAGGTATCCGGAGACGTAGCGAGCCGGAATCCCCATGGCCCGCAACAGAACGAGCGTGACGTGCGCATAGTCCTGGCAGACCCCCTCCCTGGCCCGCCACGCATCCCCCGCCGAACTCTGCACCCCCGTGCTGCCCGGCCGGTACGTCAGCTGGTCATGCACCCAGTTGCTGGCCGCGAGCACCGCCTCGACCGGCTCGTTCCCCCTGCGCAGACGTTTGCTCACCGCGAGCAACTCGACGTCGCGCGGCGTGTAGCGAGTCGGTTGGAGGAACTCGCCGAACTGGTCGACCACGGCGTCGCGCTTCAACGACTTCCAGCTCGCCTCCTGCGCCGGCTCGCGCTCGTCGGCGGTGTCGACAACCGAATAGGCGACCACCTTCAGCTCGCTGTGCGGCGCGTGCAGGTCGAACGAGGTGACCGACGTCCCCCAGTAATCGGTGTACCGGAACATGCGGGTCGCCGGTGTCGTGTCGATCCGGGAGAACAACACGACCTGGTGGTGATCCGTGCGCGGCGTCAGGCGCACCTCGTTGAACGACTGCGCGGCAGGCAAGTCGTAGCGATACCCCGTGCTGTGCACAACCCGAACCTGCCAACTCATCGGCCACCCCATTTTTTCAACCGAAAGGGCCACGACAGCCCCGATTTATCCACATTCCCGCCAACTGTCCACAACCGACCCAATCCGATTTCGCGCACCGCCCCAACCCGATTAGGCTGGAGCAGGGCCGCCTGCCCCCTGGGAGGGCGGGGGTTTGACCGGGGGCTTGAAAGATGTTCGGGTTGGGTCATGCGGGGACCGCCGCGTGTTCCCAGGCGACCCAGGGTTCGGCGTGGAAGTACTGCACGGACACGGCTTCGCCGGCATCTTTGATGGTCGACTGGAGCACGCCGAGGCGGCGTGGCAGCTCGTGCAGCAGGTCGTCGGGCCGCAGGAACTCCAGTTCGCTGCGGGCCCGGCCGAGCAGGCGCAGCGCCTCGGGTTTGTCGTTCTCCCACGACTCGGTGCGGCCCGCGATCTGCTCCAGACACGTTTCGGCCTGGCGCAGCGCGTAGAACACCGAGCGCGGGAACAGCCGATCCCTGAGCAGGAACTGCGCGACCAGGCTGGCGTTGAGCAGACCACGGTTCGTCCGCAGGTACGCGTCCTGTGCGCCGGTCGACCGGAGCACCGTCATCCACCCTGGCGAGGACGCCTTGTCGCGCACCCGGGACAGCAGCAGCCGCAGCACCATGTCCGCGCGCTCGATCGACCGGCCGAGCACCAGGAAACGCCAGCCGTCGTCGCGACTCATCGTCGAATCGGCCAGGCCGGCGAACATGGCCGCACGCTCCTCCACGAAAGACAGGAACGCGTGCGGACCAACCCGCCTGCCGTACTTCTCCCGATCCGGCAGCGCGATCCAGGTCGCGTTCAGGCACTCCCACAGCTCGGTCGACACCACCTCGCGCGCGCCCCGGGTGTTCTCCCTCGCGTCGGTCAGCGAGCCCACGATCGACCCGGCGTTGTCCGGGGTATAGGCGACCAGTTCGGTCAGCGACCACACATCCAGCGGCCGGTCCTCCGGCGGGTCGATACCGAGCACGCTGAGCAGTTGGCGGCTGGCCTGGTCCGGGTCGACGCTGGCGTCTTCGAGCAGTTCGTGCACGGCGACGTTGAGGATGCGCGCCGTGTCGTCGGCGCGTTCCACGTACCGACCGATCCAGTACAGCGATTCCGCGTTGCGGGCTAGCACTTACCGCACCTCCGGTTCGGCTATTGCTGTTGCTGCTGTTGGGACGTGGTCGTTTCCGGCCGGTGTTGTTCGGTGACGATCGTGTCCACATCGGACGATCCGGCCAGCGCGGGCGCGTCCAGTTCGCGTTCGGTCTGCGACGTGCGCGAGGCCAGCACCCAGGTGTCCTTCGAACCGCCGCCCTGCGACGAGTTCACCACCAGGCTGCCCTCCGGCAACGCCACTCTGGTCAGCCCACCGGGCAGCACGAACACGCTCTCGCCGTCGTTGACAGCGAACGGACGCAGGTCAACGTGGCGCGGCGCCAACCGGTCGTCGATCTTGGCGGGCACCGTGGACAGCTGCACCACCGGCTGCGCGATCCAGCCGCGCGGATTCGCCTTCACGCTGCGCCGAATCTTCGCCAACTCGGCCGGTGACGAATCCGGACCGAACACGATGCCGTAACCACCCGACCCCTCCACCGGCTTGATCACCAGTTCGTCGATGTGCTCGACCACGTGCGCGAGCTCCTCCGGCAGCCAACAGCGAAACGTGTCCACGTTGGGCAGCAACGGCTTCTCACCGAGGTAGTAGCGGACCATGTCCGGCACGTAGGTGTAGATCAGTTTGTCGTCACCGACGCCGTTGCCGATGCCATTGGCCACCACCACGTTCCCGGCCCGCGCCGCGTTGACCAGTCCCGCGACGCCGAGCACCGAGTCCGGGCGGAACTGCAGCGGGTCGAGGAACTCGTCGTCGATGCGCCCGTAGATGACGTGCACCTGGCGTTCGCCCGCAGTGGTGCGGATGTAGACGGTGTTGTCGCGGCAGAACAGGTCCCGCCCCTCGACCAACTCGACGCCCATCTGCCTGGCCAGCAGCGAATGCTCGAAGTAGGCGGAGTTGTGCACGCCGGGCGTGAGCACCACGATCGACGGCTCGGACACGCTCGGCACCGACGCGCGCAGCGCCCGCAACAGGTGCACCGCGTAGTCGCCGACCGGCCGGACCCGGTGCTGGGCGAACAGGTCCGGGAAGACCCGCGCCATGGTGCGCCGGTTCTCCATCACGTACGAGACTCCGGACGGGCAGCGCAGATTGTCTTCCAGAACACGGAAGGTGCCTGCCTCGTCACGGACGACGTCGACGCCCGCGACGTGGATGCGCACCCCGTTGGGCGGAGTGATACCGACGACCTCACGGTGGAAGTGCTCGCTGGAGGTGACCAACCGGCGCGGGACGATCCCGTCGCGCAGGATCTTGCCCTCGCCATAGACGTCCGCCAGGAACGCCTCCAACGCGCGGACCCGCTGGATGACGCCCTTCTCCAGCTTCGTCCATTCCGCCGCCGCGACCACCCTGGGCACCAGGTCGAGCGGCAGCGGCCGCTCCTGGCCGGACAGGGAGAAGGTGATGCCCTGATCGACCAGGGCGCGTTCGAGCGCTTCTGCCCGCGCGGTCAGGTCGCCGACGTCAAGGCCGGCGATGGAATCGTGCAACGCCCGGTAGGGACCTCGAACCGTGCCGTCCGGCGCGAACATCTCGTCGTACGCGGACGAGTGCGCGCGGTGAGGGTCGAGATAGTTGTCGAAGAACTCGCCGGTCCGTCTCCGCACCGAGGCCAAGCGGGCCCGCCGGGGTGAGGTGGGTAATTCTTCGGCCTCGGCGCTTCGCATACCGTTCATGGTCACCCGGCGAGCCGGTCAAAGGGAATACGGCGAAGTGACGGTGTTGTTAACCAGCCGTCAACCTGCCGATCTTGCTTCTGGCCACCCCGTACCAGGGCCTACCGATCGCCGGGTTATTCTTACTTGTCGTGCCGTGTGGCGTTCCGCAATGGAGGAAGCCTGCTCAGGCCGGGTGACCGGTGGCAGGGCCACGACAACACGGTAGGGCGACCACCACCGAAGACTGTCAGGAGAACGGCTGCATGGCCAACATCAAGTCTCAGATCAAGCGGATCCGCACCAACGAAGCGGCTCGGATGCGCAACAAGTCCGTCAAGTCGTCGGTGAAGACCGCGATCCGCAAGTTCCGCGAGGCTGCGGACGCCGGTGACAAGGACAAGGCGATCGCCCTGCTCCGCGACGCCAGCCGTCAGCTGGACAAGGCCGCCAGCAAGGGTGTCATCCACACCAACCAGGCCGCCAACAAGAAGTCCGCGATGGCGGCTCGGGCCAACCAGATCGAACAGGCCTGACCAGGTCTTCTGCGTCTTTCGATGGCGTCGATCCGCGACTGCGGGTCGACGCCATCGGCGTTTCAGGGGCCTTTGTCAGCGGCTTTTCAGCGCTTGCCCGTCGCGGCCACGATGCGTAGCACCGCTCGTTCCAGCGCGTAGTCGAAATCGGCGGCCGCGCCCTTCACGTCCGCGTTGACCTCGGCGACGACCTGCATGGCGTCGGCAAGCCCCGCCGGAGACCAGGCCCGCGACTGCGCCAGCGCCTTCTTGACCTTCCACGGCGGCATGCCCAGCTCGCTGGCCAGCTTGAACGGGTCGGCCCGGCCGACCGCGGCCACCCGAGCGACGGTGCGGACGCCGTCCGCGAGCGCGTCCGCGACCAGCACGTGCGGCACGCCGAGTTGCATGGCCCAGCGCAGCGCCTCCATGGCACCGGCCCGGTCACCGTTCACTGCCTTCTCCGCCACCGCGAACCCGGTCACCTCCGCCCGGCCCCGGTGATAGCGGCGCACGGCAGGCTCGTCCACGTTGTCGTCCGTGTCCGCGACCAGCTGGGTCGCGGCCGAGGACAGTTCGCGCAGGTCGGAGCCGACCGTTTCGAGCAGCGCCAAGACAGCGGCACCGTCGATCTTGCCACCCGCCCTGCGCACCTCGGACCGGATGAAGCTCTCCCGGTCGCCGGGCTTGGTGACCTTCGGGCATTCGATGACCTCGGCGCCCGCCTTGCGCAGTGCGGCAGGCAGTTCCTTGGCAGGTTTGCTGCGGCCGCCACCGGAATGCAGCACGGCGAGCACGATGCCGTCACCGAGGGATTTCGCCTGGCTGAGGATGGCGTCGGCGATCTCCTTGTTGGCATCCTGGCCGCTGGCCAGCACCACCAACTGGCCCTCACCGAACAGCGAGGGACTCAGCAGCTCGATTAACTCGGCCGGGGTGAGGTCGCTCACTTCGTGACGGCGCAGCTCGGCCTGCGGTTCGACCTGGCGAACCTCGGCCAGTATGTCGTGCACCGAGCGTTCGACCAGGAACTCCTCCTCGCCGACCACCAGCCGCAGCGGATGCGCGAGAGCTGAATCGGATCCCACCTGGTCATCCTCGCACGCCAGCCGGACGGAATCGCGCGTGCCACGTCGTGGTACATGGCTGGCTCGAACCGGCAACGGTGCCGTAGCCTCAAGGACACAACCGAATATTGCTCATCCAGAGGGGCAGAGGGATCGGCCCGATGAAGCCCCGGCAACCGACATCAGCGATTCTCGACCGACCTGGTCGATGATGGGGACTGGTGTTCACGGTGCCAATTCCGACCCGCTATGCGGGAAAGATGAGGAGATACCTCGCGATGACGACTCTTGCCAGTGCGCACTCCGATATCAGCACATCCGCTTTTGATCTTGGGTTTGCCCGTGCCCTCTCCTGCCGGGAATGCGGCCACCAGACACCGCTCGCCCCGGAATTCGCCTGCGCGGAATGTTTCGGGCCACTTGAGGTGGCGTACGACTACCCGACGATCACTCGTGAAGAGATCGAAGCAGGCCCGAAGTCGATCTGGCGTTACCGCAAGCTGCTGCCGGTGCCATCCGACGTCACCAGCATTCCCAACACCGAGCCCGGTTTCACCAGGCTGGTCAAGGCCGACCGGCTCGGCGCCGCGCTCGGCCTGCGCAATCTGTGGGTGAAGGACGACACCGGCAACCCGACCCACTCCTTCAAGGACCGCGTGGTCGGCGTCGCGCTGGCCGCCGCGCGCCAACTCGGCTTCTCCGTGCTCGCCTGCCCCTCCACCGGCAACCTCGCCAACGCGGTCGCCGCAGCGGCTGCCCGCGCGGGTTGGCAGTCGATCGTGCTGATCCCGTCCAACCTGGAAAAGGCGAAGATCCTCACCACCGCCGTGTACGACGGTGACCTGATCGCGGTCGACGGCAACTACGACGACGTCAACCGGCTGGCCACCGAACTCGCCGCCGAACACGAGGACTGGGCGTTCGTGAACGTCAACGTCCGGCCCTACTACGCCGAAGGTTCCAAGACGCTCGGCTACGAAGTCGCCGAACAGCTCGGGTGGCGCCTGCCCGAACAGATCGTGATCCCGGTCGCCTCCGGTGCACAGTTGACCAAGGTGGACAAGGGTTTCCGCGAACTCGGCGAACTCGGTCTCGTCGAAGCCACGCCCTACAAGGTTTTCGGTGCGCAGGCCGAAGGGTGCTCGCCGGTTTCCGCCGCGTACAAGGCCGGTGTGGACGTGGTCACCCCGGTTCGCCCGAGCACCATCGTGCGCTCGCTCGCGATCGGCGCGCCCGCCGACGGCCCGTACGTGCTGGACACCGTGCGTAGGACCGGTGGCGCGGTCGAGGACGTCACCGACGAGGAAGTAGTGGCCGGTATCCGGCTGCTGGCCAAGACCGAAGGCATCTTCGCGGAGACCGCGGGCGGGACCACCGTGGCGACCGCGAAGAAGCTCGTCGAATCCGGCAAGCTCGACCCGGACGCCGACACGGTCCTGCTGATCACCGGTGACGGCCTCAAGACCCTCGATGCGGTGCAGGACCACATCGGTCCGAAGGCGACCGTGGCGCCCTCCACCAAGGCAGTCCGCGAAGCCCTGGGCCGGTAGCTCATTTTTCGGCCGGACCGCAGTGCGCGGCGGTCCGGCCGAGTAACGCCGAAGCCGACAATTCAGATCCTTCCGATGTCGCCCCGTCCGTGACGACCGTGCGCAGCAGGGGCTGGGGAATTGTCGAATCGTACGAAGCTGGCTATCGGCGCCGGTGTTTTCGCGGTGCTGTTGCTGGTCGGCGTGGTCTCGTTGGCCGTCGGTTTCGGCGGTCACCCGCAGGCCACGTCGCAAAGCCAGCAGGATGCGGCGACCAGCGCGCTGACTACGGAGCCGCTGTCGACCGAGTCGACAACACCGGCTGTCACGCTGACCACCGTCCCCACGACAACGGTCCCCGCGACGACCACCACGACCGCGTCGAAGACCACACCCCAGTACAAGGGCGTCGGCACGATCCCAGCACCGACCCAGCACCCGGTCACGAACGTGCCGCTGCCTCCGCCGCCACACCAGAACCCCGTGCCCGGGTGCACCCCGACGCACAGCGGCAACCCAGCCGGCAACGCGGACGTCAAGGCCGCCCTGGTCTCGGCGGGCTCCGCGCAACACTGGTCCGGGGTGCAGAACCCGCCGAAGCAGAACGGCAACACCGATCCGAGCAGCACACCCACCCCGACCGGCCCGGCCGCGCAGATCACCCTGCCAACCAAGCTGGTAGAGGCGATCGCCTGGCAGGAGAGCGGCTGGCAGTCCGACATCACCTCCTGTGACGGCGGCGTCGGCACCATGCAGGTCATGAGCGCCACCGCGAGCTGGATGAACCAGCGCTTCGGCACGTCCTACGACTACAAGACGCTCACCGGCAACGCCGAGATCGGCAGCGAATACCTGGAGTGGCTCGTCGCCTACTTCGGCGAGAACTACTTCGGGTACAACTACGATCTGTCCGATCCGGACCTGCTCGGCGCCGTGATCGACGCCTACAACGCGGGCGCGTCCAACGTCGTGTTCACCGGCGGGCACACCGTGCTCAGCTCGTACGCCAGGAACGTGGAGGCCCTGATGAACCAGCAACCGTGGTCGGCGGGCTCGTAGTGGCCAACGAGCACGCGGACTGGGAACAGCGGCTGGCCGATGCCTGGGCGTCATTGACCCCCGACACCGACGGCGCCGAGTTCCGCGCGCTGATCGACACCGTCGTCGCCGAACTGCCCGAGGGCAGCGCCATCGGCCAATTCGAGCGCGCCTGCGCGTTCGACTCGACCGGCCTGCCCGATCGAGCCATTCCGCGCTACCGCACGGCATTGGCGACCGGCCTGACGGGAATCCGCCGCCGCCGCGCGGTAATCCAGCTGGCGAGTTCGCTGCGCAACGTCGGCCAGCCCGAGGAGAGCGTCACCCTGCTCACCGACGAACTGGCCGCGCCGTCGGATGTGCTGGACGACGCCGTGCGCGCCTTCCTCGCGTTGGCACTGGCCGATGTCGGCCGCGAGCGTACAGCGATCTCGCTCGCGTTGGGCGCGCTCGCCCCGCACCTACCGCGTTACCAGCGTTCGCTCGGCAACTACGCCCGGCTGTTGGTCGAGCCCGAGGATTCGTGATCAGCCTCCATTCGTCGGTTGTCTGTTCTTTCCCGACCCGCCATGCGGTGCTGGCCGGGGATCGCCGCGCCTGACCACGACCGGGCCGTGCGGTCCGGGCAGGATCGCGACGTCACCGTCGTGGTCGGTACGCAGCACCAGCGCGCCATCGGCGGTGAGCCGGTTGAGCGTCAACGGACTCGGGTGCCCATAGGGGTTGCCGAGGCCGACGCTGGCCACGGCGACCCTGGCGTGCACCGCGTCCAGGAACCCCGGTGCTGAGTACCGGGATCCGTGATGCGGGATCTTGAGGATGTCCGCGGTCAGGTCCGTCCGAGCATCGAGCAGGTCGGCCTGGGCAGCCAGCTCGATGTCGCCGGTCAGCAGGATCCGGCCCGCCGCCGTCTGCGCGCGCAGTACCAGCGACGAGTTGTTCACCACCGTGCCGGACGGATCGTCGCCGCTCGGCCACGACTCCGCGGCGGGCGGACCGATCACGTCCACGGCCAACCCCGGCCACTGGAGGTGTTGCCCAGGGCTCAACTCCACCAACGGCACGTGTGCCGCCGCAGTCTCCTGCTTGACCTGCGTCCAGGCCCAGGCAGGCACCCGGCTCGGCCCGACCGCGACCGCGCCGACCGATCTGTTGCGCAGCACGGCGGCCAGCCCACCGACGTGGTCGGCGTGCAGGTGGCTCAAGATCACCATCGGGATCCTGGTGATCCCGAGCCTGCCGAGGCACTCGTCGATCGCGGTCTCGTCCGGGCCGGTGTCGACCACGACCGCGCGGTCCGGCTGGCTGGTGGCCAGCACCTCGCCGTCGCCCTGGCCGACGTCGCAGTCCACCATCGCCCAACCGGCCGGCGGCCAGCCCGGCGCGACCACCCTGATCGGGATGACCACCACGAACACTCCGGCCAGGACCGCGACGACCAGCACCCGGAACCGCCGTGACCGCAACGCGACCACCACCGCGACGATCAGCACGGCGAGTGTGACCCCGCCGAGCCAGCCCGTCGGCCACGGCAGCGACGACGCCGGAACCTGCGCCGAGTGGTGCGCGACACCGATCAGCCAGTCCGCGGGCCACTGCGCGAGCCCGGCGACGAAGCCCGCGACCGGTGCCGCGACCGGCGAGAGCGCCATGGCGAGCGCGCCGAGCACCATCGCGGCCACGAACGCCGGTTCGGCGAGCACGTTCGCGACAATCGCGGTCAGGCTGAACTGACCGTAGTCAGCCGCGATCAGTGGCGCGGTCATCAAGTGCGCCACCACCGCCACCGCGATCAACTCGGCGAACCCGTGCGGCACGCCGCGCCGGTGCAGTGCCTCCGCGGTCGGTCTGGCCAGCAGCACCATGGCCGCCGTCGCCGACACGGACAACGCGAACTGCACGTTGCCGCTGAACTGCGGCTGCCACAGCAGCAACACCAGCACGGTCGCGGCCAAGGCCGAGAACGTCGAACTGCGACGCCCCGTCGCCAACGCGAGCAAACCCACGCCCACCATCAGGAACGCGCGCAGCACGCTCGGTTTCGGCCCGGCCACTTCGAAGAACGCGAGCAGCACCAACCCGGTCAGCACGGCGGCGAGCCGAGGCCCGACCAGCCGTCGTGCCAACCAGAGCACGGCACCGCACACGATCATGAAGTGGAATCCGCCGACGGCCAGCAAGTACGCCATCCCGGCCGTCTTGAAGTCGTCAGCGACGGATTCGCGCAAGCCGCTCGTGTCGCCGACGACGAGGCCGGGGAGCAAACCTCTGGCGTCGCCGGACAACGAGCCAGCGGCAGTGCGCAGTCCGTTGCGCAACGCCCCTGCTGCCCGCTGCACAGGGGAAGCCGCGCTGACGCGGCTCGGACTGCCCCGAATCCGCAGCACGGCGACGGTGCCGTCGTCAGATTCGGGTGGCATCAGCACACCGGACACGTCGGCTTGCTGACCGCGTAGCAGGCCCGCCCAACCGTGCGACGGAGCCAGTAGCAGCACTGAACCTTCGGCTGGCTCAGTGCTGCCGTGCTCGGTGAGCTGGCATGCCGTCGCATCGATCAGCACGGTGCGCACGCCGCCCTGCCGACCCGCGAAGCCTTCGCTGACAATCGGTTTCGGCACCGCGTCGACCTCGATCCGCATCCGGACGCTCGCCCCATGGGCAGCGAGAGTCCGAAGTGGATTGTCGGCGTCCGCATGCAGCCGGGAACCGGTGAGGGCCGCGGTGAGCAGGCCGCACAGCACCAACAGCCAGGCACTGGTGCGGATCGCGGCTCGTTCGTGGACCACGCGCAGCGCGACGATCCCGATGAACGCGGCACCCACTCCCCCGGCCACCGCCAGCGGCCAGCCGACGTTGACGCCGAGGACAGTGGTCAGCCAGACCGCGACTGCTGCCGGCAGCAGTCGTAGATCATGACCGGCCACGAGCCGATCCCACCAGGCGCGGGTGACGAGATCCCTGGGGCTACCCGGTTTCTGTTGCTGGTTGTCTCCTTTCTGTTGATCGACCGGTGATTGGCCGGTCATACGGTCACCAGGTCTTTGATCTTCGCGAACTTGCCTTCGCCGATACCACCGACGTTGCGGAGCTGGTCGATGGAGTTGAACGAGCCGTGTTGGCTGCGCCAGGTGACGATGCGTTGCGCGGTCGCATCGCCGACGCCGGGCAGTGTCTCCAGGTCATTGGTGGACGCGGTGTTCAGGTCTACTTTCTGGCCAGGTGCGGCTTTGCGTTTCTTCGACTTGCTGGCGGGCGCTGTCGCGCTGTCCGCGTCGGCGGGCACGGTCGGATCGGCGGCGCCGGGCGGGACCGGGATGCCGACGTAGATCTGCTCGCCGTCGGCGAGCTTGCGGGCCAGGTTGAGCGCGGTGACATCGGTTCCGGGTAGCACGCCGCCTGCCGCCTGTACGGCGTCGGCGACCCGCGCGCCGTCGGCGAGGGTGACAAGGCCGGGATTGGCCACCTTGCCGACCACGCTGATGACGATGTGCGTGTTCGCCGGACTGGCCGGGACCGACGACGAGTTCGCCATCGCGCTCACCGCGGCCGGTAACGCAGGCGCTGCCTCGGTTTCCGGGCGCGACGAGGCCATCGCGACACCGGCGACGATGGCGGCGACCAAGGCGATGCCGACCACGGCTAAGACCGGACCGCGATGGCGGCGCACGAGTGATCGCACACCGTCGACGGTGCGGTTTCCGCCGGGCAGCCACCGCTCGACGAGCTGCCCGGCTGGGCCGGCACGGGTATCGGCGAGCAGATCTGGCTCAGGATCTGTTGGTGGGGCGCCGTTTTTGGGTGGCGCGGTCAGCTCGACATCGACGATGTCCACGTCGGCGTCGGGATCTTTGGTTCTTGGCCAGGTGAAGACGGGAATGGGTTCGTCGGTGTTCCTCGTTGTCGTGCGGGCATCTGGCGACAACTCGCTGGCCAGGTTCACGAGCCGTTCGCGGACGTGGCTGCGGTTGTTTGTGTTGGGGTAGTTCGGTTTCATCAGCACGCGGTCGACATTAGGCGAGTCGCGCGGTTGCCAAATCAGAATTGTGAAACCTGTGGATAGCGCATCGCAATGTGGATAACTCGGCGCTGCGCTGACTATCCGAAGCGAATTTGTCGGGCGACTGTGCTGAGCTGAGGGGTTGGGCACTTGTCGACCGGGCTGGGATCCCCACCAGACAACTTACCGGAGTGGGGGTGGGAGTTGTTGTGGGGTAGGAAATATTGGTGGCGGCGAGGTCAGAGTGCGGCAAGACCGCCGGGGAGGACCACGACGCCGAGGACGCCGACGCCGGTGTGCGCTCCGATGACCGCGCCGACTTCGGAGACCAGGCAGCCTGTCGCGGCGGGGAGGCGTTCTTCCAGCCTGGTGGCGAGTTCGGCGGCGCGTTCTGGCGAGCCGAGGTGGTGCACGGCAAGGGAAACCGGGGCGTCGCCTGCGATCTCCACGGCCAGGTCGACCAGGCGGGTGACCGCGCGACTTGTCGTGCGCACCTTCTCCAGCGGCACGATCTGACCGTGTGACACGTGCAGCAACGGCTTGACGGCAAGGGCGGTACCGACGACGGCCGCCGCTGGGCCGATGCGGCCGCCTCGGCGGAGGTACTCGACGGTTTGCAGACAGAACAACGTCCTGGTGCGGGAGGCGATGTCGGTGGCGACCCGCTCCACTTCGGCGGCGGCGGCTCCGTCCGCGGCGGCGGCCGCGGCGCCGAGCACGGCGAAGCCAAGGCCCATGGTGGTCGAGCGGGAGTCGACGACGCGAACTCGTTCTACGCCGACTTCTTCTGCGGCGAGGCGGGCGGCTTCCCAGGTGCCGGACAGGTCACGGGACAGGTGCACGGAGACGACGGCGTCGGCGCCTTCGTCGAGGACGCTTCGATAGGTGTCGGCCAGTTCGCCGGGGGTGGGTCGCGAGGTGGTGACGTTGCGGTGCTCGCCGAGTGCCTTGGTCAGCTCGGCGGGGCCGAAGTCGATGCCGTCCAGGCCGCTCTGCTCGTCGACCAGCACGTGCAACGGCACCACGGAAACCGCCTGTCTGCTGGCAAACCCCTCAGGCAGGTAGGCGGTGGAGTCGGTGACGACGGCGACGGACACGGTGGCCGAGCCTACGTTTCCGGACCGACCGAGCGACAGGGCCGGCCCGCCGACACGCCGAGCGTCGTCAGGGTGGCGGCGAGCGCGTCGCCGACAGCCTGGTGGGCGGCCCAGCCCCAGTGCATGCCGTCGGGATTGCCGAGGCCGGCGAACACGTGGTCGCGGGTGAGCTCGGTCAGGTCGAGCAGCGGGATTTTGTCCCGCTCACCCCAATCGCGAATCGCCGCTCTCGCGGGGCCGTGGCCGGTGTGCACCGATCCGTACGAGGCCGCGCGGTGGGTGGCGGGCAGGATCGCGATCGCGGGCAGGTCCGGGCGCAGGGCGCGGACGCCGTTGACGGTCTCGCGCAGGTAGCGAGCGGACAGCGCGGGCGGCAGCGCGACCGGGTGGCCGCCGAGGGCACGGGACAGGACCGGTTGGGCAGCCAGGTAGGCCGTGCGGGCGGCGCGGCGGAGGCGGTCGGGGCGCAGATAGCGCAGGCCAGTGCGCAGGTAGGTGGGCAGCGGCGAGGGCAGGGTGTCCATGCTGCCGACGCCGAGCACCAGGGCGTCGATCTTGGGTAGCAGGGACCAGATGTTCGGGTCGCCGGTGAGCGCCCACCAGGCGTCGCGCGCGGTCCAGCCGAAACCGGCGAACAGGTGCGCGATACCGCCGAGTTGGCCGGCAGCGATGTTGGGCCAGAGGCGGGGGTCGTCGGCGGGCATGGGGCCGGTGGGGCCGTGGAAGGCCAGCGAGTCGGCCAGGATCAGCAGCCTGGGCGCCGAGGGCGCGGGAGATGCGGGGGTGCTGGTCACGGGAGAACGGCTCAGCCGGTGATGCCTGCGTTGTAGACCGACAGGCGCCAGTCGGTCTGGCCGGAGCGGCGGGTCAGGACCGTCCAGTGGCAGTTGCCGATGCCCGCGAGCTTCGGCCAGGCCTGGACGGGCAGGCCTAGCAGGCGGCCGACCAGGCCGGTGACCAGTCCGCCGTGGGTGGCCAGCATGGCGGTTTCGCTGAATTCCTCGTCGAGTTCGGCGACGACTTCGGCGGCTCGGGTGGCGACCTCGATGCGGGTTTCCCCGTCGGGTGGGGCGAGGGCCGCGTCGTGTTGCCAGGCAGCGGTGCCGCCGGGCCACTGCGCTTCGACTTCGGTGAAGTTGAGACCTTGCCAGCGGCCGAGGTTCGTTTCGCGCAGGCGTTTGTCGATGCGCAGCGGGACGCCGGTGGCGTCGGTGAAGACCGTTGCCGTGTCCAAAGCTCGGCGCAGGTCCGAGCTGACCACGATCTCGGGGTCGAACTTGGCCAGTGCGGGCACGGCGAAGCGGGCCTGGTTCCAGCCGGTCGTGGTCAGCGCCGAGTCGAGGTGGCCCTGCCAGCGGCCAGCGGCATTGTGATCGGTCTCACCATGCCGCCACAGCACGACTCGGCGCAGTGTCACCTGGTCAGGCCCTCTCCGCCGCGTCGGACTCGGCGGGCTCGGGATCGAATTCGATCCTCGGGCAGTCCTTCCAGAGCCGTTCCAACGCGTAGAAGGTGCGTTCTTCGGAGTGTTGAACGTGCACGACGACGTCGATGAAGTCCAGCAACACCCAGCGTCCCTCGCGGGTGCCCTCGCGGCGGACGGGCTTGATGCCTGCCGCGCGCATCTTCTCCTCGACGCCGTCGACGATGGCGCTGACCTGGCGTTCGTTGTGGGCGGACGCGATCACGAAACAATCGGTGATGATCAGCTGGTCGGAGACGTCGAGCACGATGATGTCGTTCGCCTTCTTGTCGGCCGCCGCGTTGGCGGCGACCAGAGCCAGCTCGCGCGACCTGTCAGTGGCTGCCACGTGTCTCCTCGTTCAGCGCCCGTTTTCTTCTGCTTCGGGCGCGCTCGACTTGTTCGGGGACCCAGGGTACCTGGCGCTGGCCAGCCTTATTCGCCGCGCTGGTAGAGGCCGCGCTTGGAGATGTACTGGACGACGCCGTCGGGCACGAGATACCAGACGGGCAGGCCCGCTTCGACGCGCTGGCGGCAGGACGTGGAGGAGATCGCCATGGCGGGGACTTCGACCAGGGAGACGGCGCCGTTGGGCAGGTGGCGGTCGTCGAGCTGGAAGCCGGGGCGGGTGACGCCGATGAAGTGCGCTTCGGCGAAGATGTCGTCGACCTGGTGCCAGGACAGGATCTGTTCCAGAGCGTCGGCGCCGGTGATGAAGTACAGCCCGGCGCTGGGGTAGATCTCGTGCAGATCGCGCAGGGTGTCGAGGGTGTAGGTGGGACCGTCGCGGTCGATGTCGACCCTGCTGACCGAGAACCTGGGGTTGGACGCTGTTGCGACCACGGTCATCAGGTAGCGGTCCTCGGCGGCGCTGACGCCCCTGCCGCTCTTCTGGTAGGGCTGGCCAGTGGGTACGAACACGACCTCGTCGAGTTCGAACCGGGACTGCACCTCGCTCGCGGCGACGAGGTGTCCGTGATGAATCGGGTCGAAGGTGCCGCCCATGATCCCGATTCGCCGTCTGCGCGACATGTCGGGTGAGCGTACGTGTCGATCTGGGTTTGTGCCCGCGATGACCGGGTCCGGGTGACCAACATCGCCACCCGGACCCGGTGCGACGCCTCATTCTTCCGGCGCGAGCACCTTTCCGGTGCCGATCTCGACGACGCGAATCGCTTCCATGGGGCAGGATTCGGCGGCGCCGAGCACGTCTTCGTCCGGATCGACCTCGGCTTCGACCGGCTCGGCTGTCACGCCGTTGAGGGCGAAGCGGTTCGGGGCGGTGCCGACGCAGACCGCCGATCCGATGCACGTGCCCTTGTCGACGGTGATCTGCCACCGTTCCTCGGTCATGGGCGAATCCTCCTCTACCAGGCGACGGGGAGCGAGCGTACGCCGCGAATCAGGCGGTCCGTCTTCCATTCGACTTCTTCGGCAGGCACTGCCAGGCGCAGCGTCGGCACCCGGGTCACCAGGCTGGTGACGGCCATCTGCATCTCCATCCGGGCGAGTGGCGCGCCGAGGCAGTGGTGCGCACCGTGGCCGAAGGCGACGTGCTGGTTTTCCGGGCGGTGGAAGTCGACCTGGTCGGCGTGCGGGTAGACGCTCTCGTCGCGGTTGGCGGAGCTCATGTCGGCCATGATCGCGTCACCGGCGGCGATGGGGTGGCCGCTGGCCAGCACGACGTCTTCCTTGGCGATGCGCACGAAGCCCGCTCCGCCGCCGAGCGGGACGAAGCGCAGCAGTTCCTCGACGGCTGCCGGGACCAGGCTCGGGTCGGCGACCAGGCTCTCCCACAGGCCACGGTTGGCGAGCAGCAGGAACACGAAGTTGCCGGTCTGGTTGGCGGTGGTCTCGTGTCCGGCGAGCAGCAGGGCGATGCTGAAGTTGACGAGTTCGGCCTCGGTGAGGCGGTCGTCGACGTCGCGGGCGGTGATCAGCTCGGAGAGCAGGTCGTCCTGGGGTTCGGCGCGGTGGGTCGCGATCAGGCCGGCCAGGTAGTCCTGGAGGTGCCGCCGGTTGACCTGGCTTTTGCTGCCGTCGCCGTCGATGGCGAGCAGGCCGTCGGTCCACTGCCGGAAGGTGCCCTGGTCGGCCAGTGGGACGCCGAGCATTTCGCAGATGACCGTGATGGGCAGCGGCCAGTTGACCGACGCGGCGAGGTCGGCGGGTGAACCGCTGGTGAGCATGGTGCCGGTGAGGTCGTCGATGATCTGCTGGATCCTCGGGCGCAACGCCTCGACGCGGCGCACGGTGAACGCCTTGGCCACCAGCTTGCGCAGCCTGCCGTGCTCGGGCGGGTCCATGGTGAGGATGCTGGATTCGGTCTGGATGTTGGGCATCGGCCTGGGCACGTCCTTGCCGACGGTCGCGGCCATGCTGAAGCGCGGGTCGGCGAGCACCATTTTCACGTCGTCGTAGCGGGTCGCCAGCCAGGCATCGCCGCCGTAGGGCATGGCAATGCGCAGTACCGGCGTGTTCTGCCGCACCTCCGCCAGTTTCGGGTGGACCGAGAGCCCGTCCGCGACGCCGAACGGATAGGGCGTCGCGGGTTCTTGGCTGGTCGCCGTCATGTGGTTCCCCTCGTGCGTACTAATGTAAGCACCTGCTTACACCTTGAGGGTAGGCAAAGGGTCACTGTGGGTCAATACGATGAGTGGGGGTCAGTCAGTGGGCGGGTGCTGAGCGGAACGCTCCAGGATGACCGAGACGGCCTTCAGCACACAGTCGCTGATCTCGTCCGGATCGGCGTGCGCGATGGGTTCCTTGACCAGGACGTAGCGCAGCAGGCCGATACCGAGGATCCAGGCGAGCACCAGATCGGCGCGCAGCTCGGCGTTGGGTTCGTCGGTGAGCGTGGCGAGCACGTCGACATACTGTCCGCCCATCTTCTCCCGCATCGCCGACGCGGCGCCCTGGTGGGCCGCGGAGCGCAGGATCGCGTAGAAGGGGCTGGCCTCGGCGGTGGGCGCGCCCGGCGACAGCATCCGCTGCAACGTGCGGGCCAGCACGTACTCGGGCGGGGTTTCGTCGATCAGCTCGCGACCGGTGCTGGTCATGATCGCGTGGAACAGGCCGTCCTTGGAGCCGTAGTAGCGGAACAGCAGGGCCTGATTGACGCCTGCCCGCGCGGCGATGTCGCGGACCGTGGTCTGATCGAATCCGCGCTCGGCGAACAGGTCACGCGCAGCGGTCAGCAGTGCGGCCCTGGTCGCATCGGCGTCGCGCCGACGTGGGACGTCCTCTGCCATGGGGCGGAGCTTACCTACCGGCAGGGCCGAAAGCAGGCGATCAGGAGGTGCCCCGGATCTGTCCGTCGCCCCAGACCTGCCACTTTGTCGAGGTCAGCTCGGTCAACCCCATCGGACCCCTGGCGTGGAGTTTCTGCGTGGAGATGCCGATCTCGGCGCCCATGCCGAACTCGGCGCCATCGGTGTAGGCGGTGGACGCGTTGACCATGACCGCGGCCGAATCGACGCGGGCGGCGAACTCGCGGGCGGCCGACACGCTCTCGGTGACGATCGCTTCGGTGTGACCGGACGAGTGCTCGGCGATGTGCTCGATGGCCTCGTTCAACGAGTAGACGACCTTGGCGGCGATGTCGAGCGAGAGGTATTCGGTGTCCCAGTCGGCGTCGGTCGCGGGGACGATCGCCTCGCCGCCGACGGTCTGCACGGTGTCGTCGCCGTGCACGGTGACGTTGGCTTCGGCCAACGCCGTCAGCACGCGGGGCAGGAAGATCTCCGCGAGCGAGGCGTGCACCAGGAGGGTTTCCGCCGCATTGCACACACTGGGACGGCGCGCCTTGGAGTTGATCACGATCCGCTCGGCCCTGGCCAGGTCGGCGGTGGCGTCGACGTAGACGTGGCAGTTGCCGGTGCCGGTCTCCACGGTCGGCACGGTGGCATGTTCGACGACGGCGGCGATCAGACCGGCGCCGCCGCGCGGAATGACCAGGTCGACCAGGCCGCGCGCGGTGATCAGGTGGTGCACGGAGGCGCGGTCGTGGCAGGGCAGCAGCTGCACGGCGTCGCGCGGGAGGCCGGTGGCGTCGAGGGCGTCGCGGAGGATCGCGACCAGGGCGGTGTTGGACTGCTCGGCGGAGGACGAGCCGCGCAGCAGCACCGCGTTGCCGGACTTGAGCGCGAGACCGGCCGCGTCGACCGTCACGTTGGGCCTGCCCTCGTAGACCATGCCGAGCACGCCCATGGGCACCCGGATCTGCCGGATCTCCAGCCCGTTGGGCTGGACGCCGCCACGCACGACCTCACCGATCGGGTCGGGCAGGCCTGCGACGGTGCGCAGGCCCTCGGCGATGCCCTCGATCCGCGACTGGGTGAGGGTGAGCCGGTCGATCAGCGCCTCGGACATGCCGGACGCGCGGCCCGTTTCGATGTCGCGGGCGTTGGCCGCGAAGATCTCCTCGGTCCTGGCGAGCAGGGCGTCGGCCATGGCGTGCAGCGTGGCGTCCTTGCGGGACCGGGTGGTCAGGGCGAGTTCGCCCGCGGCTTTGCGCGCCCGGCGCGCGGCAGCATGGACCTGGTCACGAAGCTCGGTCATCTGCGCGGGACTGTCGGCCACGGCGGTCATACGGACCAGCCTACGGCGTGCTGTCAGGGTCGTGCGCTAGATATATGGGGCATGGATGAGACCCAGCTCCGGTCCAGAGCCGAGGAGCTGCTGCGGCAGCTCGCGGGCGACGAGGCGACGCTGCGCCCGGACCAGTGGGTGGCGATCCGCGCCTTGGTGGTCGAGCGTCGGCGGGCACTGGTGGTGCAGCGCACCGGGTGGGGCAAGTCGGCGGTGTACTTCCTGGCCACGGCGTTGCTGCGGGAGTCGGGCGCGGGACCGACGCTGATCGTGTCGCCACTGCTGGCGTTGATGCGCAACCAGGTACAGGCTGCGGCCAAGGCGGGCGTGCACGCGGCCACCATCAACTCGGCGAACACCGAGGACTGGCACGGTGTCCAGGAGGAGGTCGTGGCCGGGCGGGTGGACGTGCTGTTGATCAGCCCGGAACGGTTGAACAATCCGGATTTCCGGGACAACGTTCTGCCCGAACTGACCGAGTCGACCGGTTTGCTCGTGGTGGACGAGGCGCACTGCGTGTCCGACTGGGGGCACGACTTCCGGCCGGACTACCGGCGGTTGCGCACGTTGCTGGCGGGCCTGCCGGAGCGGGTTCCGGTGCTGGCGACGACCGCGACCGCGAACGACCGCGTGGTCACCGATGTGGCCGAGCAGATGGAGGTCGGCGGCGAGGGCGAGACGCTGGTGCTGCGGGGCGCGCTGGACCGGGAGAGCCTGCACCTGGCGGTGGTGCCGGGGTTGACCGCGCAGGCGCGGTTGGGCTGGCTGGCCGAGCACCTCGACGAACTGCCGGGCTCGGGGATCATCTACACGTTGACGGTGGCGACCGCCGAGGAGGTCGCGGCGTTCCTGCGGGAGCGCGGACACGCGGTCGCCTCCTACACGGGCAAGACCGATCCGGCCGAACGGGCGCAGGCCGAGGACGACCTGCTGGCGAACCGGGTGAAGGCACTGGTCGCGACGTCCGCGTTGGGCATGGGGTTCGACAAGCCGGACCTCGGGTTCGTGCTGCACCTGGGCGCGCCCGCGTCGCCGATCGCCTACTACCAGCAGATCGGCCGTGCCGGACGTGGCGTGCGGCGGGCCGACGTGTTGTTGTTGCCCGGCCGGGAAGATCGCGACATCTGGGCGTACTTCGGGTCGCTGGCCTTCCCGCCCGAACGCGTGGTGCGGGCGGTGCTGGGGGCGCTGGAGTCGGCGGGGCGGACGTTGTCGACGGCGGCGCTGGAGCCGATGGTCGACCTGTCCAGGAGTCGCCTGGAAATGGTGCTCAAGGTGCTGGACGTGGACGGCGCCGTACGACGGGTGCGGGGTGGCTGGGAGGCCACCGGGCAGCCGTGGACCTACGACGCGGACCGGTATCAGCGGATCGAGAAGGCGCGCGGCACCGAATCGCAGGCGATGCTGGACTACCAGGCGACCTCCGGTTGCCGGATGGAGTTCTTGTTGCGGCAGCTGGACGATCCGGATGCCGCGCCGTGCGGGCGGTGTGACAACTGCACCGGGAAACGGTGGAGCACCGAGGTTTCCGAGGCGAGCGCGGACGCGGCGCGGGAACGGTTGCAGCGGCCGGGCGTGGACATCGCGCCGCGCAAGCAGTGGCCGACCGGGATGAGCGCGCTGGATGTGCCGCTGTCCGGGAAGATCCCGGCGGGCCAGAGCGCGTCGACGGGACGGGCGGTGGCACGGTTGACCGACATCGGCTGGGGCACCCGGATGCGGGAGCTGCTCGCCGATGGCGCGCCGGACGGGCCGGTGCCGGACGACGTGTTCCAGGCGTGTGTCGCGGTGTTGGCCAGCTGGGGCTGGGAGCGGCGGCCGGTGGGCGTGGTCACGGTGTCGTCGCGGCGCAGGCCGGAACTGATCGAGAGCCTCGGTGCGCGGCTGGCGTCGGTGGGGCGGTTGACGCCGCTGGGTTCGGTGCGGGTCGGTGGCGCTGGCGGGCATCGCGCGAACAGCGCACGCCGGTTGGCGGAGTTGTGGTCGGCGATGTCCGTGCCGGACGAACTCGCCGCAAGTCTGTCTACTGTGGATGGTCCGGTGCTACTGGTCGACGATCTGGTCGATTCGGGGTGGACGATGACGCTCGCGGCGAAGCTGCTGCGCGACGCTGGCGCCGTCGACGTGCTCCCGTTCGCGTTGGCCAGCGCGGGATAGTCAACCCGGGGTCAACTGCCGGGTTGATCCTTTTCGCCGCTGCCGCCGCGAGGGTGGTCGGTATGCGAGGAAAAACTGTTGTGGTCGTGGTCGCCTCCGCGATCCTGATGGGCACGGGGATCGGGGTCGCGTCGGCGGCGCCCACGCTGGCGTGGGGCACCTGCCCCGCGGAAACACCGGGGACGACGGTGCCGCCGCCGGTGCGCGATCCGAGCCAGGTGTGCGCGCGGATCCAGGTGCCGCTGGACTACCGGAACCCGCACGGCACCACGATCGGCATCGAGATCTCCAAGATCGCGACCACGCCGCCCGGCGAGAAGCTCCGCGACCTGGTGATCGAGCCGGACGGCGACATCTCGGCGAATGTGGCGTTCGCCAAGCGGATCGCGGCCGACTGCGCCCGCAACGGTGGCCCGGACCTGCCGTTCATGACCACCCAGAACACCGCGCGCGACCTCGACCGGCTCCGGCTGGCGCTGGGGGACACACAGCTGTCGTATGTCGGGACGTCGTACGGGACGTATCTGGGCTTGGCGTATTCGACGTTGTTCCCTGACAACATCGGGCACCTGATCCTGAACAGCACGGCCGCGCCGCAGAGCGTGCAGGCGTCGATGCGGTTGAAGGGGCTCGGCACGGAGCAGGCGTTCGACGGGTTCGCGCAGTGGGCGGCGGGCCAGGATGCCACCTACTACCTGGGCACGACCGCTGCCGCCGTGCGGGGGCTGACCTTGCGTACCGCGTCCGCTTTGGACAGTGATCCGTACACGTTGCCGGATGGCTTGGTGCTCAACGGCAACGCGCTGCGGATCGCCGTGCAGAGCTTCCTGGAACAGCCGGCCTGGTTCCCGATCGTCGCGGGCATCATCGGGATCGGCGCGAGCAGGCAGGCACCGCAGGGCGCGGGCAGCACGCTGCCGATCGTCACCACGGTTCCGGACAACTTCCCGTCCGACCAGGACGCGGTGCTCTGCGGCGACAGCAGCGCGCCGAGTTCGCTTGCCTGGTACCGGCAACAGGTCGCGATCGACCGGCAGCTGTACCCGTTGACGGCCGGCGCGCCGGGCAACATCCTGCCGTGCGCGTTCTGGCCGTACCAGCCGATCGAGAAACCGTTCGTGGTCAACGACCACGGCGCGCGCGACATCCTGATGTTGCAGAACCAGGCCGACCCGTCGACCGCGTACGCAGGCGCGTTGGAAAGCAGGCTGGCGTTGGGGCACCGGGCGCAATTGGTGACCGTGCAGGCGATCGGGCACGGGGTGCCGTTGACGAACCCGTGCGTTGGCGCCGATGTGGACAACTTCCTGCTGCCCGACAGGCTCGCGACGCACGATGTGACCTGCGGCTCAGCCTAATCCGTTCGGCCGGTCGGGTGACGGTCTGCTTGACTGCGGGGCGTGACTTCTCTGATCAGTGTCCCGGTCCAGCCCGGTCTGGTGCGCGGCGCCATCGAATTCGACCGCACCGAACGCGGTCTGCTGCCGCAGCGCCTGCCGGGCTGGGCACGCGGCCAGTTCCAGGACGAGTACCTGGCCCGGGTGGTCGGCCAGCCCTCCGGCGTGCGGTTGGCGTTTCGCACCGAGGCGACCGAGATCGAACTGGACACGCTGCCGACCAAGATCGCGTACGCGAACGGGCCGACCATGCCCGACGGCGTCTACGAGCTGACCGTGGACGGCGAGGTGCTGGCGTCGACCACGGTGCCGGGTGGCACGGTCAGCGTGATCGACATGATGACCCAGACCAGCACCATTCAGCCGGGCGAACCAGGCACCGCGCGGTTCGCCGGTCTGCCAGGTGGGCTGAAAGATGTGCGGATCTGGTTGCCGCAGGTAGAAACGACCGAGCTGATCGCGTTGCGCGCCAACGCGCCGATCGAAGAATCGCCGCTGGACGGGCGCCGGGTGTGGCTGCACCACGGGAGTTCGATCAGCCACGGCTCGACCGCCGCTTCGCCGACCACCACCTGGCCCGCCACCGCGGCCGGTCTGGCCGACGTCGAGCTGATCAACCTCGGGTTCAGCGGGAACGCGCAGCTCGACCCGTTCACCGCGCGGACCATGCGTGACACGCCAGCCGATCTGATCAGCGTCAAGATCGGGATCAACGTGGTCAACGCGGACCTGATCCGGTTGCGTGGGTTCACGCCTGCCGTGCACGGCTTCCTGGACACCGTCCGGGAAGGACATCCGGACGCGCCGCTGCTGGTGATCTCGCCGGTCCTGTGCCCGATCCACGAGGACACGCCCGGCCCCGGCGCGCCCGACTTCAGCAGCGGCGCGTTGAAGTTCGTCGCCACCGGGAGTCCGGACGACGTGCGGGCCGGAAAGCTGACGCTGAACGTGATCCGTGCCGAACTCGCCAAGATCGTCGCGCAGCGCGCCGAGAACGACCCGAACCTGCACTACCTGGACGGGCGGGAACTGTTCGGTGCGGCCGACATCGAGGAACTGCCGTTGCCGGACAACCTGCATCCCGCGCCCGCCGGGCACGTACTGATCGGGCAGCGGTTCGCTCAGCTCGCCTTTGGTGGAGCTTTCTCCGCGTCCCAGACCAGCACGGCGGGCAGCCCGAGGTAGGCGGCGATGGTCGCGTCCGGGATGTGCCGGTAGGCGCGGCGTTTCGCGCCGATCTCGGCCATGCCGATGGCAGGTTCGACACAGGCGCGGACGGTGAGACCGGCCGCCGTGAACGCCGAGACGTAGTCGGCGTGACCGTGCCGGTGTTCGCGGATGAAACCGCGATTGCCGTCCGCGTCCTTGAACGGCGCGTTCCAGTCCAGGTGCGCCTGGAACGGGTGCACCTGCGAGGTGACCAGCCGACCGCCCGGCCGCAACACGCGGCCCAGTTCGGCGATGCCCGCGCCGAGGTCCGGCAGGTGCGCGAGGGCGAGGCCGCACACGACGAGGTCGAACGACTCGTCCCCGAACGGGAGGGCGAGCAGGTCGGCGACGCGGAAATCGGCCGCTGGCACGGACTTCTCGGCGATCGCGAGCATTTCCGGGGTCAGGTCGACGCCGGTCACCCGGTGCCCGAGCTCGACGAGCCGCCGGGTGTGCCTGCCGGTGCCACAGGCCGCGTCCAGCGCGTCGCCGGGCTGGCGTCCGTCGAGCAGCGACCACACCGCGGGCTGCTCCATGGCGATGAGCTGGTTGCCGGGCTCGTCGTAGTTCACCGACCAGAGCCGGTAACCCGTCACCGAGTCGCTTTCCGTCACCGGCTCGCCCGCCGCATATTCGTCGTCGCTGAGGATGCGGCGGATCTCGGCGATGCGCTGCTCGGTGTTGCCAGCCGGGCCGTGGTAGAGGTTGCGCAGCACGGCGAGGCCCTCGACCCCGATCAACACGTCCCGCAGGCTAACTTCGCGCGTCATGCGCCCGAGGTTAGGGCGTGCGTTGTCCGCGTTCCACCGAAATACCGCCGCGCGCCTGCCCGAACACCTGGTCGTCTACGGCACCGCACGGGCCACCGAGGGCGGCGCGGTCCTGAAGAACTCGTTGGCAGCCGGTCGATAGAGCAGCACGATCACGACGACCTCGAATATCACCGCCACCAGCGACAGCGACCAGGTCACGACGACCGACGGCGTTCGGGTGAAGTTCAGCAACAGCGAGATGGGCAACATCACGACGCCGCCCGCGATGATGATCGTTTCCAGGATCCGGGCCCAGTTGGCGCCCCGAGCAAGGAACACGATCATCGCCACCTGCACGGCCAGACCGAACGCCTCGTCAACCACCGACCCGATCGTTCCGGTCGGGGAGTGCCCGGCGACAGCGACACCCGCCAACATCACGTTGCCTGGCTGGGAGGGCAGCTGCCACGTGTGCACGATGGTGGCGACGATGCCGAGGCCGACGCCCGCGACACACAGCCACACCGCTCGGGTGACCACAACCGGCCTGAATGGCCGAGTGGGTCGCGGTGCATCCGGCGAACGACCGGCGAAGTAGGCGTTGGTGGCGGGCAGATACCTGACGAGTGTCGCCACCGCGATCGCGAGCAGCGCGCCGATGTCCAGCCAACCGGGCAGGACTGCCCCGGAACCCGACCCGCGCAGAGATGACAGTGCCTGCCAGAGCACCGCGATACCGCCGATGACGCCGAGCACGGTCTGGGTGATCCGCGCCCAGTTGGCGCCGTTGGCCACGAACACCACCAACACCACCCACATCCCCGACAGGACGCCGTAGAACAGCACGGCGAGGGATGTCGACGCCAGCGAGCTGGTGACGTTGGTGTGCAAGGCCAACTGTTCGTTGGCGTCGAGGTGGGGGGTGAACGTCGTGGAATCCGAACCCAGCGCGAGCGGGCCGCGCAACAGCTGGGTGAGGATTCCAGCCGCGAGCCAGCAGCCGATCGCCACCGACCAGGCCAGGATCGCGTATTTGTGCACGCGGGGCGACGCACCGCGCGAGGATCTGCGCGGTGCCCAGGGCGGTGTGCTCACCGGCGTTTGCCGAAGTACGGGTTGAGCGGTGCTCGGTAGATGGTGACGATGCCTGCGCCCTCGCCGGGGCCGGGGATGCCGCTGAACGCGCCGATGATCGAGAACAGCAGGCTGATCAGGCCAAGGCGGGCGAACACGGTCTGCACGACGCGCGCCCAGTTCTGGCCGAGCCACATCAGCAGGATCAGCACGCCCCACAGCGCGGCGAGCACCACGTCGATGGCGATGATGACGCCGGAGCTGTGCAGCACGACGCCGAGGATGTTGCCGAGCAACCAGGTGAACAGCGCACTGCACCAGATCGCGATGGAGCGGGCGAGCTGCGCCGGTCTGCCAACCCCGACCGCGACAATTCGCCCTGGCGATGCGCGAATCGTGATGTGTCAGGTGAGTCGCTGGAAGTGGATCGCGGCGGTGGGGCGATGCATGGCGATGATGGCCAGCAGCGCGGCGGCGAACACCGCGAGACCGACGATGCCGAGCAGGATGCTGCCCACGCTCGGCGCGGTGAACCAGAGGACGATCAGGCCGAGCAGGACCAGTTCCTCGATGGCGGCGAACACGGTCAGCACCCAGCGCGCGCCGTTGGAGCCAAGGCGGACGTTGTGCACCAGCACCGCCCAGATCAGCAGCGTGATGGCCTGCACCACGATGCCGCCGACGGAAATGCTGGATGGCGCTGGCTGACCGGGCTGGAACAGGTGGCTGAGCGAGCTGGCGCTGCCAGGCAGGATGACCTGCACGATGTCGGAGACGATCTGGCCGCCGATCGCGAACCACCACCAGAACAACGATCTGTCGACCTCGGCAGGACGCCGGGGTCTGTCCCCCTCGATATTCGTCATGAGAAAGGACTTTACGGAAATCGGGGCTAGTAGCGCAGCGGAACGAGGTCGTCCGCGTGCACGACTTCGCGGCGCTGTTCTGGCGTGAGTTCGTGGCTGGAGCGGCCGAGCAGCGCGGGCATTTCGGCGACGTCGTAGGCGACCACTCCCCTGGCGACCACTTGGCCCACCGGGTCGAGCAGTTCGACCACGTCGCCTGCTTCGAATTCGCCGTCCGCACCGGTGATGCCTGCCGCGAGCAGGGAACGGCGGCGGTGCAGCACGGCGGCGACCGCGCCGGCGTCCAGGTGCAGCCTGCCGGAGGCGTCGGCGGCGTAGCCGAGCCAGAAGCGGCGCGCGGACAGCCGGGTGCTGCCTGCCGCGAACGCGGTGCCGACCTCGGCGCCGGACAGCGCGTCACCGGCCTGGGCGGCGGACGCCAGCAGGACCGGGATGCCTGCCGACGAGGCGAGGCGCGCGGCGGCGAGTTTGGAGGCCATGCCGCCGGTGCCGAGACCGGACGCACCACTGGTGCCCGCGTCGACGCCGTCGGTGTCGGCCGCATCGGCGACCTCGGTGATCCGGCGTGCGTTGCCCCGGCGCGGATCGCCGTCATACAGAGCGTCCACATCGGACAGCAGGACCAGCGCCTCGGCACCGACCAGGTGCGCGACCAGTGCCGCCAGGCGGTCGTTGTCGCCGAAGCGGATCTCGTCGGTGGCCACCGTGTCGTTCTCGTTGACGACCGGCAGCACACCGAGCGCGAGCAACCGGGAGAAGGTGCGCTGCGCGTTGCGGTAGTGCGCCCTGCGCACCACGTCGTCCGCGGTGAGCAGCACCTGGCCGATGGTCAGCGAATGGCGTTGGAACGACGCGGCATACGCGTGCGCGAGCGCGAGTTGGCCGACGCTCGCCGCAGCCTGCTGGGTGGCCAGGTCACGCGGCCTGCGCGCGATGCCCAGCGGGGCCAGACCGGCCGCGATCGCACCGGAAGACACCAGCACCACCTGGGTGCCCGACTCGCGCCGGACAGCCAGGGCGTCGACCAGCGCGTCCAGCCGGTCGCCTGCCAGGCCACCGCGGGCGGTCGTCAACGACGACGAGCCCACCTTCACCACGATCCGTCGCGCGCCGGAAACCGCCGATCGAGCCTGCGAAAGCGAACTCGGCGCGCTGGTCACGGTTACTCGTCCTCGATGTCGTCGGTGTTCTCGGCGGGCAGGCTGGCGTAGTAGGCGTCGTCGTGCGGTGCGTGCCGGGCCAGCTTGGCTGCCTTGCGCTGGTCCGCGCGCGGCCGGTCGGTGCGTTCCAGTCGCGGGTCGGTGCCCCGGTGCGCCATGACCGCGGCGATCCCGGCCGGCGTGGACGGTTCCCACTCGAACGTGATGCCGCCGAGCGTCACATCGGCACCCGGCACCGCGCCCTGCTTGGCCAGCGCGTCCTCGACACCCAACCGGGCCAGCCGGTCGGCGAGGTAGCCGACGGCTTCGTCGTTGTCGAAGTTGGTCTGCCGCACCCAGCGCTCCGGGCGTTCGCCCCGGATGATGAAGGCGCCCTCGTTCTCCGGGTCCGGCCGGACCGTGAAACCGCTGTCGTTGACGGCGGTGGGCCGCAGCACGATCCGGGTCGGTTCGAGGATCGGCTGCGCGGCGCGGTGTTCCTCGACGACCTTGGCCAGCGCGAAGGTCAGCTCGCGCAGGCCGGCGCGAGTCGCCGCGGACACCTCGAACACCGGTAGGCCGCGCGCCTCGAACTCGGTCCGGACCATCTCGGCGAGTTCCTTGCCGTCCGGCAGGTCGGTCTTGTTCAGCACCACGACCCTGGGCCGGTCGGCCAGTTCGCCGCCAAGCGACGGCGTGTACTCGGCCAGTTCCCGCTCCAGTGCGTCCACATCGGACACCGGGTCGCGGCCGGGTTCCTCGGTGGCGCAGTCGACCACATGCGCGAGCACCGCGCAGCGTTCGATGTGCCGCAGGAAGTCCAGACCGAGGCCCTTGCCCTGGCTGGCACCCGGAATCAGGCCGGGCACGTCGGCGACGGTGAAGACCGAATCGCCAGCGGTGACCACGCCCAGGTTCGGCACCAGTGTGGTGAACGGGTAGTCGGCGATCTTCGGCCGCGCGGCGGACAACACCGCGATCAGCGAGGACTTGCCCGCCGACGGGAACCCGACCAGGCCGACGTCCGCGACGGACTTCAGTTCCAGGACCAGATCGCGGATCTCGCCCGGCTCACCCAGCAGCGCGAAACCGGGGGCCCGGCGCGCCTTGGAGGCCAGTGCGGCGTTGCCGAGGCCACCGCGACCGCCCTCGGCCGCGACCAGGATGGTGCCCGCGCCGACCAGGTCGGCCAGCACCTCGCCCTTCTCATCGAGCACGACGGTGCCGCCCGGGACCTTGAGAACCAGGTCCTCGCCCTGCGCACCGTCGCGGTTGGACCCCATGCCGATCTTGCCGTTGGTGGCGCGGGCGTGCGGCCGGAAGTGGAAGTCGAGCAGGGTGTGCACGTTCGGGTCGACGACGAGCACGACGTTGCCGCCGCGACCACCGTCGCCACCGTCCGGGCCGCCGAGCGGCTTGAACTTCTCGCGGTGCACGGACGCGCAGCCGTTCCCGCCGTCACCGGCGGAGACGTGGATCACCGCCCGGTCGACGAAACGGGACACGATCTACTCCTTGTCATACATGCGGCGAGGGGCGGGCCAGCTGATGTGCCGGTCCGCCCCTCGCCGGGGAACGCTACGAATCCGCTCGGGCGGGCCTCAGGCCTCGACCGGAACGATGTTGACGGTCTTGCGGCCACGCTTCTCACCGAACTGCACCGCACCCGGGGTCAGCGCGAACAGCGTGTCATCGCTGCCACGGCCGACGTTGACGCCTGGGTGGAACTTGGTGCCGCGCTGACGGATCAGGATCTCGCCCGCGTTGACGACCTGGCCACCGAAACGCTTGACGCCAAGCCGCTGGGCATTGGAGTCACGACCGTTGCGGGAGCTGGACGCACCCTTTTTGTGTGCCATTGCTGATCAGCTCCCTTGTCTTACTTGGAGATCCCGGTGACCTCAACGCGGGTCAACTTCTGACGGTGACCCTGGCGCTTGTGGTAGCCGGTCTTGTTCTTGAACTTGTGGATGCGGATCTTCGGGCCCTTGGTGTGCTCGACCACCTTGCCGGTGACCGACACGTTGCCCAGAGTCTCAGCGTCCGCCGTGACGTCGGTGCCGTCCACGACGAGCAGCGCGGGGAAATTGACCTCGGTGCCCGGCTCGCCGTCGAGCTTCTCGACCTGGACGACGTCGCCGACGGCGACCTTGTACTGCTTTCCGCCGGTCTTGACGATCGCGTACATGGGTACGGAAGTCTCCTGCTACTCGAAGAAACGGGGGCCGCGCGTGCCCCTCTACGGACAAATGGGAAAACCCAGGTCCACGGAGTCTGGCTCTCGCACGACAGAGCCCACCGGACGGCGGGCCAGAGTCAAGACTACGTGGCCGGTCTGACGTGGGTCAAACCGGGGTGTGCTCACCCTGCGATTCGGCATTCTCGTGCTGGTCGGCGGGCGATGCGTCGGGCGTGTCGGCCTGCGGCTGGGCCTGCGGCTCGGCCGGGGGCTCGGGCTGCGGTTCCTGCTGGGCTTCCGGCTGCGCCGCGCTGACCGGCGGACCGGCCGGGCGGGACGCGGCACGACGCGAAACTCGCCTGGTCGGGCGAGTGGTCACCGGCGGCTGCTCGACGACCGTCCAATGGCCGTTGCTGGTCACCGCGACCGTGCTCGGGCCCTCGTCCTCGGTGTCCCCGGTGTCCCCGGCCTCCGCCGCGGGCGCCTCGGCAGGTGTCTCAACCGGAGTCTCGACAGTGGCCAACGGCACGTCCGGGGCCTGGACCTCGGCGACCGGCTCCGGCGCCTGGACGGCCTCCGGAGTCACCTCGGCTTCGGGTGCCTCGACCACTTCGACCGTCTCGGCGGGCTGGCTGCGTTCGCCGCGGTTGCGGCGCCTGCCGCGCCTGCCGGACTCGCCACCGGAGGAGGGCTGCTGCTCGTTGGCCTGGCCGTTGGTCTGACCGTTGACGCCGTTCCCGCCGTTGGCGGCGGCGTGCACGGCGGCAGCGGCCTGGGCGATCGCGCTGGACGGGCCTGCCGGGGTGGCGTGCGAGTGCTGGCCACCCCCGTTACCGCCATTGCCGCCGTTGTTCCCGTTGCCGTTCCCGCCGTTGCCATGCGCCTGGTTCGGCGTGGTGGACACCACGACGCCGCGACCGCGGCAGTGCTCGCACGGGATGCTGAACGCCTCAAGCAGGCCGGTGCCGACCCGCTTGCGGGTCATCTGCACCAGGCCCAGCGAGGTGACCTCGGCGACCTGGTGACGGGTGCGGTCCCGGCCGAGGCACTCGGTGAGCCTGCGCAGCACCAGGTCCCGGTTGGACTCCAGCACCATGTCGATGAAGTCGATGACGATGATGCCGCCGATGTCGCGCAACCGGAGCTGGCGGACGATCTCCTCGGCCGACTCCAGGTTGTTGCGGGTGACCGTCTCCTCCAGGTTGCCGCCGGAGCCGGTGAACTTGCCGGTGTTCACGTCGATGACGGTCATCGCCTCGGTCCGGTCGATCACCAGGTAACCGCCGGAGGGCAGCCAGACCTTGCGGTCCAGTGCCTTGAGGATCTGCTCGTCGATGCGGTGCTCGGTGAACACGTCGGTGTTGCCGACGTGTTTGCGCAGGCGGTCCGCGAGATCGGGCGCGACGTGGCTGACGTAGTCGTTGATGGTGTCGAAGGCGGTACTGCCCTGCACGATCAGCGCGGAGAAGTCCTCGGTGAACAGGTCGCGGACGACCTTGATCAGCAGGTCCGGCTCTTCGTAGAGCAGTTGCGGGGCCTTGGCCTTGGGCTGGCCGGCCCTCTCCTGGATGACCTCCCACTGCGCGCGCAGCCTGCGCACGTCGCGGCCGAGT
This sequence comes from Pseudonocardiaceae bacterium, assembly GCA_036494465.1. Lineage (GTDB taxonomy): Bacteria > Actinomycetota > Actinomycetes > Mycobacteriales > Pseudonocardiaceae > CAJCJE01. Next base: position 55,572 of record DASXOJ010000096.1, read on the forward strand.
TCCTCCTCGCTGACGCCCTCCGACGCGGTGCGAATGATCACACCCGCGTCCTCGGGCACGATCCGCTTCAGCACGTCCTTGAGGCGCTTGCGCTCGTTGTCCGGCAGCTTGCGGCTGATCCCGGTGGCGCCGCCGCCGGGCACGTAGACCAGGAAGCGGCCGGGGAGGCTGATCTGGGTGGTCAGCCGGGCGCCCTTGTGCCCGACCGGGTCCTTGGTGACCTGCACCAGCACGCTGTCGCCGGTGGACAGTGCCTGCTCGATCTTGCGGGCCTTGCCCTCCAGGCCTGCGGCGTCCCAGTCGACCTCACCGGCGTAGAGCACTGCGTTGCGGCCGCGGCCGATGTCCACGAACGCCGCTTCCATGCTGGGCAGCACGTTCTGCACGCGACCGAGGTAGACGTTGCCGACCAGCGAGCCGGAACCGGCCGAGGTGACGAAGTGCTCGACGAGCACGCCGTCCTCGGTGACGCCGATCTGCACCACGTCGCCGCGCTCGTGCACGACCATCTTGCGGTCGACCGCCTCGCGGCGGGCCAGGAACTCCGACTCGGACAGAATCGGCACCCGGCGGCGACCGGCCTCGCGACCGTCGCGCCTGCGCTGCCGCTTGGCTTCCAGCCGGGTCGAGCCGCGCACGCTGCGCACCTCGTCGGATCCGCTGTCCCGGTTGTTGTCCCGGTTGCTGTCGCGGTCCTTGCCTGCCTTGGCCTCACGCGTCTCGCGGACGTGCACGACGGTGTTCGGCGGGTCGTCCTCGCCTGCGGCCGGGCCGTCCTCACCGGTGCCCTTGCGGCGACGGCGACGCCTGCGGCGGCGGGTCGAACCGTCGCCGTCCTCGGCCGTGTCATCGCCCGCGTCGTCGTTGCCGTCCTCTGTGGCCTCGTCGCCGTCCTGCTCGGATTCGGCGTCGTCGGAGGCGTTCTCGGCGTCATCGCCCTGGCCGCCCTTGCCACGACCCCGGCCGCGACGACCGCGCCGCCTGCGCCTGCGGGCCGAGCTGTCGTCGTCGTCGCCGTCCTCGTCGAGGTCGGCCTCGGCCTGCGCCTCGGGCTCCTTCTCGTCGACGGGCTCCTCGACCGGCTTGGGCCGGGCGGGCGCCGCGGGCGCGGTGGGCGTCTGGAACAGCGGGGCGGGCGCGGCGAAGACCGGCGCCAGACCGGCGGTGCGGCGCGGAGCGGGCTCCTCGACCACCTCTGACTCGTCCGATTCGACTGCTTCAACGGTTTCGACCGCTTCAGCGGGCTCGGCGGCCTCGTCGGTTTCCGCGTCACCGGCCAGCGCGCCCGCTACCTCAACGGCGACCTCGCGGTCGACGCTGGACTGCGGGCCGCGTACCGGCTTGCCCAGTTCCTCCAGGGCGTCGAGCACCTCGCGGCTGCTCCGCCCCAGCATCTTGGCCAGTGCGTGGACGCGCAGCTTGGCCGGCAGCTCATCGAGCAGCAGGTGCCCGGATGCGCGGCTATCCCCGCCGGTCGTTGCGGCGGGACCTTCATTGTTCGGCATATGACTCCTCCGCCCCCGGGCGCGTCCCCAGTACCGGCGCCAGAAAAGACGCCAAGACTGTCGGACGCGGCCGCGCAGGGGCCCTTCCTGTCTTGTCACCGTCGCACCAGGCGACGGGAATCCTTGCCATCGTCAACCGACACCCGAACCATCTCGGGCGCTCAGTCGACAGGTCGTTCGACGATGCGCTGGCCCGGCTCCGGCTCCCTGGCCACCGCCACCTCCGCAGCGCCCCTGTCTGGGGCGAACGGGTCGGTGAGGCGGCCTTCATCGTCCAGCCGCCCCTGCGCCAACCGGGTAGCTTTGACTGGCTCCGGCGGGCTCAACGCGGCGACGACACGGATCGCGCTCAACACGTCATCGGGCCGAACGACAGGGGTTGTCTGCCGGACGACCACCACAAGTATCCCACACCCCCGCGCACTCGCGCCGACGTCGCCATCCTCACTTGCTGACGACGCGCTGACCTGCACGGATACCAACGCCGGGCGGACGTCCATCCGGCGCATGCCGTTCTTGGTCATCCGATCGACCTCGACCGTCTCCGCCGCGAGCAGCGCGGCGACCGCGGGCCGCAGCGCCTCCTCGGTCGTGTCGGCGAGCTCGATCCGCCACTGGCTCGCGTCGATCCGGTCGGCCAGGCTGCCGCCGGCCGCGATCACCGCCTCCAAGATGTCGATTCCCGGCGGCAGCGCCGCGTCCAGCTCGTTGACCAGCAGTTCCGGGTCGAGCGGGGTGACGACGGACAGCTCGACGTACTCGGCTTCGCTGGCCGTTCCGGTCGGCGCGGCACCCACCCAGGAGACCCGGGGGCGCGGGTTGAAGCCCTGCGAGTACGCCATCGGCACGCCCGCTCTGCGCAACGCGCGTTCGAACGTTCGGGCGATGTCACGATGTGACGCGAAACGCAACTTGCCACGTTTGGCGTAACGCAGCCGCAGTTTCTGTGCGGGCGGAGCCGAGGGGTTGTCCGGCTCAGGTTTGCGGCTCAGCGCTGCTCCTCAAGGCTGTGATCAGTCAGACGGCGTCATCGCGGGGACAACCGGCGACGACGGAGCACGACCGTACCCGCCGAGGTAAATATCCCGCCAAACTTGTCTGTACGGTCTGCGCTGGCTACCGTCCCGCTGGGAGTGGACGCGCATTCCCCGAGTGTGTCTCACCAGCGATGGAGGTCCCCCGTGCCTCTGCTCCGCCGAGCGAGGGCGGCAGCGTTGTGCACCGCTCTGCTGGCGGTGGGCTGCCTGACAACGGCCACGGCGGTCAGTGCCGACCCGCTTCCGGACAGCCAGGGCAGCTGTCTGCAGAGCGGTCCTGACCTGCGGTATCTGGTCGTCTTCAACCCGGGCACCGCCCAGGCGATCGCCGAGGACACGATCACCGCCGAGTGTGGCACGACCACCGTCTACTACCCGCAGATCGCGGTCGCGGTGGCGATGTCCCCCGACCCGACGTTCGCCGATCGAATCGGCCCGAACCGGGCATACAGCGCACAGGCTCAGGCGTACTACGACTCGACCGCGGACGGTACGCCCGAAGTGTCCAAAAAGTCCGATGAGATCAAGGCGAACCTGCCATCGGTGACGAACAACCCGAGCAGCGTGTCGGCCACGAACCGGACGTCCCAGCAGTGGGACATGAACATGATCAAGGCGGACCAGGCCCACCGGATCGACAAGGGCAGCTCGCAGGTCGTGGTCGGCGTCCTCGACTCCGGCATCGACGCGCAGCAGCCCAACCTGACCCAGTCCATCGACCCTGCCGCGTCCGCCGGTTGCGTTTCCGGCGCCCCGGACACCACCGAAAGCGCCTGGGAGCCAACGACTTCCGCGCACGGCACGCACGTGGCGGGCACCATCGCCGCCGCCGACGACGGCAGGGGCATCGCCGGTGTCGCGCCCGGCGTGAAGGTCGCGTCGGTGAAAGTGGTCGACGACAACGGTTACATCTATCCCGAGGCCGCGGTGTGCGGGTTCATGTGGGCCGCGCAGAACGGGATGGCGATCGCCAACAACAGCTACTTCATCGACCCGTGGGTGTTCACCTGCGCGGACACCACCGGCCAGAACGTGGTCTACACGGCGGTGCAGCGCGCCGTCGCCTACGCCACCTCGCACGGCGTGCTGTCCATCGCCGCAGCGGGCAACCAGGGTGTCGATCTGAGCAACCCCAGCCAGGACACATCCAGTCCGGACAACGTCGACTCCGGCGACCAGCAACAGCGCCAACTCGGCGACGACTGTGCGCAACTGCCCGCTGGCCTGCCCGGCGTGGTCACGGTGTCCTCGGTGGGCGCGGACGAACTCAAGGCGGGCTACAGCTCCTACGGTCTCGGCTCGATCGACCTGACCGCCCCTGGCGGCGACAGCCACCAGCACTCGTCGAAGAGCTCCAACTGCGTGCTCTCGACCGTGCCGGGCGGTTATGCGAGCGCCTGCGGCACGTCCATGGCGGCGCCGCACGTGTCCGGGGTCGCGGCGCTGCTCGCGTCGCTGCATCCGCACGCGAGCCCACGCCAGCTGACCGTGCTGCTCAACGAACAGGCGACGCCGGTCGCGTGCCCGTCCGACTACGACCTCAACGGCACCGGCACCCAGGACGCCTACTGCACCGGCGATTCCAGCTACAACAGCTTCTACGGGCACGGCCTTGTGAACGCGCTCGGGGCCGTCACCGATAATCTCCCAAGTGGACAGTCCACGTCGAATTCGGCGACACAGGGCCAGATCACTCCCCCGATGTCGACGACGCCCGACGACGGCACCACAACGCCGCACTCGGATTCGCAGTTGCAGAGCCAGTCCACCACACCGTCCACGAAGGACACTCCGGCGGTACCGCCGACGAGCACCCCGGCCACGCAGCCCGCCGAGGCAGGCGTGCCGCCGGTGGTCAGCTCGCTGATCCCCGACGGCGTCTGGTAGTCCGCGCTACTTCGACAACGCCGGGTTGCGCACCGGGGAACCGATGCCGACCGGCGAGATCGGCAGCATCTTGCGACCGGTCGGCCCGATCTCGATGTCCGTGCCCATCGACGGGCAGACCCCGCAGTCGAAGCATGGCGTCCACCGGCAGTCGTCCTGGTCCTGCTCGCCCAGCGCGTCCTGCCAGTCCGCCCAGAGCCATTCCTTGTCCAGCCCGGAATCCAGGTGGTCCCAGGGCAGGATCTCGTCGCCGGCGCGCTCGCGGCTGGTGTACCAGTCCAGGCTCAGGCCGATCGGGTCGAGTTCGGCCTGGCACGCGGAAAGCCAGCGCTCGTAGGAGAAGTGCTCGCTCCAGCCGTCGAACTTGCCGCCCTCGCGCCACACCCGCTCGATCACCGCACCGACCCGGCGGTCACCACGGGAGAGCAGACCTTCGATCATGGACGGTTTGCCGTCGTGGTAGCGCATGCCGATGTTGCGGCCGAGGTTGCGGTTGGCGTTGACCGCCACGCGCAGCTTCTTCAGTCGATCGTCCACAGTGTCCGGATCGCACTGCGGCGCCCACTGGAACGGCGTGTGCGGCTTGGGCACGAACCCGCCGATCGAGATGGTGCAGCGGATGTCCTTGCGGCCACTGGCCTCCCGGCCCGCCTTGATCACCTCGTGCGCCATGTTCGCGATCTGCAGCACGTCGTCGTCGGTCTCGGTGGGCAGGCCGCACATGAAGTACAGCTTGACCTGCCGCCAGCCCGCCGCGTACGCGGCCGAGACCGTGCGGATCAGGTCCGCCTCGGAGACCTGCTTGTTGATGACCTTGCGGATCCGTTCGCTGCCACCCTCTGGCGCGAACGTGAGGCCGGAGCGCCTGCCGTTGCGGGACAGCTCGTTGGCCAGGTCGATGTTGAACGCGTCCACCCGGGTACTGGGCAGGCTCAGGCCGGTGTTGGTGCCCTCGTAGCGGTCGGCAAGGCTCTTGGCGATCTCGCCGATCTCGGAGTGGTCCGCGCTGGACAGGCTGAGCAGCCCGACCTCCTCGAACCCGGTCGCCTCGAGGCCGCGCTGGATCATCCCGCCGATGCCATCGATCGAGCGCTCCCGCACCGGGCGAGTGATCATGCCCGCCTGGCAGAACCGGCAGCCCCGGGTGCAGCCGCGGAAGATCTCCACGCTCATCCGCTCGTGCACGCTCTCCGCGAGCGGCACCAGCGGCTGCTTCGGGTAGGGCCACGCGTCGAGGTCCATGGTGGTGCGCTTGGCCACGGTGGCGGGCACGCGCTCGGTCTTGGGCGTGACACTCGCGATCCGGCCGTCCGGGCCGTAGGCGACGTCGTAGAGGCTCGGGATGTACACCCAGCCGGTCTCGGCCAGGCGCAGCAGCAGCTCAGCGCGGCCACCGGGCCGGTCCTCGGTCTTCCAGGCCCTGACGATCTCGGTGATCTCGCCGACGGCCTGTTCACCGTCGCCGAGCACGGCGGCGTCCACGAAGTCCGCGAGCGGCTCCGGGTTGAACGCGGCGTGCCCGCCTGCCAGCACGATCGGGTCGTCGATGCCCCGGTCGGCCGCGTGCAGCGGGATGCCCGCCAGGTCGAGCGCGTTGAGCAGGTTGGTGTAGCCGAGCTCGGTCGAGAAGCTGACGCCGAGGACGTCGAATGCGCCGATCGGGCGATGGCTGTCAACTGTGAACTGCGGGATGTGGTTCTCCCGCATCAGCGCTTCCAGGTCCGGCCACACCGCGTAACTGCGCTCGGCGAGCACGCGGTCCATCTCGTTGAGGATTTCGTACAGGATCATCACGCCCTGGTTGGGCAGGCCGACCTCGTAGGCGTCCGGGTACATCAGGCACCAGCGCACGTCGGTGGCCGCCCAGTCCTTGACCGTGGCATTCAGTTCGCCACCGATGTACTGGACCGGCTTGCTCACTTTCGGCAGCAGCGGTTCCAACCTGGGGAAGACAGACTCGGCACGCACACCGACAAGGGTAAACGGTCGGCGCGAACCAGCCATCTCGACCGACTGGTACGTGAACTCGGGGTTTCCTTCTCGGTACAGACCACGCCTGGACCAGGTACAGCACATGGTCAACGCATGAACATTGGTCTAGTCCACCCTCTTGACACCGCAAGTGGTCTAGGCCACATTCGATGAACCGACCGTGAACCGAGATTGTCGAGGCCCTGCCAGAAATCGACAGCAAACGTTCGCGACGGCAGCGAGGGAACTCCGACAAACCAGAACAAAAGACGGGGACACCACACCGGCGGGGCGGACCCCAATTTTGGGGGTCGGCAACGACACCGAAGGGGGCGTCCGCCGGCTTTCGTCGGCGAGGAGGACGCATGCAACGGTTATCCATGACAGCCGCGTTGGGTGCCGCGGTCGTCGCGGCGGGTTCGCTGATCGCCTTCACGGGCATCAGCAACGCCGCCCAGCACCCGGCCGCGGCGACACCTGCCGCGGTCAGCTCGGGTTGGTACGGCGCGGCACCGTACGTGATGCCACTGGACAACAACCCGCCGAACCTGCCCCAGGTGATGGCCGCGACCGGCCAGAAAACGTTCGAACTGGCCTTCGTGCTCTCCGACGGCGGCTGCAACGCCGCATGGGGCGGTACCGCGTCGGTCTCCTCGGACAGCACGGTCGCCAACATCATCAGCGGCGTCCGCGCCGCGGGCGGTGACGTGTCCGTGTCGTTCGGCGGATACGGCGGAACAAAGCTCGGCCAGGTCTGCGGGTCGGCATCGGCGACCGCAGCGGCCGAACAGGCGGTGATCAGCAAGTACCAGCTCAAGGCGATCGACTTCGACCTCGAAGAACCCGAGTACGAGAACACCGCCGCCATCAACAACGAGATCGGCGCGGCCCAGATCCTGCAGAACAACAACCCGGGCCTGTACGTGTCGATCACCACCGCAGGAACCACGGCAGGCACCGGCTACTTCGGCCAGAACGTGCTCAACACCGCCAAGAGCGACAACTTCGTGCCTGCGAACTACTCGATCATGCCCTTCGACGGTGGCTTCAACGGCGCGGCGAGCCAGACGGCCGCCCTGGAGTCCTTCCACACCCTGCTGATGAACACCTTCGGCTGGAACAGCGCGACCGCCTACAACCACGAAGGCGTCTCGCAGATGAACGGCAGGACCGACTCGGCCGAGTACTTCTACCAGTCGGACTTCCAGTCCGTGCTCAGCTACGCACAGAGCAAGGGCCTGACCCGCTACACGTACTGGTCACTCAACCGGGACGTGCAGTGCAACCCGCCCGACAACAACGGCCAGCTCTCCGGCACGTGCAGCAGCGTCCCGCAGAACAGCTGGGACTTCACCAAGTACACGGCGGAGTTCGGTGGCGCGGTGCCGCCGACCAGTCCACCTCCGCCCCCGCCGACCTCACCGCCGCCCGGCGGCTCGTGCTCCGCGTCCGCGTGGGTGGCCACCACCGCGTACACCGGCGGTCAGCAGGTCTCGTACAACGGCCACACCTGGACCGCCAAGTGGTGGACCGAAAACGACACCCCCGGCGGCCCGGCCGGTGTCTGGACCGACAACGGGTCCTGCTGATTCACCAAACCCCTCGAACACGCGCACCGGGCGTCCTTGGGCGTGGGAACCGGACGCCCGGCGCGCGACCCAAACCCCGCAAGTTCAACGCGGAACACCTTCACCCAGCGGAGGAAGGAATGCGGTTATCCAGACACTCGGCACTGGCTGTTGGCGCGGCCAGCGTGCTGTTGCTCGCCGGGATCGGTATCACGGTGGGACAGAACGCGGCCGCCAGTCAGCCAGGCGCCAGCGCGGCAGGCGGTAGCGGTGGTATCACCGTCGCCTACTACGACCAGTGGAGCATCTACCAGAACGCCTACTACCTGAAGAACCTCGATGCCTCAGGTGCGGCGAACAAGCTCAACTACCTGATCTACGACTTCGAGAACATCGACCCGTCCAACCTGACCTGCTTCGAGAACACCAAGGCGACCGACCCGGACCCGGCAGGCGAGAACGACCCGAACGCCGGTGACGGCGCCGAGGACGCGTTCGCCGACTACGGCAAGTCCTTCGACTCCAGCATCAGCGTCGACGGCTCGACCGACGTGTGGAACCAGCCGATCGTCGGCAACTTCCACCAGTTGCAGGAACTGAAGGCCAAGCACCCGAACCTGAAGGTGCTGCTGTCCCTTGGCGGCTGGACCTACTCGAAGTACTTCTCCGACGTGGCGGCCACCGCGGCCTCGCGGCAGAAGTTCGTCAGCTCGTGCGTCGACATGTTCATCAACGGCAACCTGCCCTCGGAGAACGGCTACGGCGGCGCGGGCACCGCGAAGGGCATCTTCGACGGGTTCGACATCGACTGGGAGTACCCGGGTTCGACAACGGGTCACCTCGGCAACCACGAGAGCGCGGCGGACACCGCCAACTACACCGCACTGCTTGGCGAGTTCCGCAACGAACTCAACACGGCAGGCTCGGCCAACGGCAAGACCTACGCGTTGAGCGCGGCGCTCCCGGGTGGTCAGGACAAGATCGCCAAGATCCAGACCAACCAGATCGGGCAGTACCTGACCTTCGGCGACGTCATGACCTACGACATGCACGGCGCCTGGGACGCGACCGGTCCAACGGACGAACAGGATCCGCTCTACCCCAACCCCGCCGACCCGAACGGCACGATAGCGCCGGGCGCCGAGCAGTACGACACCAACGACGTGATGAACGCCTACGTCAAGGGTGATTCCCCATACGGGATACCCGGCGGCTTCCCGGCCAACAAGTTGACACTCGGTATTCCGTTCTACTACCGAGGCTGGACGGGTGTGCAGGCCGGTAGCAACCACGGGCTCTACCAGGCCGCGAGCGGGCCGTCGGCCGGTCACACGGACAGCGGCAGCGTGCCGGGCATCGCGATGTACAAGGAACTGCTCGGCGTGGTCAACAACGCATCCGACACGTTCTGGGATCCGGTCTCCGAATCCGCGTACTTCTACGACGGCACCAACTTCTACGGTGGCGAATCACCACAGTCCATTCAGGCCAGAACGGACTACGTGCACTGCACCGGTTTGGCCGGCGTGATGATGTTCTCCATGTACGACCTGGACACGCCAACGAACACGCTGTTCAACGACACCGTGAACGACCTGGCCGGCTCCACGTCGAACTGCACCGGCGCGCCGCCCACCTCGCCCCCGCCGACGTCGCCCCCGCCGACCAGCCCACCGCCGACCTCCCCGCCGCCCACCGGTGGCAACCTGGTCAGCAACCCGGGTTTCGAGAGCGGTTCGCTGACCCCGTGGACCTGTGACGCGGGCACCGGCAGCGTCGTGAGCAGCCCGGTGCACACCGGCTCGAAGGCGTTGGCGGCGGCAGCCAGCAATTCGGACGACGCCCAGTGCACGGAAACCGTGGCGGTGAAACCGGGTACGAAGTACACGCTGACCGGGTGGGTACAAGGCAACTACGCCTATCTCGGCGTCAGCGGCACCGGCACGTCGGACGTGAACAACTGGACGCCGTCTGCGAGCTCGTGGCAGCAGCTGACCACGTCGTTCACCACCGGCGCGGCCACCTCCAGTGTGACGGTCTACCTGCACGGCTGGTACGGACAAGGCACCGTCTATGCCGATGACGTCTCAGTGAGCTAGTCCTGCGCGGGAGACGCGTCGGCGGATGTGTGCACGGCGCGGGCAGGACGTGAGTTGCCCCTGCGGGTTTCAGTTCACGCTCACCGCGTCCAGCGGGGCCGGGCACCGTAGCCCGGCCCCGCTGCCGTGTCCGGAACTCCATCGCCCTGCCAGGGAAATGCTTGCGGCAGCTGAAATCAAGTTTGTCCACAGGGGAGGACCACCCACAGGGGTGGTTTCGACATGGCCGTGGTTACCGCCAACTGACACGGGTACGCAAGCCGGGTACGCCGTTGTTCGACACGAGGAGGTAATCGTGGGTTTCGACGACCTGAAGAACAAGGCAATGGACATGGCGAAGGGCCACTCCGAGCAGGTCGGACAGGGTATCGACAAGGCAGGCGAGTTCGCCGACGAGAAGACCGGTGGCCAGCACTCCGACCAGATCAAGCAGGGTGGGGACAAACTGAAGCAGGCCGTCGGCGGCGAGCAGCAGGATGGCGGCCAGCAGAACGGTGGCCAGCAGGGCGGCGAGCAGCAGGACGCCGGGCAGCAGCCGAACGGTCAGTGACACGCGCGTGCCGTTGACACTCCGGCCCGGGACCGGGTTCGTTTCGGGCGGGGGTGCCGGGGCACGGGTCAGGATTGGAACATGGTGGGGTCGAAGGGTTTTGTGCCTTCTTCGGTGTCCCACACCGCGCCGAGCGGCATCAGGTCGGTGATGCGGACGCTGCGCACGCCGTGTTCGGTGGGCAGGATGACCCTGATGCCCGGGTGGTAGTCGAGCAGGATCTGCCGATCTTTTCCGCACGGGCCAACGGGTCCGCGGCCTCGGTCGCCGGATTCGGTCAGGTCGTGCCTCGGGATCGGCATGCCTGGCAGGTTAGGCGACCGAACCGGGTCTGCGGAGCGGAATCATGCGTTGCTCCGGCGAGCTGCGGCTGATGGGTACCTCGGCGCGCACACCGTAGTGTTCGCAGAGCTCCGCACTGTCCTCCTCGGACAGTCGCCGGGGCGGAACGAGTTGGGGTGCCTGGCTGATGTGGTCCTTGCTGACGCCGACCTGGATGCCGCTTTCGTGCATGCGCGCGCCCTGCAATGGGACCATGCACTGCGAACCGCCGGATCGCACCACGATCCAGGCCGGCTGATACGAGTCCACGCGCAGGTAGACCTGGCCGACCTTGCCGATGCGCTCACCGGAGGAGTCGTAGACCTCGGCGTCGAGGACGGGGTTCACCGGATTGCCCATGCCATTGACGATCGCCCCTGGTCCGTGCGGTGGCAACCATCGGAAGATCAGCTACCGCGCGGAAATCCGCCGGTTGTTGACGGTCGGTGATCGCGACGGCCGGCTGGCCGACGAGGTTGCGGCCGGGTGAGGGGATTTCGGGTGGGGTCGGCAGCCAAGCGTGTGCGGGACCTCGGCGGAGCGCATCGTGGGGTCGCCCGAGCGGGTGGCCTGGGCAGGCTTACCTGAAGCGGTGAATTACCAGCCTGGGATTCGGTCGATGTCGATGACGACGTGGTTCGGGTCGGCCGGGTCGACGCGGACCGGCAGCTCGGTGCCTTTCTCGGTGGCTCTGGCTCGGCGTTCCGGCGTGCTGAACGCGACCCTGGCCTTGGTGCCGTACTGGTAGCCGTCGCTCAGCAACACGTTGAGGTTTATGTCGATGATGCCACCGGGCGCCTGGCTGCTGGCGTAGATCGGCACCCTGGCGGTGTGACAGGTCAGCACGGTCGCCGTTGCCATGTCCCAGTCGGGTGCCGGCGTGTGCGAGTGGTGCTGGATCTCGGGCTCCTGCTCCGCACTCTGGGTGACCGATGGCACTTGGTCCCATTCGATGCGGAACTCCGTCGGATCGGCGCGGTCGACGATCACCGACAGGATCTGGCCGACGACCGGCACCTTGGCTTCCGGGACCCGGCCGCGGAACTCGCCGGGCAACGTGGCGACGCCGGGCACGGTGACCATGCCGTTGATGCTCACGTCGGCATGTCCGCGCCCTGTATCGCAGCTCTGGACCTCGAACGTGCCCGGTACCGGGTCATTGAACTTCTGGCGCTGCATCCACTGACGCACACCCATGAAATCGATAATGACAGCTCGCCGCGAAATTATCGATACTCATTTCAGTAGCAACTTCTTCAACCGCTTCGCTGCCCACGCCGCGCCGATGACCGCCATGACAACAAAGTAGGCCGCATGGCCTAAGGCGCTCCAATCGACGAAACCGGTCGACAGCTGACGCATGAGGGTGACGCCGTGGTAGAGCGGGAAACATTCGACCGCGATCTGCAACGGCCGGGGGTAAACGGACAACGGGTAGAAGGTGGTGGAAAAGAAGAACATCGGCATAATCGCGAGTTGCACGAGATCGAAATCCTGCCACGAGCGCAGGAACGTGGTGGCGGCCATGCCGACCGCGGCGAACGCGAGCGCGATGAGCAGCGCGGCGGGCAACGCGAGCAGGGCCCATGGCGAGGTGAGCAGGCCGCCGACGGCCATCACCAGCAGGAACCCGACCGCGTAGAGGCCACCGCGCAGCAGCGCCCAGCTGATTTCGCCGAGCGCGATGTCGGCCGGGCCGAGCGGAGTGGCCAGGATCGAGTCGTAGAGCTTGGCGTACTTGAGTTTGTGGAAGACGTTGAACGTCGAGTCGAGCACGGCGCCGTTCATGGCGGAGGACGCGAGCAGGGCGGGCGCGACGAAGGCGACGTAGCTGATCGGCGCGCCGGTCGGGCCGACCACGTGCGAGACGAGTTTGCCGAAGCCGACGCCGAGCGCGATGAGGTAGAAGATCGGTTCGAAGAATCCGGAGAACAGCGCCATCCAGGTGCGCCGGTTGACCAGGAAGGCGCGGTGCACGAGCATGCGCGCCCGGCCTGCGTAGAGGCCGGTGGGCAGCACGCGCAGCAGGATGCCCCGGCTGGGCGGGGGCGCGAACGGGGTGCCCTCGGTGTGCTGGGTGATCAGGTCGGTCATGTCCGTCCCCTCAACTGGCCAGCCGGACGCGGAAACGCCAGCGGGACAGCCCGATTCCGACGACGATCAGCGCGAGCAGGTAGGCGAGGTGCCCAATGGCGGGCCACGGTCGCAGCGTGCCGAACTCCGCTGCCCTGGCCAGTTCGGTGCCGTGCCAGAGCGGGGTGATCCAGGCGATCGGGCGGATCACCGCTGGCAGCGAGCTGACCGGGAAGAACGTGCCAGCGAACAGGGTCATCGGCACGAGCACGAACCGGAAGAACGGGTTGAAGGCGTTGCCCTCGCCCTTGACCGACGCGGCGAACGCGACGACCGGTGCGGCGAAGGCGAGGCCGGTGAGGATGCCGAAGACGAGCGAGAGCAGCACCATCGGACTGGTGACCGCGCCGATGGCGGCGGCGACGGCGAGGAAGACGCCGCAGGAGATGACCAGCCGGAAGGTGATCCACAGGAACTGGGCGTCGGCGACCTGGACCGGGGTGATCGGGGTGGCGGAGACGCCGATGAAGTGCTTGTCCCATTTGAACCCGGACAGCACCGGGAAGGTGGCCTCACCGGCCCCGGTCTGGGTGGCGGCCATCGCGATCAGCGCGGGCGTGAGGTACTGGAGGTAGGTGAGGCCGCCGGTCATCGCGCTGGGCCGGACCTGCGAACCGAAGCCGAGGCCCATCGCGAGCAGGTACAGGATGGGCAGGCCGACGCTGGACACTGCGGTGGCCTTCCAGTTGCGCTTGTACCAGGTCCAGTGGCCTTCGACGACGAGCATGCTGGCGCGCAGCGGGGAGACGACCCGCCCGGTTTCGATGGTCGCCATCAGTCCACCAGGCTTCGGCCGGTGAGGCGTAGGAACACGTCCTCGAGGCTGCTGCGGCGGACCAGGCTGGAGACCGGCCGGATGTCACGGTCGTGCGCGGCGTTGAGCGCGGCCTCGCCGTCCTCGGTGTAGAGCAGCACCCGGTCGGGCAGGATCTCGATCCGGTCGGCGAGGTCCTTGAGCTGGTCGGTTGGCGGGTGCTCTGCGGTGTTCTGCTGGCCGTCGTGCTCGGCGGGTGGGAAACGCAGTTCGAGCACCTCGCGGGTGGAGTAGTTGCGGATCAGCTCGTTCGGCGCGCCCTCCGCGACGATCAGGCCGTGGTCCATCACCACCAGCCGGTCGCAGAGCTGCTCCGCCTCGTCCATGTAGTGCGTGGTGATGATGAGGGTGGCGCCGCGCTGTTTGAGCCGGAACAGCCGCTCCCAGAGCAGGTGCCGGGCCTGCGGGTCCAGCCCGGTGGTCGGCTCGTCGAGCAGCAGCAGTTCCGGATCGTTGACCAGGGACCGGGCGATGGTGAGGCGGCGTTTCATACCGCCGGAGAGGGCCTCGACCTCGGCGTCGGCCTTCTCGGTGAGCTGCGCGAACTCCAGCAGCTCGGTCGCTTTGGCGCGCACGTGCGCGCGGGGCAGGCCGAAGTAGCGGCCGTAGACCTCCAGGTTCTGCCGGACGGTCAGCTCGCCGTCCAGGATGTCGCCCTGCGGGACGACGCCGATCCTGGCGCGGATCCGCGGGCCTTGCCGGTCCGGGTCCATGCCGAGCACGCGCAGGTCGCCGCCGGTGCGCGGGGACACGCAGGCGATCATCCGCATGGTGGAGGACTTGCCGGCGCCGTTGGGTCCGAGGAACCCGAACGCCTCGCCTCTGCGGACGTCTACGTCGATGCCGCCGACCGCGGTGAAGTCACCGAATTTTTTCGCAAGGTGGCTGGCCGAGACCAGAGCATCGTTGTTCGACACTCTCCGACCGTAGCCAAAAGCACCGACGGTTTTCAGCTTCTTTTCTCGCGCGAAACGGGCCGCCGACCATCTGGTCGACGGCCCGTCAGCTGGGCGAACCCGGAAAATCAGGACTCGGGGAACCAGAGCTTGATCTCGCGCGCGGCCGACTCGGGCGAGTCGGAGCCGTGCACCAGGTTGTACTGGGTCTCCAGCGCGAAGTCGCCGCGCACCGTGCCGGGGGTGGCCTTCTCGACCGGGTCGGTACCACCGGCGAGCTGGCGGAACGCGCTGATCGCGCGCGGGCCCTCGACGACCATGGCGACGACCGGGCCGGAGGTGATGAACTCCAGCAGCGACTCGAAGAAGCTCTTGCCGTCGTGTTCGGCGTAGTGCTGTTCGGCCAGCGAGCGCGCGACGGTACGCAGTTCCAGCGCGGCCAGCGTCAGGCCCTTGCGTTCGATCCGGGAAATGACCTCGCCGACGAGGCCGCGGCTGACGCCATCCGGCTTGACCAGTACCAGGGTGCGTTCGGTCACGGCAGTTGAACTCCTTCTTGATTGTCTTCCAGTCGTCACTGACCGGTAGGCACGCACGATACTGGGTGGTGCGTCGTATTTGGTCGACAGGGAAGGCAGGCGCATGCGGGCGATACAGGTACGGGAAACCGGCGGACCCGAGGTCCTCACCGTCTCCGAGGTGCCGGATCCCGAACCGGGAGCTGGGGAACTGCTCGTCGACGTCGCCGTTGCGGGCGTCAACTACATCGACATCAATCACCGTGCGGGCCGGTATCCGCTGCCGTTGCCGATCAAGATCGGGCTGGAGGGCACCGGCACGGTGCGCGCGCTGGGCGCGGGCGTGACCGAGTTCACCGTCGGCGAGCGGGTCGCCTGGCCGCAGACGTTCGGCAGCTACGCGGAGCAGATCGTGGCGCCGGCGAACCGGGTCATCCGGGTGCCCGCCGGGGTGGCCGACGAGGTGGCGTCCACGCTGCTGCAGACCATGACCGCCGAGTACCTGGTGCACGACAGCCACCAGGTCAAGGCGGGCGAGACCGTGCTGGTGCACGCGGCGGCGGGCGGCATGGGCCTGCTGTTGACGCAGTGGGCGACGGCGCTGGGCGCGCGGGTGATCGGCACGGTGTCCACCGACGCCAAGGAGAAGCTGGCGCGCGCGGCGGGCGCCGCCGAGGTGATCCGGTACACCGAGGTCGAGTTCGCGCCGGAGGTGCGCAGGCTGACCGACGGGAAGGGCGTCGCGGCGGTCTACGACGGGGTCGGCGGGACCACGTTCGACGGCAGCCTGGCCAGCGTCGCGCCACTCGGCTCGCTGGTGGTCTACGGCCAGGCCAGTGGCCCGGTCGCGCCGATCGACCTGGCCCGGCTGGCCGCAGCGGGCGGGATCTTCCTGTCCCGGCCGTCGCTGGGCAACTACGTGGCGACCGACGCGGAGCTCGCGCGCCGGGGCGCGATCGCCCTGGACGCGGTCCGCGACGGGCTGATCAAGCCGTTGATCGGGGCCCGTTACCCGCTCGCGGACGCGGCCAAGGCGCACGAGGACCTGGCAGGCAGGCGCACCACCGGCAAGCTCCTGCTGCTCCCCCGCTAGCCCGTTATTCGGGTGGCAGCGCGCCGGTCGACGTCGGGGTCGTCGGCGGGGCGCTGCCGGCGGACGTGTCGGGCGGGAGCGGCGAGACGCAGGCGAACTGGCCCGAGCCGGGCGACTGGAAGTACCAGATGTCCGGCGCGGTCTGGTCCTTGCACGCGTCGGTCACGGTCCCGGCGCTCTCCACCGATTCGACCCGGACCACGTTCTGCGCCGAGCCGCACGTGGCGCGCTGGATGGGTTTGCTGTTGTCGGTGCTGAACGCGAAGCACTGGTTCGCAGGCACCACAAGGGAAGCGCAGTAGTCGACGCCCGCGACCTCGTCGCTGAGGATGAAGCCGTGGTTGACGTAGTCGGCGCCCTGCTGGCAGTCCGGGTAGTCGTGCACCACCTGGTTGATGACCAGCACCGCCTGCTGACCGCCGCAGGACACCGGCTTGATCTCCAGGCCGCCGCTGTTCGGGTCGGTCGGTTCGCTCAGGCAGGTGCCGACGGTGTAGGCGGCGTTGTCCGGGGTCGGCTTCGGCTTGCTGGTGTGCTTCGGCGTGCTGACCGGTGGCGGCGCGGCGTGCTGGTTCGATTGGTTGTCCCGGCCGGAGAACCACCAGACCGACGCGGCCGCGCCGACCAGGACCACGGCGGCGGACACGATCGTGACGACGATTCTGGTTCTGGAGCCCAGCTCCCGTGGTTCCGCTTGCCGATTTTCGGGCGTCTGAGGGGGACCTGGGGCTGTCATCGGCGCTGTGTGTCTCTCCTGCTGAGGGTGGTCAGGTTTGCTGGCTGGGCAGTCGTCCCGCCGCCATGCGGCGCGACACCTCCCGGCGCAACCAGAACAGATATACCCAGACGGCCAGGAACAACAACCCCACGATGCCGACCGCGACTGCCGAGACGATGCAGCCGACCAGCGCCAGCTGCAATGCCAGGATGACCGGGGTCGTCCAGATGTGGCGCAGGAAGGCGCAGGTGAGCAACAGCGCGAGGATGTCGACGCCGACCACATAGCCGACCACCGAGTTCAGGCCGCCGTAGAGGTCGGCGACGGTGAACAGGGCCAGGCCGACGGTGATGGCTTCCATCACGATGGCGCCTGCCATGACGCCGCGGAAACCCTTCAGCGGGTTGGGCGCCGTGGGCTCCTGCGCCGGCGCGGCTTCGGTTCCGGGTTCTGGGTTGGTCATGCGGGTTCCTTGCCGAACAGGGCGCGGGCCTCGCCCGCGGTGACGACCGAGCCGGTGATGATCACACCGGCGCCGGAGAGCGGGTGGCCCGGTTCGGCGATGTCCTCGGCCAGTTCGACCGCGGTCTCCACCGCGTTCGGCAACTGGGGTTCGACCACGATCCGGTCGGTGCCGAAGATGTCCTTGGCGATCGCGGCAAGGTCGTCGACGGGCATGGAGCGCATCGAGGAGTTCTCGGTGAGCACGACTTCCTCCACCACGGGTTCCAGCGCGGTGAGGATGCCGCGCGCGTCCTTGTCGGCCATGACCGCGACGACGCCGACCAGCTTGCGGAAGTCGAACTCCTCGGTGAGCGCGGCGGCCAGCGCGGTCGCGCCGTGCGGGTTGTGCGCGGCGTCGAGCAGCACGGTCGGCGCGGCGCGGACCGGTTCGAGCCGGCCGGGACTGGTCACCGAGGCGAAGCCCTGGCGGACCGCGTCCTGGTCGAGTTGGGTCTGCGGTCCGGCGGCGAAGAACGCTTCGACGGCGGCGAGCGCGTTGGCGGCGTTGGCGGCCTGGTGTTTGCCGTGCAGCGGAAGGAAGATCTCGTCGTAGACGCCGCCGAGCCCTTGCAGCCGCAGCTGCTGCCCGCCGACCCCGATCTCCCGGTCGAGCACGCCGAACTCGTCGCCCGCGCGAGCCACCGCGGCGTCCACCTCGACGACGCGGCGCAGCAGCTCGGTGAGCACCTCGGGGCGTTGTTCACCGATGATGGCGACCGCACCGGGTTTGATGATGCCCGCCTTGTCCCTGGCGATGCCGACCACGTCCGAGCCGAGGAATTCCACGTGGTCGACGTCGACCGGGCCGATCACCGCGACCTTGCCGTCCGCGACGTTGGTGGAGTCCCAGCTGCCGCCGATGCCGACCTCGATCACGGCCACGTCCACCGGGGCATCCGCGAACAGCGCGAACGCCATCGCGGTCAGCACCTCGAACTTGCTCAGCCGGACGGAGAACTTGGCGTCGATCAGCGGCAGGTAGGGCTCGATGTCGCGGTAGGCGTCGACGTAGCGCCGGGGGGTGATCGGCACGCCGTCCAGGCTGATCCGTTCGGTGACGACCTGGAGGTGCGGGCTGGTGAACCGTCCGGTGCGCAGCCCGACCGAGGTGAACAGCGCGTCGATCATGCGGGCGGTCGAGGTCTTGCCGTTGGTGCCGGTGATGTGCACGACCGGGTAGGCGGTCTGCGGGTTGCCCAGCAGATCGAGCAGGGCGGCGACGCGGTCGAGGGTGGGATCGATGTCCTTCTCGCCCCAGCGGGTGTCCAGTTCGCTCTCGATGCTGCGCAGTTCCGCCAGCACCCCCGGGTCGGTTGGGGGCATGCTCGACTCCTCGGGACTGGACTGGCCTGGGACTGGTCCGAGTCTACGGCCGGGCCGGTGGCGGGCAGGTCCGGGCTGGTGGCGCGGCTACCATGGCAGAGTGATGGCGCCGTGACCGATCGTTATCCCACCGGTCGTCGAGGTGTTCTCCCGTGGCGGACGCCACGGGAGAAATGGCGGATCGTCGCGGTGTCCGCTGCGGCGATCTCGGCGGTGTACGGGATCGGCTACGCGGTCACCCAGCCGGTCACGGCGGCGACGCGCCCGGTTCCGCGTTCGGGAGACGTCCGGGTTTCACTGAACCTGCCCGATGCCCCGCCGTCCGGCGCTAAGTTCGTTGATGGGGTGTATCCGGGCACCGCGTCGAACGAGTTCGGCACGATCGAGGTGGAGGTCGCCATCGCGGGCGGTCGCATCGATACGGTGCGGATCAGCAGGTGCACCACGTTCTTCCCGCAGAGCTACGTCGCCGGGCTGCCGGACAAGGTGGTCGCGACCCAGTCGACCAGCCTTGCGGTGGTATCCGGCGCGACCGGCAGCTGGCAGGATTTCGTTGCTGCCACTCGGTTCGCGTTGACCGCTGCCACCCATCCGAAACAGCCGGAGTGATCGATGCTGGAACCCGAAGTCGCCGGTTGGTCCCGTGCGGTGATGGACACCGTCGTGACCATCCGGATCGCCGCGCCATCTCACATGGCGAGCGAATTCGACCCGCTCATCGAGCAGGCATTCGACTGGTTCGACGCGGTCGAGGCGGCGTGCTCGCGCTTTGCCATGGACAGCGAGGTGCGTCAGCTGGCCGCGCGGGTCGGCGAGCCGGTCGTGCTCAGCCCGATCCTGCTGGCCGCGCTGACCGTGGCGTTGCAGGTGGCCGAGCACACCGACGGCGCGTTCGACCCGACGATCGGCTACCAGCTCTCCGCCGCCGGTTTCGACCGGGACTACCGCACCGGCGAGCCGATCAAGGAACCGTGTCCGTCCCAATTGGACTGTGGAACGCGCGCGGATCTGCACCTGGATCCGATCTCCGGCACGGTGATCCTGGACCGCCCGCTGCTGCTGGATCTGGGCGCTGTTGCCAAGGGGCTGGCCATCGACCTGGCCGCGCAGGAGCTCTCCGCGCTGTCCGGGGCGACCATCAACGCGGGCGGCGACGCCTACCTGCTCGGCACCGACCTGGCGGGCAACGCCTGGCCGACCGGGATCGCGGACCCGTTGCGGCCCGGTGAGCTGATCACCGAACTGGCACTGGCCGACCTCGCCATAGCCACCTCGGGCGACTACGCGCGCCCCGGTCACATCGTCGCGCCGACGCACCTGGTCGCGCCGCGCACGCCACCGGCCGACCCGCTGGCCGGCGTGACCGTGGTGGCGCCGACCGCGATGGCGGCCGACGCGGTGTCCACCGCCGTATCACTGCTGGGCATGTCGGCGGGGCTGTCGTTGCTGGCGGAGACCGAGGACGTGGACGCGCTGCTGGTCGCCAAGTCCGGCGAGGTGCGCACCACGAAGGGCTGGGGTTCGTGGAGTTGACCCAGTGGAGTTGACCCAGTGGACCTGACCCGCTGGGTCAAGAGTCCACTCGGGACAGTCAGCGTGGCGATGCTGGTGCTGGCCGGGGTGAATCTGCCCTGGGCCAGCCCCTCTCCCGCGTCGGCGGCGCTGACGCTCGCGGTCGCGGTGCTCACCGCGGGCGCGGTAGACGTGGTGATCGTCGGCCTGCGCGGGTGGGGCTGGCGGGTGCCGGTCGGCGCGTTCGTCACCGGCGGCGTGCTTGGCATGGTGCTCGACCCGACCGTCGGGCCGGGCCTGATCGTGGCGTGCGCAGCCGGGGCGGTGCTCGTCAAGCACGCGGTGCGGATCGGCAGGCGACCGGTGTTCAACCCGGCCGCGCTCGCACTGGTGCTCGCCGACGTGCTCGGCGTGCGCGCGCAGAGCTGGTGGGGCGCGGCGGCCGCGCCGATCTGGCTCGGCGTGCCGGTGCTGCTCGCGGTCACGCTGATCGTCGCCGACCGGGTCAACCGGCTGCCCGCCGTCGGCGCGTTCCTGGCCACCTGGTTCGCGGCGTTGACGATTCTCGTCTCGCTCGGTTTCACCGACGAGCTCGCGGTCGCCTACCGGGAACCGCTGCTGAGCATGGCGCTGTTCTTCGCGGCCGTCATGCTGCTCGACCCGCCGACCAGCCCTGGCCGGGTGCGCAGCCAGTACCTGTTCGGCTTCGTCGCGGCGGCGGTCGGGATCGTGCTGCTCGGCGTCGCGCATGAGAGCGCGTTCCTGCCGGTCGGGCTGGTCGCCGCCAATGCCTGGCTCGGCGCCGACCGGATTCGGGCACGAATGCGCAGAACCGCCGTCCGCGCGGGGTCGTAACCGGTTCAATGGTGGGGTGCGTGCTCGCGTTCCGTTGTTGCCGGTCGTCGCGATCGGTTTCTGCTGCGTCGGTCTGCTGACCGCGTTCGCCGGTCTGCGCGCGGTCATCGGGTCCGCGTCGACGGCGAAGCTGTGGCTGGTGCTGTTCGTCGCCGCGGCGATCGCCGCGCTCGTCTTCCTGCGTTTCGCGCGCGACGATCGCGGCCGCGTCCGGCTCGGTGCCGGATGGTCGGCGTTGGGCGTGATTGTTGTCGCGACGACAATCACGCGAATTCCCGAGCCGGGCGCGGGTGCGCCGATCAGTTCGGGCTGGGCGGTGCTGATCGCGGGTGGCGCCGCGGTCGTGCTTGCGGGCATCGTGCTCGCGGTGTCGCCGGTGGTGCCGGTGCGCGTGCATCCGGCGATCGTGGTGGTGGCGGTGGTCGCGGTCGCCGCGGCGCAGGTCGGCGGCTACGCGGGTGCGGTCGGCTGGACGAACGGGCAGAACGTGCACCTGACCGTCGCGGACGCCACGCCGTTGCAGGCCCGCGAATCGGCGCTGGACGGCAAGGTCGGGTGGAGTTCGCAGTGGGCCGGGAACCCGGTGGCCAGCGCGGGCGGAGTGCTGGTCACCGCAGCCAACGCGCTGGAGATGCTGGACCCGGCCACCGGAAGGGCGCGCTGGACCTACCGCAGGGCGGACGTGAACGAGATCTTCAACCCGGTCGTCTCCGCCGACGGCACGCTGGTCGGCGCGCTCGCGTTCGGGCAGAGCCTGAACCCGAAACCGGCGCCACAGGGGGTGCAACGGCTGATCGTGCTCGATGCGACAACCGGCGCGCTGATCGCCGACGAGCCGCTCCCCCCGCATCTGGGCGACACACTGACCACGCTGACCCGTACCCAGGCATTCTTCGAAGCCGGGCCGGACGGGATCAGCCAGTTGCAGATCAACGCGATCGAGTTGACCGGCGCACGCGCGGGCCAGCAGGACTGGGTCTACTACCCGAAGGACGGCTGCGCCATCAACGCGTTCAGCGCGCTGGGCACCGAGATCGCGGTGAGTTCGCTGTGCGGCACCGTCGACATGCTGAGCCCACGCACCGGCAAACCCGTCTGGGAGTACCGCGCGCCGACCGGCGGCGCCGAGATCTGGCCGTTGACCGGCTCGGGCACGGTCGAGGCGGTCATCAGCGCGCAGCCGACCAGCAACCCGGTCGGGCTCGGGGTGTCCGGGCCCAGCGGGGTCGTGGCGCTGGACGCGCGGACCGGTGCGATGCGCTGGCAGGACTACACGGCGCCCGCAGCACCGTTCGCGCCGGACAGCGTGGATTCGGGCACCGCCATCATGACCACGTTCTGGGCGGGCGACACCGCCGTGCTCGCGTACGCGTTGCAGTCGTCCCGGCGGATCTGGCTGGTCGGTTATCACCGGGGCGCGACGCCGAGTTTCTGGAGCGCGATCGTGCCCGACCTGACGTACAACGTGCAGTTCCCGGCACCAGGTGCGCTGAACAGCTACATCGCGGCGACCCCGGACGGGCGGATCCTGTTGCCGACCCAGTACATCGAGGACGCCACCGACCTCAACGCGCACCCGACCGTGATCGTGGTCGACGGGCGGACCGGACAGGTCGCGCCGGGCGTCACGGTCGGCGGGCCCGCGGGCATTCCCCGGTCGACCGGCTTCTTCAGCCCACCCTCGGCGCTGCCGACGCCCGGCGGCACTGTGCTCGCCGTGGCCGGTGTCGCCCAGGCCGGGCCGGTACCCGAGGGCGGGGCGCTGCTGCTGGTCGGCCTGCACTGAGTCAGACCGACCAGCACGGCACTCAAGCAGTAGGCAGCGCGGCCAGTTGCGCGGTGATCCGCTCGATGTCGGCGAGCGCGGTGTCCTTGCGCGCCTTGATCTTGTCGACCACCTCGGCCGGGGCCTTGGCCACGAAGTTGGGGTTGCCCAGCTTCTTGTCGCAGTCGGCGAGTTCCTTCTGCGCGACCGCGAGGTCCTTGGTGAGCCGGTTGCGTTCGGCGGCGACGTCGATCGCGCTGGACGTGTCCAGCCGCACGGTGACGGTGCCGGTCGGCAGCGCGACCTCCAGCGTCGCGGTCGCGTTGAAGTCCGCGCCGGGCGCGTCCAGCCAGACCAGGCTGCGCACCGCCTGCTCGTGCGGGAGCAGGCCCGCCTCGTAGGCACCGGACAGCTCGGTCGGCACCCGCTTCTTCGGCGCAAGGCCCTGGTCGCTGCGGAAGCGGCGGATCTCGGTGATCAGCTTCTGCACCGACTCGACCCGCTGGGTCGCGTCCGCGTCCTGCGTGGCGCCGGAGACCGTCGGCCAGGCCGCGACCACCAGCGATTCGCCGCCGGTGAGCGTGGTCCACAGCGTCTCGGTGACGAAGGGCATCACCGGGTGCAGCAGCCGGAACAGCACGTCGAGCACGTGGCCGAGGACGGCCCTGGTGGCGGCGGCGCGCTCGTCGCTCTCGGCGATCTGCACCTTGGCCAGTTCCAGGTACCAGTCGCAGAACTCGTCCCAGGTGAAGTGGAACAGCTCCTCGGCGACCTTGGCGAACTCGTACTCCTCGAAGTAACCGTCCACCTTGGACACGAGCGCGTCGGTGCGGTCCAGGATCCACCGATCCACATCGGTCAGTTCGGACCTCGGCGGGACCGTCGTGCGCACGGTGGCGCCGTTGGAGAGCGCGAAGCGGGTCGCGTTCCAGAGCTTGGTGGTGAACCGGCGCGCGTTCTCGACGTTCTCCTCGCCGATCGGCACGTCCACGCCCGGGTTGGCGCCGCGCACCATGGTGAAGCGCAGGGCGTCCGCGCCATAGCGGTCCAGCCACTCGATCGGGTCCACGCCGTTGTTGTTCGACTTCGACATCTTCTTGCCGAACTTGTCGCGCACCATGCCGTGCAGCGCGATCTGACGGAACGGCGGCTGACCGTCCATCGCGTAGCCACCGAACATCATCATCCGGATGACCCAGAAGAACAGGATGTCGTAGCCGGTGACCAGCACGCTGGTCGGATAGAACTTGGCCAGGTCCTGGGTCTGCTCGGGCCAGCCGAACGTGGAGAACGGCCACAGGCCCGAGGAGAACCAGGTGTCCAGCACGTCCTCGTCCTGCGTCCAGCCAGCGGGCGGCTGCTCGTCCGGGCCGACGCAGACCTGTTCGCCGTCCGGGCCGTACCAGACCGGAATCCGGTGGCCCCACCACAGCTGCCGCGAGATGCACCAGTCGTGCAGGTTGTCCACCCAGTCGAAGTAGCGCTTGTCCGCTTCCTTCGGGCTGATCGTCACCGTGCCGGAGCGCACCAGGTCGCCTGCGGAGCGCGCCAGCGGCTCGACCTGCACGAACCACTGCAGCGACAGACGCGGCTCGATCGGCTCCTTGGACCGCTCCGAGTGCCCGACCGCGTGCAGGTACGGGCGCTTCTCGGCGACGATCCGGCCCTGGGCGCGCAGCGCCTCGCGGATCGCCACCCTGGCCTCGAACCGGTCCATGCCGTCGAACTCGGTGCCGGTGTTCGCAATCCGGCCTTCCTCGTCCATGATCGTCGGCATCGGCAGGTTGTGCCGCTGGCCAATGGCGAAGTCGTTCGGGTCGTGCGCGGGCGTCACCTTCACCGCGCCCGTGCCGAACTCCGGGTCGACGTGCGTGTCCGCGATGATCGGGATCCTGCGGCCGGTCAGCGGTAGTTCGATCGCGGTGCCGACCAGGTGGGCGTAGCGCTCGTCGTCCGGGTGCACCGCGACCGCGGTGTCGCCCAGCATCGTCTCCACCCGGGTGGTGGCCACCACGATCGACGCGTCACCGTCGCCGTAGCGCATGGAGACGAGTTCGCCCTCGACCTCCTTGTGGTCCACCTCGGCGTCGGACAGCGCCGAACGCAGCACCGGCGACCAGTTGATCAGCCGTTCCGCCCGGTAGATCAGGCCGTCGTCGTAGAGCCGTTTGAAGATCGTCTGCACGGCGCGGGACAGGCCATCGTCCATGGTGAACCGCTCACGCGACCAGTCGACGCTGTCGCCGAGGCGGCGCATCTGGTTGAGGATCTTGCCGCCGTAGTTGTTCTTCCACTCCCAGACGCGCTCCAGGAACTTCTCCCGGCCCAGTTCGCGGCGGGAGGTGCCCTCGGCCGCGAGCTGGCGCTCCACCAGCGCGTGCACCGGGATGCTCGCGTGGTCCATGCCGGGCAGCCAGCAGGTCTCGAAGCCCTGCATGCGCTTGCGCCGGACCAGCGCGTCCATCAGCGAGTGCTCGAAGGCGTGGCCGATGTGCAGGCTGCCGGTCACGTTGGGCGGCGGGATGACGATGGAGAACGGCGGCTTGTCGCTGCTCGAGTCGGCGGTGAAGTAACCGGCGGCTACCCAACGCGCGTACAGCTCACCCTCTACCTCCGCCGGGTTCCAGCTCGGCGGTAGCTCTCGGGTGTCGCGCTGCTCAGGAAGTGTCTCGGTCACCACACGATTCTATTCAAGGCCGCGATCGGGTTTCGTCCGGCCGGTATCCGTGGTATGTCCTGGTCCGTAACGCTCCCCAGCTGTCACTCGATCTAGTGACCGGCGCGCGGGCGCACGTGGCCGCACGAGGACTTGGGGGACCTAGAGGTGTCCGACATTGCCGATCAGTCGCCGGATCATTCCGACGAATCGATCGACACGCATCCCGATCTGATCGATCCGGAGTGGAACGCGCGGGTCGAACGGGAAGCGCAGAAAGCGGTCAAGCGCAGCAGCGTGCTGCGGATACCCGAACGAGCCGAGGCCAAGCCGCAGCGGGTCAAGCGCGACCGCTGGTTCGGGCTGAACAGCCGCAGCCTGTCCGCGTTGCTCGGCGTGCTGATCCTGGTGGGCCTGTTCGTGCTGGTCAACCGGATCAGCGGCGAGAACCAGGGCGCGGCGCCGAGCCCGCAGGGCGCCGTCCCGGTCGGCACGGCCGCCGCAGCGCCGACGCCGACCTCGCGCCAGCACAGCCAGCTCAACCTCAACGCGCCCTTCCTGGACACGCCCGCCGCGAGCTGGGCGGACGGCGAGGCAGGCATCACACCGCCCGCACCCGTCGCGGTGGGCAAATGGAGCGCGTCGACCGTCGCGGACGCGGAGTCGTCGGTCAAGCAGACGCTGATCACCGCACACCTCGACCCGGCCATGCTGATCAACCACGACGCGACCACCTACCTGGCCAAGCTGGCGCCCAATGCCAGGGCCGACGAGCAGAACCGGCTCAGCACGCCGAACGACCGCGACAACGGCGCGGTGAGCATGATCGCCAGCGGATTTCACCTGCTGCCCGCGCCGATCAAGGTGGACGGCAGCATGAGCCCGGGCACCGACCCGAAAACCGGCGATCTGGTGATCCACACCAACTATGTGTACGCGTTCGCCTTCGACCCCGGCCAGGCGCGCGACGTGTCCCAGCCGTACCAGATCATCGTCGTGCAGCACATCGCCGAGGACTTCACGCTGGTGTCCGGCAGCCACATCCGCACCGGCGACAAGGGGCTGTGGATCACCTCCGCGAACAGCTACCTCGACCAGATGAGCTGCACCGCGTTCGACCAGGGCTACATCGCGCCCTCCTTCGCCGACAACGCCCGGATCGGCGCGCCGACCGACACCGAGGACCCGGACGCGCTGTATGCCCCGTCACACTCGCTGAATGTCCCCGCCGGCTGCCCGGCACCTCCTCAGCACGCCTGAATCGGTTTCGGCTGTTGGACGTGCGCCCAGCAGGAGCGCACGATGTGTACATGAGTCACAAGCCGCCGCAGCAGGACATCGACGAGTCGCAGCTGGACGTGCACCAGCCGAAGACGTGGGCGGCCGGTCTGCCGGGCGTACTGGTGTCTGCCCAGCGCGGGTTCGAGCAGATGGGCGTGACGCGCACGGTGCGCACGTTGCGGCTGCTCAACCAGCAACACGGGTTCGACTGTCCCGGGTGCGCCTGGCCGGATCCGCAGGGGCACCGCAAGATCGCGGAGTTCTGCGAGAACGGCGCCAAGGCGGTCGCCGAAGAGGCAACGCTGCGCCGGGTCGGCCCGGAGTTCTTCGCCGCGCACTCCATCGCGGACCTGGCGGACAAGACCGACTACTGGCTCGGCCAGCAGGGCAGGCTCACCGAGCCGATGGTGTTGCGGCCGGACGCGACGCACTATGAACCGATCGGCTGGCCGGACGCGTTCGCGCTGGTCGCCGAGCACCTCAACGGGCTGTCCTCGCCGGACGAGGCGGTCTTCTACACGTCCGGCCGGACCAGCAACGAGGCCGCGTTCGCCTACCAGCTGCTGGTGCGCAGCTTCGGCACGAACAATCTGCCGGACTGCTCCAACATGTGCCACGAATCCTCCGGTGCCGCACTGAACCAGACGATCGGCATCGGCAAGGGCTCGGTGAGCCTCGCCGACTTCGACAAGGCCGACCTGATCGTGGTGGTCGGCCAGAACCCAGGCACCAACCACCCCCGGATGCTCTCCGCGCTGGAGCAGGCCAAAGGCAACGGTGCGCGGATCGTCGCGGTGAACCCGTTGCCGGAAGCGGGGTTGATGCGGTTCAAGAACCCGCAGAACGTGCGCGGCCTGATCGGCAAGGGCACCCCGCTCGCGGACGAGTTCTGCCAGATCAAGCTCGGCGGCGACCTCGCGTTCTTCCAGGCCATCGGCCACCTGCTGCTCGCTGAGGAAGACGCGGCGCCGGGAACGGTGCTGGACAAGGACTTCGTGAACACCCGGACCCACGGCTTCGACGACTACGCCAAGTCGCTGTCCGAAGTGGACTGGGCAGAGATCGACGCGGCGACCGGCCTGCCACGCACCCAGATCGTGGACGTTGCGCACGCGTTCGCCCGCTCGGAGCGCACCATCATCTGCTGGGCGATGGGCCTGACCCAGCACAAACACGCCGTCGCCACCATCCGCGAGATCATGAACGTGCTGCTGATGCGCGGCATGATCGGCAAGCCCGGTGCCGGCGTGTGCCCGGTGCGCGGTCACTCGAACGTGCAGGGCGACCGGACCATGGGTATCTGGGAGAAGATGCCGGAGAAGTTCATGGCCGCGCTGGAAACCGAATTCGGCATCCCGGTCCCGCGCAAACACGGCTTCGACACCGTGGACGCGCTGCGCGCCATGCACGCGGGCAAGGCCAAGACGTTCTTCGCGGTCGGCGGCAACTTCGTCGCCGCCACCCCGGACACCGAACTGACCGAACGCGCGCTGCGCTCGTGCGAACTGACCGTGCAGGTCTCCACCAAGCTCAACCGCTCGCATGTGGTGCCCGGCAAGACCGCGTTGATCCTGCCAACGCTCGGCCGCACCGAACGCGATGTGCGGGGCGGCGTCGAGCAGTTCGTCACCGTCGAGGACTCGATGTCGGTCGTGCACTCCTCGCGCGGCAGACTGGCGCCGGCGAGCGACCAGCTGATGTCCGAAGTGGACATCATCTGCCGGTTGGCCCGCGAGGTGCTCGGCGCGCACCACCCGGTGCCGTGGGAGTCCTTCACCGGCGACTACGACCTGATCCGCGAACGGATCGCGCGCGTCGTCCCCGGCTGCGCCGACTACAACGCGAAAGTCCGCCAGCCCGACGGTTTCGTGCTCCCCCACCCGCCCCGCGACGCGCGCGAGTTCCCGACCAGCACCGGGCTCGCCAACTTCACCGTCAACGAGTTCGAGTACCCGCACGTGCCGGAAGGCAGGCTGCTGTTGCAGACGCTGCGCAGCCACGACCAGTACAACACCACCATCTACGGCCTCGACGACCGCTATCGCGGCGTCAAGGACGGTCGGCGGGTGGTGTTCGTGAACGCGCAGGACATCAAGGACTTCGGCTTGCGCGACGGTCAGTTCGTCGACCTGATCAGCGAATGGAACCAGGCAGGCGCACTCGTCGAACGGCGGGCCGAACGGTTCCGGATCGTCGAATACCCGACAACGCGCGGCTGCGCGGCGGCGTACTTCCCCGAAGCGAACGCGCTGGTGCCGCTCGATTCGACGGCGGAAACCTCCAACACACCGACATCGAAATCGATCGTGATCCGGTTGGCGGCGGTGGCCTGATGGGACGGGTCAGCGTGCACCGGCCGGTGCTGAAGATCTCGGCAGGCAAGCGGGTGCGCAAGCCGGACACGCTCGCCGCCGAGGAGCCACTGGAAATCCGGCTCAACGGCGCGGCGCTGTCGGTCACCATGCGCACGCCCGGCCACGACATCGAACTGGCGCATGGCTTCCTGCTCACCGAGGGCGTCATCGGCGACCTCGAAGACATCAACAACGCGCGCTACTGCGCGGGCGCCGAAGTCGACGGCGTGAACACGTACAACGTGCTCGACCTGCAACTCGCGCCCGGCGTCCCGCCACCCGACCCGTCCGTGACCCGCAACTTCTACACCACGTCCTCGTGCGGTGTGTGCGGCAAAGCCGCGCTGGACGCGGTTCGCCTCGCGACCCGCTTTCCGCCCGCGTCGGCCCCCTGCCCGGTCACTCCCGAGCTGCTGCTGAGCCTGCCCGGCAAACTCCGCACCCAGCAACGGATCTTCTCGACAACCGGCGGTCTGCACGGCGCGGGCCTGTTCCGGTCGGACGGCTCGATGATCGCGGTCCGCGAAGACGTCGGCAGGCACAACGCCGTCGACAAGGTGCTCGGCGCCGCGTTGCTCGCCCGCGAAATCCCGCTCACCGACTGCGTCCTGATGGTGTCCGGGCGCGCGTCCTTCGAACTCGTGCAGAAAGCCGCCATGGCAGGCGTGCCCATCCTCGCCGCCGTGTCCGCCCCATCATCGCTCGCGGTCGAACTCGCCGAGGAACAAGGCATGACGCTCGCCGGCTTCGTGCGCGGCGAATCCATGAACGTCTACACCGGAGCCGAACGGATCAAGTCATGACGATCATCCCGCGCATGTTCGTCGCCGACCCACGTGCGGCAGTCGAATTCCTGCGGAAGGTCTTCGACGCCAAGGGCGAGCTGACCGACGGCCGCCCGGCCGACATCGGCATCGGCGACTCGCGCATCCTCATCTCCGACACCAGCGAACGCGACGCCTTCCCGGCATTCCTCTACATCTACGTCGCCGACACCGACCACACCTACGAGCGCGCCATGGCGGCAGGCGCCGTCAGCATGGAAACCCCGCGCGCCACCCCCTACGGCGACCGCAGGGCAATGGTCCGCGACCCGTTCGGCAACATCTACCAGATAGCCACCCCCACCCCCTGATTTCGAAACCGCCCCCGAACAAACCCCGCCCACCCTGGGGGCTGGCCACCCTAATGCCAACGTAACGAGAACCGCCGGACGGCAGGGCCGGGGTGGGCGAGGCTGTGGATGGACGACGCGGATGTGGACAACCCGGGTTGCGCGTCAGCCGCGCGGCCACGGCAACACGGTCAGGTCCGGCCACTGCGCCTGCCACCGGCGCGTCTTCGTTTCGTAGACGTCCCGTGGCGCCTGACCGGGATTGGGGCGGACCACCATGTTGAACACGTCCGCGAAGCCGTGCGGCGCGTAGACGCGCCAGTCGCCGGCGGCCGTCTGACGGACGCCGAGACTGCACGTCGTCGCCGCGAACGAGTCGATGGCCGACTCGGTCGAGTCGTAGGGCGCGCACGGCACCCCGAAGTGGTCCTCGTACCAGAGGTGCACCCTGGCCTCGTTGCGGATTTCGACGACCGCGGGCACGTCCGCGAAAATCCGCGCGCCGGTCCTGATCACCGCGTCCTCGGCATCCCAGCTGAGATCGGTGTCGTCGAAGTAGAACAGGTCGTAGTCCTTGATGCCCTCGGTCGGCGGCCGGTCGGTGATCATGTTCCACACGGTCTGGAACAGGCATCCGGAGGTCAGGTACCAGCCGGGGAGATCGAGTCCGGTGGCGCGGGCGAGCACCTCCACCAGTAAATCGTTGTGGCGCAACGTCACCTGAAATTCCGCGAGTTGCTCGGCGACCGCCAGTTGACCGATCTTCATGCCCTGTGTTCTAGCAGCCCGGGGACCGGTCCCGATGTCGCTGGTTACCGTCGGCGCATGGTGTTCGGACGATGGGCCGCGGTGCTGGCACTCGTCATCGGCACGGTCGTTGTCGCGGGGTGCGACCGAACGGTGGCGGGGTCGGCCGAGCCCGTGCCCGGCTGGCAGCCGAAACCCACCACCACGACCACGGCACCGCCGACGACGACCACCGCGCCGCCCACCGCGGCGGACGGCGCCGACTATGCGGCGTGCGCGACGCGGACGTGTCAGGTGTCGGTGTCCGGTCCGGTCGACATCCACTTCGGCGGGTCGGCGCCCGGCACGATGTCGATCGCGAAGGTGTACGGCGACGCGGTCGACTTCACGCTCACGCTCGACGACGGGGAGAGCGCGAACGGCACCTTGAAGCCGGGTTGCGACGCGGCGACGGTCGGCGGCGGGGGCATGTCGGGGACATTCGGTGGCACGCAGGACACGGACTGCGCGACGCAGGCGCCGACCGCGACTCCGGGTACGGTCACCTTCGAGATGCCGTCGGCGGCGAACGGCGTCGCGATCATCTGGATCGCCATGGCCTGAGCTGGGCTCGTGCGACACTCGCGGGATGGTGGAGATCAACGCGGCGGCGTCGGGCACGTGGACGCTCGGGGACATGACGGTGCGGCGCCTCGGCTTCGGCGCGATGCGGCTGCCGCAGGTGGGTACGGCGTTCGCGGCCAGCACACAGCCGCGCGTCCGGGCGTCGTCGATCACAGTGCTGCGGCACGCGGTCGAGCTGGGCGTGAACCACGTCGACACGGCCGCCTTCTACTTCTCGGCACGACGTTCGGCCAACGAGCTGATCAACTCGGCGCTCGCGCCCTACCCGGACGATCTCGTCATCGCGACCAAGGTCGGCCCGCGCCGTGACCCGGCAGGCAACTGGCTGCCGATGGCGACGCCCGACGACCTGCGCGGCGACATCGAGGAGAATCTGCGTCAACTCGGTCGCGACCACCTGGACCTGGTGAATCTGCGACTGGCCAAAATGGACTCGATCGCCGATCATTTCGCGGCCCTGGCGCAGTTGCGCGAGGAGGGCCTGATCCGCCACCTCGGCATTTCCAATGCCCGGCCGGAGCATCTCGCGCAGGCGCGGGCGATCGCGCCGGTGGTGTGCGTGCAGAACTCCTACGGCCTGGATCACAACACGCGGTACGACCAGTTGGTGCGCGCCTGCGGCGAGCAGGGCATCGCGTTCGTGCCCTTCTTCGCCATCGCGGGCACTGGCCGGGAGGCCGGACGCGTCGAAGAGGACCACGCGGACATCGTCGCGGTCGCGCGGGCGCACGACGCGAGCACCGCGCAGGTCCGGTTGGCGTGGATGTTGAGTCGCGGGCCGCACCTGCTGGTCATCCCGGGCACCGGCGATTTCCGGCACCTTGAGGAGAACGTGGCGGCGGGCGGGTTGCGGTTGACCGAGGACGAACTGGCGCGCCTGAACTCGGTGCACCAGGCCGCACGGTGACGCCCGCTGTGGGTTCGCCGAGTGCCCGGCGAACCCACAGCGTCGCCGGCTCAGGTGCTGACGCTCGCGTCGCTGATCAGCCACCAGGCCGTGTACCAGTTGTTGTCATACGCGATGCGCGAGCCGAACACGCAGCCCGACTGCGGCCACTCCGTCCCTGCGTCGAGGCTGTTGTACTCGTTCCAGCACTGCACCGAGTTGTCGAACGGCCCGGCGATGACATCGGCGCTTTGCTGCGGACTTGCCTGCGCCGCGTTGCTGGGCGCGGCGATCACCAACGCGCCTGCGACGGCGAGCCCGGTGAGGCCCCGCCGAATCGTGGACAGCACGAATGAACCCCCTGATCATCGATCACTGACATGGTCGCCATTGATACTGATAATCAGGACAAATCACCGCAAGCTTTTCGATCACCGTCCAAAGGGTTGGCGGGGCCGTCCAGCCAGGCGGTCTGGCCCCTCGGGGTGACGGTGAGACCGAAGCGGTTGGCATGCGGGCGCCCGATCCGGCGCCACCAGTCGTAGCCTGCCTCGACCTCGTCCCACAGCCGGCGCGCACCCGCCTGGTACACCGGGAACGGCCGGTCCGCACCGACCTCGACGCGGGCCCAGGAATCCGAACCCGGGTCGTTGAGGTGCACCGCGTGTTCGACGTCGTCACCGACGACGCGGTTGACGATGCGCAGACCGCAGTGCGGCACGCGCAGGCCGATCGCGAACGCGGCGGCGCGGATGCTGACCGACTGGTGAATCTGTTGTCGCGACAACGAACTCGTGCTTTCGACGCCATCGACTTCCGGCACGTCGCCCGCGCGCCGCTGGCCACGCAGGCGGATGAACGCGAGCGTCTGGTGGAAGCGGCCGATACCGACGCCGTCGCGGTCGACGTGCAGCCGGAGCAGCGCGCCGTTGCAGAACTCGGTGCCCCAGGGCGTGATCACCAGGCCGCCGGGCTTGGCCTGCGCGATCCACGGATACGGCACCGGTCCGATGACCGCGACCGTGGCCAGCACGCGGTCGTAGGGCGCGGCCCCTGCGTGGCCGAGCGAGCCGTCGGCGACGACGAGGGTGGGGCGATAGCCGTTGCGGGCCAGCGCGGTCGCCGCGGTGTCTGCCACGTCCGGGTCGATCTCGACCGACACGACGGCGGATTCGCCGAGCCGTTCGCACAGCAGCGCGGTGTTCCACCCGGTACCGGTGCCGATCTCCAGGATCCGCTTGCCACGGCGTAAATCCGCGGCGGCGAGCATCAGGGCGACCACCGATGGCTGGCTGGTGGAGCTGGACGGGGCGACGCCGAGCGCGCCGGGCGCGATGCTGCCGTCGTCGACCTGGGTCACGATCGGCTCGTTCGCCGCGACGTGCCCGCGCCAGGCGACCGGATCGTCGAGCTTGCACAACGGGGCGTAGCCCGTACCGGTGTCGAGCCAGATCGTGTCGGGCACGAACCGTTCCCGGGCTACCGCGGCCAGCTCCCCGTGCCAATCGGCCATGTTCTCCATTGTGCGGCCGCACACCGCACGATGCTGTCCCACGGACTGGTTCGACCGGCGAGACGTGCAACCTCAACGTAGGCTCGATCGTCTTCATGGGCGACGGGGTTGAAAAATGGGGGCGGGGCGTGAACGAGGACAGCGAAGCCGAGGCGGCGGACAGATCGCGCCGTCTGACCAGACGCAACTTGTTGCTGGGCGGCGGGGGCATCGCGCTGGCGGTCGGCGGGTTCGTGGTGAGCGCCGCGACCGGCGCGGTGAAGGTGAATCCGACGATCGCGCACACCATCACCGCGCTCGGTCAGCCGCACCAGCCGACCACGACGGCGGTCGCTCCGGTCAGCCTGGTCACCACCAGCGTGACCAGCGTGTATTCGCACACCAGGGGCGGAAACCTGAACCTGGTCAGCTTTCTGCCTGCCGGCGTGTCACCGGCACGGCTGCCGGTGTGCCTGTTGTTGCCGGGCGCTGCGGGTGATCCGCGCCGCGCGCTGCCTGGCTTGTCGGCCACGCTGTCCGCCGAGGCCGCCGAAAAGGGCGGGCGGCCCTTCGCGGTCGTCGCGCTGGACGGCGGCCAGGACTGCTGGCACCAGGAACGACCCGGCGCGGACCCGATGGACGTGCTGGTCGACGAGCTACCCGCCTGGCTGGCCGCGCACG
This sequence comes from Pseudonocardiaceae bacterium, assembly GCA_036494465.1. Taxonomy (GTDB): domain Bacteria; phylum Actinomycetota; class Actinomycetes; order Mycobacteriales; family Pseudonocardiaceae; genus CAJCJE01. Next base: position 90,476 of record DASXOJ010000096.1, read on the forward strand.
GCCTGACCGGACCGCCGGTACTGGCCGCGGGCATCGGCGCGGGCGGGTTCGACGCGCTGCTCTACGCACGGCGCCGCAACGAGCACGGCAGCCCGGTGCGCGCGGTGGCCGCGATCACGCCGGGACTGGCCACCTCGTGGTCGGCGGCGAGCGTCCGGCACACGTTCCAGGACGAGGCGCAGTGGACGGCGCTGGACCCGGTGCGGCACGTGTCCGCGCTGGGGCGGACGCCGGTCGGGGTGTGGGCAGGGGACCGCGATCCGAACCTGGTCGGCATCCGCGAGTTCGTGCGGTTGGCGCGCCCGGAGGTGGCCGACGTCAGCAGGCCGGGGCAACACGGCGGCCCGGACCAGCACGCGATGCTGGCGCAGGCGCTGCACTTCCTGGGTTCGAGGCTGCCCGGCACGCACCCCAGGGGCTGAACCGACGGCCAGGCCGTCAGAGGGCGCGGTCCGGCTGGACCGGCGTGTTGGTGAAGGACGCGAATCGCCACGCGTCGCCGTCGTGGACGGCGAGCATGGTGAGCATTCCGGTGGTTCGCGGCGGCTGTTCGTTTTCGGCCAGGAATCGCACCGCGCCGCTCGCGTGTACGAGGGCGACGCTGGGTGCGATGGGCTGAACGTCCAGGGCGTCGTCGATGTCGAGGTGGGTGCCGCTGAGAGCGGTGTCGAAGATGCGCTGGTGGGCTTCGGCGATAGCCTGCCTGCCGACAATGCGCAGGCCCGACGCGGTCACGTAGCGGGCGTCGTCGGCGCAGGCCGCCGCGTAGCCGGCTCCGTCGCCGCGCGCCCAGGCTGCTTTCATCTCGCTGAGGAGTTCGAGGATGGCGGCCACGTCTGGTTGGTGCATCGCGTTCTCCCCAGTATTATTCGATAGACAGGATATCTCGATTCATCGAATAATCCGGCTAGGAGGAAGAGTTGTCAAGCCGCGCGGAGGGCCTAGCCCAGCTGTCCGAGCTGATGCGCCGCGTCTCGACGTACCGACAGCTCATGCACCAGACGGTCGCGGATCAGCTCGGCCTCGGCATGACCGACCTGAAGTGCCTGGACGCCGCGCGCAACGTGCCGCAGCTCATCCCGAGCCGACTGGCCGAGATCACCGGCCTGAGCACGTCGGCGACCACTGCGGCCCTCGACCGTCTTGAGCGGCGCGGCTACGTGCGGCGGGTGCGCGACGAACACGATCGGCGCCGGGTGTTCGTCGAGTCGACCGGCAGGCACGAGGCCGAGACCGCCCGGCTGTTCGCGCCGCTGGCCGACGCGACCACGGCGATCCTGAACAGCTACGGCGACGAGCAGCTCGCGGTCATCACCGACTTCCTCGAACGGGTCAACGCGGCGGGTGAGCAGCTCATCCGGCGGCACGGGGCCAGATACGACTCGGCGCCGGGTCCCGAAGAGGGAACCGGCGCCGAGAGTCGGTGAAGATCAGGCGGACTTTTCGCGGCGTTCCCGGCGCGCGGGCTGGCGGGCCACGATCGTCGGGTTCACGTTCTCCCGGACGGTCTGCTCGGTGATGACGACCTTCGCCACGTCGGTGCGGCTCGGGATGTCGTACATGACCGGGAGCAGCACTTCCTCCATGATCGCGCGGAGGCCGCGGGCGCCGGTGCCGCGCAGGATGCCCTGATCGGCGATGGCCGACAGCGCGGTGTCGGTGAACTCCAGCTCGACGTTGTCCATCCCGAACAGCCGCTGGTACTGCTTGACCAGCGCGTTGCGCGGTTCGGTGAGGATCTGGACCAGCGAGTTCTTGTCCAGGTTCGTCACGCTGGCCACGACGGGGAGCCTGCCGATGAATTCGGGGATGAGCCCGAACTTGATCAGGTCGCCGGGCATGACGTCGGAGAAGAAGTCGGCGTGCTCTTCCTCGACCTTGGAGCGCAGTTCCGCGCCGAAGCCGATGCCGCGCTTGCCGACCCGCTCCTGGATGATCTTCTCCAGACCGGCGAACGCGCCTGCCACGATGAACAGCACGTTCGTGGTGTCGATCTGGATGAACTCCTGATGCGGGTGCTTGCGACCGCCCTGCGGCGGCACGCTCGCGGTGGTGCCTTCCAGGATCTTCAGCAGCGCCTGCTGAACGCCTTCGCCGGAGACATCCCTGGTGATCGACGGGTTCTCGCTCTTGCGGGCGATCTTGTCGACCTCGTCGATGTAGATGATGCCGGTCTCGGCGCGCTTGACGTCGTAGTCGGCGGCCTGGATGAGCTTGAGCAGGATGTTCTCGACGTCCTCACCCACGTACCCGGCTTCGGTCAGCGCGGTGGCGTCCGCGATGGCGAAGGGCACGTTGAGCATCTTGGCCAGCGTCTGGGCGAGGTATGTCTTGCCACAGCCGGTCGGCCCGAGCATCAGGATGTTGGACTTCTGCAGCTCGACCAGGTCGTCGCGGCCCTCACGGCCGCGGTCGGTGGACTGGATGCGCTTGTAGTGGTTGTAGACCGCGACGGCCAGCGTCCGCTTCGCGTCGTCCTGCCCGATCACATACGTGTCGAGGAACTCGTGGATCTCAGCGGGTTTCGGCAGCTCGTCGAGCTTGACGTCACCGGCTTCGGCCAGTTCCTCTTCGATGATCTCGTTGCACAGGTCGATGCATTCGTCACAGATGTAGACGCCAGGACCGGCGATGAGCTTCTTGACCTGTTTCTGGCTCTTTCCGCAGAAAGAGCACTTCAACAGGTCTCCGCCGTCCCCGATTCGAGCCATGACCGCTGACCTAGTCCCCTCCGGTGCCCTCCGGGCGGCTGAACTCCCGGCGCACCTTCGCTGTCCTCGTGAAGGCCCGACCTGCCGTTTCACGGTCGACCGACGCCTGCGCCCGGCCGCCCCGCGTTTGACGGGTCCTGCGTACCTCAATGACGGTACCCGCCCGACCCGTCAATGCGGGAGCACCGAAGCACTCCTGACACGCCAGGCGAAGGTAGAGCACCTCTGCCCGGCGTGTCGCGCGGGTTACCGCCGCACTGCTACTTAGCCGAAAGCTTGCGGTAGGGCATGATCTCGTCGATGATGCCGTACTCCAGCGCCTCCTGAGCGGTCAGGATCTTGTCCCGCTCGATGTCCTTGCGGACCTGGTCGGCGTCCTTGTTCGTGTGCCGGGCCAGCATGACCTCCATCTGGCGACGCACCCGGTTGATCTCGGCCGCCTGGATCTCCAGGTCGGAGACCTGACCGTAGGCGCCCTCCATGGAGGGCTGGTGGATTAGGATTCGAGCGTTGGGCAGGGCGGCACGCTTGCCCGCGGTGCCACCGGCGAGCATCACGGCGGCGGCCGACGCGGCCTGGCCGATGCACGCGGTCGCGATGTCCGGACGGACGTACTGCATGGTGTCGTAGATGGCCATCAACGAGGTGAACGAGCCACCCGGCGAGTTGATGTACATGGTGATGTCGCGGTCCGGGTCCTCGGCTTCGAGGACGAGCAACTGCGCCATGATGTCGTTCGCGGAGGCGTCATCGATCTGCACGCCGCAGAAGATGATGCGCTCCTCGAACAGCTTGTTGTACGGGTTGGACTCCTTGACGCCGTAGCTGGTGTTCTCGACGAAGGAGGGCAGCACGTACCGCGACTGAGGAAGACGAAGTTCACTCACGACAGGCTCCTAGTTGTTTCTGCGAGCTCAGACCGGCTGACCGGCACGCTGCGCGATGTGGTCGACGAAGCCGTAGTCCAGCGCTTCCTCAGCGGTGAACCAGCGGTCCCGGTCGCTGTCCGCGGTGACCTTCTCGACGGTCTGACCGGTCCGCTCCGCGGTGATCTTGGCCATCTCCTGCTTCCAGCGGTTGTAGACCTCGGCCTGGATGGAGATGTCGGAGGCGGTACCGCCGACACCGGCCGAAGGCTGGTGCATCAGGATGCGGGCGTGCGGCAGCGCGTAGCGCTTGCCGGGGGCACCCGCGGTCAGCAGGAACTGCCCCATCGACGCCGCCAGACCCATGGCGAAGGTCTGCACGTCGGGCTCGATGAGCTCCATGGTGTCGAAGATCGCCATGCCCGCGGTCACCGAGCCACCGGGGGAGTTGATGTAGAGCCGGATGTCCTGCTCACCGTCCTCCGCGGCCAGCAGCAGCAGCTGAGCGGTGATCCGGTTGGCGATCTCATCGTTGACCTCGGAACCGAGCACCACGATGCGCTCGGCGAGGAGCCGCTCGGAGACCGAGTCGTTGAGGTTCAGCCCCATGGTGCTGCGCATCAGGGGCGAGTGGTCCTGCGTCACGTCTGCCTGCCTTCTCACCGACGTTGGTCTGCTTGCTTCACCGACATTAACCAAGGCGGGCGTCGCAATCGTCCCTGCGACGCCCGCGTTCGCTCACAGCTTGGAAACCACGCTCCCGGGGTGGGGCGGGTCACTCCGCGGCGGTTCCCTCAGTAGTGGACTCGGCGGTGGTCTCCTCGACGGCCTCGGGCGCGTCGACGACCTCGGGGATGCCCTCGGGCTCCGCGCCGCCGAACATCTCCTCCAGGTCGAGCACGTTGCCCTCGGCGTCCTTCACCTCGGCCTTGCGGACCACCGTGGCGAGCGCCTTGCCGCGCCGCACGTCGGCAAAGATCGCGCCGAGCTGGCCGGACTGCTGGGCCCGCTGCACGTACTCGTCCGGGCTGACGCCGAAGCGCTGGGCCTGGTAGATGATCCGCTCGGTCAGTTCGCCGTCGTTGACGCTGACGTTCTCGGCGTCGGCGATGGTGTCCAGCACCAGCTGCGTCTTGACCGCCTTCTCGGCGGCCTCGCGCAGGTCGGTGTCGAACTTCTCCAAGGTCTCGCCCTGGGTCTCCAGCCACTCGCCGAACTTCGCTTCGTCGTGGTCGAAGGAGTGGATCGCGTCGTGCTTGCGGGTCTCGATCTCGCCGTTGACGATGCTCTCGGGCAGCGGCACCTCGGTGGCGTCCAGCAGCGCGTCGAGCACCTTGTCGCGGGCCTGCACGGCCTGCTCCATCTTCTTCACCCTGGTCAGCCGCTCGCGCAGGTCGGCGCGCAGCTCCTCCAGGGTGTCGAACTCGCTGGCCAGCTGGGCGAACTCGTCGTCGGCCTCGGGCAGCTCGCGGGTCTTGACCGACTGCACGGTCACCTCGACCTGCGCCTCGCGACCGGCGTACTCGCCGGCGACCAGGGTGGTCGGGAAGGTGGCGGACTCGCCGTCGGACAGGCCGATCAGCGCGTCGTCGATGCCGTCGACGAGCTGGCCGGAGCCGATCTCGTAGGACAGGCCCGTGGTGGTGGCGTCCTCGACCTCTTCGCCGTCCACGCTCGCGGACAGGTCGACGGACACGAAGTCGCCGGTCTCGGCGGGCCGCTCGACGCCGCTCAGGGTGCCGAAGCGGGCGCGCAGCTCGTCGAGCTGCTCCTGGACCTCGTCGTCGTTGATCGCCATGTTCTCCACCTCGACGGTGATGCCGTCGAAGTCGGGAATGGTGATCTCCGGGCGGATGTCGACCTCGGCCTTGAACTCCAGGGTCTGGCCGTCGTCGATCTTGGTGACCTCGATATCGGGCTGACCGAGGGTGCGGACGTTGTCGCCGTTCACGGCCTCCATGTACTTCGCCGGAATGGCCTCGTTGACCACCTCGTCGAGCACGACGCCTCGGCCGAGACGGCTCTCCAGCACACGGGCCGGGGCCTTGCCGGGACGGAATCCGGGAATGCGAACCTGCTTGGCGAGCTTCCGGTATGCGCGGTCGAAGCTCGGCTTGAGCTCGTCGAACGGCACCTCGACGTTGATCCGGACCCTCGTCGGGCTGAGCTGCTCGACGGTGCTCTTCAACCTGGTCTCCTCATACGAACATGACATACCGAAAAACCCGAAGCGCCGAAGGTGACGTCGGGGTGTCCCCCGATTCTACGTGCGGCGTTTCACCGCGCTTCAGGCGGTGGCATACCGGAAGCTGTAGCGTGCAGATAACTGTTCTGCTCTGCACTGGCGCGCGGGGAAGGAACGCCCAGGGTGAGTGATCGACCGGTTCGGGTATTGATCGTGTCCGCCGACATGGGTGAGGGACACAACTCGGCGGGGCGCGCCTTGGAACAGGCAGCGCGGTCGCGTTGGCCTGAGGTCGAGGTGCGCTGGCTGGACACGTTGGACGTGATGGGGCGCGGGGTGGGCCCGGCGTTCCGCGGCATCTACGTGACGAACGTGGAGCGCACGCCGTGGCTGTACGAGTTCTTCTACTCCTCGATCCGCAAATGGCGCTGGTTCGCGAACTCGTCCAAGTCGTTCGTCGGCAACTGGGCAGGCAGGCGGCTGGGTCGCGAGATCGAGAAGTTCCAGCCGGACGTGGTCATGTCGACCTATCCGCTGGGCAGCGCGGGCCTGGCCTGGTTGCGCAGGCACGGCCGGTTGGCGATGCCGGCGGGCGCGTGGATCTGCGACTTCTCGCCGCACCCGTTCTGGGTCTACCCGGATCTGGACCTCAACCTGGTCATGCACGAGGTCGCGGTGAAACCGGCGCAGACCTGGGTGCCCGGTTCGCCGGTCGCGGTGTCCGCGCCGCCGGTGCGGGCCGCGTTCGCGCCGGGTGACCGGAGCGTGGCGCGCAAGAAGTTCGACCTGCCCGAGCACGGGTTCGTCGCGCTGGTCTCGTGCGGCGTTTTCGGTTTCGGCAGCGTCGAGGCGGCGGCGACGACGCTGCTGGCGGCCGATCCGGCGATCACGGTGGTCGTGGCGTGCGCGAAGAACAAACAGTTGCGCGAGCGGTTGCTGGCAGGGGGCGATCACGGTGGGCGGCTGCGCGCGCTGGGCTGGATCGACGACATGCCCGCGTTGACGCTGGCCAGCGACGTGGTGGTGACCAACGCGGGCGGCGCGACCGCGCTGGAGGCACTGGCCTGCGGTCGCCCGATCCTGATGTTCCAGCCGATCGCCGCGCACGGCCGGGCCAACGCCGAACTGATGGCCGAGGCCGGGTTGGCGGAGGTCTGTCCCGACTCCCGCGCGCTCACGAACGCGGCGCGCAGGCTGATCCGCGAGCCCGCGTATCTGGCCGCGATCGAGAAGGCGGCGTTCGCGCACACCAACGCACGCACCCTGGACGACGGCATCACCGCGCTGTTCAAGGCGGCCGAGCAGAGTGACGCGGAGCGGCCGGTGCGGTTGCGGCCGGAGGACGCGCTGTTCGTGCACGTGCAGACCGGCGAGGTACCGCAGCAGTTGGGCGCGGTGCTGGTGCTGGACGCGAAGGAGGATGGCAGTTCGCCGACGTTCGCGGACGCGGTCGACCTGTTCGACGCCTCCCCCGGCCTGAAGGGCCGGATCATTCGCGGCAACGCGTTCCGGCATCCCGCGTTCCAGCCGGACCCGACGGTGAACCCGGCCGCGCTGCTGGACGTGGTGGACGTGCGCGAACCGGGCACGCCCGCCGATCTGGACGGCGCGATGGACGCCTTCTTCTCGGTCCCGCTCGACGAGCGGCAGGAGACCGGCCGCGCGCAGCTGGTGGTGGGCCTGGAGGGCGGGCGCAGCGCGTTCCTGGTGAAGCTGCACCACGCGGCCTCGGACGGGATCGCGGTGACCGGCGCGCTGGTCGGCCGGACGAAGGGGCAGACGTTCATCGCGGACCCGAAGCCGCCGGCGGACGAGGACAAGCCGACCTTCAAGCAGCGGGTGCACGGGGCCAGGGACCTGGTCACCGGGTTGGTGGCGCTGGCGGGCGCGGGTCGCGCGCCGGAGCTGTCGCTGGACGGTCCGGTGCACAGCGCGGCGCGGCACCACGCCCGGGTGGACCTGCCGCTGACCGAGGTGCGCGCGGCGGCGAAGACGTTGACGGTGCGCGCGACCGATCTGGCGACGGCGTTGCTGGTCGAGGCGTTGCACGAGGTGCTGCCGGACGCGAACACACACCAGACGATCCGGGTGATGATGCCGCGCTCGACGCGCAGCACCGCGACCTATCGCAGCGCGGGCAACCACACCGGGGCGGCCTCGGTCGACCTGCCGCTGGGGCCGATGTCGCTGGAGCAGCGCGTCCAGTTGACCAAGCAGGCGACGCAGGAGCAGGTGAACTCCAGCGCGCCGCACGCGGCACACGCGGTGGTGCGGATTCTCGGTTCGCTGCCGCCGTTCCTGCATCGGCGCCTCGCGCGACTGGTCTACCGCTCGACCTGGTTCAATCTGATCGCGTCGGTGCTGCCCGGTGCGCGGTCGCCGGTGTTCCTGCATGGTTCGCGGGTCGCGGTGGTGTATCCGGTGCTGGCGCTGGCGCCCGGCGTCCGGTTGTCGGCCGGCGTGATGACCTGGGCCGATCACCTGACCTACTGTTTCACCGGCGACGCCGCCACCGCGTCCACTGTGGACGCTCTCGCGGAGGCCACGTACGCGGCGTTCAAACAGTTGTGACCGAGCTGGAGAATCTCTGGATCGCGGTACCGGCAGCGTTGGGCAGCGCGGTCAGTTTCGGGTTCACCGGGGCGTTGCAGCACATCGCCACCACGCGAGTTCGGCAGCGTCGTGCGCTGCGGCCCGGACTGCTGCTCGACCTGGCGCGGCAGCCGATCTGGCTCGGCTCACTGCTCGCGAACGCGTCCGGCACCGCGCTGCAACTGCTCGCACTGGACACCGGCCCGCTGGTGTTGATCGAGCCGTTGCTGGTCAGCGGGTTGCTGTTCGCGGTGTTGATCCGCAGCGCGCTGGCGCACCGGTTGCCGCCGGGCCGGGTGATCCTGGGCGCGAGCCTGTGCGGGGTCGGACTGGCGGTCTTTTCTTTGCTGGCCAGACCTTCCGGTGGCGCGGCTTACCTGAGCCTCGGGTCCGCGCTGCCGTTGGCGATCGGGCTGGCCGTCATTCTCGTCGGGTGTCTCGCGGTCGCGTCCAGGTACCGGGGTGACGCGCGGGCGTTCGCGCTGGCGGTGGGCGCGGGCGTGCTGTTCGGGGTGACGGCAGGGCTGGCGAAGCTCGCGCTGGGACAGCTGAGCGCGAGCGGGTTGCCGAGCGTGCTGGGCGACTGGCCGATCTACGCGATGATCGTGCTGGGGCCGACCGGTTTCCTGTTGAACCAGAACGCGTTCCAGGCGACCAGGAACATGGCGCCGCCATTGGCGATCATCACGGTGACCGATCCGCTGGTGAGCATCGGCGTCGGCGTGTTGTGGCTGGGCGAGAACCTGCAACCCGGGCCGGGGCCGGTGGTGGGTCAGGTGTTCGCACTGCTCGGGCTGGTCGCCGGGGTCTGGTTGCTGGCCAACGATTCGCCGACCGCGTCATTGCCTGCTACCACGAGAAGGGTCGCGACATGAAACTGGCCGGCGCGCGGGCGCTGATCACCGGGGCGTCGTCGGGCATCGGCAGCGCGGCGGCGCGACTGCTCACGCGGGCGGGCGCGCGGGTGTTGCTGACCGGGCGGGACGCGACCGCGCTGGGCGCGTTGGCCGAGGAGACCGGTGGTTCGTCGCTGGCGCTCGAACTGGGCTCGGCGGAGGCCGCCCACCGGCTCGCGGAGTGGGCCGGTGACGTGGATCTGCTGGTGTGCAACGCGGGCCTTGGCTGGGCCGGCGAGCTCGACGACATGCCGATGTCCACAATAGACGAAATCGTCGAGGTGAATCTGTCCGTCCATATGCGACTGACCAGGTTGTTGCTGCCCGCGATGCTGGAGCGCGGGGCCGGGCATCTGGTGTTCGTGTCGTCGATCGCGGGCAGCATGGGCGTCGCGGACGAGGCGGTGTACGCGGGCACCAAGGCCGGACTGCGCACGTTCGCCAGCAGCCTGCGGCTCGCGGTGGCCAAGAAGGGCATCGGGGTGTCGGTGGTGGTGCCGGGTGTGGTGGCGACGCCGTTCTTCCAGCGGCACGGCCGGACCTACGACGACGCCCAGCTGAAGGCGATCCCGGCAGAAGACGTGGCGAAGGCGCTGGTGGACGCGGTGGCGCGCAACCGCGCCGAGGTGTTCGCCCCGGCGTGGTTGCGCTTCCCAGCTCGTTTCTACGGCGCCGCACCGACCTTGGTGCACGCCTTGCAGCGCCGGTTCAATTAGCCGAACAGGCGCAGTTCGTTGATGAACTTCTGACCGTTCGGCGTGCCGAGACCGGTCATGGTGTCGTAGCCCCTGGCGGTCACCTGCTTGGTCTCGGCCGGGTTCTGGTCGTCCAGCACGCCGACGTAGGCGGGCGAGGCCGACGAGTTGTACACGAACCGGTAGGCGACCGGCGTTGCCGCGGTGAACGGCAGCACGTCGCGGAAGGCGCCACCCCGGTCCAGCAGGTAGAACAGCGGGTTGGCGAACCCGAACGCGCGCGGCTGGCCCTGCTGCGCGGCGGCCACCATGCCCGCGAACAGCGGCGCGGACAGGCTGGCGCCGCCGAAGGGATCGGTGCTGTACACGTCGGGTCCGCCGTTGGTGCCGGGTTCGGTGAAGCCGACGCTCATGCCGGTCAACTGATCGCCTTCGGCGCTCACGTCCGGCACGACGCGGCCGGGCGTCTTGCGGCCCTGCGTCGCCATCGAGTTGGGCACCACGCCGCGCTGGTAGGCCGGTTCGTCGAACACGGTGCTCGCACCGCCGCTGGCGCCGTCCTGGATGCCGTTGTCGGTGTAGGTGCCGTCCGCGTTGGGGACCTGCTCACCGGTGGACCAGCCGGTCTCGAACAACCGCTTGTTGCCGGCGTCCAGGCCGAGGCTGGTGCTGCCGACGCCGATCGCGTACGGGTCGTCCTGCGGCGTACCGACTCCGGGCGAGTCACCCGATGCGAAGTACATGCCGACGCCTTCACCGGCCGCGCGCAGCAGGATCTGGTGCATCACCGGGATGTCGGCCGGGTCGCTGGTCTCGTCGGTCGCCGGACCCCACGAGTTGGACGCGATGGTGGCGAGCGGGCTGTTGCCGGTGCCGTCCAGCACGACGTTGAGCGCGTCGAACAGGGCCTGGTTGCCGTCGTCGCGGGTGTCGCAGCTGTCCGCGCCGACCATCAACTCGTGCTGGCCGGGCGCCATGGCGTAGCCGGACTCGATGTCGATCTGTTCCTCGATGTCGAACGGGTTGCCGCAGGCGGCACCGGAACCGAGCAGCAGTTCGGAGTAGTTCGCGGAGCGGGGCGCGGGCAGGCCACCGGCCCTGGCCCAGGTGGTCAGGGTCTTGAACATCTTGTCCGGCTGCCCGGCCTCGACGTAGGCGACGGTGACGCCCTTGCCGGTGTTGGCGTTGGTCATGCCGTAGGCGGTGCGCAACTGGCTGCCGTTGTAACCGCAGACGCGGGTGGGCACGCTGGTGACGCCGCCGATCGCGGGCACGGTCTGCTGGTTCTGGCCGAAGTAGTTCGAGCAGTTCGGCACGTCCGTGCGCGGGGCCGCGACGAACTCCGGCTTGGGCTGGGTGTTGTTGAGCCCGGTCACGGCCAGCACGTCGTTCGCGATCGACGAGGACAGGCTGACGTCGCGGTCATTCGACATGATCGACTTACCGGCGACGGCGAACTTCTTGAGCTGCACGGCGAACGCCTGCTGCACGGTCGAGGCGGGCGCGCTGGCCTGCACGTAGGCGCGCTGCGCGTCGGTCTTCACCTGCGAGAAGCCCTGCTGTGTCAACCAGGAGGACACCGCGCTCGCGGTTGTAGCGCTCGCGCCGTAGCGCGCGGTGTAGGCGTTCGGCGAGGTGTACTGGCGGAAAGCCGGGTTCTTCGGGTCGCTGACCGCGCTCGCCAACGCTTCGGCGCCTGCCTGGTTTCCCTTGAGCCATAACTGAACCGTCAGTTGCTGGTTCGCTGGCACGGTCCCGGTCGCGGGCGCGGCGGCCACCGCTGCGTTGACCGAACCGGGGATCTGCACCGGTGTCGGTGCCGCCTGCGCGACGCCCACTCCCCCTGCGGACAACGCGGTGACCAGGCCCGCGGCCACGGCCGCCATTCTCGTTCTGCTGCGCATTCAGCTTCCCCTGTTCGGCTACGTCGATTGCCCGAACAGTCTGCTCAGAACGCGCCGGGCCCGCCCCCGACGAAAGTAGGTTCGTCGGAGGCGGGCTCGATCGGATCAGTGCTTGCGCAGCGCGTTGATGAAGGTGGTGCCGTTCGGGGTGCCGACGCCGGTCATGGTGTCGTAGCCCTTGGCGGTCACCTGGTCGGTCGCGGCCGGGTCCTGGTCGTCGAAGGTCCACACCGAGGGCGGGGCACCGATGCAGGCCAGGTCCGCGCAGTAGACGCCCTGGTCGGCGGCTGGCGAGGACGCGGTGATCGGCAGCGGGTCGTTCAGCGCGGAGCTGCCTGCCAGCGAGTACAGCGCCGGGTTGAGGAACCCGAAGGTGCTGGACTGGCCCTGCTGTGCCGCCGCCACGATGCCCGCGACGAGCGGAGCGGCCAGGCTGGTGCCACCCTCAGGGAACACCTCGTACTGGTCGGCACCACCGCTGGGGTCGGCCTCGGTGACGGCTTCGCCGATGCCGGTGGTGAGGTCGGCCAGCGCGCTCACGTCCGGTACGGCACGCACCGCGCCACCGCGGTTGCCCGCGCCGGGCGAGGTCATCGAACTGGGCACGACGCCCTTCTGGTAGCTGGGCTCGTTCCAGAGCAGGCTCGCGCCGCCACCGGCCGCGGCGGCCACGCCGTAGTTGGTGGTGGTGCCGTCGCCGTTGTTGCCAAGCACGTCGTTGGACCAACCGGTTTCGAACAGCCGCTTGTTGGTCTGGTCGAGGCCGAGGCTGGTGCCGCCGACCGCGGTCGCGTACGGGTCCGAGGAGGGCACCAGGATGCCCGGGCCGTCACCGGAGGAGAAGTACATGCTCACGCCTTCGCCCGCCGCGCGCAGCAGGATCGAGTGCATGATGTTGGTCAGCGCGGCCGGAATGCTCTCCGGGCCGAGCTCCCACGAGTTCGAGGTGGCCGAGGCGAGCGGGTGGCTGCCGTTGCCGTCGAGTACCGCGTTGTCCGCGTCGAACAGGCTCTGCGCGCCCGCGTTCTCGGTGTCGCAGCTGTCGCCGCCGACGAGCAGCTGATGCTGGTCGGGCGCCATCGCGTAGCTGGACTCGATGTCGAGCTGCTCTTCGATGTCGAAGGCGTTGCCGCAGTCGTTGCCCGAGCCGATGGACAGCTCGGAGTAGTTCGCCGACTTCGGCGCGGGCAGGCCGCTGGAGGCCGCCCACTTGGTCAAGGTCTGGAACATCTTGTACGGCGTGCCGACCTCGATGTAGGCGACGGTGACGCCCTTGCCGGTGTTGGCGCCGGTCATGCCGTACGCGGCGCGCAGCTGGGAGCCGTTGTAGCCGCAGACGTGCGTCGGGAAGGCGGTGACGCCGTGGTAGGCGGGCAGGCCGGACTGGGTGTTCTGACCGTAGTAGTTCGAGCAGTTGTCGGCCTCGGCCGCGGCTTCTGCCTTGGTGGGCAGGGTCGGCTTGGCCAGCTCGGTCAGGGGCTGGGTGTTGTTCAGGCCGCTGACGCCGAGCACGTCACCGGCGATGGACGCGGGCAGCGTGATGTTGCGGTCGTTGGACATCACCGGCGCCGCCTGGCCCGCGACCTTGAAGGTCTTCATCTGCACGCCGAAGGCGGTCTGCACGGTGGACGTGGGCGCGGTTGCCCTGAGGTAGGTGCGTTGCGCGTCGACCTTGATGTTGGTGAAACCCTGCTGGGTCAACCAGTTCTGCACCGCGGTGACGCTGGCGGCGCTCGCGCCGAAGCGGGCGGTGTAGGCGCTCGGGCTGAGGAACTGGTGGTAGGTCTTGTTCTTCGGGTTGCTGACCGCGTCCGCGTAGGCGGTGGCTGCGGTGTCGTTGCCCTTGAGCCACAGCTGGACGTTCAGGCTCTGGCCCGCGGGCACCGTGCCCACGGCCGGAGCCGAGGTCACCGCGTCGGCGACCGAACCGGGCATGATCACGCCCGCCGGCGCGGCCGCGGCGACGCCTGCGCCCCCGGCGAACAGGGCCGCGGCTAAGCAGGCCCCTGCCACGGCTTTTCTGTGGACTCGTGAATTGATCCGCATTCGGGTTCTCCCCTCGGTTGGATGCACCCGACAGTCAAGAACAGATCACGGAGCGTGTGATCCCCTCGAAAGTAGGGACTCCACAGAACCTCTTTCGGAAGGACTGTCGCTATTGAGCCATCATTGAGGAGTTCACGAGGCGAGACCCTGGATCGAATACTGTTCGATGCCCAGGTACTGGTTGAGCACTTTACCTTCCGGGCCACCGGCCAGATACGTCTGCAACTGGTCGTGGTCGACGGCGTCGTCGATCGCCATCAGGATCGCGAGCTGGCTGATCGCCATGAACCGGTTGGCGATCTGGCCGGTCTTGGTGTCGATCGAATCCAGGAAACCGTACTGGGTGTAGCTCTTCGGGAAATTCGTGCGCAGCGCGCCGATGTTCGCGTCGGCCTGGGTCGGGATCACCGGCAGCGCCAGGAATTCCGCGTACGGGCTGACGACCTCGTCGGAGATCGCGCCGGTGTCGGTGCCCAGGTCGGGCGCGCCGTAGTTGACGTAGCGACCCTGCGGCGAGGTCGCGGGCGCCCAGCCCCACACCGTCGACTTGGCGCCGTAGCTGCCGTACGCGCCTTGGGCCAGCGCGGTGTTGCGGTCGTTGAGGCCGAGACTGTTGGGCGCCATGGTCTGTTCCGGCACGACGAGCTCGGGCGCGAGCGCCTGGTACATGCTGCCGTTGAAGGTGGGCACGAACTTGATGTGGTCGTAGACGTAGTGGCCTTCGTAGACGGCGTACTTCTTGTGGTCCTGCGGGTCGGTGTAGCTGACCTGGTTGCCCTGCGGCACCTGGCGCTGGTTGTGGTCGGCAGGCGGGGTGCGGGACAGGCCCCACCACAGCGCGCCGGGCACCTTGCCACTGCCGATCGCGAGGTAGTCGGCGATGCGCGGGCCGGAGTAGGCGTTGTCGTAGGTGGAGTTGGAGTAGCCCTTGCCCATCTGGTAGCCGTTGTAGAGGACGTTGTCCTTGCTGTCGTAGAGGAACTGCCACTGCATGGCGGTCAACAGCTTGTTGAACCCGGCCGCGAGCGGCGGGAACGCCTGCCGGGCCACCAGCAGGCCCTGCGCGTACCAGCCATTGTCCACTGTGGACACATAGCCGTTGGTGACCGGATTGCCGCGCGGACCGTCGATCGCCTGCCCGGTCCTGGTGTCATACCAGCGGAACAGGAAACCCTGGTAGGTGGCCAGTTTGGTCAACTCGGTCAGTTCGGCCTGCGCCGCGGTCTGCGCCTGCGCCGCCGTGGCGACGCCGATGTCCTTGGCGGCGACGATCGAGGTCAGGTAGTTGCCGATCAGCGTCGGGTTGGTGTAGGCGGTGGCCGCCGTGGTCTGGTTGAGGTTGACCGTGGACCCGGATTGGCCGGACACCGCGACACTGTCCATCGGCAGCGACGTACCCGGATCGAGGTCCGGTCCGGACAGGAAGTTCCAGGTGCGGTTGGCGACCTGGTGCAGGAAGGTCAGCTCGGCGGCGGAGAGCTGGGTGGTCGGGTCGGTGATCAGCGCGTTGCCCGCCGCCGCCTGCGACCAGGGATCGGCGGCGGCCGGGGTGCCCGCATCCGCTCGGGGATGGTGTCTGGCCGGTCGACCGGAGGCACTGCATCCGGTCATCATGACCAGCACCACCAACAGGAACGTGGCAACGACGCGGACCCCGACTCGCACGCTCGGCTCCTTCTAGGACTCGGGATGGGGGAGGTAACGCGGGCGGAGCACCGGCCAGTTGACGTCCGTCGCGTCCGGCCTGGTGCGCACGGCAGGCCGCCACCAGGCGAACCGCACATCGCGGGTGCGCAGCAGCAACAACGCCTCGACATTGGCGAGGCGTTTGATCCACATGAAGAACAGGAACAGCGGCCACCACAGGAACGCCTTCCACATCCTGCGGTAGAACATGCTGCACACGACCACGAGCAGCATCGGCAGTTTGGCGATGATGAAGAACGCCAGCAGGTGCCACAGGTTCTGCCGCACGCCAGGATCGAAGATCGCCTCCTGGATGGCGAAGAGGTACGCGGCGAACTGCATCGGCTGGACCAGGCGGCGGGCGCCCTTGAAGAACTCCGCGAACCAGAACCTCGGACCGGCCGTGCCGCAGGCGAACGGCACGAAGCGCGCGAAGTTGTAGATCGACCCGGTGCTCCAGCGGCGGCGTTGCAGGCGCAGCTGCGCGGCGTTCTCCGGCACGTCCTCGTACGCCCAGACCCTGCGGTCGTACACGGCGCGATAGCCCAGACGCGCGACGCTGCACGTGAAGTCGATGTCCTCGCCGAGCATCCCTTCCGGCCAGCCGCCGACCTCCAGCGCGGCCTCGCGGCGCACCGCCGTGTAGTTGCCTGGCACGCACGGCTGCATGTCCACCACCGCGTAGGCCAGGCGCGGCAGGCCGAAACCGGCGGCGAGTTCCAGCGTGCGCATCCGGTCGATCCAGGTGGTGAACGGCATCTTCGGCATCATGAACGCGCCGACCAGGCCGATCTTCGGGTTCGCCTGGAAGTGCGGGATGGTGTAGCGGAACACGTTGGGGTGCAGTTCGCAGTCGGTGTCGTGCCGGATCACGTAGTCCGTGCGGCACCGGGCGAGCGCGAGGTTGAGCGCGGTCGCCTTGCCTGCGTGCCGGCCCGCGATCACCTCGCCGTAGATGGCGACCGAACGCGCCATCGCTTCCTGGGCGAGCCTGCGGGTGTCGTCGATCGATCCGTCGTCGCACAGGATCAACCGGACCGGGCCGCCGTAGGCGACGGCGGCCCGGTCCACGCTCTCCACCCAGGCCACGATGTTGGTTTCCTCGTTGTACGCGGGGCCGATCACCTCGATGGGCGGCGGGTTCGGGCCGGGCTGCGGCATCCGGTTCGAGCCGAAGAACCGCAGGATCGTCAGCACGATGTAGATGCCGAACTTCAGGTAGACCGGGATCGCGATGAGGATGAACGTGAAGTAGATCGGGTCGTCGCCGACCAGGTGCACGACGAAGTCCGCGCCCGCCGCGACCACCGCGAACACGGTCAGCAGCACGCACAGCATGATCACCGAGTCGATGATGTCGCCGTGCCTGCGGATCGGCACCTGACTCGGTCGCGGCAGCCGGTAGGTGGTCAGCCCGAGCCGCATCGCGAGCAGATAGGCGACCAGGTAGTGCATCAGAATGCTGACCAGCGGGAACGGCCCGAGTGGCAGACCGGTCGACAGGCCGATGACGCCGAGCGCGGCGTCGCCGGTCAGCGAGGCGAAGATGGCCAGCGGCGCGTGCAGCAGGATGACGATTCGCCGCATCGGACTGGCGTGGATGGACACGGCCAGCGCGAGGGTGAACGCCAGGAAGCTCAACGGCACGACCGGGCGCAGGTGCGTGACGTAACTGTCCACAACGGATGGTTCGGGGATGACCTTGTCGATCATGTCCGCGATGACCGCGCGATAGTTCTGGGACAGGTCGGGATTGCGCAGCCCGATCAGCCCGATGCTGCCGCCGATGGCGACCAGGCAGAACAGCAGCACGCGTTTCATCGAGGCCGGGTGCGGTTTCTGCAGCGTGCACACGTTGCCAACACCCCGGTCGGAGTCGTCGAACCGCCGCCGCAACGCATGCAGCACGATGACGCCGACCAGGGCGAGGTCGAGCACCAGCAACAAGAGCCCGGAAAGTCTGATGGTCACGGGAATGCCACACTCAGACTCATACCTGGCTCGGTTTCGGGCGGCCAGTTGGCGACCACGAGCTGCACCTCGTACTCGACCGAACCGCCCTGACTCACGGGGATGGGGATGACCTGCGCGACGGTTGCGTTCACCGTGGCGTGCAGTGCGTTCACGGTGATCTCCGCCGCCGCGCCCTGATGCAGTGAGGACACCTGATCCTCGCTGACCTGGGCGACCGCGTTGCGTTGCGCGGTCACCAGGGTGATCAGCGCCTGCTGATTACCCGAGTTGGAATTCTGCGTCGCGCCGTTGCCGTTCTGCGCGGGAAACAGGCTGAAGTTCGACGCGGAATCCATTTGCAGGGACTGGGGGCCGGCGAAGGCGTGCACGCCCGTCGTGCCGTCCAGTTCCCCGGCCTGGCCGCCGAGGTTGGCGATCAGTCCGGCCATGGGGGCGCGCAGGGTCAACGCGTTCAGGGCGTCCTGATCCGCGTCGACCGTGCTCTGCGCGTTGGCGACGTCGGCCTGGGCCGACGAGAGGTCGGCCTGGGTGGCCGGCGCGTTCGCCGCGGCGCGCTGGTTCTCGGCCACGGTCAATGAGTTGCGCGCGTTGGTGACCGCGCTGGCCGCGCTGTCCTGCGCCTGGGCGACCGTCGTCTTGGTGTGTTGCAGCGCCGCGCTCGCGGTGCTGACCGCGGTCGTGTCCTGCTGCACCTGAGCCTGCAAGCTGCCGCAGTTGTCGTTCTGGTGACTCTGGCAGGACGACAACTGCGCCGTGTCGTTGTTCAGCACGGTCTGCGCGTGGGTGAGCGCCTGTTGTGCCTGGACCACTTCGGCGTTGGCCGCGCTGACCGCGTCGGTCCCGGCCTTCTGCGCGCCGGAGAGCTGCCCGTTGGCCTGCGCCACCTGGGAGTTCAGCGTCTGCTGCTGGGCGGGCGAGAGGCTCGGCGAGGACAGCGCGGCCAGTTTGGCCTTGTCCGCGGTGAGCACCGCCTGCGCGTCGGCCAGTGCCGCCTTGCCCGCGGTCTGGTCCTGGGTAGCCAGTGCCTGACCGGTGGCGACCTGCTGTCCCGGCTTGACAAGCAACTGCGCCACCGGTCCGGTCTGGTTGAAGTCCAGGTTCACCGACTGAGCCGGTTGCACGGTGCCCGCGAAACTGGTCGGGGCCGCCGCGCGGACCAAGGTGAACCAGGCGACCAGCGCGCCGATGGCCAGGATCGCAATCGCGACCAGGAGCTGCCGGATCGAGGCGTGCGGGAACTGAGTCCGGCTGACCTCTTTGGAGGACCCTGTGGCGCCGATCTCGGCCGCGGCGTTCATGCCACGCACGCGTACCTGCTTGACCATTACCGCCTCGCCGGGAGTTCGCCGAGCAGGTCGGGCGAGGTCGCCATGCCCGCACGCCACACCGACCGCGCGATGATCTTGCCCGGGTCGACCCGGTCGCGGTAGCGCTGCGCGATGCCGGTGCACTCCGCGAGGAGACCTTCGGACAGCGTGGTCGGTTCGAGGCCGAGAGCGAGGAAGTTGTCGTTGCGCACGTTCAGGTCGTTCTCGTCCTGCTCCTGCCTCGGGTTGGGCAGGTTGGCGACCTCGATACCGGTCAGGTCGCTGACCATCTTGGCCAGGTCGCGCACCCGGTGCGTCTCGGTGATCTGGTTGAACACCATCGGCTTCGGACTGGCCGGCGGGTTCTCCAGCGCGATCTCGATACACCGCACGGTGTCGGTGATGTGGATGAACGCCCTGGTCTGACCGCCACTGCCGTGCACGGTCAGTGGGTGGCCGATGGCGGCCTGCATGAGGAACCGGTTGAGCACGGTGCCGTAGTCGCCGTCGTAGTCGAACCGGTTGATCAGGCGTTCGTCGCGCGAGGTCTGCGGCGTCTGGGTCCCCCACACGATGCCCTGGTGCAGGTCGGTGACGCGCAGCTGGTCGTTGCGCGCGTAGAACGCGAACATCAGCTGGTCCAGGGTCTTGGTCAGGTGGTAGACCGAGCCGGGGTTGGCCGGGTGCAGGATCTCCCGCTCGATGTCGCCGTCCGGAGTGGGCACCTTGACCGTCAGATAGCCCTCGGGGATCGGCGCGGAACCGGACCAGCCGTAGCCGTAGACGCCCATGGTGCCCAGGTGCACGAGCGCGGTGTCCCGACCGGATTCGACCAGCGCCGCGAGTACGTTGTGCGTTGCCCGGACGTTGTTGTCCACCGTGTACCGCTTGGCGGCGGTGGAGCGCATCGAGTACGGGGCGGCGCGCTGCTCGGCGAAGTGCACGATCGCGTCCGGCCGCTGCTCCCGCAACAGCGCGGCCAGGCGGTCGTACTCGGTGGCCAGATCCAGGTTGACGAAGCCGACGCACTGGCCGGAAACCTGTTGCCAGACCCGGATTCGCTCACCGATGGGCCGGATCGGGGTCAGCGACTCGACCTCGAGTTCGAGGTCGATCGACCGGCGGCTGAGGTTGTCCACGATGGTGACGTCGTGGCCGCGGTCGGACAGATGTAACGAGGTGGGCCAGCCGCAGAACCCGTCGCCGCCCAGCACAAGAATACGCATGGTGTTGGTTCCCGTTTCTTCTTCGATGACCTGGTTCAGCGACAACCGAAGGAACAGCCGCCCATCCGCTCCTGAGGCGTACGGGCCAGCACAGGATTCGTTAGGAACCTTTCTTTACGTTCAAGGCAGAAGGTAGCGCCGCAGTAACGCCAGTGTCAATCGTGTCGATGTCAGATGGATCAACCGTTGACAGTATTCTGTTTCATTAGGCCAGGTCAGCAGATCGTCAACGATCCGGCCTGATCATTTCGGTCGGCGATCGAGCCAAGGTCAGCCACGCAATCCATCGCGCGCGTGTCAGGATCAGCCGTTCGGCTCATCCTGCCTTGACACCCACGTCAGGGGCGAGTAGCAATGTCCTGGGTTTGTTAGGAAAGGTTCTTAACGATTGCGGATCACCTCTCCCGCAGTCGAGTCCCCGGCTCATGTGTTTGCGCAGGTAGGCGCCGCGATCCTGAACGCTAGCCGCCACCCGCGCCCCACCCTTGCCATCCTGCTGTTGCGGAGCTGATGGACATGCGGACCAAGACGAGTGTCTTGCAAACGATCGCTGAACACGCGGCGGAGGAATTCGCCGACGCCGACGCCGTTTCCATTCTGGCGTGGACGACGGCCCTGTTCACGAACCGGTGGGTGGTGGCCTCGAACATGCAGGACGCCGTGCTGATCGACCTGGCGACGTCGGTGAAACCCGATGTGCCAGTGGTGTTCCTGGACACCGGCTACCACTTCGCCGAGACGATCGGCACCCGCGACGCCATCGCCGCCACCTACCCCGACGTGCGCGTTCTCAACGCGGCGGCCGATATGAGCGTGGCCGAACAGGAGGAGGCATACGGGGTTCTGTATGACAGTGATCCTGATCGTTGTTGCCGCCTGCGCAAAGTCGTGCCATTGCGGCGGGTTCTGGCCGAATACAACGTCTGGGTCACCGGCGTACGCAGGACGGACAGCGCCGGTAGGGCCGATACGCCGAAGATCGGCTGGGACGCCGGCCACGGCCTCATCAAGATCAACCCATTGGCGGACTGGTCGGACGAACAATACGACCAATACATTGACGACAACTCCATTCTGGTCAATCCATTGGTCTCTGCCGGCTATCCGTCGATTGGTTGTGCACCGTGCACGGCGAAACCACTGCCGGGCGCGGACCTCCGATCCGGACGTTGGTCTGGGCACAACAAGACCGAATGCGGCTTACACGGCTGAAAGGGCAGCCCTCGTGACCATTACCCAAGATACGGGCACCGACCAGCTGGCTGCCCTGGAATCCGAAGCTGTGCACATCTTCCGCGAGGTGGCGGGCGAGTTCGATCGCCCGGTGATCCTGTTCTCCGGCGGCAAGGACTCGACGCTGCTGCTGCACCTGGCGATCAAGGCGTTCTGGCCGGCTCCGGTGCCGTTCCCGCTGTTGCACGTGGAC